>JAFDYY010000061.1 GCA_018267195.1 Bacteroidota bacterium | reverse complement strand
ATAACCGAAGGCGTGCTGGAAAAGAGTTTGCCATTAATGTACAAATTGTATTGCGAAGCAGTCGAAGCCGAAGCCTGCACCGAAAGTGTTTGGCCGTTGGTTACAAACAGCGGAAAAGCAGAGGGCGATATAAGCGTGGTCTGAAAGGCATTGCCCATCAGAAAATTAACTACATAATCGGTTGTTTGAGGATATGTGCCCCAGGCATTGCCTTTCAGCAAAATGCCCATCTGTGTTTGGGTGCTGATGTCGGACGAAAAAAAACTGGCCGGAGTAAAGGTGATGGTAAAGAGTGTTTTTCCGCCCGGGGTTGACTTAGTGCATTGCGCAGGAGCCGCAGCTACTGTAGCCGGATCAATATCATACTTGGCATTGATGACGCTGCCGGGTGGTTTCAACACCCACACCCACACCCAGGCATTGGTTAAGCTGGCCATGGTTGTGCCGGTTACATCGTAAGTTACGGTAATGGGGTCGTTGTAGTGAAACAGCGCAGGGGTAATGGTAGGATTAAGTGTTACTTTTTGCGCCCCGGCAAACGTGGCTATTATGCTAAAAAGAAATAGGAGCAATTTTTTTTTCATAGCGGAAAGCGTCAACACCATTAAAAGGTAAGAAAAAAAATCAGGGGCACGAAGCCCCTGATTAAATTAAAAGACAACTACTTAGTTCGTAAACGAATACTCTCCGGTAGCAGAATTGAACGAGATAGCATAAGTAGCAGCCGTACCCACAGCAATATTGGCACCGCCTTGCGTACCTATTCCATTAGGGAAAGTGTTGCTACCCCAATTGGTAGTCCATCCGGCATTAGCCCTGAATTTGGCGTTCCCCACTACTAAGGGAGTTTTAATCGACCATTTATAAGGATTAGACGGGTTCTGAATCATAAATGTATCCGTACCCCAGCCACCGGCCGTAGCATCACCAATTACACCCATTTGGGTGTAAGGCGTTCCGGCATTGGGGTTATTGGTGGCATCGCCAAAGAAGAACTCGCCCGTAGCGGTATTGATATACACAAAATAGGTAGTGGCATTAGACACATTAATGTTTCCACCGCCTTGCACGCTCCATCCGGATAGCCCCGTAGGCGATAGATAGCCTGTTCCCCAGTTTACAGTCCAATCATCATTGGCCCGGAACTTAAATTGGTTTCCACCGGCTGTCATGGCCACGGTACCGGTCCATACGTTCGGATCTGCTCCGCTCTGCGTCAGTTCGGTATCGCTTCCCCATCCTCCGGGGGTAGCGCTGCCAATAACACTTACTTTAGTGTAGGTGGTGGTCGTAATCGGAGTGAATGTATAAGCACCGGTGCCGGCATTAAAATTCACCTGATAGTATCCGGTTGCTCCGCCTACGGCAATATTATTTCCTCCTTGGGTAGCAGTACCAGAGGGCCAGTTGCTGCTTCCCCAGTTGGTAGTCCAGGCTTGGTCGGCTCTGAATTTTACCGAATTGCCTCCAATTAATTTAATGTTAATCGTCCAATTGGCGGGGTTATTAACCGGATCAGGCCGGTACATTTCAGTGCCGGTACTCCAGCCGCCCGGAGTGGCATCGCCAATCAGATCAATGGAGTTATTGGCCGCATAAGGAGTAATGGTTAATGTTACCACGTTAGAGTATTCGGTGTTGCCCAGTTCGTTGGTGGCCAGCACACGGAAATCTACTTGGGTGGCTACTCCCGAGGCTCCGCCTACGCCAATGGCAATGTTATTAAGATTTACCACGGTATATACCTGGCTAAAGGAAGAAGCCGGCACAGACGTGGGCGAAGCAAAGCTGGTACCGCTTTTGGCATACTGCAATTGATACGTTACCACTCCGCTATATCCTTTAAAGGCTTTGCCCCACGAAAGGGTATCGGTAGGGTTGCTGGAATTGGCAGCCGAAAGTACTTTATTAACCGAAGTGACGCTCAGCGACAAATCTCCATAGGGCGAAAAAGCCACCTGGGTTACATTAGAAACTATTGAACTGTTGTTGTTGTTCTGCGAGGCAATCACTTTTACATCCAGCGTAATAGATTGCCCCACCTGGCCACCGAGTTTGGCAGCCATGCCGTTTAAATCTTTTCCGGTAAAAATGCCTGAGAGGCTACCGGTAAAAGTTTTGGTAGTAAACGTAGAAAAACTGGTACCGGTCGGGCTTAAATACACGGTAAACAATGTATTGGCAAGGCCTACTGATAATTTAGGGTCGCTCCAGGTAAGCGTTAGAACTGTATTTAACGAATCGCTGGCCGTAGCGCTTACCGTAGCTGTTGAGGGCGTAACCGTAAATGAATTTTTGCCATTAACAAAATTCGGGGTGTTTTCAATTTGGGTACACGACAAGGCAAAGCCTATGATCAGTGTCGTTATCCAAACTATATTTTTACTGTTTTTTTTCATACTGGTTCTTAGTTAAGAAGAATCATTGTGTATTTAGCCGTCTTAAAATTCACTATTATCTTGTAGTTACCAGCAGGGGGTGCTTGGAAATTGCTGCTGGCATCAGGCGTGAATACGTCTCCCATCGGATTATTGGATGAAGAGGGCGCATTAAAGGCATACTTGTGTGTCCAACTTCCGGCCACCGGAATAAACAAAAACTGATTAGCCGTTAGGGCTATCGAATTAAGTTGGAAGGTGTACGGATTTACCTTGGTAAAGGTCTGCGTTGCATCGGGTTTGCTGCTGTCGTTTTGCCAGCCCGAAGGGGTGGCATCTCCTACAATGTACAAATTAGCCGGTACCGGATATACTACATCTAAGTAGGTGGTAATGGTAATCTGCACGGTGTTAGAGTATAGCGGCAAACTACCGTTGGCCAACGTAGATTTTATGCGGAACGCAAACGTATGGGGTGTGCCGTCTGCCAATTGCAATTGCCCGCACAGGCCATTCAGTGCCTTAATGGTAAAGTTATTGGAAACCGCATTGGTAAATGTTATCACACCCATGTTTGGGTTAGTGAAGTTTGACCCTACAGTATCTACCTGCAGGGTGTACGTTACGCTTTGCGTATTTACCCCGTTGGTAAACTGGTAGTTGGGGTTGGTCCACTGAAACTGCAATGAACTTAACACCGCGTTGTTGGCATTAGGCATCAGGGTTAAGTTAGCCGTGCTGGAAACCGTTAGCACCGGGGCGGTACCCGATTGGTACATCATTTTGGTTTCCGGGTTATTGCAAGAGGCAAAGACTAAACCTATTGCCCAAAGGATTGTTATTAATTTATAGCTCTTCATAATCGTTATCATATTAATATCCTTGATTTTGCTTTAAAGTAGGATTAGCACTCAGATCCGTAGAAGGAATCGGAAAAAGATTCAGGTGTGCATCGGTAGCCTGACCGGCCGGTACATTTCCTTTCCACGGCCACTGGTAGGTGCCGTTGGTATACTGACCAAAGCGGATCAGGTCTGTTCTGCGGTGGCCTTCCCAATACAACTCACGAGCGCGTTCATCCAGCAGCCAGGGCAATGTTAATTGAGATAGAATAATATTGCCGGTAGCGTTGCCATAAGCCCTCGTCAACACTTGGTTAACATACCCCAAAGAGGTGGGCAGGTCTCCCCCGCTGCCTCCGCGCAGTACGGCTTCCGCATACATTAGGTAGGCATCTGCCAGGCGGAACATCGGAAAATCAGTATCTACAAAATTCAGGTTGCCCGATGCCGAAGCGCCACCTGTAGACGTAAGGTTGGTAAATTTTTGTATGGCATAGCCATCGTTAAAACTACCAATGTCGTTAATCACTAAATTCTGGCCGTTGGTAAAAAACTGAGCCCGTCCATCGGGCCCGCCTACCGGGGTGGCAAACATACCTACCAGCGCAGAAGTAGTGCGGGTACCTGCCCAGCCGCCCCCCATTCCAAAATTAGCGGGGTTCATGTTGCCTCCGATCTCGGCATGGATAATATAATCCATCCCTCCATACGATTGCGAACGCGATCCATCGTAATTAATCGTAAAAATTAACTCGGGACTGGTGTAATTATCTGCTGCAAAATTCAGCAGGTAGTTAGGTGCCAGGGAATAATTGTTCAGGGCGAATAAATTGTTCAGGGCAGTTAAACATTCGGTATATTTTCCGTTGCCTGCTCCCAGATATGTTTCGGCATTGAGGTACAATTTAGCCTGCAGCATATACACCGCTGCTTTGGTAGCATGGCCATAGTCGGCTCCACCGGGTGTGCCGGGGGCCGGGAGCAATGCCGCAATAGCTGTTAACTCTGACTCGATGTATTGAAACAATTTGGTTGGGTTCGTTTGCGCGGGATAAAAAGCACCCGGAAGGTTGGCCTCGGTTATAAAAGGCGGGTTACCGTACAAATCCAACGCGTGCCAATAAGCCAGTGCGCGGCAAAAACGTGCCTCGGCACTATATATTTTTACAGCGGCATTAGTTGATTTGGCTGATTGACGTATAAATTCATTGGCAATGCTTACGGTGTACATAATGCGCGAATACAAGGCGGCATTAAATACATCACTGGGGGTCCATGTTTGCCAGTGAAAATTTTTGATTGTTTGATCGTTCCAGGCAATCACGGCTTCATCGGTGGTAAGCTCTTGCGCATTCCATAACACGCGTAGGTACACACCAAATCCTTCATCCAAACCGGAAATATCTGAACTTCCGGCAGGCCCTTGCTGCCCGCTTAACGCAAAGCTGGCATATACTTTTGCCAAGCCCGATAAATAATCAGCCGGTGTGTTATACACCGTACTAGAGTTCGACATCTGGCTTCCCAGATTTTTAGGATTCAGGTCGCTCAAGCAAGATGTTAACAACAACATCATCATGGCTACCACTCCTTGTATTTTAAATATCTTATTCATGAGTCAATTCATTAATTGTTAAAACGAAATATTTAACCCCAGCAGGAATGTGCGAGGACGCGGATAAATATTATTGTCTATTCCGCCATCTACTTCCGGATCAATGCCTTTGTACTTGGTTACAAAAAAGGCATTCTGTACAGTCAGGCTCAAACGCGCTTTCAAGCGTTGGTTAAATAGTTCGTCCATTGTGTACCCCACGCTGATGTTATCCATCTTAAAGAAGGAGCCGTTTTGCACCCAATAGCTTGAAAAATACTGTGCCGTTTTAAAGTTGGCATCGGTAGTAGCTGTAGGCAGGTTGCTGAAAAAGCCGGTGCTGTTGTACATGGTACCATACCACGCACGAGCCGACATATTATTGTTGTACACATAGTTGCCAAAGCTAAACCGGCCCTGAAAGTAGAAATCAAATTTCTTATAGGCTACGCGAGAGTTAATCCCCATCATCAGATCGGGCTGAGGCTTGTAATAGTGAAAGCGGTTGGCATCACTGTTAGAAGCTACGCCTCCGTTGCCCGTGCGATCTACATACAGCCCTTCAATGGGTTTGCCGTTCGGGTAGTAATACTGCTGAAATACATAGAATGAATTGATGGCACTGCCCACCTGAATATTCTGCACCTGGTTGCCTACCCCTCCGGAAATATTCCCGGTAAGAATTCCCAGATAATTCGGGTCGTTCGTTTTAAGTAGTTTGGTTACTTTATTTTCATTGTGGGTAGCATTGAAGCCCACAATCCACTCAAAATCTTTTTTCTGAACAGCCACGGCACGCAACGTTAACTCGATACCCTGGTTTTGAAGGTCGCCCACGTTGGTAGTGATGTAATTGGATAAGTTACTGCCTGCCGGCACCGGTATGTAGTTAATGAGGTTGCTGGTTTTTTTCTGGTACACATCTACCGTACCGGTAATGCGATTGCTCAAGAAACCAAAATCAACCCCCACATCCATTTGTGCTGTCGTTTCCCATTTAAAATTAGGATCGTATGGCTGAGGTCTCCAGGTAGGCACAAAGGTATTGCCAAACTGGTAAGCCGCCTGCGCATTGCTTAACTGGTACAATCCAAGGTAAGGGTAGGTACCGCCCACATCCTGATTTCCGGTAATACCATAGCTGGCCCGGAGTTTAAGATCTGAAACAGTTTTTGAATTTTGAAGGAAAGCTTCGTTAATCATTTTCCAACCAAGTGCTACTGCCGGAAATATTTTAAAACGGTTTTGAGCTGAAAAACGGGAAGAAGCATCGTCTCGCAAGGAGGCCGTAACTAAGTATTTATCGTCATACGAATAATTGACGCGACCAAAGAACGATACCAGGTAATTAGGATTACCCGGAGCTTGCAACGGGATAGCGGTAACACCATCTGATGCCAAAGCATTTACCGTATAAATATTGGCTGGTGGCAGCGGGGTGGGGTTAGAAGGAGTCACCAAGTAAGAAGCATACGTTCCGGCATTCCATTGAGCTAACGTAGGCGGAGCATTACGATTGAAACTGGACGAATACCGTTCAAAAGCCTGATAAGAATAACCGGCTGTAACATCAAATTTATGTTTGTCTACCAGTTTGGCATAGTTGGCATAAACATCGAGCAACCGCGAGCGGTTCTGGCCTGTATAATCTACTTTTGCCCCCATGTTGGGCCATGTCCAAGCAGCATTGTATGGCGAGTTATTATGCCCGGTTGAAGAGGAGTAATCGAACCCTGCATTGACAGTAAATTTTAATTCGGGCAACGAGTGTATCCGGTAGTCGGCTTTAAGGGTTCCAATGCCGCGGTAAACCTGTGAGCGGTTGTCGGTTTGATACAACAGTGAAACCGGGTTGGCCGTAGCAATCGTAATAGGCAATGCGTTCGGATCTACTGCCCCGCTGGGCAGTGCGCCTTGAGTCCAGGCAAAATAGCCGCCCCAGTTTTTGTTTCCATTATATACCGGCTGAGTGGGGTCGAATGAAACAGCCGACCCTACGGCTCCGGAATTACCGAAATTTTGTTGGGTGTACATTCCTTTAAAGGATGCATTTAATACCAAATCGCCATCTAAAAGAGAAGGATTGAGATTAACATTTATAGAGTTACGAACAAAGTCGGTGGTTTTTAAAATACCGGTTTGGTCAGTAAAGCCATACGATACACGATAAGGCATGTGTTTGTAGGTTCCTTCCACGCCTATATTATTATCGCTCGAAATAGCGGTTTGAAATATCTGGCGCTGCCAGTCTGTATTAGCCGTGCCTAGTTTTTGAACTGCTGCCGGTGTTAATCCGGAAAGCCCTGCGGCTAATTGTGCATTAACCGTTGCTTTGTATTGTGTGGCATTCATCACATCGAAATATTTCATAGGCGAGCCGGCCGACACCGTTACATTGTAGAAAAACTTGGGTTTCCCTTCTTTGCCTTTTTTGGTGGTAATGATGATAACTCCGTTAGCGGCACGCAACCCATAGATGGCCGTGGCCGAAGCATCTTTTAATACAGTAAATGTTTCTATATCGTTGGGGTTGATGGTAGCCATAGGGTTAGCCAACCCGGCCGTACCATTGTTATCTACCGGAAAACCGTCAATAACAATTAGCGGGTCTTTGCTTCCGGAAGCGGAGCCATCGCCCCGTATGCGGATGGTTGATCCCGATCCGGGGGCTCCATTATTAGTGGTAATCTGCACACCGGCTACTTTACCAATGAGCATATCCTGAGGCGAAGCAATAACAGCCCGGTTAAAATCTTTTGTGCCCACCGCAGCGAGTGAGCCGGTTACATCTTTCTTTTCTTGTTGGCCATAACCTATGACCACAATTTCAGATAACGCTTTTACGTCTGTCTCCATCACTAAATCCAAAACAGATCTCCCTTCCACCGGTACGTCCATTGCTTTGTAGCCGATAAAAGAAAAGGAGAGTACGGCTTTTGCATCTACTGAAATAGTGTATGCCCCGTTGGCATCTGAAACAACTCCATTGCTGGTACTTCCTTTTTCCACGATGTTTACGCCCGGTAGGGCCGTTCCATCATCGGATGAAGTAACCTTCCCTTTGACGGTAATTTGCTGGGCATAGCCGGAAGCGGCCACGCACATTAAAACAACCGTCAAATACCTGCTTAACGCCAGATAAAATTTGATCATAGTTTACGTTGTGATTTAGGTTAATTATTTTTTTACAAAAAAGCGGAATGTAGCTTAATTTTTAATAGTATAGCCTTTCAATTAAGCACTCCACATGTTTCCAAATGTAGGTCATCAAATCATTCAGAAATCAAAAAAACCTTTAAAAATCGTGGGAAACGGAATCGCAAACGTTTGCGTAAATTTGTTTTTCAATTAACTGTAATCTTATCCGATGAATTTTAACCAAGTTACCATTAAAGACATTGCCCGCGAGTTGGGCATTTCGCCCTCCACGGTTTCGCGCGCATTGAAAGACCACCCCGATATTAGTGTGGAAACCAAAAAGGCGGTGAATGCTCTGGCCGAAAAATTAAACTATCAGCCCAACATTGTGGCACTGAATCTTCGCCAGAAAAAAACTAATACCATTGGCGTTATCATACCTGAAATTGTACACTTTTTTTTCTCTACCGTAATCAGTGGTATAGAAGATGTAGCTTACCAGGCCGGCTACAATGTTATTATTACGCAATCGAACGAATCGTATGAACGGGAGATGACCGATTTAAAAGCACTCTTCAACAGCCGGGTAGATGGGATGCTGCTTTCGCTCTCGCGTGAAACAACCAATTTCGACCACATCGAGTCGCTCATCTCAAAAGGCGTGCCCATTGTGTTTTACGACCGGATGTACGACAGCCCACACACCAGCAAAGTAATCGTTGACGATTATGCTGGTGCCAAAGAAGCCGTACTGCACCTAATTGACCAAGGCTGGAAAAAAATTGCCCACCTCATGGCTGCCCCCAATCTAAAAATCAGTACCGACCGCCTAAAAGGATATGAAGATGCAATGCAAGAAAGTGGTTTAAAACCTAATAAAGAATGGGTAGTAGAGTGCCATTCGGGCACGTTTGAAGAGGGCAAGCGCGCTACTAAAAAATTATTGGCTTTGCCCAATCCGCCCGATGCCATCTTTGCCAACAACGACCCCATGGCGATGGGTGCCATGATGGCCATAAAAGACAAAGGGTTAAAAATACCAAACGACATTGCCGTGGTAGGATTCAGCAACTGGTTTTTTGGCGAACTGCTGGAACCCTCTTTAACCACCGTAGATCAGCCCGGGTTTGAAATGGGGCAAGAAGCTGCCCGCCTGCTCATCAAGCAAATTGAAAGCAAAGACAAAGACCACTTACAGCACGAAACCAAAATACTGAAAACAAAACTGGTCGTGCGTCATTCTTCTCTTAAAAAAGGACTCTCAAAATAACTTTGGGCAAGGGTTGCCCCGCAACCGTTTGCTGAAATATTTTAGAAAATAGTTCAAGTTAATTCGTGCAATTGAAGTTACTTGAGGCTCACTTCATGTAAAAATTGCATGGCGCTACTTACCTTAAAAAACAACCGGCTGGGCCGAATAGAAACCCACACCACTACCTCTTCTTCTTTGGTAGCCCAAACTACTTACGGCCGGCTTATGGCCACCGCGCTTTCTGAAAGCGTCATTCAAATTAAAGCTATACGCGAAACCGAATTCAACAATTTCTCCTACTCCGTAGTAGCGCAAGCCGAAAAAACACCGGTACAAATAACTGAAACAACCGAGCAAATTGAATTCAGTACCTCCTCCGTTCAAATCATCATCGAAAAAAACCCGGTGCGTATTTCTTTCCTTACCAAAGATGGAAAGATTATAAACGAAGATGATACCCTGGGCATAAACTGGATAGGCGAACAGGTTACCAATTATAAAAAACTGCAAGAAGGCGAGCGCTTTCTCGGCTTAGGTGAGAAAACAGGCGGCCTCAACCGCCACGGGCAAGCTTACACCAACTGGAACACCGATGCTTACGCTTATCATTCCGGGGCTGATCCGCTCTACTCCTCCATTCCGTTTTACATCGGCCTGCACCACGGGTTGTGCTACGGCATTTTTTTCGATAACACCTACAAATCGTATTTTAATTTTGGGGCCTCCAACAACCGCTTCGCCAGCTTTTCGGCCGATGCGGGCGAACTGAATTATTATTTTATCTACGGCTCATCGGTAGGCGAAGTCATTCAGCATTATACCTGGCTCACCGGCCGTATGGAATTGCCCCCCCTGTGGAGTATCGGATACCAACAGTGCCGTTATAGCTACTACCCCGATCAGGAAGTGCTGAACCTGGCCCGCACTTTTCGCGACAAAGCCATACCGGCCGATGCCATCGTACTCGACATTCACTACATGGACAAGTATAAAATTTTTACCTGGGACAAAAAAAATTTCCCAGCCCCTCAGAAAATGATGGCGGAAGTGAAACAAGCGGGCTTTCATGTGGTGGTGATGTGCGATCCCGGAATTAAAGTAGAACCGGGATACGAGCCGTACGATGACGGCATCCGTAAAAATGTTTTTTTAAAATATCCCGATGGAGAAAATTACAGCGGGCAGGTGTGGCCGGGCTGGTGCCATTTTCCTGATTTCACCAATCCTAAAACACGCGCATGGTGGGCCGAAAAATTTACCGAATATGTATCGTTGGGGGTGGAAGGATTTTGGAACGACATGAATGAGATCGCTACCTGGGGACATGGCCTGCCCGAAAATATTGAATTTGATTTTGACGGCCACCCGGGCACCATGCGCCAAGGGCGAAACCTCTACGGCTTTCAGATGGCTCGCAGCACCTACGAGGGTACCAAAAAATTACTGAACGGAAAGCGCCCGTTTAACCTGACCCGCTCGGGGTTTGCCGGCATACAACGATACGCTGCCTTGTGGACGGGCGACAACGTATCGTACGATGAACACATGCTGCTGGGCGTGCGCATGGTCAGCAGTCTGGGTTTATCGGGGGTGGCCTTTGCCGGGTACGATGCCGGTGGCTTTGTGGGCGATGCCAATACTAAACTCTTCCCCCGCTGGATGTCGATCGCAGCACTTTCTCCGTTCTTCCGGGCACACACCATGATCAACACCCGCGACAGCGAACCGTGGAGCTATGGCGAAGAGGCTGAACAAATTTGTCGCAACTATATTCAGTTCCGGTATCAACTCATGCCCTATATTTATTCGCTGTTTTATGATGCCTCGCAACGCGGCATGCCCATCCAGCGATCGTTGGCTATTGATTACCCCCATGACCCGAAAATTTATGACGGGCAGTTTCATAATCAGTATTTGTTCGGCCCGGGTATTTTGGTGGCTCCGGTAGAAAGTACCAAAGAATTAACCAAAGTATATTTGCCGGCCGGAGCATGGTATTACTTGTACACCGGAAAAATATATTCCGGCCAGCAGGAAATCATGATTGAGTGCCCCATCCACCGGTTGCCGGTTTTTGTAAAAGCCGGTTCTCTCCTGCCGATGCAAAAGACGGTGATGCATACCGGGGTGCAGACTGATGAATTGATCCTCCATTTTTATTACGGCTCCCAATCGTCCGGATTTTTATGGTACACCGATGATGGCGAAACCTACGATTTTCAAAATGGAAATTATGGTCAATGCAAAATGGAATTTACTGCTCACGAAAAAAAACTGACGATCGGAAAAACAGAAGGTTCATTCAAAATCAACAAGAAGGAAATCCGGTTTGTACTCCATGGTTTTCCGGTCGACCAACTTCAGGTGAATGGGCAGGCCACCACGCTGGTAAGCGAAAATCATTCGTTCTTTACCCCGCTGGAAAAGTATGACCCCATTAACGATCCGGAATCGATGGGCGAAGAACCGGTAAAAACTTTTACCACTCCTTATACCGACCATACGATTGAATTGCAATGGCAATAACTTATCCCCCAACCATCTTACCATGAATCTTCCGGTATCTAAATCACGCCTTTCATTAGGTCAGATCTTTAATATGAGCTTTGGCTTTTTTGGCATTCAGTTTGGGTTTGCATTGCAAAATGGAAATGCCTCGCGCATACTGACCACATTCGGTGCCAATGTAGAGCACCTGAGTTGGTTTTGGCTGGCAGCACCCCTTACCGGTATGATCGTGCAGCCGTTGATCGGCTATTACAGCGACCGAACCTGGACTTCGCTGGGCCGAAGAAGACCCTATTTTTTGGCCGGATCCATTTTGGCCGCAACAGCCTTAATGCTCATGCCCAATGCCCAGATTATGGCGGCCTTACTTCCGCCTTTGTATGTGGGGGCCGGTATTTTAATGGTGATGGATGCTTCTTTCAATGTAGCCATGGAACCTTTCCGGGCGTTGGTGGCCGACCTGCTTCCTTCCGACCAGCGAACGCTGGGGTTTTCCGTTCAAACATGTTTAATTGGGCTCGGTGCCGTAATCGGATCGTGGCTTCCTTTTATTCTGGCCGAATATGTGGATGTTTCCAAAGTAGGCAGCACCGCTTCGCCCGTGCCCGATAATGTTATCTATTCTTTTTATGCCGGGGCTTTTGTTTTTCTGGTGGCCATTCTATGGACAGTTGTTACCACCAAAGAATTTCCGCCCGATCAGGAATATTTAAAAGAAGAGCAAACTAAAAAATCGAAAGGCCTACAGCAGATTCTTTCTGACTTTGCCCGCATGCCTAAAACCATGAAACAACTTGGCCTAGTTCAGTTCTTCAGTTGGTTTGCCCTGTTCTCGATGTGGGTATTTTCTACACCTGCTATAGCTACCCACGTGTACGGCCTGCCGGCAGACGACCACACCTCCGTAACCTATAACGAAGCCGGAAACTGGGTGGGCATCATCTTTGGTGTGTACAATGGCGTGTCGGCCATCTATGCTTTGTTCCTGCCCTCTATCGCAGCCAAAATCGGACGCAAGCAAACTCACAGCCTGTCGCTTATCTGTGGCGGTCTGGGGTTGATCTCTATTTATTTTATCCACGATTATCATTTGCTCATCTTATCAATGATTGGGGTGGGCATTGCCTGGGCCAGCATCTTAGCCATGCCGTATGCCATTTTGGGCGGTGCCATCCCACCCCAAAAAATGGGGATCTATATGGGCGTGTTTAATTTCTTCATTACCCTGCCTCAGATTTTCAACGGCATTGTAGGCGGCCCGATCGTAAAATATTTTTATGGTTCGCAAACTATTTATAGCTTGGTAATGGCGGGCGTATTTCTGCTCATTGCGGCTTACTGTGTGCGCTTTGTGGAGGATGTGGATGACCCCCTAAACCAACCTGCAAAATGAAAATATTCCTGAACCCGATACAGATTTTAATTTTTTTGGCGGGATCGTTCATGCCCTTGGCCGGGTTTGCCCAATCCTATGTTGCCTTTAAAAATACCTTTTCCGACCTCGTACAACTTTCGACTATTCCTGATTCGGCACAGCGCACACAGGCGGTTAGTAAACGGATAAGCGACCTCCGCGCCCGTCATCAAATTCCGTATATCGAAGAAGACTCTGTTTTATTTTTATATCAAGGGCCGGCTCGTTCCGTAAACTGGGTGGGCGATTTCAATGGCTGGGGCTACGACAAAAATTTTCAAAATAAAGGAACCCCTATTACCGGCACCGAGCTGTGGTATCTTAAAACGTCTTTCCCAAAAGATGCCCGGCTCGATTACAAGGTTTTGCGGAATGGATCAGAATATCTTCTCGATCCGGAAAATGCAGCCCAGCAATGGAGTGGCCTGGGCGGGGGAAGCCCCAACTCTGAGTTACGCATGCCCTTGTGGAAGGAAAATCCTGAAACCATTCCACATGCAGAAATTCTAAAAGGCACGCTGACACAAGATATTATATTCAACAGCCAAACACTGGGATACCAGATTACCTATAAAGTTTATTTACCGGCCGGTTATGAAACCCTCGGAAAAATAGATTGCATTTATGTAACCGATGGGTATGAATACCTACACCCGAAACTGGGCAACATGGAAACCATCCTCAATAATGTCATTGCCGAAAAAAAAATACGCTCGGTAATGGCCGTATTTGTAGATCACCGCGAGCCGGTAAACCGCGCCAACAACAAACGTATGCAAGAGTTGGCCATGAATAAATCGTATCTCGATTTTTTTGTAAACGAACTGATCCCGGACGTTGAAAAAAATTATCCGGCCCGGGCAACCGCTGCTAACCGGGCTATTTTGGGCACCTCCATGGGCGGACTCACTGCGGCTTATTTTGCTTTTGAACGTCCCGATGTATTTAGTATGGCCGGCATTCAATCGCCTGCTTTTTATACGAAACCGCAGATCTACCAACTCTGCTCTAATCCGGCTAGCCCGAAAATGAAAATATCGATGACATCCGGAGTGATAAACGATACCGGCAAAGAAGCCCGTAAGATGAAAGATATTTTGGCCGCCAACAGTTGTGTGTACCACTACCGCGAAGTAAACGAAGGGCATAGTTGGGGCAATTGGCGCAACCTGATCAGTACCATTCTGATCGATCTTTTTGCCCCTCAATAAATATCCATAAGGGTAACGGTTTCGGGGGTTGCTCAATTTCATTTATTTTTATAAAATTTCCCCCAACACAAACCCTATGAAAAGTGTACAGACGTTCCTGATTATCTATTTTCTTGCGGCTGTTTTTGAAAGTTGTAGTTCCGGCAAAGCAGCCATGAAGAAAGGCGACTACTACGAGGCTACCCTAAATGCTATTCACCGCTTGCGCGAAAATCCCAATCATGCAAGAGCCATCAACGTACTGACGCAAGCCTACCCGCTTACAGTAGAGTTTATAGACAATTCCATAAAAAACGGAATGCAATCTAACGACTCAAAAAAATGGCGCAATGCGGTAGCCGGGTATCAAAAAATAAATTTCATCAACGACCAAATCAATATGTGCCCGGGAGCCAAAAAAGTAATTCCCAATCTTCAATTGCGTCTGAAAGAACTGGCTGATGCCAAAATAAATGCAGCCGAAGAAGCCTACAATGAAGGTATTACTGAAATGATGAAAAATAACCGCGAAGATTACAAACAAGCCTACTATGATTTTAAGGATGCCAACAGTTTTCAGCAGGGTTATAAAGAATCGATCGAGATGCAAAACCAGGCCGAATACAAAGCGACCCTGCGGGTAGCCTTTGAAGAGATTAACAACTCGCGGTATAATTACGGCACCTTTCAGCCGGTAGTTAATTCGCTGCAGCGTTTGTTCCTCTCATTTAAACCCATCGCCCAAAAAGATACCGTGCCTCCCCAACAATACTTGCGCATCATCTTCAACGGATATCAGGAAACCAGGCCTTACGTTTCTACCCGAACCGAAACACAAACCCGCCAGATTATAGTGGGGCAAGTAAAAGGATCCGATGGAAAGATGGTAGATCAAACTCAGGCAGTCAGTGTTAATGTTACGTATTATCACAAAACCATTACCGGGAGCACTGAAGCGGGCGTTACCATAACCGATGCCGGCAGCAACGCTCAGCTACAAAATATTTTCGTAAACGGAACCTACAATTGGGAATACGATTGGGCCACCTACTCGGGCGACTCGCGTGCCTTGAGTGGAAATGCCTCTAGTTGGGTGCAGCGCAGAGAAACCTTTCCTAATCCACAAGATATCTATAACCAGACTCTGCGTACATTACAAAACAACCTGAGCCAACAACTCAAATCATTTTATAGTCAATATTGATCGGGCTAATTATTTTGATCGGGGCGGGAACGTTTTGCCTGAAAAATAGCTTTGGGGGGTATCAACTTATTTACCATGTCTGTAAAACTAACTGTCCTTTTTTTAGTGGCCGTCACTTCAATCAAGGCACAAAATAAAAACCCGATGGAAACAGGATTAAAAAAAATGACGTTTGGGGCCGGTTGTTTTTGGTGTACCGAAGCTGTTTTTTTAAATGTAAATGGTGTGGTAAAAGTAGAATCAGGATACTCCGGGGGGAAAGTGAAAAACCCAACCTACCGCGAAGTATGCAGCGGTCTTACCGGCCATGCCGAAGTAACCCAAATTACCTACAACCCCAAACTGGTATCGTACACCGATCTGCTCGAAATTTTTTGGAACACCCACGACCCCACCACCCTAAACCGGCAAGGAGCCGATGAAGGCACCCAGTACCGGTCGGTTATTTTTTATAACGATGAAAATGAAATGAAAATTGCCGAAGCCTATAAAAAACAGTTAGATCAATCGCATATATTTAAAAGCCCGATCGTCACAGAAATCAGTCCTTTAACTAATTTTTATCCGGCTGAAGATTACCATCAGAATTATTACGCTTTAAACCCCAACCAGGCCTATTGCCAATATGTAATCAGACCTAAAGTGGAAAAATTTAAAGCTCATTTTGCTTCCAAGCTGAAAAAGTAACTGCCCCAAGCACCCTCTATCAAAAAAAGAAAAGAATAGTAAAACTTTTTGTAACCCGTGCACCATCTATTCGTTAGAGAGTCATAGTAGAGTATTTCTCTCATAGGTTTAGGTTTAGGTAACAAAAAACCCCTCAGGCGGAGGGGTTTTTTGCTTTTAAGGGATTTTCATTCGTCAATCATGCCAATCGATTTTCTATTGCATGATTGGGGGTTAA
>JAFDYY010000060.1 GCA_018267195.1 Bacteroidota bacterium | reverse complement strand
TGAGCAGATTAAGCAGGCTTTGAAATTTTTCTATCTCGGCTTCTTCTCCTATGATGCTGGAGGTTAATTGACCATGCTGGCGTGCGGCCAGCAGATTGAGTTCATTAACATCGGCACATTTTACAATTAGCGAGAAAGGTCCAAATACTTCTTCGGCCAGCAGCGGGTTTTTTAAAAAATCTTTGGCCGATACCGAAACTACCGTGGCGCGCCCTTGCCGGTTATTTCCGGCATCGGTTGCCTGCGCTTCTATGCTTACCCCTTTTTGTGCCAGCGACTCGGCCATGCGTTTATGATAATTGTTGGCAATCCCCTGATGAAGCATGGTGCCGGCCGGGGTTTTAATAATTTCTTCGCCCAAACGTTTGATGTATTTTTTTAAATCATCATTGTCCACGGCAATCATTAATCCCGGATTGGTACAAAATTGGCCTACACCTTGTGTAACCGAGTTAGCCAGCAGGAGAGCCGTTTTTTCAAAATTTTTTGCCAGCGATTCGGGCAGCAAGTAAACCGGGTTAATGCTGCTCATCTCGGCAAAAACCGGGATGGGCTCCGGGCGCTGGTTGGCCAGATCGAAAAGAGCCCTGCCTCCGGCCAGCGAACCTGTAAAGCCTACAGCTTTGGCCAACGGATGTTTTACCAATGCCTGGCCAGCCTCAAATCCTGTTCCATGCACATGCTGAAATACACCTTGAGGCATACCTGTTTTGATTATGGCTTTTCGGATGGCGCTTGCTACTAATTCAGAGGTGCCGGCATGGGCCGGATGCGCTTTTACTATGACGGAACAGCCGGCTGCTAATGCGGAGGCGGTATCTCCACCTGCCGTGGAGTAGGCCAACGGAAAGTTGGCAGCACCAAAGACAACAACCGGGCCGAGGGGCACCAGCATTTTTCGTAAGTCGGGGCGGGGGGCAGGTGCCCGGTGAGGTTGTGCCGGGTCAATTCTTGCTTCCACCCACGATCCTTCTTCTACCAACTGGGCAAACAGGCGGCAGTGGCCGGTGGTACGGCCGCGTTCGGACACTACCCGCACTTCGGGTAGATTTGTTTCTTGCATGGCCGTTTGTATCAGGGAGCTTCCCAGCGCTTCAATTTCATCAGCTATGGCGCGAAGAAATTCGCCTTTCTTTTTTCCGTTTAGGTTTTTATAAGAAAGAAAAGCAACGTGCGCTTCGCGTACGGCCGCTTCTATTTCGGGTAGGGTAGCATTTTTAAATTCCATAAAAAATTAGATTTTAGGACGTGAATTAATCCCATCGCGAATGATTTTCAAAATCCGCAGACGTTCTTCGCCCGTCAGGGTTAGCCGGGGTGCCCGCACATATTCAGACCCTATCCCCACCTCTTGCTGGGCCAGTTTAATATACTGAACCAGTTTAGGATGAATATCGAGTTCAAGGAGCGGTAAAAACCACCGGTATATTTTTAGTGCTTCTTCTATTTTTCCGGCTTTAGTGAGTTTATAAATGGCTACGGTTTCTTTAGGGAAAGCACACACCAATCCGGCAACCCAGCCATCGGCTCCCAGCATCAGTTCCTCCATGGCAATGGTATCTACTCCGCAAAATAATTTGAAACGATGGCCAAACCGATTGATCATGCGGGTAACGTTGCTAACATCGCGGGTAGATTCTTTTACGGCCTGAATGGTTTTCTTTTCAACCAACTCAGCAAACATATCGAGGGTTACTTCTATTTTATAATCTACCGGGTTGTTGTAAACCATAATGGGCAAAGAAGAAGCATCAGCCAGGGTTTGGTAAAAGGTAACGGTTTCGCGGTGATCGGACTTGTAGCGCATGGGGGGCAAAACCATCAATCCGTTAGCTCCGGCTCTTTCAGCTTCCTGTGCCAAAGCAGTTGCCTGCCGGGTACTTCCTTCGGCAATCGTCATGATGACCGGCACCCGCCCCGCCACTTTATCTTGAGTGAATTTGATCAAATCAATTTTTTCAGAATTCTCCAGCGTACTGGCTTCGCCCAGCGAACCACCAATGATGAGTCCGTTGACACCGGCATCGAGCTGAAATTTCAGGTTCTTTTCAAAAAGTGAAAAATCAATTTTTTCATCAGAGGTAAACGGAGTAGTAAGTGCAGGCATAACACCTTCCCATAGTATAGCCATATTTTTTTATTTTTTTATGAATACAAAGATAGCGGATCGAACCCCTCTCCCGGGAAACAAAAATACCCAGTAGTGATATTATTTTAGCATAAGCAGTTGTGTATCTTCGAACCATGAAAGTAGTGGCTTTTAACGTGCCTCGGGTAAAGCGGGAGGCTTTTCGTTTGCAAACTGACCGGGGGCGTTTTTTTTACGATCAGTTGCATCAACATTCGGAAATCCAGATTATGCTCATCTGCGAAGGGGAAGGCACCCTGATAGCAGGCGATTATGTAGGGCGGTTTAGGGCGCATGATCTCTATGTAATAGGAAGTAACCAGGCGCATGTATTTAGAAGCGATGAACATTACTATTCGGCCAACTCAAAAAAGAAATCGAATGCCATTTCAATTTATTTTAATGAACAGTACCTGGGCGATTCTTTCTGGCAATTGGATGAGATGAAAACCCTGAAGATTTTTTTTAACAGGTCTATACGAGGCATGAAAATTAGCGGGCAAACCAAATCAGAAATTACCGAATTAATATTTCAGCTAAAGACCGCCCGTGGAATTGATAAATTGATTTTATTTTTTTTGATTCTAAAAAAACTGAGCCGCACCCGCGACATCAAAAATTTATCGATTGCTTCGGGCGATTTTAAAAAAGAAGAAGGGAAGCGAATGAACGCAATCATCCGGTTTACGTTTCGCGAAAGCCATCGCCCCATTTATTTGGAAGAGGTAGCCGAAGTAGCCAACCTGACAGTGGAGGCCTTTTGCCGGTATTTTAAACAACACACGCAAAAAACGTACACCTCTTTTTTAAATGAAGTGCGGGTGAGCAATGCCTGCCGGCTGCTTATCAATAAAGACATAACCATGCGCGATGTCTGCTACCGGGCAGGGTTTAATAACCTTTCTAACTTCAATCGGATATTCAGGAGAATTGCCGGGACACGGCCGTCAGAGTATGTATCTTAAAAAATACGCTGTTGGTGTAAGGCTTTAATGAAAAATTTCTTAGGCTTCTTCCGGGGCTTTCGGCTCACCGGGTGCTTTTGGGTTAGCGGGTTTTACCACAATAACCCGCCCATCCAGTTCGGTTTCATTCAAGGCGGCAATGGCTTTTTGCCCCTCTTCGTCATTGGGCATTTCTACAAAACCAAATCCTTTGGAACGACCCGTATCGCGGTCTTTCACAATCTTGGCCGAAGTTACTTGCCCAAATTTGGCAAAAGTAGCCTCTAAATCTTCGCGGCGGGTTTTAAAATTTAAACGAGCGACAAAAATGTTCATACAAATACAATTATAATGACTGACTATATCTAACAAATGCACCTCCAATGTAGTAAAATAAACAGTATATGGCAAGATGGGCTAAGGAGGAACTCCTTCAGAACAAGACAACCATGCCACTGTAGGCAATTACAAAACCGGCAGCCAAACCAATTCCTATTTCGCGGGGGGTATGGGCTTGCAGCGCCAGCCGTGAAGAAGCGACCAGGCCGGTAATAACCATAACCAAGGCTACCGGCAAAATCAGGGCATCAGAAAACGGAATGAGCGGCAACAGAATACCGATCCATCCGCCCATACCTATGCAGTGGATACTGACTTTAATAAAAAAGGTAAGAACGGTTGCCCCGATTACGAGCAACGTAACAAGGGTCATGACCTTATTGAAATTGCTATGGAAGGGAAGACGATAATAGAATAAAAGACACACGAGCACATAAATACCGCTGATAAAAAGAAACGGAAGGATACGATCTTTTCGAGCCTGTAATTGAAGCGATGGAATACTTCCCCACATTTTGAAAAGCAAAAGATTGAGGGCCGGCATAACAAAGGTGAAAGCGAAAACAAACAAAGAAACCAAGATGAGCTGTCGCGGCTGAACCATCAGCAAGGTTGGGAAGAAATAGCCCAGGGTCAGCACAAGGTAGGTGGCCATCAAGAGCGGATGAAAAATAAATGAAATAGTTTGGGCAGCCGTTTTCACATTTCTCTTCTTAATCGGGCTACAGGAATATTTAACTGTTCGCGGTACTTAGCCACCGTTCGCCTGGCAATGTTGTAGCCTTTTCCGTTTAGCAGCTCTTCCAGTTTATCGTCTGAGTAGGGTTTGCTTTTATCTTCTCCGCTGATGAAATCGCGGATGATCTGTTTTACCTCACGGCTGCTGGCTTCCTCGCCCGAGTCGGTACTGATCCCTTCCGAGAAAAAGTATTTTAAGGGAAATGTGCCAAAATCGGTTTGCACTGTTTTGCTGCTGGCCACACGGCTTACGGTGGAGATGTCCATACTAATCATACCGGCAATGTCCTTCAGGATCATGGGTTTTAGTTTGGTTTCATCTCCGTCCAGAAAATAATCGTATTGAAATTCTACAATCGAACGCATGGTTCTCAGCAAAGTTTGCTGGCGTTGTTTGATGGCATCAATAAACCAGCGGGCGGCATCGAGTTTTTGTTTAACAAACGAAACGGCCTCTTTCATTTTCTTGTCCTTTTTATCACTTTTTTCGTAGGCCTGAAACATTTCGTTATAGCTTCGGCTAACACGGAGTTCGGGGGCGTTGCGCGAATTAAGTGCCACTTCAATTTTCCCGTTATGGTTGGTAAGAAGAAAATCGGGTATTACATATTGATTTTTTACCAGGCCATTGGTTACTTCTCCACCGGGCTTGGGGTTGAGCCGCACAATGAGTTCGATGGCATCTTTAATGTAGTCTTCATCATCCAGATCAAGTTTTTTTAAAATTTTCGGATAATGTTTTTTGGTAAACTCCTCATAACATTGGCTGATGATTTTTTTGGCTACAATAACATCTACATCTTGCCCATCGTCCAGGCGGTCGAGTTGCAGCAGCAGGCATTCTTGCAAATTACGGGCGGCAATGCCGGCCGGGTCAAAAGACTGGATTTTTTTTAAAATGCTTTCTACTTCCTCCAGCGTGGTATCAATGCCTTGCGAAAAGGCGAGATCGTTTACGATGGATTCCAACTCCCTGCGGATGTAGCCATCGCCTTCAATGCTGCCGATCAGCTGCCGGCCAATCGTCAGTTGGCGGTCGTCCAGCCCGAGAAAACCGAGTTGGGTAAGTAGGGTTTCGTGCAGAGATGAAGTAGTGGCCAGGGGCATTTCGCGTTCTTCTTCGTCATCGCCATCATCGCTATATGTTTTGTAGCTGTTGTAGTCATCATCGCGCAGATAGTCTTTGATGTCTATTTCGTCTTGTGCTTCGGTTGAATCATTTTCGGGCTCATCAGCCGGTTCATTTTCCGGTTGAGATTCCGGCTCCTCTTCGTTGCCTTCCTCCAATACCGGGTTCAATTCCAGCTCTTCTTCTATGCGGCTTTCCAATTCGGCCGTAGGGACCTGCAGCAGCTTAATAAATTGTATCTGCTGAGGCGACAACTTTTGTTGCAGCGATTGGGTAAGACTGAGTTTTTGCATAAATGAATCAACTGCAAATTTATCAAATCAGTTGATTCCGGAATTTAAGGGAGGAATAATTTGAATGGTTTTTTTTTACGGGAAACAGAGAATGTAAACTTCAACCCAGATGATGCATAAGGGATGCATCATCTGCCCAAAGGGTTGACGAATGTTGACAGAAACATCAACCTTGTCTAGGTTTAACCCTGACAATGAAAACCTCATTGGATATTTTATCTTTATGGTAGGTTGTTGATTTTCATTCGTCAATCATGCCAATCGATTTTCTCTTGCATGATTTGGGTTCAACCCAAAAATCTCAGTTACAGGAAATTCGTGTAGCTTTGCGCTCTCCTTTTTTTATGAAAAGAATTAAAATCAAAGAGGTACTCAAAACCCAGCCGGCCGGGCAAACCGTAAAGGTGCAGGGCTGGATACGCACGTTTAGAAATAATCAATTTATTGCTATTAACGATGGCTCTACCATTCATAATGTGCAGGCGGTGGCCGAACTGAACAGCTTGGAGGAGGCAACCTTAAAGCGCCTGACCACCGGAGCGTGCGTGTCGGTAGAAGGTGAACTCATTCCTTCTCCGGCCAAAGGCCAGGCGGTAGAAATAAAAGTAAAATCCATCGACATTTTGGGCGATAGCGATGCAGAAAAATTTCCGCTGCAACCCAAAAAACATTCGCTTGAGTTTTTGCGCGAAATAGCTCACCTCCGCGCCCGCACCAACACATTTGGCGCGGTGATGCGCGTGCGCCATGCCATGGCGTATGGGGTGCATAAATTTTTTAACGACCGGGGTTTTGTGTATGTACATACACCGGTTATTACCGGCTCAGATGCCGAAGGGGCAGGGGCGATGTTTAAAGTAACCACGTTGGATATTAATAACCCGGCCCGCGATGAGCACGGCAAGATAGATCATCAAAAAGATTTCTTCGGGCGCGAAACCAACCTTACCGTATCGGGGCAATTAGAAGGAGAAACCTACGCTCTTGCTTTAGGTGACATTTATACATTTGGGCCTACGTTTCGGGCAGAGAACTCTAACACTACCCGCCACCTGGCCGAGTTTTGGATGATAGAACCCGAAATGGCCTTCTATGATATTCATGATAATATGCAGCTGGCTACCGATCTGCTGCAGTTTTTAGCCCAATATGCGTTAGATAATTGTGCCGATGATCTAGAATTTTTAAATAAGCGGGCGCAAGATGAGGAAGCCGCCAAACCACAAGAACAACGAAGCGAACTCGGTCTGATTGATCGCCTGAAGTTTGTGGTAGAGAATGATTTTCAAAAACTCAGTTATACGGAGGCCATTGATATCTTAAAAAACTCAAACCCTAATAAAAAGAAAAAATTTCAGTACCTCATAGATAGTTGGGGGGTTGACTTGCAAAGTGAACACGAACGCTACTTAGTGGAGAAACATTTTAAGAAACCTGTCATTTTATACAACTACCCCAAAGACATTAAGGCGTTTTACATGCGCCAGAACGAAGACGGCAAAACCGTAGCGGCTATGGATGTGCTCTTCCCCGGCATCGGAGAAATTATAGGCGGCTCGCAGCGCGAAGAACGGTATGAAAACCTGGTGGCGCGGATCCGGGAAATGAATTTGCCCGAAAAAGAATTGTGGTGGTATTTAGATTTGCGAAAATTTGGTTCGGCCCCGCACAGCGGCTTCGGGCTGGGTTTTGAGCGGTTGGTTCAGTTTGTAACGGGCATGACTAACATACGAGATGTAATACCTTATCCGCGATTTCCCGGAAATGCCGAATTTTAAACAGTATGGCCAAGCCGAAGAAAGCTATACAGGTGATTGGTGCATACCCTATTTTAAAAAGAGTATGATCGGTAAAGATTTTTCACTACGTAATTAACCCGAATGGAAACTATCGAACCCTCCGGCATTATCGGCTTAATTGCCATTGCCTGTTTGGCTGCGAATTTTATTGTCGGATTTTTTATCTGGAGCGGCACCACAGCCAAGCTGCCTTACAACCTCACTTTTCTTACCCTTCATAAATTTACCGGCTACTCGGCTGCGGTGGCTATTTTGGTTCATGTGGTATTGATCCCGTTAGATCCTAAGTCCGAATTCTCATGGGGCGATATAGTCTGGCCGCAATGGACCAAGCACCAACCCTATGCCAACACCTTTGGCGCATTGGCACTCTATTTAATTGCATTGGTGGTAGTTAGTTCTTATTTTAAAGATAAGATGAAGCTTCGTTTTTGGCGTGTCTTGCATTATGCTTCGTATGTGGCGGCTATTCCGCTAATTATCCATAGTGTGTGGACTGACCCCAAACTGGAAGACCGCCCCATCGATTGGCTGGATGCAGAAAAATTATTTGTGCTGGTGTGTTGCCTCATTATACTAAGTCTTGCTTTTTACCGATTTGTATTTTATAAAAAAAATCACACAGGCTCGCTCTGAATTTTTCCTGTATTTTTGAAAAAAAAATATCATGAAAATTATCATTACCCTATTGGCCGGGATAGTTTCTGTTTGTGCCTTGGGCCAGATTGATGTAGCCAAACTAAAACAACATATTAAAATATTATCGGCCGATTCCTTAAATGGACGCGGTACGGGGAGCGAGGGAGAAAAAATGGCTGCCGCCTACATTGTAGGGGAGT
Organism: Bacteroidota bacterium; assembly: GCA_018267195.1. Lineage (GTDB taxonomy): Bacteria > Bacteroidota > Bacteroidia > Cytophagales > Cyclobacteriaceae > ELB16-189. Next base: position 8,385 of record JAFDYY010000060.1, on the reverse strand, counting down.
TCAAAAAAATAAAACTTCAGCCGAAAGGGGATGCCCATGGTTTTTTACAAGCATTCCCTTTTAAGGGAGGCATGCATGGCACCGGCACAGAAGGAACCGCCCATAACATTATCGGCTACATAGATAACGGAGCTCCCCAAACAGTAATTATTGGTGCACACTACGACCACCTGGGATTGGGTGAAAACGGAAGTTCGCTCGATGCCAACCCACAAGGCAAGATACACAATGGAGCAGATGATAATGCCTCGGGCACAGCCGGCATTATAGAGTTAGCCCGGTATTTTCAAAAAAATAAAAAAAAGGAGAAATATAATTTTCTTTTTATTTCGTTCAGTGGCGAAGAACTGGGTCTGTTCGGCTCGAAGTATTTTACCGAACATCCTGCCCTCGATCTCTCGACCGTTAATTACATGATTAACCTCGACATGGTTGGGCGTCTTGACCCGGCTACCAAAGCCCTGGCTGTAAGCGGAACGGGCACCAGCAACGTATGGGAAACCGAACTAAAAAAAATAGCCGGAGATATGAAAATTAAAACCGACTCAGCCGGCATTGGCCCGTCCGATCATACTTCGTTTTATCTTAAAAATATTCCGGTACTTCATTTCTTTACCGGAGCGCACAGCGATTACCACAAACCCTCAGACGATTGGCAGAAAATTAATTTTGCCGGAGAGAAGCAAGTGCTCGAGTTGATCATTAAACTGGTAGAAGAACTTGATGCCGCTCCGAGGCTTGCGTTCTTGCCAACAAAAAATAAGTCCTTGAGTTCATCGCGTTCATTTAAAGTTACAATGGGTATTATGCCCAGCTATACTTCATCGGAAGAAGGATTGAAAGTAGATGGTGTAACCGATGGAAAACCCGCACAAAAAGCCGGCATACAAGCAGACGATGTGGTCGTGCAAATGGGCGATATCCAGATAAAAGACGTGCAGACGTATATGGAAGCACTGGGCAAATTTCAAAAAGGCCAGACGGTACCCGTAAAAGTGAAAAGACAAGACAAAATACTTACTCTCCTTGTTACTTTTTAATGGCCCGGCACGTACGGTACAGAAAGAACAGAAAATTTGAAGCGGGAACCCGAATGGCACAACTCTTGCTAACGTGAGGCCATGCTGAGAACTTTTTTTGTTATGATGTTTTTATCCGGTGCTTTTGCGCTGCACGCACAGCAACGGGTAAAACTCGTTCATGCCGATAGCTTAAAAGGCAGTATTAAAGAAGGCAAGCGGTTCGACCGGCTGATTGGCAACGTAGCGTTTATTCAAAATACAACCCATATCTTTTGCGATTCGGCTCACTTCTTCCGTTCCGAAAATAAACTCGATGCCTTTGGCCGCGTACATATTGTAGATGACTCGGTAGATATCACCTCGCTTCGACTGCATTACGATGGCACTACCAAAATTGCCAACCTCCGGCAAAGTGTGGTGTTCGAAAAATTAAAAATAGCCAAACTTTATACCGACTACCTTGATTATTACCGCATCCGCAACGAAGCCCGCTACTTTAATAATGGAAAACTGGTAGATACCACCAACCAACTTACCAGTGTAAAAGGATACTATGATGTAAAAACCAATTTGGCCTCCTTTAAAAAAGAGGTAGTGGGTGTAAACCCTGATTACACACTTACCTCCGACACACTACAATACAACTCCAAGACCAAAATTGTTTACTTCCGCGATTTTACCACGCTAAAAGATACCGAAGGCAAAACAGCCTACTACCAGAATGGCGAATATGATACCCGCCAAAAAAACTCATTGTTGCACCAGGGCGAAATGGAATCGCCTTCCTACAAAATTAAAGCCGATGCATACCGCATAGACGACAAACGAAAACTCTACAAAGTAGCCGGGCATGTTGTGATGACCTCCAAAAACGAAAACATGACCGTGTATGGCGACAATGGTTTCTACGATAAATTGAAAGGCATCTCCAAAGTGTGGAACAACGCCTATGTGGCAAAAGTAACAGACGAAGGCGATACCCTTTTCCTTTCGGCCGATACATTAGTATCGCTGGAAAACACGAACCCCCAAAAGAAAAGACTACTGGCCTACCATCATGTAAAAATTTTTAGAGCCGATATGCAGGGTGTGGCCGATTCGCTGGCCTATGTCAGTGCCGACTCTACCTTGTATTTCTATCACGATCCTGTTTTATGGAACGGAGAAAACCAGATGACGGCCGACTCGATTAATATGCTCATCAAACATAAAAAAATTGACCGCATTTATATGATCGGCAATTCGTTTGTAGCTTCTACGGATTCACTTAAAAATTTTAATCAGATAAAAGGAAGGCGTATGACTTCCTATTTTCAGGGTAAGCAGATTCACTATGTAGTAGTGCAGGGAAACGGAGAGAGTATCTACCATGCGCTGGAAGAAAAAAAACTTAAAAAAGACAGCGTTATACTTAAGATCACTTATTTAGTCGGCATGAATAAAATTATTTGCAGCAACATGCGCATCAATTTTAAGAAAGGGAAAGTGAGTGAAATAAAATTTTACGTAAAACCCGATGCCTCATTTTTTCCGCCTCACGAAATTAAAGCCAGCGATACACGCCTGAAGGGATTTGTTTGGCGCGATAAACTAAGACCTAAAAAAGAAGAGGTGGTAAAAAATAAAGCAAGCAAAAAAGTATCGGCAACACAGTAAGTCCTACCTTCTCCTGATCGAAAAATGCAAAATTGCTAATTACCCCATCCGTTGTATATTTGCAGGCTTATTTCGGCTCAAAACCCGTTTGAATGTACTTTTTAACTCCTTCAACTGCTAGAAAACTGCTTATCCTGCTGTTGGCGGCTGTTTTTTTTATTTCGTGCAGCCGGTTTCGCAGAATTGAGCGCAGCGAAGACTGGCGTTTAAAGTACGAGGCTGGTCAGAATTATTTTAAAAAGAAAGATTATTACCACACGGCTATTTTGTTTGAACAGATTTTGCCCATTGTGCGTGGTTTGCCCGAAGGCGAAAAAGTAGAATTTTATCTGGCCTATTGCCAATATTACCAGAAAACGTATTTGCTGGCCTCTAACCAGTTTAAAGTTTTTTTTGAAACCTATGGCCGGAGCCAGTTAGCCGAAGAAGCTTATTTTATGTATGCTTATTCACTCTATATTGCTTCGCCTGACGAACAACTCGACCAGAAAAGCAGCATTGAAGCGATGGGGGCCATGCAAAATTTCTTAAATCAGTTTCCGGGCAGCCAGTTTTCCGACAAAGCCACCGAAGTAATTACCAAAAGCCAGGTGAAATTGGAAAAGAAAGAGTTTGAAAACGCCTTGCTTTATTTAAGAAGGCGGTACTATCAGGCTGCTATTATTTGTATTTCTAATTTCAGAAAAACATTTCCCGACTCAAAGTATTTAGAGCAGATGGCCTTTTATAAAATTGAAGCACAATTTAAACTGGCCGAGCAGAGCATTCCTTCCAAACAATTAGAGCGGTATCACTCTACGCTTGATTTTTATCAGGAAATGCTTGATAGCTTTCCCAACAGTGCCTACTTAAAAGAGGCGCAGCCCTACTACACCGCCAGTCTCAATCAAGTTAATATTCTAAAAATAAAAACAACGAAAACGATAAATTAATTTATATGGCTACTCAACCTTCAATCATTACACGCGATGTAGAAAAAATTGCAGCCCCTACCGGCAACCTGTACAAATCGGTGGTGGTGATTTCTAAACGCTCTAAACAAATTTCCGTAAACCTGAAAGAAGAATTGAATACTAAACTGGCCGAGTTTGCCACTACAGTGGATAACCTGGAAGAAGTTTTTGAAAACCGTGAGCAAATCGAGATTTCAAAATTTTATGAGCGTATGCCTAAGCCTACCACCTCGGCTACGGAAGAATTTTTGGAAGGCAAGCTCACCTTCCGTATGCGCGAAGAGCTCCCTGCGGAAGCAGCTAAAACTGAATAACCGGTATGCTGTCCGGCAAACGTATCTTGCTGGGAGTTACCGGAAGCATAGCGGCTTATAAATCGGCAGCACTGGTACGTTTGCTGGTTAAAGCCGGGGCAGAAGTAAAAGTGGTCATGACGCCTGCTGCCCGGGAGTTTATTACGCCCCTCACGCTATCTACGCTTTCTAAAAACCCGGTGTTGTTAGATTTAGTAAAAGAGGATTCCGGGCAATGGACTAATCATGTTGAATTAGGTTTGTGGGCGGATGCGTTCGTCATAGCGCCAGCATCCGCTAACACGTTAGCGAAAATGGCCAATGGCCTTTGCGATAATTTATTGTTGGCTACCTACCTCAGTGCCCGCGGCCGGGTTTTTTTTGCCCCTGCCATGGATTTAGACATGCTGAAGCATGAATCTACACAAGCCAATATAAAAAAATTGATTTCGTTTGGCAACGAACTAATTGATCCTGCCGATGGAGAGTTGGCGAGCGGCTTATCCGGCCACGGAAGAATGGCCGAGCCGGAAGAAATAATAACCCGGCTTGAGTCTTTTTTTTCAGAACATCAGTTGCTAAAAGGAAAGAAAGCATTAGTTACGGCCGGCCCCACCCACGAAGCCATAGACCCGGTACGGTTTATCGGAAATAATTCTTCCGGGAAAATGGGTTTTGCCATAGCCGAAGAGCTGGCCAGACAGGGCGCTGAGGTAAACCTGGTTTGCGGACCTACCCATCTCCATACGGCAGAGCCCAACATAAAAATTACTAATGTGATTTCAGCCGATGAAATGCACCGGGCGGCATTACTTTATTTTCCGCAGGCTGATATGGCCGTGCTGTCGGCTGCCGTGGCCGATTTTAAACCGGCTCAAAAGGCCGATCAAAAAATAAAAAAAACGGATGCCGGGCTAACCATTGAATTAATTAAAAACCCCGACATAGCGGCCGACCTCGGCAAAATAAAAAAGAAAGGACAATACATTGTAGGCTTTGCTTTGGAAACGGAAAATGAACTGGCCAATGCCCAAAAAAAACTGCAAGCCAAGAACTTTGACCTGATTGTATTAAACTCGCTTAACGACCCGGGTGCCGGATTTGGCCATGATACCAACCAGGTTAGCCTGATAAGCTCTACCCGCCCCGTTAAAAAACTTTCTTTGCGAAGCAAAAAAGAAATAGCGATTGAAATCGTTAAAGCTTTGACTGAACTTCATGCGTAAGTATTTTATTTTAATCGCTTTTAGTTGGATAAGAGTAGGCTTGGCCCAGGAACTGAATTGCAAAGTCACCATTAATGCCGACCAGATCCAAACCTCCGACCGCTCGGTGTTTAAAGATATGGAGCGCTCGTTTGCTGCCTTTTTAAATTCACGAAAATGGACAAACGATGTGTTTAAAAATTACGAACGCATTAATTGCACTCTTTTTGTTAATATCAGCCAGATGCCTTCCATTGGCAATTTTATTGCCAGTGCCCAAATCGTAGCTGCCCGCCCGGTGTATAACACAAACTATGAAACAGTGCTGTTGAATTTTGCCGACCGCGAATTTGAGTTTGAATACATTGAATCGCAGCCGATGGAATACAACGATAATACCTACATCAACAATCTTACCTCTATGCTGGCCTACTATGCCTATACTATTCTTGCGATTGACTATGATTCGTTCAGCGAAATGGGGGGCACTCCGTATGTACAAAAAATGCTTCAGGTAGTGAATAATGCCCAAAGCAGTATTCATCCCGGGTGGGTAGCGCTGAGCAACAACCGAAGCCGCTATGCTTTAGTAGATAATATGAATAACCCCCAGATGGCCGACCTGAGAAAGAATACCTATAAATATCACCGGCTGGCCCTAGATGCCTTCGATAAAAATCCGGACCAAGGGCGTGATCAAATACTGGATGTACTGAAAACCGTTAAAAAAGTTTGGAATACGTTTCCCACCGCTGTTTTAATTGTTACGTTTTTTGATAGCAAAGCCAATGAACTGACTAATATCTTTTCGGATGGCAATCTTAGTGTAAGGCGCGAAGCGTACGACATCCTAAGTCAGCTAGACCCTAAGCGTAATATTTATCAGAAAATAATTGGTAACTGACCCTCTTTCAATCTTCTTTTTTTGAAGTAAAGTGGCAGAGCCCTATCTTGCCTCCGTTAGTTTTACCATGCTCGTTACGCTCTCCATAAAAAATTACGCATTGCTCCGCGAGATGGAGTTAAACTTGTCGCCTCAACTGAATGTTATTACCGGAGAGACCGGTGCCGGAAAATCTATTTTACTGGGCGCCATTGGTTTATTGCTTGGCCACCGGGCCGATACCAAAACTTTATGGAACGAAAATGAGAAATGTACGGTAGAAGGCGTTTTTGATATTTCGGGGTATGATCTTCAATCTTTTTTTGATGAAGAAAATTTGGATTTTGAAAATCAGACGATCGTGCGCAGAGAAGTAACGGCACAGGGAAAAAGCCGTGCTTTTGTTAATGATACGCCTGTTACGCTGGATGTTTTAAAAAAAATGGGTGCCCGCCTGATGGATATCCATTCGCAACATGAAACACTGGAACTAAGCAAACATGGATTTCAGTTAGACCTGGTTGATTCGTTTGCGGGAAACAAAAAAATTAAATCAGAGTATCAAACTTCGTGGTTTAATTTTCTTGAAGCCCAAACAAAATGGAATGACTTAACAGCCGAATCCTCTAAGTTAAAAGAAGAAGCTGACTACATCCAGTTTCAGTTACACGAACTCGATCAGGCTGATCTAAAAGAAAATGAACAAGAATTGCTCGAAGGCGAGCAACAGCTGTTAGAGCATGCCGGAGAGATCAAATCAAAATTGTCTTCCATCTTGTTACAACTCGGCCAGTCCGAATTGGCCGTAACCCATTCGCTCGCAAAAATTAAAAATGAATTTAATTCGGTAGCGACTTACTCGGCTCAATTAAAAAACCTGCTTTCGCGAATTGAAAGCGCTCGGATTGAGTTGAATGATGTTTTAGCCGAAACTGAACAGGTTTGCGAAAAAACAGAATTTGACCCCGAGCGGGCCGAGCAGGTAAACAGCCGCCTCAGCGAAATATACCGGCTCCAACAAAAGCATCGTGTAAAAAATATTTCCGATTTAGTAACCATTCAACAATCGTTGCGTCTGAAATCGGAAAAAATCATAAACTTGGAGAGTGCTCTGGCTACGGCTCATCGTGCACGGGTCGAGTCAGAAGCCGAATTGAAAATACGAGCAGAGAAACTTTCTGCTTCCCGTTCCAAAGTATTTTTTTCTTTGTGCAAACAGTTGGTGCAATTGCTGAAAGAATTGGGTATGCCCGAGGCTCGTCTTGAAGTGAGTAGCCAAACGGGGAAGCCTACTGTTTCGGGCATTGATAAGATAGAAATTTTGTTTAGCGCCAATAAGGGGATTGACCCCAGGCCACTGGCTCAGGTGGCATCCGGAGGCGAATTTTCGCGTGTGATGTTTGCCATCAAACATGTATTGGCAGAAAAAAAATTATTGCCCACTTTAATTTTGGACGAAATTGATACCGGAGTATCGGGCGAAGTGGCCATTCGCTTGGGGGCCCGTATGAAAGAGATGGCACATCGCCATCAGGTCATTGCGATCAGTCATCTTCCGCAAATCGCAGCGAAGGCAGACGCACATTATTTTGTTTTTAAAGATTCATCATCCGGTAAGACCGAAAGCCAGATCAGGAAATTAAATGCACAAGACCGCGTGGTGGAGCTGGCTAAAATGATCGGAGGAGAAAAACCGAGCGCTACAAACTTAGAAAGTGCCAAAGAAATGATGCAAGGCCAGGTTTAGAAATAAGATTTATTTTATCCATGTCGCTAACTTCTTTTTTTCAAGTTGCCACCGTAACGTTTCTTACGTTTATCAGTACTAACACTGACAACCTTATTATCTATACCGGTTTTCTTACAGCCAAGCCGGGCAGCAGGATAGGGTTGTTGTTATCATATTATGCTTCGATGGTGTTGTTGCTTGCCATTATTTTTGGGCTCTCCCTTACGCTTTCACATATTCCGGAAAACGATATAAAATATATTGGCTTACTGCTCTCGGGGGCAGGTCTTTTTTTATTTGCCAAAAGTTTTTATTCAAGAAGCGGGTACGAGCCACATCAGCATATTGCTTCGAAGAATGCTGCCTGGATCCTTGCGGTGGCTATGCTGATGGATAGTTTTGATACCATTTCGGTTTTTGTTCCCTTGTTTGCCGATTCTAACCGGCAAAGCGATAAAGTAGTAGCCGGAGTTTTTATTTTTTGCTTTCTTTTATTGGGCATTTCGGGATTGGTTATCAGCCGCCTCAAAATATTTAGGTGGCTCTCGCAGCGCAGCCACCGGGTGCTTCCGGTAATTATGATTTTAGTAGGTATTTATATTTACCTCAATACGGCTGGCGATGTGCAGTGAAGTTTAGTTAGG
>JAFDYY010000005.1 GCA_018267195.1 Bacteroidota bacterium | reverse complement strand
ACAGCGATGTACGACCTTCCCTTCAGGAACTATGATGCAGCATTGGGAAGGTTCTTCCAAGTTGATCCGCTGGCCCATACGAGCAGCGACCTCACTCCTTACCATTATGCAAACAACAACCCGGTTGCGTTCAATGATCCGAGCGGGGCAGTAGTGCCTTACTATGCCAAACCGGAAGATGACCCGCGCAACTGGCGCATGACGATACACAACGATAATCCGTATTTCGATTTTGGAGGCGAACCTATCGGGGGCGGCAGTTGGAGCGATGACCATAGTGGGGTACCTCCACCACCAGATCCCTATGGCGATGCTAAGAAGGTAGCATCTGGCGAGATGACAAGGGATGAGTACTTGGCAAAATATAGTGAGGAGCTGACGCAAGATGATCCAGGCAAACCTTGGTTTAAAGACATCAGTGATCCTAAGAATTATCCCGGTATAAAGATTTATCAGACATCTGCAGTTGTGTCAGGTACAGCTGTTACTATTCCTGGCTTAGGTATCTTCATCTCTAATGACTATGATCCAGGATTGGAGATGACTCAAACTTTGCAACATGAGTACGGCCATTTCTTGGACTACACCTTTAGCCCTGATTTAAATGGCGCTGGACAATTTATGCCGACAATTCCTTGGGTAAACTATATGACCATTATTGGTATACCCAGTGCCTTTGACTTGATGACAGGTTCAACTTATGATGAGCACCACGATTTTTATACAGAACAAAGAGCTGATGCTTGGGCAGCGATTTGGTTCGGCAGTAACTACAAAGGCAAATAATTATGAAATCAAAAAAGACTGTAAAAATCTTCGCCACTTTAATAATTTCCTTTTTGAGTGGATGCGTATACGACAAATTTGATAACAAACTTGTAATCATAAACAAATCAACTGAAACTGTTTTTGTTGATATTTCTAAAAAGAGTTCCTTTAACTCTCATCCAATATCGATTGATTCAGTCAAGCGAGATACTTTATGGAATTACATGAGATGGATTCCTGCGGGTGATAGTTTACGTTGTCAACCTCCATTTGGAAGCTGGGAAGGTTATGTTAATAAGAGCTGTGAGGACAGTACATTAACGGTTTATCTGTTTGGCAAGAAACTTCTAACGGGCACTCCCCAAGACAGCTTAGTGAAGAACCAGCTTTATAGCAAAAAGTATTCATACAAAGTAAAAGACCTTGAGAAGCTACATTGGCGAATTGAGTACAAGGAGTGAGTATACCTATGACAGGTATGATAAAGTTCTGACGCAAAGTGATCCTTACACCCCTCAACGTCACCCGTTTCGGGAATGTTGAGGGTTCCGGCCATCATAGTTGTACGATTTAGAAATTGGTAAGAACTAAAGAGTAGATCGACCGACCCAAACCATAAGGCATACCGGTTACAGAATATTTTATTTTTTCATATAGAATATTCCTTATCTTCACTTACCATGAAAAAACTAATTTTATTTTTCGTTTTGGTTAACTCCGTTGGCTTATTTGCCCAGGTTGATCCTTCTTTTTTTAATAACATGAAATGGCGCATGATTGGTCCGCACCGTGCCGGGCGCACCATTGGTGCGGTAGGCGTGCCCCAGCAGCACAATGTATTTTATATGGCCGCCAATAATGGGGGCGTATGGAAGACGACAGACTATGGTCGCACCTGGGATCCGATTTTTGATGACCAACCTACCGGGTCTATAGGCGACATAGCCGTTGCTCCATCTAATCCGAATGTAATTTATGTAGGAAGCGGAGAAGGCGTGCAGCGCCCCGATTTGTCAGTTGGTGATGGAATGTATAAGTCAACCGATGCCGGAAAAACATGGAAACACATTGGCTTGAGAGATGCTCAGCAGATAGGGGGATTAGCCATTGATCCATCAAATGAAAATAAAATTTTTGTAGCGGCTCTTGGTCATCCATACGGAGCCAATACAGAACGTGGAGTTTTTAGAAGTATGAACGGAGGAGAAACGTGGGAGAAAATTTTATACATCGATGAAAATACCGGAGCCGTTCAGGTAACGGTTGACCCCAATAATTCTAATGTAGTGTTTGCCGACTTGTGGTCATCGCGCCAAGGCCCTTGGGAAAACGGAGCTTGGCAAGGGCCTGGGAGCGGCTTATATAAATCAACGGATGGCGGCACTCATTGGAAAAAAATAACCAACGGGCTCCCTACGTTCGAACAGGGATTGGGACGCATTGGGTTTTGTATAGCGCCAAGCAACTCTAACAGAATGTATGCTACGGTTGATGCGGGCGACCATGGAGGGATTTATCGGTCGGACGATGCGGGCGAAAACTGGATAAGGGTTTCGGCAGACGGAAGGCACTGGAGTCGGGGATCCGATTTTGCCGAAGTAAAAGTGCACCCCAAAAACCCAGATATTGTTTATAGCGCCAATGTGGTAACCTGGAAATCGGAAGATGGCGGAAAGACCTGGACGGGCATTCGCGGGGCACCCGGTGGCGATGACTACCATCGTATTTGGATTAACCCCAATAACCCTGATATCATGTTGTTTGCCGTAGACCAAGGAGCGATCATTACAGTAAACGGTGGCAAAACATTCAGCTCGTGGTATAATCAGCCTACGGCTCAGTTCTATCACGTTAGTACAGACAATGCGTTTCCTTACAATGTTTATGGAGGGCAACAAGAAAACGGGTCGGTTGGTATCGCTTCAAGAGGAAACGATGGCGGCATTACATTTCGCGAGTGGCATCCGGTAGGAGTAGAAGAGTATGGGTATGTAGCGGCAGATCCGTTAGACCCGAATATTATTTACGGAGGAAAGATTACGAAATACGATAAGCGCACCGGCCAAATTCAAAACATTGCCCCCGAAGCCGTGCACAGCGGAAAGTATCGGTTTGTAAGAACGGCCCCGGTTTTATTTTCACCTGTTGATCCCAAGACTCTTTTTTTTGCCGGTAATGTTATTTTTAAAACTCAGAATGGCGGGCAATCGTGGGAAGTAATTAGCCCCGATTTATCGCGCGAAAGCGGGGATGTGCCCGATAATATCGGTGTTTTTAAAAATGATAAAATGAAAACAATGCCGCGAAGAGGCGTAGTGTACACGCTGGCGCCTTCCCCGTTAGACGTCAACCTCATTTGGGCCGGCACGGATGATGGATTGATTCATGCTACATGGGATGGCGGAAAAACGTGGGCGAATGTTACCCCGCCCGAAATTACTCCGTGGAGCAAAGTGTCTATCATGGAGGCAAGTCATTTTGATAAAGAGGTAGCGTATGCCGCAATAAACCGCATCCGGTTAGATGACCCGCGTCCTCATATTTATAAAACGACAGACGGGGGAAAGACATGGAAAGAAATTGTGTCTGGACTTTCGGCCGACCCTATTAATTCAGTTAAAGAAGATACCCAGACAAGGGGGCTGCTGTTTGCGGGGTCTGAACGTTTTGTAAATGTTTCTTTTGATGATGGCGAACACTGGCAAAGTTTGCAACTAAATATGCCATGCACTTCCATTCGCGATTTAGTGATTAAAGACGATGACCTGGTAGTAGGGACACACGGTCGTTCTTTTTGGATTTTGGATAACCTAACTCCGCTTCGCCAGTTAAAAAAGGAAATGACATCTCAATCTATTTTGTTTAAACCACAAACGGCACTTCGCATTCGGTGGAATTTAAACCCGGACACACCTCTTCCTCAAGAGGAACCGGCAGGCGAAAATCCGCCCGATGGAGCGATCTTTGATTATTATTTAAAATCGGATGCCCGCGAAGTTTCTTTAGAAATAATGAATGACAAGAACGAAACAATTCGGAAATATTCTTCAAATGATAAACCTTATAAAATTCCTGAGTTAAATATTCCTTTGTACTGGATCAGGCCGCAGCAAATGCTGCCCACTTCCAAAGGCCATCACCGCTTTTTATGGGATATGCAGTACCAACCGCTAAATGGGGAGCCTTCTTTTCCCATATCGGCTATTTATAAAAATACACCGCCTGAGCTAACGGCTCCGTGGGTGTTGCCGGCCGGGTATCAAGTTAAACTAACCATTGATGGGCAAAGCTTTACACAAAAGTTTTCTGTGAAGATGGATCCGCGTGTCCAATCAACCCATGCACAATTACAAGAACAGTTTATTCTTTCTATGATTTGTTACAACGGAAGAAAAAATGCGGTGGAAGCGTTGGCACTTATTTCAGACTGGGAAAATAAACTTAGCCAGGTTAAAGCGTCTGGTTCGCTGGAAAATAATATTAATGAATTCAAAACTAAATTGAATTTGTTAAAAGGGTCAGGTGGCTGGGGGCGCGACCTGAGTGCCATGTCATGGAATAATTTAGCAACAAAATGCGAACAACTCTTTACAATTTTGCAAGGCACCGATATGCCCGTAACATTTCAAGCACGCCAGGCGGTGAAAGAGCTTGAGCCTTCCATTCAAAAAATGACTGACACCTGGAAGTTTTTTTTAACCAACGAAATTCCTAAAATAAACTCTGTATTGAAATCAAAAGGCGTGCGGTTAACTCAATAAGTTTGCTAAATCAACCTGTCTGTTGTTTAGGAAACGAAGAAGACCAATGCATGATTTGGGTTAAATTACCCGGATGAGTGTTTGCGGAGAGATACCCGAGTATGCCCGATCATCTTTACGGAAAGGAGAATAAAAAACCCTCATACGAAAGCATGAGGGTTTTTAGTTGGAGGACACACCTCCTGACTTATTTCAACTTAGAGAAATCGAAGGCATCCGTTTCCAAAAATTTAGTGGTAAACTTGCCCGAGCGGAAAGTAGGGTTGTCCATCAGCGCGAGGTGAAATGGAATAGTGGTTTTTACGCCTTCAATAATAAATTCGCTCAGTGCCCGTTTCATGCGGGTAATTACTTCATCGCGCGATTGCCCGGTTACAATTAGTTTGCCGATCATAGAATCGTAATTGGACGGGATCGTATATCCGGAGTACACGTGGCTATCTACGCGCACGCCATGCCCACCGGGTTTGTGCAGGTTCAGGATTTTGCCGGGCGAAGGGCGGAATCCGTTAGCGGGGTCTTCGGCATTAATGCGGCATTCCATAGAAAAAAGTTGAGGAAAATAATTTTTTCCTGAAATAGGTACGCCTGCCGCAACTTTAATTTGCTCTTTAATTAAATCGTAATTTGTCACCTCTTCGGTAATCGGATGCTCTACCTGAATGCGTGTGTTCATTTCCATAAAGTAGAAATCCCCGTGTTTGTCCACCAGAAATTCAATGGTGCCGGCTCCTTCGTAATTAATGGCCTTAGCTCCTTTAATGGCAGCTTCGCCCATGCGCTCTCGCAACTCCTGACTGATGATGGGAGAGGGGGTTTCTTCCACTAATTTTTGATGCCTGCGTTGTATGGAGCAATCACGTTCGGAGAGGTGGCATACTTTTCCGTACTGATCGCCTACAATTTGTATTTCAATATGGCGGGGTTCTTCAACAAATTTTTCCAGATAAAGCCCGTCATTGCCAAAGGCAGCCCCGGCTTCGCGCTTGGCATCGTCCCAGGCTTTTTTAAATTCACTTTCTTCATGGATGATGCGCATTCCTTTTCCACCTCCGCCAGCCGTAGCTTTAACAATTACGGGGTATTTTATAGCCCGGGCTATTTCAAGGCCTTCTTCGATGGAAGAGAGTAAACCGGCTGATCCTGGAATGGTGGGCACACCGGCCTTTTTCATGGTGTCTTTGGCGGTAGATTTATCGCCCATGGCATTGATCATTTCGGGCGTGGGGCCGATAAATTTTATTCCATATTCATGGCAGATAGCTGAAAACTCAGCCCGCTCAGAGAGAAATCCATATCCCGGATGGATGGCATCCGCATTGGTAATTTCGGCTGCTGAAATTATTTTAGGAATATTCAGATATGAATCTTTGCTTGGAGGCGGCCCAATGCAAACGGCCTCATCGGCAAAGCGAACGTGCAAACTTTCGCGATCGGCAGTAGAGTAAACAGCTACCGTTTTAATATCCATTTCTTTGCAAGTGCGGAGGATACGCAAGGCAATTTCTCCCCGGTTGGCAATCAATATTTTTTTAAACATATATTCGGTTAATGATTTTTAGTTAATAGGATAGCACAATTGAGGTTCACTATTCACTACTTACTACAAGTCTGCGAAAGACGGATTAATCAGGCTCTACTACAAACAACACCTGATCGTATTCTACAGGCGAAGAATTTTCTGTCATCGCTTTCACAAGGGTACCTGAAACCTCCGACTCAATCTCGTTAAATAACTTCATAGCTTCAATAATGCATACCACTTGCCCTTTCTCTACTCTATCGCCCACCGAAACAAAAGGAGGTGAGTCGGGGTTGGCCGAACGATAGAATGTGCCGATCATCGGAGATTTTATTTCAGCCGTTTTTCCGGATGCGGGTTTTTCTGTTTTTTGAGCTTGTACCGGCTGAATAGGAGGGGCGACCATTTGAGGAGGGGCAGCCGCAAGGGCTACGGGAGGAGTTGTAAGAATGGGAGCTGAGGATTTCAGCACTTTTTGGTCGGGTTCTCTTTTTACATGTAATTTCAGCTCCTTCGTTTCAATGTCCACTTCGTTTAAACCGGATTGAGCAATAAAGTCGATGAGGTCGCGGATTTCAGAGGTTTTCATTTCAGTTAGGTTTTGAGTTGAGGAAGAGCGGCTTGTTTTTTTTAAACCGTTGTTTTTTGCTGTTGCCATGAAAATTTATTTTACACGTTCTACATACTCACCATTGATCGTTTTAATCTTGATGTTATCTCCGGTATTGACAAATAAAGGTACACGAATTTCGGCACCGGTTTCAATAGTAGCGGGTTTAAGCGTTCGGGTAGCCGTATCGCCCTGCACGCCCGGCTCGGTATAAGTTACGTTTACAACAACATGGGCTGGGGCTTCGGCCGTGATGGGTTCGGTGCCGTTTTCGAAAGCGATGAGCAGGGTAACGCCTTCTTTAATGTAGTTTACCGAATCGCCCAGCAAGTTTTTATCTAAATAGATTTGATCGTACGTCTGGTTATCCATGCACACTAAGCTATCGCCATCCTGATAGAGGTATTGATATTCTTTGGTTTCCACCCGAAGTTGGTCTACGCTGTCGCCCGGGCGAAACCGGTTTTCTACGATTTTGCCGGTACGCACACTGCGCATTTTAATTTGGTAAAAAGCGCGCAGGTTGCCCGGTGTGCGGTGTTGCAGTTCTTCTACCTGCACTACTTCGCCATTGTAGCGGATATAATTTCCTTTGCTCAAATCGGATATGGTTGCCATGAAAGAATAGAATTTAGTAGTAAAGTAACAATTAGAATGTAGTTTTTAATAGCAATAGATAGATCAATAGGCCCATTTTACATAAACGGCTCCCCAGGTAAAGCCTCCACCAAAGGCCGCTAATATAAGATTGTCGCCTTTTTTTAGTTTCTTTTCATAATCCCATAATAATAAGGGAATGGTGCCCGCTGTAGTATTGCCGTAGCGCTCAATGTTCATCATGACTTTATTATCGGTAATGCCTACGCGGTGTGCCGTGGCATCAATAATCCGTTTATTGGCTTGATGGGGTACCAACCAGGTAATGGTATCGGCATTCAGGTTATTCCGTTCAGCCAGTTGGGCCGATACATCGGCCATATTGGTTACTGCAAATTTGAAAACGGCAGCACCTTCCTGATACACAAAATGCAAGCGCTTATCCACGGTTTCGCGGGTGGCCGGAAGCCGGCTTCCTCCCGCTTTCATGTGCAGGTAGCTTTCGCCCGCGCCATCGCTGCGCAAAATAGAATCCATGATGCCTACCGCTTCGGTAGTCGGTTCAAGCAGCACGCAACCGGCCCCATCGCCAAAGATGATGCACGTGGTGCGGTCTTGGTAGTCTAAAATAGAAGACATTTTATCGCCTCCGATTACAATTACCTTTTTATACATGCCCGATTGAATAAAACTGGCTCCGGTTACTAAGGCATAAAGAAAACCCGAGCATGCGGCTCCCATATCGTAGCTAAATGCGTTGGTGGCGCCTACGGCCGTGGCAACAATATTTGCGGTGGCAGGAAAAGTCATGTCTGCCGTAACGGTGGCAAATATTATACAGTCAATTTCTTTGGGATCAGTTTTAGTTTTGGCCAGCATATCTTTTACCGCCTCAATGCCCATGACAGAAACGCCCTGATTTTCTCCTTTTAAAATTCTTCGTTCCTTTATGCCGGTGCGGGAGGTAATCCACTCATCCGATGTATCCACCATGGTTTCGAGTTCTTTATTGGTCAGTACATAGTCTGGAACATATCCGCCTACGCCTGTAATTGCTGCTCGTATTTTGTTCATTTGTTTGCCGCTAGGGTATAACTAAAAAACTAAAATGCCCGGCAGAAATCTTCCGGGCATATAAAATAAATAAATAAGTTATTGCGGCTTGTCGCCACAATGTTTGACAGACGAAAAGATTCGTGTATAAAAAAAAAGACGCATTAAGCGAGCACTTCTTTTTCCATTACCACATTCCCTTTGAAGTATAATTTACCCTCGTGCCAAAAGGCGCGGTGGGGTAAGTGGTTTTCACCGGTTGTGGGGCACACGGCCATGGCATTGGCGGTAGCCTTATAATGGGTTCTTCTCTTATCTCTGCGTGTTTTGGAGGTTTTCCGTTTCGGATTTGGCATAACTAAAAATTTATGTTTACTACTTTATTTTTTTCAAAATTTCCCACCGCGGGTCGATCGGTTTAGATTCTTCGCCTTGGGGCGGAGAAGAATAAACCAAGCCGTCTTCAGGGGTGTCATTATTGTATCTTGGATGAAGTTTTTTCATGGGAATTTCCAATGAAAGAAACTCATACATCAACTGGCCCAATTCAAGTTGAGCCTGATGAGTGGAGATAATAATGATCTCATCACTGATTTCTTGCGGCACTTCTCCATACTTAAATACCACTTTCCGTTTAAGTGAAAGGGGATAGTCGTATTCATCTAAACTGCGGTCGCAGGTCAGACGGGCTGTGCCGTTAATTTTAAAATCAGCTTCAATGAACGTATCCCTTTTGTCGAGGGTAACCGTAGCGGTGAAATTTCCAAGGGCTGTAGCAGCGGGGTCGTACTTCTTTAAAAAAAGCTCGCCCAGTTGAAACTCAAACGTGTGAACGCCCTTGGAAAGGCCGAGAATATTAACCGAATACTCTTTTACCATTCCGGGTTTTTAAATAAGACGGCAAATTTATCAGATTTTAGCTGATTTCAGGAAACATCTTTCAATTTTTTATAGAAAACGATGTTATATCCTTATTTAAAGGTATTCGCTTAATACCCTGGATTTCAGAGACTGTATGGGAATGTTACTATTGTTTTCGATTAAGAAATCAACGACCGATTTTTTAAACCCCAGTTTTATGGCAATACCCTTTACAAATAGCAACTCGCTCTCAAAAACTTTATGATCGGTATAGACTAAGTCGATACACGAAATCAAATAATCGAACTTCTGATCGGCCGAGAGGGTATCGAGTAGCTCTATCGGCTCGGGGTGTCGGATCAGGTGGGTTACCGATTCTTCGGGGAAATTTCGTTCTCGGGCGATACGCAGAATCATTTCGCGCTCTACTTGTGCAAAATGCTTGTCGGCCTCGGCCAGTTGTATTAAAATATTTAATTGCTTACGGGTGGTGTCCATTTTTGCCGAAACTAACTCAATCTTTTATTAAAAAAGAGTATGAGCTTGGTAAACGGCAAAAGGGAGCGTTAAGTTGTCTGTTTTGCAGGCTGTCTTTGCTTGGCTATGTCGCAGGCGAGATAGATGGCTTGCCGCATGGAGTTTTCATCGGCCTGGTTTTTACCGGCAATAGCATAGGCCGTTCCATGGTCGGGCGATGTGCGCACGATGGGCAATCCGGCCGTGTAATTTACTCCGTTGCTGAAATCCAGAGTCTTAAAGGCTACCAAACCCTGATCGTGGTACATGGCCAATACGCCATCGAATTTGGTATGCTGCCCTGAGCCGAAAAAGCCATCGGCAGGGAAGGGGCCGAAGATTAGTTTCCCTTTTGTTTTAAGGTCAGTGATTACCGGTTTTATTATTTCATTTTCTTCGCTACCCAGCAACCCGCCATCGCCTGCATGGGGGTTTAAGCCGAGTACCGCAATTTTTGGTTTTTGTATGCCAAAGTCTTGCTTCAACGACATTTCAAACAAACGTATTTTTAATTCTATTCGATCGCGTGTAATGTGCCGGGCAATTTCTTTTACGGGTACGTGTTCGGTAACTAATCCTACTTTCAGTTCATTTCCTGTCAGTAACATCAGGCTTTCACCGGCATTAAATTCTTGTGTAAGGTATTCGGTATGTCCGTGGTAAGGAAATTCATCATTATGAATAGTATTTTTGTCTATGGGGGCGGTTACTAAAGCCTGGATGGTTCCGGCTTTCAGGTCGCTAATTGCTTTTTTTAAACTTAGCAACGCACATTTACCGGCTGCTCGGGAGGCCGTTCCGGGTGTGATTTCTACAGGTTCTTCCCAGCAGTTTACTACGTTTACTGACTTAGGAAAAAAAGAGGTATCGGGTTTAGTTTGGCTATAATTAAACTCCTCGGCATTGAGTTGTTTTTTATAAAAGGAGATGACACGGGTAGAGCCGTACACCACCGGAGTAAATAAATTAAAGATACGGTTATCGGCCAGGGCTTTGATTACTACCTCCGGGCCTATGCCGTTGGGGTCTCCTAAAGTAATTCCGATGGTAGGTTTATCAGTTGTCATTAGAAAATCAAAATTAAAGGGTACAAGTTAGCTAATTCAATTTTGAATCTTGAATTTTGGGTTTTTAATATTGCGTGGTTCGTCCTAAAAAATTTCTTGGTCAGCATTTTCTTAAGGACCAGAATATTGCGGCTAAAATTGTAGAGGTTCTGCAATTAACCCAACGATCGGTTGTGCTTGAAATTGGCCCTGGTACGGGCGTATTAACGGGCTTCCTCGTGCAACGGCCGGAAGTAGATCTGTACCTTTCTGAAATAGACCGGGAATCGGTAGCGTACCTGAAAGAACATTTTGCATCCCTTCGCGAAAAAATTTTTGAAGGCGATTTTATTAAAATGGATGTGGATCTGTTAACACCCGAAAAAATCCATATCATTGGAAATTTTCCGTACAATATTTCTTCGCAGATTTTTTTTAAGATATTAAATCACCACGAAAAAGTAGATCAGGTGGTGTGCATGTTGCAAAAAGAAGTGGCCGACCGGCTAGCCGAAAAGGAGGGAAGCAAGATGTATGGAATTTTGAGCGTGTTGCTTCAAACTTTTTATACGATTGAATCAAAATTTAAAGTGCCGCCCGGTGTTTTTTATCCGCCCCCTAAAGTAATGTCGGCCGTAATCCGGCTGGTGCGTAACAACCGGAAACAGTTGCCCTGCGATGAAAGCCTTTTCCGTAAAGTAGTAAAACAGGCTTTTCAAAACCGGAGGAAAACATTGCGCAACGCACTCAAACCATTAAATTTACCGGGTTCGGTTCTGCTAAGCCCTTTTATGGACAAGCGTGCCGAGCAATTGAGTGTAGAAAATTTTATTTCATTGACTACTGAAATAGAAATGCAGCGTGGAGCCGATTACTAAATTTGAATTAACCCAAGAATTTCATGACCGCTTTCAGCGTGCGCTGAACGAGCATGATAAAAAATTTATTTCTTCCAGTTTGGAAGAAGTAAACCCGGCCGACATTACTACGCTGCTCTATGAGTTTAACAGCGAAGAATCAAAGTACGTGTTGGATATGCTTTCCGTAGCGACAAGGGCTCAGATTATTAATGACCTGGATACGGAAACTCGCAAAAGTTTTCTGTCCATTTATTCGGCTACCGAACTGTCTGAGATCATTAACCAATTAGAGTCGGATGACGCAGCCGATATTTTGAATGAACTCCCCATTAAAACCAGCGAAGAGATTATTGGAAATCTTGATACCGATTTAAAATCGCAAGTAATAGATCTTTTGCGTTACGATGAACACGTGGCTGGCGGCCTGATGGCCAAAGAACTGATCCGCGTTCGCGCCACTTGGACAGTGGTAGAGTGTATTGATGAAATCCGAAAACAAGCCGAAACGGTAGGTAAGTTTTATACGGCCTGGGTAGTAGATGAAAAAGATAAACTGCTGGGGATGGTGCCGTTGCAAAAACTAATTATTTCCGACCCTAAAACTTTAGTAAAAGATATTTGCGAGGACGATGTTATGCCGGTAGAAACGTATATGGAAGAGCGCGAAGTGGCTGAAATCATGCGGAAATACGATTTGGAATCGGTGCCAGTAGTAAATGTGCAAGGGCAATTGGTAGGCCGCATTACGATTGACGATGTGGTGGATGTTATTTCCGATCAGGCAGAAGAAGAACGCCAACTCATGAGCGGTATTACCGAAGATGTAGAAGAAGATGATACCTTGTTGAAAAATGTTAGAGCCCGCCTTCCGTGGTTGCTCATCGGTATTTTTGGTGGAATGCTCAGTGCAAGATTTATGGGTTTTTTTGAACATGAATTGACAAAAATTACAGCCATCGCCTTTTTTGTACCACTTATTCAGGCTACAGGCGGAAATGTAGGCATACAATCGTCCGGGTTGGTGGTGCAGAGTTTGGCCAATCCGGGCTACCTGGAAGAAGGCATGACGCAAAGGCTGATAAAAACGCTTTATGTAGCTCTTCTAAATGCCTTATTGCTTTCCTTGATTGTACTGGGCTCAACCTCTCTGTTTTTCAATAATAACCGGCTTTCTGTAGTCGTGTCCTTTGCCTTGTTTTGCGTGGTTATGTTCTCCTCATTTGTGGGTACGATTACCCCCCTGTTAATCAACCGGCTGGGCTTTAACCCCGCATTGGCTTCGGGGCCCTTTATTACCACGGCCAGCGATCTGCTAGGGCTTACGATCTATTTTCTTACCGTACATGTATTGTTGTGAAAACTCCCCCAACGAATGTAATATCTCCCGCAAAAGTGATAAAGATTGGCAACTGATCGATTTTTAATTTTGCTTTTGAAATGGTAACTTATATTTTGAATTGATTTTTTTGTGATGGAAAAAAAAGGCATCGGGCAGCGACTCAAAGATAAATTTGATGAGATCGTTGAAAGACCATTACTCACCAGCTCGTTGGTATTGCTCGGTGTTACCGTGGTGGTGCTGAGCTTAAGTTTACCTTATTACATTGAAGACTTTCATAGCTTTTTCGGACAGATTATGTCGCAAGCTCATGGCATGATCTTCGATATTGCGGTAATCGGTATCTTGATTTTTTGGCTTAACCAAAACGGAGAAGTCCGTCAGCGCATCCGCACCTATAAAGATGAGATTGACGATTTTCGATTATGGGAATCGGAAGAAGCTGCTTTCCGTACGGTAGGAAATATTAAAAGGCTAAATCGCCATAAAATATATGAGATTAATCTGGTTAACTGCCATCTCATCCGCACCAACCTCAGCCACGTAAACTTACACTCGTCCAATCTTAATTCGGCCGATGTTTCCAACTCCTCGTTGATTGAAACGTGTTTGGAAAACACCCGGTTAAATCAAACCAATTTCGAAAATTCAAACTTAAATCAGGCGAACTTAAAAGGGGCGTATGCCAGCGGAGCTAATTTCAATGATGCTTTTTTAATTAAAGCTAATTTTGAAAATACATTTCTTATAAAAACAAGTTTTAAAAATGCCTACCTGATGGAGGCTAATCTGCAAAACAGCTATTTAATGGGAGCCGATTTTGAAAACGCCAGTTTGTATAAGGCCGATTTGCGCGGAGCCAAGGGGCTCACCATCGATCAATTAGCCAAAGCAAAAACGCTGTACCTGGCTAAGTTTGATGAGGCTTTATTACAAGAAGTAAAAGGGCTGATACCCGAATTGGTAGGGCATTGATTTTTGTAATACGGATATAAAAAATTATCTTTGTGCCAACAACGGCTTCTCATGCAGAAGCCGTTGTTTTTATTTTTTGTGAAGCCGAAAATATTTACGAACTGAAAAAAATTATGAGCAAAAAAATTTCTTATTATACCAAAGAGGGCTTGGATAAAATCACAAATGAATTAAATCATCTCAAAACAAAAGGCCGGGCCGATATCGCTAAACAAATTGCGGAAGCCCGCGATAAAGGCGACCTGAGCGAGAATGCCGAGTACGATGCCGCCAAAGATGCGCAAGGCCATTTGGAAGCTAAGATTGCCAAACTGGAAGACCTGGTGAGCAATGCCCGCCTGATAGACGAATCTAAAATTGATACTTCCATGGTTTCTATTCTTTCTAAGGTAACCATTAAGAACAAAAAAAACGGAGCCTCCGTAACTTATACACTGGTAAGTGAAGAAGAAGCCGATTTAAAAGCCGGAAAAATATCTACCCAATCGCCCATTGGCAAAGGCCTGCTCGGAAAGAAAAAGGGCGATGTGGCAAAAGTAAAGACACCGGCTGGCGAAATGGAATTTGAAGTGGTAAATATTGGATAACCGGAAGCGTATGTCTTCTATTTTTACAAAAATTATTAATCGGGAAATTCCCGGATACATCGTTGCCGAAGATGATACCTTCATTGCTTTTCTCGACATCAATCCGCTTGCCATCGGCCATACTTTAATTGTGCCCAAGAAAGAAGTAGATTATTTTTTTGATGTAGAAGATTCTTCTCTGGCTGCAATGATAGTATTTGCGAAGCGTGTAGCCTCAGCTATTAAAAAGTCCACACATTGTAAACGAGTAGGAGTGGCTGTGATTGGTTTTGAAGTACCGCACGCCCATCTGCATTTGGTGCCTATGAATTCGATGGACGATATCAATTTTGCCAACCCAAAATTAAAACTCAGTAAAGATGAGTTTAACAAAACGCTGGAGGTAATTAAGCAAAATCTATAACCGGCTCACTAAAAGGAACCTGCACCAGAATAATTGTACCCTTACCGGGATGGCTGTTTATTTCGATACGGCCACTTAAACTGTCGGTGCGGATACGCATTTGACTTAAGCCAAAGCCATCTTGTGTAGAAGGTTCAAATCCTTTCCCGTTATCTTCAATCATCAGGTCTAAATATTTTTCATGACCAAATATTTGAACGTACCCCTGTTTAGCCTTAGAGTGGTTTATAATATTACTCAAAGCTTCTTGCACGATGCGGTATATCTGCTGAATTTGAAATGGGCTGAGGTTATCGGTAAAATTGTGAATCTGTAGTTTTAAATCCAGTCCCGATACTTTGCGCTGGTCGCTTACTAATTTTTCTAATAACGGAGCAAGCCCGGATATGTGGGCAATAGGCGGGGCGAGATCGTGCGACAATTTTCGTATATCGTTAATTAGTACATCGAGTTGATCTACTGCCTTTTTGGATTGTTCTTGTTGATTTTGTATTAGCCGTTTTAAAAAACTGAGCCGGCTTCCTACGTCATCGTGCAGCTCTCCGGCAATTCGCGAGCGTTCCTTTTCTATTCCCGAAATATATTGCTGGTACATTTCTTTTTGCTGGGTGGTTACCTTAGCGGAGAGATGCAATCGTTCCGTATTTATCCGATGAAAGAACAGGGCAATGGCTATGCTTAGCAAGAGGGCTTCTGCGAGGTATCCAAGTAGAATAAGATTGGGGCCAAAATAATCGAACAGACCAAATGCTACATCTAAAATAGTAAATGTAGAACACAGCACGATTACCGTATAGGCTATGAGATAAAACAAGGCAACTGTTCGATTCGTTTTTAGTGATTGGATGCCGATATAAGCCACGAGCGCAAGCGAGAACAACATCACCCCATTTAGAAAGGGCAAAAGCCATGGGGTAATACGAAACATAAAATGAGGCGCTATAATCCCTAAAGCAATCATAGAAAGAATGAGAGTGATAATGGCGTTGATAAGGCGGTTGCTCCAGGGTAGATATTTTTTTGTTTCTAAGAGAGATTGGGTAAACTTGATCATGAGTGCGGAGAGCAAAATACCGGTACCTATAATAGATACGGTAGAAAACTCGGGTCGGTCAGGGAAGACAAACTGGAAACTATACCCTTGTTCTGTTAGGCCGAAAAGCACCACACACAACATGTATAAAAAATACCAGAAAAAGACACTCCTTCGTATCACGATCCACCCCATCAGCGCAAATAATGAGTTAAAAAAAATAAAACCTACCCAAAATCCCCATCCCAGATTTTGCCGGTAGTTGGAAACTAGCAATTCTCTCTCCGTTTCAAGGTATGCCGGGATAGAGAGGCTATTTACGTGGTGTATCTTGATTAGTGCAGTATAGTAGGCACCTGCGGGGCAATGGAGGGGGAATGCAAAATAGCGAACGGGTACAGGTCGCATATTAAAGGGGAAATACATTCCTCCCTTATAAAGAAATTCCGGGTTGCGGTTTACCTGAAAGAAATAGACCTGGTAAAGATGTGGCTGCTTAATTTTTAAATACAGATTTTGATTTTGGTTAGTTGTATTTTTTATAGTTAAGGCAAGCCAAAAAAAACCATTTACAATACCAAAATTGATAGGAGGATTGCGCTTTATCTGGTTACTATTTTTTATAATATGCCAGGCCGAATCTATGTTCATATCCGAAGGAGAGCTAAAATACCGAATGGATGCATTGATTGGAATACTGCTCTGGGTTCCGTCAAAATAAATGGTGTCGGCCTGCTCTCGTGCGAGCAATGGGCTGTGTAATATAACCGTACCTAAAATGAGAGAGAGGAGGGCTTTCACCTGTACAATAAACTTAAATAAGTTGCCATGCCCTATACTTACTTTTAAGTAATTAGAGTAAGTGGTTTTCTACAGCAAAGCGGGCCAAGTCGGCAATATTTTTTAATTTGAGTTTACTAATAATATTGCGCCTGTGGGTATCCACGGTGTGAATGCTTAGAAAAAGTTCATCCCCCATTTCTTTAGCCGATTTGCCCATAGCTACAAGCCGTATAATATCTATTTCGCGTGGCGTTAACTGCATTTTTTCTACAAACTGATCGCGTAATGCCATTTCTTGCTGTTGCTGGCCTTTCAGGTTTGATTGAAGATAAAACTCTTCCGAATTCGATACGTGACGGAGGGCTTTCACCAGTTCGCCATGAGCCATGTTTTTCAATAAAAAACCATTTGCCCCAAGCTTCCGTGCCTTTTCAATCAGATAAGCTTCTTCATACATAGTAAAAATGAGCACTTTTATGTTGGTATTATTTTCTTTAAGTTTTAACAGGATAGAAAAGCCGTCTTCTTTTTTCAGGTTAAGATCGAGCAGAAGGATAGACGGGGCTTCGTGCAGAAGTAATGGCTGTAGTTGGGTATAGGTAGCAGCATGGCCGCTAAGCAAGAATTCATCTTGGCCTGCCAGCATCATTTTAACACCCTCCACCACAACCTCATGATCTTCGCAGATGAGGATTTTGTACAACAGTTTTTGAGTTTAGGTTTTTCTAAGGTAATGGAATTGATCTTTTAGATGCGTTTGATGTAAGAAATTTACCAAAAACGAAAAAAATCTCCCTTCAGTTTATACAGATTCTTAACAAATGAGGTGGGCGACAGAAAAATACTAAGTTTTTAGTATAGGATGACCGCATTGTTAAAACGTACTTCGGTAAAGAAATAATCTTTACCACATGGAAGCAAGAGTTATTAGATTTCTATTTACTATCGTGCTGTTTGTTGCCTGTCACCCCAAAGCAACTCCTGTTGTTAACCTTAACCATGAGTACAAGCCGAGAAAAATTATTTCGGTAATGGGAGAGGCTAAGCAAACACCGGAATTGCACGATGTAGCGTGCCTGCCGACAGCAGATTGTAAATGCCTCGATGATAAGTTTTGTTTAAAGGGTACAATCCTGTCTATTAAAGCACCAGATGGTTTTCGGTTTTCGGGTAAGGCTACGGTAAAATGCACACAAGATAATCAAGGCTCGTATTCTTGGAATGCTCGTAAGCAACTGAACAACCCCGAGTGGATAACCGATACAGACCAGCAAAAGATAGCTGTGGTTTATACCAGTTCGTGGTCAATACAAATTGCTTTGGCTTGCGAAGCAATTGAAAAGTAACTTTATTGGTAATGAGGCTGCAGATTAAGGTTCGCCTAATATCTTTTTGTAGAGGGTAGTGTCGGTAAGCACACTAACCGCTTTGGTTACCTCGACATCGTGGCTGGTAACAAATTCGGCTGCTCCTTTTTCAAAATAATAACGAGAAACAATTTCCTGCTCTAAGGCAGCTTGTATTAAATCTTTGTATGTAGTCAGGTTTTCCTTATGCGTATTGGCCAGTTTTTTATGTATCTCAGCCAATTCTTCCCGGATAACAGGAAGATACTGCTCGCGGGTGGCCATTTCTTCCAATTCTTTTAAATCATTTTCTACTTTAGTTTGATAAATTATTTTCTTGTTGCCAACCCAATTCATAAATGCCTGATAGTCGGCTGGCGTGAGCGAAAAATTTCTGGGCAAGGCGATGGCCGGATGAGTGGCTGCGTATTGGGTGGCATAATCAAAAAGGTATCCCTGTCTAACCAGAGCAGCTACATACTCAGAGGAAGCAGCTTTGTCGTAAATAATATCGGGATCAATACCTCCGCCATCGTACACAGACCGGCCGCGCAAAGTTTTAAACTGTTTTTTGATAGAATCGGGCACCGATGCTACGCTGCCGTCTGCTCTCCGATGCGAGTAGTCGAGCACTTGTATGCATCTTCCGCTTGGCGTATAGTATTTTGCCGTAGTAATTTTGATATACGAATTATAGATAAACGGTTTTCCCATTTGTACCAGGCCTTTTCCATAAGATCGTTCGCCCATAATAACGGCCCGGTCGTAATCCTGCAAAGTACCCGCTACAATTTCCGAAGCGGAAGCACTTCCTCGGTTAATTAACACAATGAGGGGAAGGGTCTCATCCAGCGGGTTATTTTGCGTTTCGTAATTGTGCTGTTCGCTTTTGCCTTTGGTGGTTACGACCAGTTTATTTTTAGCAATAAAAAAATTGCAGATATCAATGGCTTCGTTTAAATGCCCGCCCGGGTTTCCGCGTAAATCCAAAATCAGTTTCTTGGCTCCCTGGTCTTTCAGCGATTGAATTCCTTTTTTTAATTCGCGGCTACACTCGTTCGTAAATTCGGTCAGTTGAATAAACCCCACATCGGTACCGGTGATCATTCCAAAGTAGGGAACAATGTTGATTTTTATTTTTTCACGTTTGAATTCGAGATCAATCAGATGATCGTGGTTAAATCTTTTCACACTGATTTTTACAACAGTGCCCACTTGCCCCTTCATTAACCGGTTCGATTCATCCACGGTTAGTTTGGATAATTCGAGATCATTAATTTTTATGATTTCATCACCTATTTTTAAACCATTTTTATAAGCCGGGTAATTTTCAAAAATCATATTTACCACAATGCGGTTGCCCAGATTGATGGTAGAGGCACCGATCCCCCCATATTGCCCGGTGTTTAACGTACGGTAATCTTCTACTTCGTCTTCGGGAATATAGTTGGTATATGGATCGAGCGAACTGAGCATGGCATCTATGCCGTTGCGTACCATGCGGTTGGGGTTAGTATCATCTACATACAGGGCATTTACCTCTTTAAATAGGGCTGAGAAGATTTCCAGATTTTTAGCAATTTCAAAGAATCGGTCGACCGGAGGAGTAAAGGATAAACAAACCGCTCCTAAAACCACTACACTCCCTATAATAATTTTCTTCTTCATTGAATTAAAAAATAGCACCGTTCATTATCAATTATATTTCTTCATTGTACTACTGCCTATCGATCGTCTAAAATTTATCTGGTATTTGCACTATTCTCAGTACTATTTCATGCGGGTCGCCATCTTTGTCGAGCAAACTGAATTTTACCGTTGGGTTATCACGCTGAATGTTTGTTTCTACATGAATCACTTCATTGTCTTGCAAGTGCTTTTGTATTTCTTTTTGCAAAATAAAAAGAGCATTGGCCATATCCACTTCAAGCGGACTGGGGTTGTAGGAGGAGGTCTTCATGGGTACAAGTTTTGAACTATTTATTGTGCTGGCGGTGCCCGCAAACCAGAGTTAATTTACCACCGGATCAGTGCAGAAGCCCATGTAAAGCCACTGCCGAAGGCGGCCAGGCAAAGTACGTCATTTTCTTTGATTCTTCCTTGTGCCCAGGCTTCGCTCATGGCTATAGGGATAGAGGCAGCAGTGGTATTGCCGTAATGCTGAATGTTGTTAAATACCTGATCATCGCGCAAGGCAAGTTTATGCTGGATGTATTGACTGATGCGCAAGTTTGCTTGGTGCGGCACTAACATATTAATATCTTCTTTCTTTAATTGGTTGGCATCCAGTGCTTCCTGTATTACTTCTATAAACCGGGTAGTAGCATGTTTAAAAACCTGGTTGCCATTCATCACTACTTTGTAGGTAGTGGTGTCTAAAATTTGCTTAGGTTGGCGCTCGGCATGTGGCCGGCTGCTGCCGGGATCTTTTACATATAGTTCTTCAGCAAATTTTCCATCGGAATGCAGATGGGTGGAGAGCAGCCCGGGTTTCTCCGAGCGCTGAAGGATGGCGGCACCGGCACCGTCTCCAAAAATAACGGCCGTATTTCTTCCCTGCGTGCTGATGTCGAGTGCGGTTGATTGAATTTCGGCCCCCACGACCAGTACATTTTTATACATGCCGGTTTTGATAAACTGATCGGCTACCGACAGTCCATAAATAAAACCGGAGCAGGCATTGCGAATATCAAGAGCGCCAATGCGTCCGTCAAGCCCGAGTTCGCGTTGAAGCAATACACCAGAGCCTGGAAAAAAATAATCGGGGGTAATGGTAGCAAATACAATAAAATCAATATCTGTTTCTTTTAAACCGGCTCGTTGTAATGCCATACGCGAGGCTTTGGCGGCCATATTGGCCACTGTATCTTGTGCCGGGTTCATCCACCTGCGTTCTTTAATACCTGTGCGTTCCACTATCCACTCGTCTGTGGTGTCCATTAAATTAGACAGGTATTGGTTGGTAATTACCGTATCAGGCACATGATGGCCGAGCCCGATTATTTTAGAATGATGCATTTTCTTTTAGTTAATCAATTGCCAAGTTAATGAAAGCTGTGTTCAACTAATAAGTGCAACTTTTATTTTTTTTGAATTTAATGAAACAGGCATCCGTTAAATACGTTCCTCTGTACAGAAAACAATTGCTACCTTTCGAGTCAAAGTAACCAGAAAGTATGGAGGAAACGAAGAAACTGAGTACGCCAGAAAAAGCTTTGCGTATAAATCTTAGCCGGGCCATCTACGGGTCGTTTGCCGAAGTGGGGGGAGGACAGGAAACTGCCGCCAATTTTTTTAAAGTGGGCGGTGCGAGTGGTACAGTTGCTAAAACAATGTCTGCCTACGACATGAAATTCAGCGATGCCATTTACGGAGTATGCGATCGTTATGTAAGCGAAGGCCGCCTCATCAGTATGATCGAGCACGAATATCAATTATTGCCAGAAAGGTTGCCACACCGCATAAATGAAACTCGCTTTTTCGCCTTTGCCGATACCGTAGAGATATTGAATTTTGAACGTACCAATCAAGGTCATGGTTGGATGGGGTTACGTTTTCAATTGACCCCGCAAGGTCCGTACAATGATTGCATTATACATGTAAAACTTCAAGACAACGATCAGTTGCAGCAACAAGTATCGCTAGGCATATTGGGGGTAAACCTGATTTATGCGTGTATGTTTCTGAAAGATGCCGAAGAAATTATGCTTTCGCTGCTCGATGGCCTTACCACGCGGAGGGCAGAGATCGATATGTTTCGAATAGAGGGTCACGATTTTAAAAATGTGGATAACCGATTGATGGCACTGAAGCTGGTAAAAAACGGACTAACCAAAGCTGCTATGTTTGGTGCCGATGGCCGGGTGGTGCAACCGTCTGAATATCTCTACAAGAAAAATGTATTAGTGCTTCGGGGCCGCTTTCGCCCGGTTACTCATGTTAACGTGGATATGCTGCTTACCTCCCGCAGGCATTTTAAAAATGAACCCGATGTAGATAAGAATAAGCTGATTACTATTACCGAGCTCACGCTTAACGACCTCAGTTCGGAGGGGAGCATAGATGAAAAAGATTTCCTGTACCGGGCCGACATTATTTGCTCGCTGGGGCAAAATGTTTTGATCTCCAATTACTTTGAATACTACCGTTTGGTGAACTATCTTTTTAAAACGACAAAAGGCAAGAAAATAGGTTTAGTGTTGGGTATCTATGCTTTGCAAAAAATATTTGACGAAAAAACATACGATAATTTAAACGGGGGTATTTTAGAATGTTTCTCTTCGTTGTTTGGCTCGAACATCAAACTGTATATCTATCCGGCTTTACGTTCAGACAAATCATTGTTTACGCTGAAAGATTTTGAGCAGGAGTTGCCCGAAAATCTTAAACCTCTTTTCCGGTACCTGATGGTAAACAATAAAATGCAGGATATAGAAGATGCTAATATTAATAATCTGCAAATTATTTCAGACAATGTATTGGTTATGATTAAAAAAGGCGAAACCGGATGGGAAAAATACGTACCCCATAAGGTGGAAGAGGCCATTAAAGAACATGGCTTGTTTGATTATCCTGTAAAGAAGCAAAAAGCAGTAGCCTAGGTTTTACTTTACCTCAAACTGACTGCTGCCAATTTTATAATTATCAGCAAAAATTTCCATCGTGTATTTTCCGGAAGCATACTCAGACCCTTTTTCGTAGAAGAAAGTTAGTTTTTGCCGGGTGTTGTCGAATAAGATTTCTTGGGCCGCTGTGAAAAACTCTTCTTTTCCATTTAGCATAAATGTGCCTGATCCTTTCGCCTGGTCAAAAATTACCTGATTGTTTTCATCCGTAACCCGGATAATAATTTTTTTCCCTTCCACTGCGGCTACTTTATTTTCGGCCAGGTTAAATTCTACTTTCAGTTTTTGAAGTTGTTTATTTTTGAAAGGTGAGTTGCGCTCTTTGCCTTTGCTATTCACGGCTTTAATGACAATGTTTTCAGCTTTCAGTTGCGAGGCGAGGGCTACTTTACTGGCCAACTCTTCTTTGTTTTTAGAGAGCCGGGTAATGGAGTCGCTCAATTTATTCTGTTTTGTTTTCAGGCTTTTATTCTCGCTGAAGAGTTGAGTATTAACGTGCTTTAACTTATCCATCTCCTCATCTTTCAGTTTCAACAATTCTTCATAGCCCTCTACTTTGTCTTTAAGTTCCTGCAAGGCTTTGGCGCTTCGTCTGGTGCTGCGCTTCAGTTCTAACTCCACTTCGGTTTTGGCTTTTTTAAGTTCCTCCACATCGCCCCCCAGTTTTTGTATTTCCGCAATTTTCTGATCTAATTCTTTTTGAATATCAGTCAGCTTCTGCATCGTGGTGGCGAGGTCTTCCTCACGGTCGGCCAATTGCTCTTTCACTTGTGTTTTCTCTTGATAATCTAAATATATTTTTATGCTTTGAACGGCAATAATTACCAGGAGTAAAATGATAATCAGTGTAGGTTTTGAGCTCTTTGTGGGGGTGGTTTCCTGTGGGTCGGCCATAATTAAAATTGAAAGGCCAAAGGTAAGAGATTAATATTGGCAGATAAAATGTTGTTTGCCTAAGTTCAGGTCGAAGAATAAAATTCCACAACAATACAAATCCATACTGGCATACACTAAATCATGCTTTCGTAGTTCTTTCCATGCTTTAGCCATTCCTTCAGACCGGTATATATCATCTACTACGATTACTCCTTTATCGGAGATTCTTTTTGTAAGCCAGTTGAAGTACTGGATTGTGGGTTCGTAGCGATGGTTTGCATCCATCAATACAAAATCAATTTTGCCCGGTGTTTGTAAATAGCCGGACAGAGTTTCGTTTAGATTACCTTCTATCAACTGTATATTTTGTTGATTAAAATAGTTGAAGTTGGTACGTGCGATGTGAGCTATTTCGCGGCTCCCTTCAAAGGTAGTTACCGTGCTGTCTTTTACCTGAGCTAAGTATAATGAACTGATACCCATAGATGTACCGAGTTCAACTATTTTTTTTGCTCCCAAGTGGGTTGCAATACGGAAGAGCAACTCGCATTGCCGGGGAGGGTTTAAACTGGTTTGTGCAATTTTTGATACCGCCCGATGTTGACTTTTAAAATAAGATGATGAATCGCCTATATCGGGTACGGTTATCATTGAATGAGTGGCCAGCAAATGCGCCCGTGTTTGTTCGATCGGGTTAAACTTCGATGGCTCCGTTTTTCCTTGAATGACCCGATTATAAAAATCAAAAAAGTAAGGAGAGTGAATAGAGTGGTCGTCTACGGCATCGAGCCAGTGTGTAATGAATGACTTGAGCTGGAAGAAGGTTAACACAGCCGGGTGGGGAAGTTAAATAGGGTAGGTTTTAAAAAAATCAGTTTAAACGCAAGGGTTCGGTCATGGTAAACTCGGGGATAACCACAAAAAACTGGGTGCCATCCAAGATGCGTTCCATTAAATAGCTGCCGCCCATTTTGCCGATACCTGATTTTAAATTACACCCCGATACATATTGATGCGATTGCCCCGGCTCCAACACGGGCTGTTGGCCCACAACCCCCTTGCCCTCCACCTCGCGCGATTCAAAACCGGCATCTTTAATCAGCCACCGCCTGCGCAACAGCTGAATGGTAAATTCGCTCTGGTTTTCAATGGTGATGCGGTATGTAAAAACATGATGGTATTGCGTTGGATTAGAGTATGCGGGTTGGTACTCTGTTTCCACCGTTACTTTTATTCCTTGGGTTACTTCGGCAATCATCTACTCAAAAATATCAAATTTTTATAATTTTCGGATTGAAGGTTGATTCAATCAAATGTACAACATGCACGTAAAGATTACCGACTCGTGGAAACAAAAATTGGCAGTCGAGTTTGAAAAAGACTATTTTTCCCAACTGGCCAGTTATGTTAAACAGGAATATCAAACCCAAACGGTTTACCCACCGGGAAAAGAAATTTTTCAGGCTTTCGATAGCTGTCTTTTTGATGATGTAAAGGTAGTGATCCTTGGCCAAGACCCCTACCATGGCCCCGGCCAGGCAAACGGGTTGTGTTTTTCTGTGCGCGAGGGGATGAGGGTGCCGCCTTCGTTGGTAAACATCTTTAAAGAAATAGCGACCGATTTAGGAAAACCGATTCCGGCCTCAGGCGATCTGAACCGATGGGCCCGGCAAGGGGTGCTGCTGCTTAATGCCACCCTTACGGTTCGGGCTTCTTTGCCCGGTTCACACCAAAAAAAAGGATGGGAGACCTTTACCGATGCGGCTATCCGCGTGGTATCGGCAGAAAAAAGTCATGTTGTTTTTTTGCTGTGGGGTGCGTATGCTCAAAAGAAAGGTGAACTGATAGACCGTTCGAAGCATCTGGTGCTGATGAGTGCGCATCCATCACCCTTTTCGGCCGACCGCGGTTTTTTTGGCTGCCGGCATTTCAGCAAAACCAATGACTATCTGCGAAGCCACGGGCAGAAAGAAATTGACTGGTAAGTACGAGTACTGCGTGGATTACCTGATCAAATTAAAAAACCGACTCCACCTGATTTTGTGTAGGAAATCGCCATACTTATCAAGCGAAAGCCAGATAAAAAATCCTTTACCCACGATGTGGTCTTCCGGTACAAAACCCCACACACGAGAGTCTTGCGAATTGTGCCGGTTATCGCCCATCATGAAATAATAATTTTGTTTAAAGGTATATTCTTTCAGTTCTTTCCCGTCTATTACTAACCGTCCGCTGTCGATTTTTACATCACTGTTGTGGTCGTAATCGCGGATGGTAGAACCATACACCGAAAGAGTAGAGTCGTTGATCGGAATGGTCCATCCTTCTTTGGGGATGGTAAGTGGTCCGAAAAAATCCATGTTCCATTTCGTGTATTTAGATTGTGGAAATACATCGCCACGACTAATTCCTCTTGACTCTAACTGAGGGATTATGGATGTAATATAAGGCAGGGTTTTTACTTCCTGAAATTTTTTATCAGTAAGGAACATACTATAGGCTACTTCGTTATTGTCTTGTAGCCCGTAGAGGTGGTAATCATCCCCGTCCAGTTCCAGTTTTTCCAGGTTGCGCGGGTTGATCTGGTCTTTTGAAGTAACGAGGTAACTCATTTTCATTCCGGGTGGTTTCTCCATCGCACTTCCATTGATGTACACATCGCCATCTTTTACTTCCACCACATCTCCGCTCACAGCTACGCATCTTTTAATGTAGTTGGTTTTTAAATCTACCGGGTAGTGTATCCATTTGCTGCGGTCGGGTTCATCCATATTATTTTGTCCTATATCCGGAACATTAAAGACGACTACATCGCCCCGTTTTACATGTGTGAAGCCGGGTAAGCGGAAGGAGGGGAGTTGCACCCAGTCGAGGTAGGAAGGGATATTGGTAAACCATATTTTTTGATGGGTCAATGGAATCTGAAGGGGTGTACGCGGGGTGCGTGTACCATAATGAAATTTGCTTACAAAAAGGAAATCACCTACCAGTAATGAGTTTTCCATAGAAGGAGTAGGGATGGTATAGGCTTCCATAATCAACCAGCGAATAAGCGTGGCGGCCACTACGGCAAAAACGATGGCATCCCACCACTCGCGCAGCAATGATTTAGGTTTTTTCTTTTCTTCTTTTTTCTTCTCCCAGAATTTCCAATTCATCTTATCTATTTTTTTAAGCGGTGCAAAGAAAACCAAAAAATGTCAAACTCAGAACTTTAAATAATCATCCATCGAGAACACGCCTTTTTTGCCGGCCAGCCATTCGGCTACTAACAAGGCTCCTCTGGCGAAGCCTTCGCGCGAGTGGGCAGTATGTTTTATTTCTATATCATCTATTGGGCTGGTGTATTTTACTTCGTGCGTTCCGGGAGCAGGGTCTATTCTAAATGCTTTAATAACGAGGGCATCGGGGGTGTCGGTTTCATTTAATTTCCATTCTTTTTTGGGCGGATAGTTTTTAATAATGCCTTGTGCCAACGTAATGGCTGTACCGCTGGGGGCATCTTTCTTTTGGGTATGGTGGGTTTCGCTAAGAGAAACATCATACCCGGCTTGGGTACGCATTAGTTGGGCCAGGTATTCATTCAATTTAAAAAAAAGATTTACGCCTAAACTGTAGTTAGAAGCATAAAAAAAAGCACCACCTTTTTGAAGGCAACAATTTTCCATTTCTTCTTTTCTGTTTAGCCACCCGGTGGTGCCGCACACAACCGGGATTTTTTTTTCAAAACAATAAATAAGGTTGGCAACCACGGCATCGGGTTGCGAAAATTCAATGGCCACATCGGCTGGGTGAGTAAATTGAATAAGCTCTTGTGGGTTATCCACTTTGAAAACAACATGCCCGCGAGAGAGGGCAATTGCTTCTATGGCTTTGCCCATTTTGCCGTAGCCGATCAGGAGAATGTTCATGTGTTTTTTTATATACCGTTAATAGATTAGTTAAAGTGTTTGTAGTCGTTTGCGGCAAGATGTTACGTGCCGGAACATAAGAAATTAAAAGTGTATTGTTAAGGCCAGCCCGGCTGTTCCGGAAGGCAACATGCTGGGTTCAATACGCACATGCATATTGGGGTTTATGTCAAATTCTTTCAGGTGGGCATCTACATGGGCATCTACAATTTGAAGAATGTAAAAAAGGCCTGTTAAGATGGCGAAGTAATCGCGCTGCCGGCGGGCAAAATCTACTACGGTGCGTAGGTTAGCAGTGGTAGCCCCACTGATGGGGTTATAGGTAATGTTGGGGTGGTTTATATTGTAAAACAATTGTTGTTTGTACTTCACTTCTCCGTCATTATAATATTTTACAACTCCTACTAAACTGATCAGACCGGCATAAACCAAGGGTATCTTCCAGTATTTTTTGTTGTAGGCTTGGCCTGCTCCGGGTAGGATGGCCGAATAAAACAATGCTTTCCGAGGGTCGAAGCGTTTGGCGTAGGCATCCACGCTGATTTTTTTCTTGCCGTGGTTTATATAAACGGAATCGGATTGAACTACAGAGTCTTTCTTTACCTCTTGCCCAAAGCAGGGGTAGCCCACCCACCCGAGAAGCAAAGAAAGGATAGCTATGCGCATGTTAAATTTTTAAAATTTCCAATACCCGGTTTAAATCTTCAACCGACAGAAAGGGAATACGGATATCGCCCTTTTTGCCGTCACTCTTCACTGTAACTTTCGTGCCAAAGTGCGAAGATAAACGACTTTGTAATTGATGAATCTCTTTGGTGGCATTAGAGGCTGGTTTTTCTAATGATTCTTTTTTGATGGATCCTAAATCGCGGGCAAGCGATTCTACGGCACGTACCGAAAGATCTTCGGCTATAATTTTCTTGAGGATGAAAAGCTGTGTATCCGGGTTTTCTACATTGATAATGGCTCGGGCATGGCCCATAGAAATTTTATTATCGCGCAGTGCAATCTGGATATCGGGCGGCAGTTTTAACAGGCGTAAGTAGTTGGTTACGGTGGTTCGGTTTTTGCCTACCCGCTCACCTAATTCTTCTTGTTTCAGGCTACATTCTGATATGAGACGTTGGTAACTTAATGAGATTTCGATAGGGTTCAGATTTTCGCGCTGAATATTTTCGATCAATGCCATTTCCAACATCTGCTGGTCGTTGGCAGTTCGAACGTAGGCCGGCAACATTTTTAATCCGGCCAGCTTGGAGGCTTGAAACCTGCGTTCTCCGGAAATGAGCTGATATTGATTCGGTGCTAACTTCCGTACGGTAATGGGTTGGATAATGCCATGTACCTTAATGGATTCGGCCAATTCGCTAAGGGCTTCCTGATCGAAATGCTGGCGGGGTTGAAACGGGTTGGTTTCAATTTCATCAACGGCTATTTCGTTTAGATTGCTATGGGCGGGCGATAGGGAGGGATTAACTACTTCCACCTCCGATTTTTCTCCTTCCGAGTCGCTAAGCAAGGCACTTAGCCCGCGGCCCAATGCTTTTTTCTTGAGGCTCATTTGTGCATTCCGTTTTTGTTCAATACTTCGCGTGCCAAATTCAGGTAACTGATGGCGCCCTTGCTTTCGGCATCATGCACAATTACCGGCAAGCCGAAACTGGGCGATTCGCTCAGTTTTACGTTTCGTGGGATGATGGTTTGGAAAGCAATATTTTTAAAGTGAGTGCGTACTTCTTCCACTACCTGGTTGCCCAAAGAGGTGCGCGAATCGTACAGCGTCAGTAAGATACCTTCAATTTCCAGTTTTGGATTTAGCCGGGTTTGTATAATCTTAATGGTGTTCAGCAATTTCCCTAATCCTTCCAACGCAAAATATTCGCATTGTACCGGAATAATTACCGAGTCGGCCGCAGTGAGTGAGTTAATGGTGATGAGCCCCAGCGAAGGCGAGCAGTCAATCAAAATAAAATCATACTGATCTTTTATCTCGGCCAAGACGTTGCGCATTTTTTCTTCGCGATGCTCAATGTTTACCATCTCTACCTCAGCCCCTACCAAGTCGATGTGCGAAGGAAGCACATCTAAAAATTTCAATTCATTTTTTATAATGGCTTCCGAGGGTTTTACGCCATCCACCATGCATTCGTAAATACTTTTTTTAATCTCTTTAGGGTTCATGCCCAAACCCGATGTAGAGTTGGCCTGCGGGTCGGCATCTACCAGCAATGTTTTGTATTCCAGTACGGCCAGACTGGCGGCCAGGTTGATGGCCGAAGTGGTTTTGCCTACGCCTCCTTTTTGGTTTGCAATTGCAATGATTTTGCCCATGAACTTAATTTGATAAATAGTGATGACAAAGATAGGGCTAATCGGCCATCGTGGAACGTTCGTGAAACAATGTTATCCACTTATGTTCAACAGAGCATGCACAAAGAATTGTTGAAGGCCTTACATAATGAAGAACTATTTCTTCGTTTTGCGTTGGGCTTCGCTGGCTTTCATGGCTTCTTCTAGCTTGCTCATGAACTTAGATTTTTTACCCACCCCGGCAGCCGCCTTCTTCCGGTTTTCGTCCATAATGGCTTTGATTTTATTTTCATCTACAAAGCGCTTAATTACGGCTTGTTGTGCAAACGTGATCAGGTTGGAAACGAAGTAGTAAAAATTTAAGCCGGCCGAAAACGAGTTGAGTACAAACATAAAAATAACCGGCATTACGTACCCCATGGCTTTCATCGGTCCTTGCACGGCCTGTAGCTGGTTGTTCTGCCACTGAAAGATAAGTTGGGAGGCCGTCATCAGCAGCAAAAACAAACTAACGTGGTCGCCAAAGCCAAACGGAATTTTGAAAGGCAAATGGAGGATCGAGTCGTAGGTAGATAAATCATCGGCCCACAAAAAATGTTGTTGCCGCAAATCAATAGAATTGGGGAACAAATAAAACATGGAAAGGATGATCGGAAACTGAAGCAAAATCGGAATACATCCGCTGAAGGGATTAACGCCTGCCTGCTGGTACAGCTTCATCTGGTCTTGCTGCGCCTGTGCCATGTTGTCGCCATTTTTTTCTTTAATGACATCGAGCTCGGGTTTCAGCAAACGCATTTTTGCTTGCCCCAGCATAGAACTATAGGTGAGGGGTGTGAGCAACAACTTCATGAAGAGCACCAACAGAAATATGATGAGCCCGTAATTGGAAATAAATCCTTGTAAGAATTTAAACACAGGCCGGGCTAGATATTGATTTACCCAGATTACCGGAGGCCAGCCCAAATAAACATTGCGCGAAAAACCATCCGCAATATGCTTTTCAATGTCGTAATCATTGGGGCCAAAATAGTATGAAAAGCGGGCGGTGCCCGAGGCCAGTGCCGCAGACGGAATGGTTAAGCTAACTTCTGCTTTTTTTACCATCGAAGAATCAGCCGGATCAGAAAAAGTAGCCAAAGCGCCTGTGTTGAATGAGGTCTTGGCAAAGAGGGCACTCACAAAAAATTTCTGCCGGATGGCCACCCATTTAATCGGTTCATTGATCGCTTTTGTATCGGAAGTGCTTTCCGATAATCCGTTAAAAGAATTTTGCGAAGTGTAGTAATTAATGGTGGTGCGGTTGCGGCTGTCGGTAATATCTTTTTCCTGAAGCGGAACATAGTTTACCCAGGCCAGCGACAAGTCTTTTTCATGTAAAGTTATTCCCTTCGTTTCGATCGAATAACCGATCTGATACCCCTTTGCCGGAAGGGTGTAAATATGTTTGATGAATGAATTATCAGCTAAGGTTGCCGTGAATATAATTTTTGTGGAATCGGCTTGTTTAACCACTTGCGGTTGATAATGCAGTTGATACAAATCCAACGGTTTGCCCTGATAGGCAGTTGTTAACGAAAACTGATTATTTTTTCCATTGGCCAGCAGCAATGGTTTTTGGTAATAAGTTTTGAAATTTTTCAGGTTTACCTTACTTACGGTGCCGTGGTTACTAAAGGTGATTTTGAGCACATCATTTTCTGCGGAAATCATTTCTTCATCCCCACTCAAAAAAGCTCCGAGCGTTCCCATGCTTTTGATCAAGGCTGTATCCGGCAGCGAATTATTTCTCTTCTGCACGGTATCGGAGGTGTGCTGGGCAGCTGCAGGTGTGGGTTGAGGAGTTTCTACCGGCACCGGTGCCGGACTAAAAAAATAAAAATACACAAATAATAAAACGGCTATAAGCGTAAGGCCGATGGCGGAGTTCCTATCCATTTAATTTCGGGTTGAGATTCAAACTGTTTTTACTGAAACTAATTGTTTAACGACTTTTTACGTTCCATGGCGGCTTCCACAAACTTTACAAACAAAGGATGCGGGTTAAGCACAGTGCTGCGCAATTCCGGGTGATATTGCACCCCGATAAACCAAGGATGATCTTTTAATTCTACTACTTCCACTAATCCCGAATCCGGATTGATACCCACAGCCTTCAGGCCGCCTTCTTCCATTTGTTCGAGGTATTTATTATTAAACTCATAGCGGTGGCGATGCCGTTCTTGTATGAGTGTTTCGTTATAGACATGGTGTGCTTTCGAGCCTTTCTTCAGTTTACATTCGTAAGCGCCCAGCCGCATGGTGCCGCCCTTGGCAGTAATTTTTTTCTGTTCTTCCATCAAATCAATTACCGGGTGCTTGGTTTTGGTATGGAGTTCGGTGGTGCTGGCATCCAGTTTTAATACGTGGCGGGCAAATTCAATAACTGCCATCTGCATGCCGAGACAAATGCCCAAGAAAGGAATTTTATTTTCGCGCACATAGCGAACAGCTTCTATTTTTCCTTCCAGCCCACGCTCGCCAAAGCCCGGAGCCACCAACACACCGTCTAAGCCGGAAAGTATTTCGGTAGCCGTTTCGCGGTTGATCTCTTCGGAAGAAATCCACTTCACATTTACTTTGCAATCGTTTTGCGAGCCTGCGTGGATGAAGGCTTCGGCAATGGATTTATACGCATCGGGCAAGGAAACGTATTTACCCACCAGCCCGATGGTCACTTCATTAACCGGGTTTTTCAGTTTGGCCAAAAAAACTTTCCATTGTTCCAGTTCAGGCTCCTGCTTGGAGGTCATTTTCAGTTTGGAGAGTACCCGCTCGTCTAATTTTTCTTTACGCATCAAGAGGGGTACGTCATAAATGGTGTCGGCATCAATGGCTTCAATAACCGAGTTGATATTGACATTGCAAAAGAGCGCCAGCTTTTTTCGGATCTCGAGCGACAAAGGCAGTTCGGTGCGGCAAACCAAAATATCGGGTTGAATACCATACGATAGCAGCTCCTTTACCGAGTGTTGCGTGGGTTTGGTTTTCAACTCTTTGGCTGCTTTTAAATAGGGGATGAGGGTGAGGTGGATCACCATCGAGTTGTTAGCGCCCAACTCCCAACGTACCTGGCGCACTGCCTCCACAAAAGGCAAAGATTCGATATCGCCTACCGACCCACCTATTTCGGTAATGATAAAATCGTATTGGCCGGTTTCGCCTAATAAAAAGATATTCCGTTTAATTTCATCGGTGATGTGCGGAATCACCTGCACGGTTTTGCCTAAGTACTCACCTTTCCGCTCTTTGGTAATGACATTATTGTAGATACGCCCGGTGGTAACATTATTGGCCTGGCTGGTACTAACATTTAAAAAACGCTCATAGTGGCCCAGATCTAAGTCGGTTTCGGCTCCATCGTCTGTAACGTAGCATTCGCCATGCTCGTAAGGGTTTAACGTACCCGGATCAATATTGATGTAGGGGTCGAATTTTTGAATAGTAACGGAAAACCCTCTGGCTTGCAGCAGTTTGCCCAGCGAGGCCGAGATGATGCCCTTGCCGAGCGAGGAGGTAACACCACCGGTAACGAATATGTATTTTGCGGACATTGATTTTTTAAAAAATCCGCGCGCAAAGGTAGGAGATTTGGTCGGTTGGCAACCGTTCACCCTCAAAAATTTCCTTTTTGCGGAAATAATAAATAAGTTTGGAGAATTGTAACATTCTAAAAGGTTACACCTTAACGAATGTTGGAATATAAACGGTTAGAACCCCAACCTAATGACCTCTACTTCTCTTCATCCTATCCGATTTCTTGTTTATACTTGCCTACTCTTTTTGTGTAGTAGCCACTTGTTTGGACAAACAGCTACGGTGGTAAACAACGCCAATTGGCCTCGGTATGAATCTTTTGACCAACAGTCGGTTGATGTATTGTTTAATGACGGAGCCGGAGGAGCGGTAACGCTGACAGGGTCATCAACTATGGCGCAGTGGAGTGTTACCGTTAATGGAACCCCTGTTACTATTATTGCCACCGTGCCCTTTACGGGAGTTACTACTTATCCTATTATAAATGGGGCAGCCGGAGTGGTACGGGTAGCTTTTGATGCATCGGTTATAGCGGGGCACCCGGCATGGGTGCTGCCTGGAGATGTAGTGAAGGTTACTTTTAACAACACGGGTGGCACTTTAAAGACAGGAGTTAGCGGAAATTCGGCAACTAATTTTGCCGGCATTACCTGTAAAAATAATTATGCTGCTACTTGTGTAGATGTAAACTTTCTAAGTTATGGTAATGCCTCCTCACCAACTCAATGCGCCCCGGTAGATACCAAATTCTGGCGCTGGACTTACCGATACTCACTGCGGTGGCGAAACAGTTCTAAGTTTGCTGTAGGCAATGAAAACTTAATCGTAAAATGGAATGACCCGGGGAATACAACTACAGGGTTAAAGGCTTGGTATTCAGACCCCGGTGGCTTGTCTTGGTTTTCAAATGTTACATTAGCTAACTCACTTACTACTATCCAAAGTGGGTATTCACCTCCTGCTACTCCTTATCCTGAAATATTTTTAACGTATCGCACCAGTTTTAACCCGGTTACAGGCCTTGTAGACGGAACAAATCCTTTTATTTATCCCAAAGGTTCGGGGCTTTGTAATTTTAACGCAGTAGCTTATCCTTTCAATGGCGCGTATTTCGGATGTAATACTGGGCAAAACCTGAAGTCCCAAAATTTTGTTTCATTTGATTGGGATAACCAAACCCCAGGTACTCTTAATATCCAAAATACGATTCCACCGGTTACTCCCACGTCTGATCAGGTTTGTCTGGGCACTAATGTGGGTGTTAAATTCAATGACTTATCTACGTTTAATTGTATGGGTAATGGTAC
Source organism: Bacteroidota bacterium (assembly GCA_018267195.1). Lineage (GTDB taxonomy): Bacteria > Bacteroidota > Bacteroidia > Cytophagales > Cyclobacteriaceae > ELB16-189. Next base: position 53,559 of record JAFDYY010000005.1, on the reverse strand, counting down.
TTTACTAACAGTACCCACGCAGGGCGCGTTTAATTCTCCCGTAAATAGTGCCCCACGATGGATACGGATTATTTATGGAGGGCAAAATTCGTCTGTGCCGGCTAACAACATTCCTAATATTGTAGTTAATGGTTTTTCGGTAACCGGTGCCGGTGGGGCACTCAATGCTTCGTTGGTAGCTAACCCGGTTATATCAGCGGCCTATAACCTGGCTCCCCCGGTTAATACTCCGGCAGTTCCGGCTACGGTTAACGGCTATGTGCCTACAGGAGCAGGTGGTCCCAATGTGCCTGATGCCAACGGAGTTATTCAACTAAATGTTCCTATTACAGCCACAACATCGGGGTTTGTAAGCCAATTAATCACGACTTCATCGCCTCTTGGCCAGGTGGTGGGGCAAAAATTTTATGTTACTATCCAATATTGGAATGCTTGTAATCCCTATCCGGGAAATAACCCCGTAGAGTTTACCGGTACGGTAGCAGGCCAATATGTGCAGATTGTTACCGCTCCGGCTCCGCTGTCATCGGCTGGCCAGGCCGTTTGTTACAGTGCGGCCAATAACATCAACCCTATCAATTTTTCTACCAATAGTTCAATCGGTGGATCCAGAACGGGTGTAAACTGGTATAAAAGCAACCCGCAAGTTGGCGGGGCAAAGATTACGAATCCTAACGGTGCTAATAGTTTAACGTTTCCGGCCAATGCCTACACTTCTAGTGGAGGTATTGGTACGTTTGCCATTAATAATACCAATGGTGGTTATTATTCGCTTTGGGCTACCCAGTTAGCAGCTTCCGGTCCTTCCACCTGCGAAAGTACTCCGGTAGAGGTGGTTATCTTCCAACAGCCTAATATTCTAACGAATACGCCTTCCATTACATCGGGGCCTGTTAATGTTTGTAACAACACCACTCAAACGTACACCTCCTCGGCACCAACTACCCCTAAAACTTTACCGGTAAATACCTTTACCAATACGGGCATAGCCCCGGAAAACGGGGCTATCAATTTTGTAACGGATGATTTCTGGAGCCAGGGTTTTGGGGTACAAGTATCCTTGTCGGCACCGCAAGGAACAAGCACCAATGCCACGTTTAATCTATCACCTCAGCCGGCCACGTTTACTACTAACAATATTAGTGTTAATCTTCAATATACCGGCAGCCCGGTAGTCAATATCATCAGCCCGGTTACAAACCCGGCACCGCCACCAGCCTTGCCGGCACCCTACAGTATTACGCCACTTACCAATTGTCCAAATAACACCACCAACCTTGCGGTAAATGTGTATGGGGTAAGCAATGGTGGCTCTATCAGTGTGCCCTCGCAAACTATTTGTGAAGGCAGCATCCCGTCAGTTGTAAAGGTTAACGGCATACGCGGTACGGTGCAAAACTGGCAGATGCAGGTAAACGGAGGTGGATTTTCTACCAATGTAGCCTTAGGGACAGGCACCACGGCCAATATTACAGCAGCTACAGTACCTATTGTAGGCGGTGCACAAACTACGTATCAGTTTTATGCGGTGATACAAAATGGGGTTTGTTCACCGGTTAATAGCCCTACGGCTACTATTATTGTAAACCCACGCCCTACTAACGCGGTGCTCTCAGGAACGAATACCATCTGTAAGGGTGGTACATCTAATCTGGTAGTAACGATTACCGGGGGGGTTGGACCATACTCAGTTGTTTATAGTGACGGATCAGTCAACACAACTGTAAATGGGTATGTATCGGCAAGCAACATACCGGTAAGCCCCACAGTAAATACCACATACTCGCTGATATCGATTACGGATACCAACGGTTGTACACCCTCAGCAATGAGCCCGGCTACGGCTACCGTAACCGTACGTAATTTATCGGCCGTACTTTCTTCTACAGGCCCTACTTCACTTTGCCCGGCTCCTAATTCAACAACAGTTGCCTTTACCATTACAGACAACAACGGCAATGCGCTGACTTCTTATACCGTAAACTATCAGGATAATTTGGGAGGCACTTATACTGCCGGCCCGGGATATGTTAGTGCAGCCAATGCTACACTTACCAATATTGCATCAACCAGGACCTACTCAATAACCAGCATTACCGACCCGTTGGGTTGTACGACCAACCCCAATACTGGAAACGTAACCGTTACGATTGGCAGCATTCCGACTGCCGCTACTTTATCGGGACCGGCATCGGTTTGTCAAAATGCTACAGCCAATTTATCGTTGGCCATAACAGGGGGAGTAGCTCCCTATACCGTCCAAATATTTAATGGTGTAACCACGAATACCATTAACAACTACGTCTCGGGCAACAATATTCCTATCCCTACTGCCGTAGCGGGTTCTGTTACCTATAATGTTACTCTTGTTAAGGATAATTGCAATGCTGTTTTAGCGGGAGCCATAACCAATAACCCGCTGACGGTAACGGTTAATCCATTGCCCCTAAGCAACAACAGTACACCGGTTGTAGTTTGCTCTCAAACAAATCTTAATATTAATACGGCTGCCAATATTACCAATGGGGTGGCCAGTACATTTGCCTGGACGGCCGCTTATACCGGAGGCATGACCGGCCCGGCCAGTGGCACAGGGAATATTACCGGTGTAGTGGTAAACAAAACATCTTCTGTACAAACAGCCACCTATACGGTAACGCCTACATCGGTTACGGGGTCTTGCCCCGGTGCTAATTTTACCGTTACCCAACAGGTAAACCCGGAACCGGTTTCAGCTAACCAGACATTACCGGCATTATGCTCACCTGCCACAGTAAATATTAACCCGCAAACGCAGGGGGTTAATCAGCCGGGTGGTAACAGTGTGGCCAGCACCTTTGCCTGGACGGGAAGCTACGGTGCACTAACCGGTGGCGTGGCCAGTGGTACCGGAAACATTACGGGCTTTATACTCACCAACTCCACCGGAGCGGCTATCAATGCTGTTTTTACAGTAACCCCAACGGCTGTTACGGGAAGTTGCGCAGGTTCTTCTTTTACGATAACCCTTCCGGTAAATCCGTTGGCTGCTTTGCCGGGTGGCTTGCCGGCTAATGATACCAAATGTGCCGGGAAAAACTCCTCTTTTTCGATTGCGGGTGCTACAGGTCCGGGCTTAACTTACCAATGGCAAGTTAGTACTGATGGGGGCGCGACTTGGAATAACCTCTCAAATGGAGCGCCTTACAGTAATGTTACTACGGCAACAATGAATATTACCGGTGTTACAAACGGCCTTAACAATTATAAGTATCGGGCGGTATTAACTACCACCGGCTCTTGCACCATTAACTCTCCGGCTGCCACCCTTACCGTAAACCCGTTGCCCACCAGTGTGGATCCGACCCCGGCTCTTTGCGAAGATGTGTTTGGTGGAGGCTCGCACGCCAATGTAGATTTAACCAGTTACAATGCCTCAGTTACCAATGCCCCTACAGTAGTTTGGTATAACGATGCCGGTCATATCAGTTTGGTTGGTACGCCTTCTAATGTTACGGTTACCAATGGCAAAATTTATTATTTCGTGGCTACGTCTGCGGCAACTTGTGTTAACTCCGGAACGCTCACGTTCACGGTTAATCCGCTGCCGGTAGCAACGAATCAGAATTATTCATACTGTGAAGATCACGCGGGGGCAACCCCCATACCGCCTCACAGTAATACTCATGCAGGAATTGACCTGACTTCGTATAACGCAACCATTGCCGGAGGTTCCATGGTAAACCGAACGGTAGCCTGGTATTCTGATGCCGGCCTCACCACATTGATTCCTACCCCTACCAATTACACATTGGCTCCGGTTCTTCCGGCCACGTCCGTAACGGTTTATACGAAAGTTACTAATACGGTTACGAGTTGCACCAATTCTTCCTCTGTTAACCTGACCGTATTACCCCGGCCGATTGATAACCCGTTATCGGGAAATACATCGGTGTGTACGGGAAGCAGTATTTTATTGTATCAGCTTGATCCTTCAAAGAACCCCGGTTCCAATTATACCTGGAGTGTGGTGGGCACCCCTCCTGGAGATGTGGCTTTGTTTGGCGGAGGCGGTACCAATTCATCTAATTTCTTTGTGTTGTTGAAATTTCCTTCGGCTACCGGTACGGTAGCTATCAATGTATTTGAGACATTGAACGGATGTACCGGAAATACCAACCCCATGACGATTACGGTGAATTCAGCTCCGGCACCTAACTCCATTACCGGAGCAGTAGATGTATGTACCAACCAAACAGCCGTACCTTATTCAGTAGCTTCACCAAATGGTTCATCAACTTATACATGGACGGTAACCCCGGATGCATCGAATGCCGGTTCGGTAACAGCTAACGGAAGTGCCATTAATGTAAACTTTGGAATTATAACTCCGATAACTATTTCGGTAACTGAAACGGCTATATCAGGTTGTGTTGGCGGAGCCGCCAGTATTGGAGTGAATGTGCATCCGCGTCCGGCTATGACCTCGGCCGCCACTAGTACAGTATGTAGCGGTCAGGTGCCTACACTGGCTTTTACATCGAATATTGCCAGTACTTATGCCTGGACGGTTACCAATATAACCGGAAGTATAACCGGTGTAGTAAACGGACAAAACGGTGTAGGAAACTTATCGAGCACCTTTACTGCTGGCGTGTTAAGAAATCAGTCTGGAGCGGTAGGGTCGGTTACATTTAATGTTACCCCCACCGCCTCGGCAGCACCTAATTGTACGGGTACAACCCAAAGTGTAGTGCTAACCGTAAACCCGGAACCGGTATTGGTTACACCACAAACGGCAACGATCTGTAGTGGTTCGCAGGTGAATTACAATATCCTGTTAAGTCCGCTTAATCTACCGGCCGGAACAGTTTATAGTTGGCCTGTTCCTACGATGTCGGATGCAAGCGCACAAGGTTCTGCTGTTACGAACATGAATGTGCCCATTACAGATGTGCTGAATAACACCTCTTCTGCAGCCATTACAGCAACGTATGCAATTACCCCGGTAAGTGGTGCAGGTTGTATAGGAACTACCCGAAATGTGGTGGTTACGGTAAACCCACAGCCAGCTATCAATGTTGTAAATCCTTCCCCCTGTAGTGGTAATGCCATTGGTGTTACGTTTACAAAAACAGCGGGCTCTCCAGCCATCAATAATTACAATGTTACATCAATTGTAGTTCCGGGCGGACTTGTGGCTTCCGGCAGCAATGCTATCATTCCGGCCAATGGGGTAAGTGCTTCTTATATTTCTAACGACTCTTACCTGAATACCACACTCAATCCATTAGTAGTTCAGTACGCGGTGGTACCGGTTACGTCTGCCGGGTGTGTAGGGAGTTCTGTAACCTTCAATATTACAATTAACCCGCAGCCATCGCTCTCTAACACCTTAGATAAAACACTATGTAGTGAATTGGCAACAGGCCTTACTCTTAGCACCATTGCCGGATCAGTTCCGGCTACAGGGTATAACATAACGGGAATTTCGATTGCCCCCGGCTTGGTGGCCGGAGGCAGCAACGCCATTGTACCTGCCGTAAATGTGGCTCCGGGTTATTTGTCGGCTGATCAATTTACCAACACCGGAAATTCATCACTTACTGTAGTGTATCAAGTAGTGCCGGTAAGTTCGTTAGGCTGCAATGGCAATCCGCCTAAATCTATAACGATGACAATTCTCCCTGAGCCTGTGGTGGCCAGTGGGTTGAATGCATCGGTGTGCAGCAGGGGAGTTACCGGTCTTACCTTAAATACCAACGGAACATCTATAGCAGCAACTTCTTACAATATTACAGCCAGATCAATTGATGTGGGGCTTGTAGCAGGAGGGACTAATGCCGTTGTTCCGGCTTCCGGTGTAACTGCCGCTTATTTGGCGAGCGATGTATTTACGAATACAACAGGAGCCGCCTTGACAGTAAAATATACGGTTGTTCCGGTTAGTGCATCACCTTGTAATGGCCAACCAAAAATAATAACGATTACCATTAATCCTGAACCGGTAATGTCGTCTTCACTGGATGGATCAATATGTAGTAGTAATGCGATCGGATTAGTGCTGAATACGAATGGCACATCGGTGGGGGCAGCAAACTATAACATTACGGCACGGGCTATTTCTGCCGGGTTAACACCTAATGTTGCGAACGCAGCCGTTCCGGTTGCGGGTGTTCCGGCTAATTATCTTTCAAATGATGTGTACACCAACACCGGGGCTAGCCCGCTAACGGTAACATATACGGTGGTGCCGGTAAGTTCGTCCGGTTGTTTAGGTGTGGCTAAAGTTATTACCATAACAATTAACCCTGAGCCGGTTGTTTCCAGTACACTGGATGCAACGGTGTGTAGTATTGTTCCGATCGGATTAACCTTAAATACGAATGGTTCATCTGTGGCGGCAGCCAACTATAATATTACGGCCATTACTATTGCAGGCGGACTTACGGCCGGAAGCAATGCGGCCATTCCGGCTAGTAATGTGCCGGCTAATTACTTAGCGGGAGATACCTATTCTAATACGGGAACTGTTCCGTTAACGGTAGTATACACCGTAGTGCCAACAAGCGCTGCCGGGTGTTTGGGCAAATCAAAATCCATCACTCTTACCATTAGCCCGGAACCTATTGTTTCTAATTCACTAAATACAACAGTTTGTAGTGGCGCTGCCATCAATCTTACGCTCAATACGAATGGCACTTCGGTGGCGGCTGCTAACTACACGATTTCTTCGGTGTCAGTTGCACCCGGGCTAACGGCAGCAGGTACTAATGCCGTAGTACCTGCTACCAGTGTAGTGCCTACTTACTTACTTAACGACAAATACACCAATACCAGTAATACTTCTTTACCTGTAGTTTATACGGTCGTTCCGTTGAGTGCGGCAGGCTGCCCGGGGCCGTCTAAATCCATTACTATTACGATTAATCCTGAGCCCGTTGTGTCTAACGCGCTTAACAACACCGTTTGTAGTGATGTGGCTACTGGTTTAACATTGAATACCAATGGCACATCGGTGGTGGCTTCTTCTTACAATATTACCGCCCGTACTATTTCTGGTGGGTTAACCCCCAAAGGTACTAATGCTACAGTTCCGGCTGCAGGAGTAGTGGCCGGCTATCTGGCTAACGATCAGTTTACCAACGTGGGTAATTTGCCTCTAACCGTAACTTATACGGTAGTTCCGGTAAGCCCGGCTGGTTGTCTGGGGCAACCGCAATCCATTATCATGACGATTACCCCCGAACCTGTGCTGTTACCTACGTTAAATAATACAGTTTGCAGTAGCACAGCAATAAATCTTACGCTCAATACGGTTGGCACGTCTGTGGCCGCATCGGGTTATAACATTACCAATCTTACGCTTGCGGCCGGATTGGTTGCCTCCGGCAGCAATGTGGTAGTGCCTGCTACGGGAGTTAGCAATTCTTATTTAGTAAATGATCAGTATGTAAATACTACGGCCAATCAATTAGCTGCTACTTATACCGTAGTACCCGTAAGTGCCGATGGCTGTTTGGGAAATCCGGTAAATGTGGTGATTACGATTAACCCTGAGCCGGTGGTCTCTAATTTGTTGGATAACACCGTATGTAGTGACGCCATTACCAATTTAATATTAAATACCAATGGCACTTCGGTAGCCGCTTTGAATTATAATATCACTGCCCGCACTATTGCCGGATCCCTTGCGCCTGCCGGAACCAATGCTATTGTGCCGGCTACGGGTGTTGGTGCCAATTATTTAATGAACGATAAATTCACCAACACGTCAAATGCAATACAACTGGTAACTTACACCGTTGTGCCGGTTAGTGGAGCGACTTGTTTAGGGTCTCCAAAAGTTATCACGATAACCATCAATCCGAAGCCAGTGCTATCGGGCACGCTTAATAATAGCGTGTGTAGCAATACAGCTACCGGGTTAACCTTGGCAACGAATGGAGTTTCGGTTAGTGCTCAGAATTATAACATTGTATCCGTCAGCTTGGCGGGTGGATTAACCCCGTTAGGAACTAATGCCGCCATACCGGCAACAGGCGTTAATGCTAGCTATTTAGCCAGCGATGTATTTATTAATACAGGCAATAGTAATCTTACGGTAACTTACAATGTAATACCTGTAAGTGCAGCCGGTTGTGCCGGAGTTTCAGTTCCTGTTGTAATAACGATAATGCCTCAGCCGGTGATGTCGAACACGCTGGACGCCACGTTATGCAGCAGTTTGCCGATAGGATTAACCTTAAATACTAATGGCACTTCGGTTCCGGCAGCCAATTACAATATCACTACTCTTACGGTAGGAGGTGGCTTGGTAGCGGCTGGAGGGAATGCGGCTGTTCCGGCTACGGGGGTAGTGCCAGGGTATTTGGCAAACGATGTATATACAAACACTACGAACGCAGCACTAACAGTTAATTATACCGCCATTCCGGTTAGTGCGGCCACTTGTGCAGGCGCACCTAAGATGATTACCATTACCATTAATCCGCAACCTGTAGTGGCCAGTGGGTTAGATAAATCGGCTTGCAGCCAAGCCAATATTGCGTTGACACTAAATACGAATGGAGCTTCTGTAGCTGCGGCCAACTACTCTGTTACCGGTGTTACAATTGATCCGGGTCTTACGGCAGCTGGTACCAATGTTACAATACCTACCTCAAGTAATGTTGCCGCCAATTATTTAATCTCTGATAAATACACCAATACCGGTTTAACATCGGGGAACGTGGTTTACACCGTAGTGCCATATAGTGCTGCCAATTGCCAAGGTCAGGCTAAATCAATTACGATTACCATTAATCCTGAGCCGGTGATGGCTACTGCCAATCAATCGGTATGCAGTAGCGCAGCTACGGGGTTATCTTTAGTAACCAGTCCCACTTCGGTGGCGGCTGCCAGTTTTAATATTGTTTCTGAAACGATCGGGGGCACGCTAACAGCCTCCGGAACCAATGCTACTGTTCCCAATACAGGTGTTGCCGCCAGCTATTTGGCCAACGATGTATTTAAGAACATAAGCAATGCATCGCAACAGGTAAGCTATGTGGTGATTCCGGTAAGCGGTTCCACTTGTGTAGGTGTGGCACAAACTATTAAAGTTACTGTATATCCGGAGCCGGTAGGTTCTAATGTTACCGATCCTAAATGTGCCGCCACACTGAATCAAAACCTTCAGTCGCAGGTTACAAATGGTGTAAATTCTGTCTTTACCTATACGGTATCATCAAACAATGGAGGCGTGCCGGCAGCGGCCAATAGAACAGTGGCCAGTTCTGCACCCATCACTGACAGTTATACTAACAATACCGGAACCCCCGCTACTATTACGTATACAGTTACGCCTCTTAGCGCGTCAAATAATTGTGTAGGAGCTACCTTTACTTATGTAGTAGTTATCAGCCCTACACCGGTAGGGGCGGGCTCTACCGCTGTAGCACTTTGCTCGCGCACGGCTATCAACATCAATCCGCAATCCAATATTACCAACAGTGTTATTTCTACTTTTAGTTGGACCGCTGTTTATGACGCTAGTCTAACCGGTGGTGTAAACTCGGGCACCGGAAATATTACAGGTAATTTAACGAACCTGACCGCTGGTACATTGAATGCAACCTATACGGTAACACCCTCTTCGGGACCTTGTGCGGGCAATACCTTTGTTATTGTTCAGCCGGTTAACCCCGAGCCGGTAATGGATCCTTCGCTGGCCGCCAAAACAATCTGTAGTAACAACGCCTCATCGCCCAACCCTACTAACATCGTACTAAACACCAATGGAATTTCTGTATCGGCAACCTCATACAATGTTTCGTTGGTTAGCCAGGATATTGGGTTAACGGGATCACCTACTACGGGGGCTGCACTCGGAGCCAATGGAATTAAAAATGACGTGTACAACAATGTAGGGGCAGTACCTCTGAAGGTGGTATATCAATCCATCCCTAAATCAGCAGCAGGTTGTACCGGTGCTCCATTCCAAATTGCAGTAACAGTAAACCCCGAACCGGTAGTAGGAGCTATCACCAATACCGTATGCAGTAAAAGTACTTCAGCGATTACATTGGCTACCAATGGTTCATCGGTTGGAGCGACATCGTACAAACTCACAGCAGTGTCTGTTCCCGGTACTATTACGGCCGCGGCAAGCAATGTGGCTAACCTTGGGTTGCCGCAGACCGGTGGGGTAGGCTTGATTGCAAACGACAAATACACGAACACAACCAATGTGTCGGTAAACGTAGTGTATAGTATTGCCGCGATCAGCGGATCGGGATGCCAGGGAGTACCTCAGTCAATTACGTTAACAATTAATCCTGAGCCGATTTTAGTACCTGGTTTAGCCACTGTTTGCAGTGGTCTTACCTCCGGAATTATTTTGGGCACGCAGGTGGGCTCGGCTCCAATTGTGCAGTACAACTTAAAACAAATTTTTGTAGTGGATTCACTTACCGCAGCCGGTACGAATGCCGGCATAGGTAATTATATGGTAAATAATTTCTTGGCCAATGATGTGTTTACAAATATTACCAAAAACTCTTGGCAGGTAACTTATACTATTGCACCTGTGGCGGCCGGAAATTGTGTGGGAAATGATTATCTCGTAAAACTTACGGTAAACCCAGCTCCTTCTCTTGCCAACTTAAGTTTGGTGGTATGTTCGGGCAGTGCTACCGGTATCACGCTGAATACAAAATCTTCAAGTGTGGTGGCGGCTTCGCCCAATGGGTATAACATTACAGCCATCGCTATACAACCCGGATTGACACAGAACGCTGGAAATATCGGCACTCCGAGAAATGGGGTTACCAATACAGAAATTCTGGGAGATAAGTTTACGAATGCGACCAACGGAACACAGACGGTTACTTATTCTGTAGCGCCTGTTTCTTCGGCAGGATGTATCGGTCCGGTAAAAACGGTGGTTGTAACGGTTGAACCAACTATAAAAGCAACAATAACACCGGCCTCTCTCACACAAAGTATATGTAGCAATAATCAAACGAATATTGTTATGAGTTCGCCTTCGGTACCTACTACAGGCGCTGCTTCTATTTCGTTCAGCTACACCGCCACATCAAATATTGGAGGGTCTCTATCCGGGTTTACCCCGTCCATCAGTAATCTCCCTCCCGGATCAATACAAGATAATCTTGTTAACGTATCGAACGCACCGGGCAATGTTACCTACAAAATAACAGCCGTATCGAATGGTGCCGGTGGGGGCGTGGGTTGCTCCAGTGCAGCAGTAAATTTTGTAGTAACGGTAGATCCGCTACCGAAACTGATTGCTTCTCCTTTGATTTCCACGGTATGCTCACAAGTGGCTAGCAATATTGCTCTTAATTCGCCCACTACACCCTCGGCTGGTACAGTACAGTTTAATGTTATCAGCGCTACGCCTACCGGAGGTATAACGCTCACCTCTCCGGCAGTTCCGGTGGCCACGTATGCCAACCATGCCACGATTGTAGATAAGTGGAATAACACCACCGTTTCACAGCAAACTGTTTCGTATGTATTGCAACCGGTAATAAGTGGAGGGTTGGGTTGTGTAGGGAGCAACAGCAGTATTACACTGAATGTTAATCCGCTGCCGGTTATCACGGCTACTTCACAGGCACCGATTTGCAGCGACAGCACAGTCAATATTTCACTTTCGTCTAATGTAATTGGTACCATCAATACTTGGAGTACATCTATTTCTCCTGCTAACTCTGTTATTGGTGCGGGAGGTGGATCGGGCGATCTTATTTTGCAGTCGTTGCGAAATAACGGGAACGTTCCTTCTACAGTAACTTATACTATTACGCCCAAGGCCGCTAATTGTGTTAACACACCTTTAGTGGTAAATGTTACAGTAAACCCGACCCCCACTTTTACCGGGTTACCGCTTAAACAAGTGGTTTGTTATGGTGCGCCTCTTACGATTCCATTAGCAAGCCCTGTAACAGGTGTGAATTATGCTTGGACTACAGACCCCAATAATTCGGGTGTACCTTTAGCCGGATCAGCTTCAGGGGCAGGAGCTAATTCTTCTGCTACGATCAATGTTGCGTCAGTAAAAGACACCTTGAGTTTTTCGTCAGATGCATTTTCATACTATATTACACCTACCGGCCCGGCTCCTACTTTCTGTCCCGGTTTACAAAAAACAGTAAGCGTTCAGGCGGGAGCCCTTATGAAAGCCAAATTCCTAAATGACAGCATTAATAATCTTTGTGCCGGCACGAAAGACTTTTTGCAAGTACAGTTGAATGGACAGGCACCTTTTACGTTGGTGTATAATGACGGAAGCAACCAAACACTTACCAAGGTGGCCAACTTTAAAGCCATAGCCATAACACCAACTTCTAACAGTACTTACAAACTGGTGTCTATGATGGATAACCTGGGATGCGCGCAGCCGTTGAATCGTCAGGTGGTTTATAATGTTTATCCGAAACTTACGGCTGCGTTTACCATCGGCCCAGTGCCACAATTTTCAGGAGGAAATTCTACCGTTAATTTTACTAATACATCTACTCCGCAAGACAACACCAAGTTTAGTTATGTGTGGAATTTTGGTGTGGATTCAGCACCCGATTCAGTGAACAACGTTGGGCCTAATTTTTTGGTTAACTACTCCTCTCCGGGGCGCAAGATTATTTCATTAACGGTTACTAATTTGTCGCCCAGTGCATCAGGACTTTCTTGTTACACCAAGATGACCACACAGTCTATTAATATTTTGATAGCTCCGGTGATCGCTGCCTTTCAGGCAACCCCTCCGGCCTCTTGTTTCCCTTCTGATTTAATTGTAACACAAAATACATCGGGAGGTGATCAAAGCAGTTGGCAGGTAACAGACAGCAACAACAATATTGTGGCTCAATCTACCGCACCTTTACCAAAATTCTCCATTACGCAACCTGGTAAATATTATATTAGTCTGACGGCCATCTATTCTAAAACAGGACAGCAAAATACTTTAACCCAAGGTCCGTTCTTAGTTTATGATAAACCGAAGGCTATGTTTTTGGCTAATCCCCCCACGGTTTATGTTCCTGATTCGCCCATGAAGTTGATCAACAATAGTATTGGTGGTACTGAATTTAACTGGGACTTTGGCGATGGCGGCACCTCTACGGATTTTGATCCATCCTATACGTATAAGTTTGAAGGGATATTTACGATTACGTTAATATCGTCTAACGACCACGGAGGCGGGGTGATTTGCCGCGACACGGCCACACAGAAAATAGTGGCCAAGCAAGGCGGTGTGGCTAAAATTCCGAATGCCTTTACTCCCAGCACAGCCGGCCCGAGTGGGGGAGTATCGGGCGGCACGAATGATGCCAACAACTATATATTTCTGCCACAGGTAAGAGGTATTGAGGAATTTAACTTGCAGATATACGACCGATGGGGCAACCTGATCTTTGAAAGCAATAATCAAACGGTAGGGTGGGATGGATACGATCAGAACGGGAGGCTGATGCATGCAGGTGTGTATGTCTATAAACTTACCCTCCGGTTGTCTGATCAGCAGCGTACCACTCAGATAGGTGATGTTACTTTGATACGTTAATTATCCTATATTTGAGCAGTATGAAGAGATGTTGGGTTATTGTTTTTTTTATCTTGTGGGCATCAAGCGCTTGGAGCCAAGATCCTCAATTTTCCCAGTATTATCAGGCTCCTATCTATTTAAACCCCGGTTTTACCGGCATTACACCTCAACAAAGACTTATTGTTAATAACCGTATTCAATGGCCTAACCTTCCGCAGGCATTCAATACCTTCATGGCCAGTTATGATATATGGGTGGATGAACTGCGGAGCGGATTTGGAATTATTGCCAGCACTGACAAAATGGGTTCGGCCGGATGGCGCACAACTACGTTCGGGTTGACATACAGCTATAAAGTCCGTCTGAATGAAAAGATTGTATTTTCGCCCGGCTTGTATTTTGGGTATGGCATGAATGGGTTAGACCGTTCTAAACTATTATTAGGCGATCAACTTACATACGGTGCGGCCGGCTCGCTCGATCCTGCCCTGCAGAAACTGGGTAACCAGCAATATTTCGATTTCGGTTCTGGATTTCTTTTGTATAGTAAAACATTATGGCTCGGGGCTGCCTTCAGCCACATGAACCAGCCTAATATTTCTGTACTAAATGAGGAAGATCGCTTAGGAATGAAAATAGCCGTACACGGGGGGGCTCGGTTTAATTTAATGAATGGCCTTCGTTCGTCTGAACGACCTTCTTATTTAACTCCCTCTTTTGTGTTTCGAAGTCAATCGGGTATTACCCAAATGGACGTGGGGGTAAACTATCACGTAGATCCGGTTTCGATCGGATTTTGGTACCGGGGTAAGCCCTTTCAAAAAAGTATTATTGGCACAGTGCAGCAAGACGCAGTTATTTTTCTGTTAGGAATATACCTGAAGGATTTTACGGTGGGATACAGTTATGATTTTACCATTTCTCCGTTAGCTACTTCGGCTGGAGGCGCTCACGAGTTGTCAATCATTTATGAATTTACCGCCAAGCCCCTGCACCGTGGAGTAAAAAAACGCAACCGGCTTATTCCTTGCCCCACGTTTAATAACAAACCCGGTTTCTGGAACTGATGTAACGGTTTACTGCGAAGTAAAACAAAACGAGATAAGGTTGGCTCCCATTCTTAATGCTTCTTGCCGCTTGCTTTCGGGGTCGTTGTAGGTTTTTTGATCTTCCCATCCGTTGCCTAAATCGCATTCGTACGAATAAAACAATACCAATCTGCCTCCCTGAAAAATTCCAAACCCCTGTGCGGGCTTACCATCGTGCTCATGAATTTTGGGAAGGCCGTTTGCAAAATCATATTTCTGATGATAAATAGGATGGGAGAAGGGAACTTCTATTAACTCAGATTCAGGGAAAACTTTTTTTATTTCAAGCCGGAAAAATTTATCAAGGCCATAGTTGTCGTCCACATGCAGAAAACCACCACTCAGTAAATACTTTCTCAGGTTTTCGGCTTCCGTTGGTGAAAATACTACGTTGCCGTGGCCTGTCATATACAAATAGGGGTAATTAAAAATAGAAGAACTGCCTACTTCTACCACGTCTTCTTCTTCCTGCAGGCGTGTTCCTAACTCCTGGTTACAGAAATGGATTAAGTTAGGAAGCGCTGTTTTGTTGGCATACCAGTCTCCGCCCCCGTTGTATTTGAGTTTGCCAATCTTGAGTTGCGCACACAGCGGGTTTGCCCAAATAAGAATGGAAAATATTAAAAAATGATGTAAACGCATTAAAACCGATTGGGATAAACAATACTGATAAAAAATTGATAGACTGACTTTAAACCTTAAAGGTAAGTACATATCAAAGCATCACAAAACTAAAAACCTCTATGAAAAACAACAGTTTGTTTCGGGTAAAGAACCTAGCCGCTTTTGCGGTTGTGTTCTTTGTGGTGTTGGCATCGTGTCAAAAGGATAGCGATATTCTTAGTCCGAACGATACACAAAATGTAAATACGGAGTCGGCAGCGGCTGTTTATACAAATGAAACAGCCGATATTGCTGTA
Source organism: Bacteroidota bacterium (assembly GCA_018267195.1). GTDB lineage: Bacteria > Bacteroidota > Bacteroidia > Cytophagales > Cyclobacteriaceae > ELB16-189. Next base: position 38,017 of record JAFDYY010000005.1, on the reverse strand, counting down.
AATGCTGTAAATGGAACATCAGCCGTACAGTTTGCTGGTGCGCGTACGGAAGGCTTTAAACTTCATAACCTGGTAAATTGGGACGAGCGCTTGCAATGTGCCATTGTTACTATTGTAAGCACGGGCACAAGATCGCACCCGCATGGTGTGATTACGATTAATTACGATTCGCTTTCAAATACCTGTAAAGATTCGCACGGAGTTAGACGCAGAGGTGAGATTATTATTACTTATGATGGCCTTCGTTGGATGCCCGGTTCGTGGTATAATGTACGCCTGGTAAATTTTTATCGCAACAATACACATGTTCAGGCAAACCTGACACTAACCACCCAACTCAGTGCTGATTCTGCCCATCTCCAGTTTCACTCCGTGTTGGATAGCGGTGTGATAACCTTTGCAAATGGAAAAACGATTACTCGCCAGCATGACCTCACCCGCGAGTGGATACGGGCTTCTTTACCACAAAACGATGAGTGGATAACATTGGCTACCAATGGGCAATCGGCTAACGGCACGGCTTGGGGTACCAATAAGGACGGTAAAAAATATACGATGGAGATTACCAAAGATCTGATTGTAAAAATAGCCTGCCGCGCAGAAGATGTCTATATTCCGGTAAGCGGAATTAAAGTGGTGACGATAGGGAATGAACAATATACCATTAACTATGGAGATGGCGACTGCGACAATACTGTAACCGTCACAATCAGCGGAAAACAAAAGCAGGTTACAATAAACCTAGATGGAAATTGATCCCGGAAAAAGCAACGTATATTATTTACGTTGCTTTTTTTGATTAGCGATTAAACCTTATATTCGCTCTAAACTCAAAGAAAAAATAATTTAAACTCTATAAAAATGAAAAATGTATTATTAAAATTTTTTTCGGTAGCTATGGTGGCGGGGGTATTGGTGTTGGCGTCTTGCAGCAAGAATAACGACAACCCACTCAGTACCACCGATGTTCAAAATGTAAATACAGAATCCGTGACTTCGGCACAAGCTAACGAAGTGGCCGATGTAGCCAATACAGTGATGAGCAATGTTTCAGATGCGCAGCTTTCGGCTACCCGCGAAGCTTGGGCTGACACCGTAATCGGAAAAGACGGACGCTTAAAAGGTGCTACCATCATTATCAGTGGAACTAAAGGTGCTAACGGCCCCATGGGCACAATAACAATTAATTATGGATCGCCCGGCATTAAAGGCCCTGATGGGGTTACCCGTTCAGGAATGATTAACATTGCCTATACCGGTAAGCGATTTATGCCAGGTTCAACCCGTGCTATTACCTTCAGCAACTTTAAGCGCAACGCAGTAGGTATTTCCGGAACGATTGGAATTTTAGTGGCCTCAGCTGACTCGGTAGCTGGGAACAACTGGATAGTAACCCACAACCATACCTCGCAGCTCACTTTCACTTTTGCGGATAACACTACGGCTACCCGCAGTGCAACCTATACGGCTGTGTGGAATATTTTTATTGGGGCACCCACACAATCGTCTGTAACTCATAATGCAGGAGGCTCCGCTACGGGTACTACCAGAAAGGGCGCCAGTTATACGATGAACATTACAGCCGATATAAAATTCTTAGGCTCTTGTGCCGCCACTGGCTATTACTTTCCACAATCGGGAAGCAAAACCCTTACGGTTACACCGGCCGGAAGTTCAACTCAAAACGTATATACTTTTACTTTTGGAAATGGTACTTCCAGTTCATGTACGAACACGGTAACCATTCAGTTTAACGGAAAAACAAAAACAATAACTATAAGCCCGGACGGCAACTAAAAATTTTTGTTGGATAGGTGGGGTAGGTAAGACCCCGGCAGAAATGCCGGGGTTTTTTTGTTTGCTCTTCGTTCAGTTATTTGCATAAAATTTACCGGCATGCAGCAATACCTTCTGGGAATGAATGATATTTTAGAAAACGGAATGCTAAAGACCGATCGTACCGGCACGGGCACTAAATCTGTTTTCGGGCGGCAGATGCGTTTTGACCTGTCGCAAGGTTTCCCTCTGGTAACGACCAAAAAACTTCATACACGCTCAATTATTTACGAGCTACTTTGGTTTTTAAGGGGCGATACCAATATTAAATACCTGAAAGACAATGGTGTAACCATTTGGGATGAATGGGCCGATGCCAACGGAGATTTGGGGCCGGTATATGGCAGCCAATGGCGCAGTTGGCCAGCACCGGATGGTCGAAAGATAGACCAGATTGCTCAGGTTATTCAGCAACTGAAAACCAAACCTGATTCCAGAAGGCATATTGTTTCGGCCTGGAATCCGGCCGAAGTAGATAATATGGCACTACCGCCATGCCACGCGCTATTTCAATTTTATGTGGCGGATGGAAAATTGTCATGCCAGCTATATCAGCGCAGTGCCGATTATTTTCTAGGTGTGCCATTTAATATTGCCAGCTATGCGTTGCTTACGGAAATGGTAGCTCAGCAATGCGATTTAAAGCCGGGCGAATTTGTTTGGACCGGAGGAGACGTGCATTTATATGCCAATCATTTCGAGCAAGCCAAAACACAATTGATGCGCGAACCTTTTCCGCTCCCGAAACTAATCATGAAACGAAAACCCGCTTCAATTTTTGATTACCAGTATGAAGATTTTGAAGTGGTAAATTATCATTCGCATCCTTCCATTAAAGCACCGATTGCTGTTTAGTGGAGAAGAGACGGTATCGTTATTTCTTAAAATCCGTATTTAAAATCTTATCCCACAAGGCTGAACTCACTCCAAATCCTTTGTCGGGTGCCGTATAGTGATGTCGCATGTGGTGTTGTTTTAGTTTTTTAATAAAAAGATTTTGAGAATTAAAATGATGAATGGCATAATGGACCATGTCATAAATCAGGTACCCCGTCAGGAAGGCAGCAAAAAAAGAAGGAAGCCAGGATGCCGGCAGTACACTCTTAAACAAAAAATAAAAACCAGTAGCTAACGGAATGCTGACGGATGGCGGCAACACCAACCTGAGCCGGTCGTTGGGATAATCATGATGCACTCCGTGAAAAATAAAATGAAGCCTTAATCCCCATGCTGATTTGGGTACAAAATGAAATATAAATCGATGCATTACATATTCTGTCAATGTCCAAACGAGCAAACCACTGCCTAAACTGACAAAGAAAGTAGCTATCCCGAATGTTGGGGAAAGAATGGCTATCGTTAAAAAATAGCCTATTACCGGAATGAAAATAATCAACGGGATACTGTAATGCACTTTAGATAAAGCTTCCATCCAGTTGCTTTTAAACATGCGAGAAGAATCTTGCGAATCGGATACAAACAATTTATTCATGCACAAATGTAATGTGAATCTTGGTTATTATTAATTTTGCTCCTGACTAAATCGAAATGAAAACAGTCAGCGTAGGATTGATTTTAATTTTTCTGACAAGTTTTATGGCTTGCCAGAAAAACGAAGTTGTTTCTGAATTTACCGGGAATCAAGCTTCCTACGGATTGATTCAAACTTCTGCTTACCCGGTTAGCGGCACGGTTACTTTTAAAGAAAGAAAAGACGGAACCACGACCGTTTTTATACATTTAAACGGAACAAGCGGCTCAGACCGCCTGCCTGTTCACCTTCACCGTGGCAGTGCCGCAGCGAACGCACCGGAAGTAGTAGTGCCGCTGAATACATTGAATGCTTCTACGGGAATAAGCACTACAGTGGTTTCTCAACTAACGGACGGCACAAAAATTTCTTATCCCGACTTGCTTAAGGTTTCCGGGTATGTAAATGTGCATGCATCTTCTAGTGGGCCGGAGAGTGCGGTAATATTGGCAGCTGGCAATGTTGGCACCAGCGTGACTGCGCCGGCTGTAGTTAAACAGTTTGGTAACTGTAACCCAGACCGATGAGAAAATTAGTTGCCATTTTCTTTCTGATTATTCTCGGTATGCCGGTGGCGTTTAAGATTAGTTTGTTTTCGTTTTACCAATTGTACCGAGATTACATTGCACTGAATTATTGCATTAACAAAGACAAGCCCATTACGATGTGCTATGGTCGGTGCTTTTTAGAACGCGGTCTGCAACTGGCAGATGAAACTTCTGTGCCCGATCAACTGACCAGTCAACACAAAACTGAAATGCCGGCCTTTGTACCGGATTCAATAAAACCAATGGTATCTGTTCAATACAGGGTATCCTTTTTTCCGAAAGAACTAAAAGCCAATTTATTAAAGGGATATACTCATCCCTTGTTTCGCCCTCCGGTGGGATAGTTTTTTTGACCAGCAGTTAGCTGGTATTCTAAACGATTAATCAAATTTTTTTATTCATTATAAATTGGATGAGTAATGTGCTATTGTGAAAAGCGCAGGCATTGCCATCCCTATTTAAAAATATTTTATCCTATGAAAAAGATTTTAGTTATTATGCTGTTTGTCATTTCTTCTGCTGCAACTCAGGCTTGTCCATATTGCGGTTGTGGAAACAGCAACTTTCAAATTGGTGTATTACCCACTTTTTCCAATGCCTTTGTGGGGGTTCGGTACAGCTATGCAAATTTTAAAACAGACAGCGGAAGTATGTTTAGCCGCGATTATTTTCATACCACCGAAGTTTGGGGTGGGTATAAAAGAGGAAAATTTCAGGCGATGGTATTTGTGCCTTACATTTCTATTCATAAAAATAATGACGATGGAGGCGTAAACAGTTCTGGCTTGGGCGATATTACCGTATTGGGTAATTATTTGGTATTTTCTAAAACCACATCCGTTACGGATGGCAAAAGCTATTTTGGGAACGTGCTTTGGGTAGGGGGTGGCATAAAACTAGCTACTGGCCAAAGTACGGTAGATGTAACCGATCATTGCTTTAGTGTGGGCGATTTTACCGGAACCCCCGGCACGGGTAGTACTGATTATTTATTGAACATAAACCATAATTTATTCTGGGGCAGCAGTGGGTTAGTAACCAATGTGGCTTATAAAATGAATACCAACAACAACCAGCAATACAGATATGGAAATCGTTTTTACTTTAACACAGCCTATTTTTATTCCTTGGCAGCCGGAAGTTTTACTATACGCCCTTCGGCCGGTGTTAACTTTGTTGTTAATTCATCTAATCATTATCAGGCACAGGAAATTCAACAAAGTGCCGGATATGTGCTCGATGGAATGGTGGGGATTAACGTGCAGCGAAATAAAATTGGTTTACTAATGAATGGTTTTATGCCGGTAGCCCAGGATTTATTTCACGGACTAACCCAATCTAAAGAACGAGCCTCGGTGGCGTTGACGTATTCTTTTTAACCCACACAATGCAATAGAATATAACTATTGCTGGTCAGAATAAACTACACATAGCTCTCTGCCAACAAAAATAGTTGGCAGAGATGCTTGCAATCCTGAAATATTATTTTGGTAAAACAATTTTTGAAAGATTCGGTAGTTTCATCTTATGGTTAGCTTTGCCTATGCAATTATTTTTACAGCCGAGCTTATGGATAGCAACTTTTTTACTGGTTGTTACTGACCATGCTCCAGCACAGAGTTACTTGCATTTTGATTCATCCATTCCTGTAGAAACTAACGGAAAAAGCCTGCTTATGCCATGGGCAGGCGGACTTAACTCAGCTCAACTTAACTCCTTTGATTTGAATGGCGATGGCACACCTGATCTAGCGGTGTTCGACCGAACCGCTAACAAAGTATTTACTTATTTGGCTATTGGCAATCAGTACAGCTATGCACCCGCTTATGAATCTTATTTTCCAACGGCTATATCGGAGTGGATGCTGCTACGCGATGTAAACAGAGACGGAAAAAAAGATGTGCTAACTACCAACCCCGGAGGCATTTCAGTTTTTATCAATACTACACAGCCGGGAAAAAACCTTTCGTGGAGGCCTTTTAATTTAGGTCGGCCGCTGCTTACTACCGGAAAGTACGGTTCTATTAATATACCAATGAATGCCACCGACATTCCGGCCATAGATGATGTAGATGAGGATGGCGATCTGGATGTAATAGTGGCCAGCTTTAGTTTAAATGGTTCTTTTGAATTTCATCGTAACATGAGTATAGAGCGCACAGGCAGAAATGATTCTATGCAATTGAAATTAGTTACCAATACCTGGGGTAACCTGCGTGAGTGCGATTGCGGCCAGTATGCTTTTAATGGACAAAATTGCCCGGGAGTACCGCGTGTGCAGCACGATACAGGTAAGTCGCTCCTTACCATTGACCTGAACAACAACGGCCTGCACGATTTTCTATTTTCAGAACAGACTTGCAATTCGTTGTACCATTTTCCCAACCAAGGTACCCGCGATAGTGCCGTGTTTAATAGTTTTACAGTGTTTCCACCGGCTACCCCCAGCACCTTGTTGTTTCCGGCTGCTTTTTTTGAAGATGTCGATTTTGACGGGGTAAAAGATTTAACAATTTCTACCAACGTCAGCCCGCGAGTAGCTACCGCATTCGACTTATCGAACTCAGTATGGTATTATAAAAACACAGGCAGTAACATACTGCCACAGTTTAGTTTTCGTAAAACGAATTTTTTGCAGGAGCAAATGATTGATGTGGGCAGCTATTCATCTCCGGCTTTTGCCGATTACGATAATGATGGCGATTTAGATTTATTTGTAAGCTATTGGGCTGCCGCAGATACTGTAGCGTCAATTTTCCAGTATGAAAACACCGGAAATTTTTTTCAACCTTCCTATAAACTGATCACTTCCGATTTTCAAAATTTCTCATCATTCGGGTTATACAATATCAAGATTCAGTGGGTGGATGTAAATGGCGATGGCAAAACAGATTTAACATTTACCGCTACAGATAAAAAAACCTTTGTTACCCAACTTTATTATTGGTTAAACCGGGCAACGGCTGGTATTGATTTTTCGGGAAGCACACCCACTCCGGTTGGATTTTCGCTGGCGCAGTACGAAAACATATACTGGTACGACATAGATGGCGATGGTGCCATAGATATTTTATGGGGGAAGGCAGATGGCTCTCTTCAATACTATCGCAACCTCGGTTCGTTTAATTTTGTATTGTACAACTCCGGCTATCTTGGGCTTAACTCCAGCCTAACGCGGTATTGTGTTTCACCGGTTATAGCCGATTTTCAAAATGATGGAAAGCCCGACTTGATTTTAGGGAACAAAGGGTCGATGGTAATTTTTCACGATTTTAAGTCGAACAATCGGGGCGATACACTACAGATTTTTAATTCACTAAAAAATAAGTACGAACCCAAAGTGCTATCAACCTACCTTTCATTAACGGCTGCAGACCTGTATGCGAATAAATTTCCTTTGGTGGTTACCGGGAATATTACCGGAGGGTTACAGATTTTAAAAATAGATAGCACATCGCATTCTTTGCCCGAAAATTTGATTTCAATGTACCCCAACCCGGTGGAGCATTACCAGCCGGTCAGTTTTCGGGGAACAGAAAATTTTACTGTTCAATTCTTTAGTATCCTCGGACAAAAACTATCAGACCCCATATTGGTAACTTCAAATCAAATTAAAACCGTTGATCATAACCTCAGTTCAGGGCTGTACCTGGTACGTTGCGTATGGGCAGGCGGCTCTAAGACACTAAAATTGGTAGTCAGATAAAAAAAATCATTTTTCTTACTACTTTTTAATCTTTGAGCACATCCTTTTTTGAGGTTTTTGCGTTTGCATCACATATTTGCGCCCCTATGGCAGAGAAAAGCAGCATTTTTGATATGATTGGCCCGATTATGATTGGCCCCTCCAGTTCTCATACAGCCGGGGTTGTGCGCATTGCCAAGGCAGCCGTAAAGATATTGGGAGGCATGCCCGAAGAAGCTGACATTACTTTTTATAATTCTTTCGCTCGTACTTACGAAGGCCACGGCAGCGACCGGGCCATATTAGCGGGGTTGATGGATTTTAATACGGACGACAAGCGCATAAAAGAAGCCATAGAAATAGCCAAAGAAAAAGGTTTGAAGTACCACTTTAAGTCAGTGGGCAATGCCTCCACCTTACACCCTAATTCGATCCGTTTAAAATTGAAGAGGGGAGAACAGGAAGTTGAAGTATTAGGCGAGAGCAAAGGCGGTGGCATTGTAAACATGGCAGAGGTGGATGGATTTAAAGCCGATTTTTCTACGAGTTTGCATACAGCCATCATTTTTGCAGCCGATGTAAAAGGAAGCATTGCCTTTATAGCCGATGTGCTGGCTCATGACGATTGTAACATTGCTACGATGTCTGTTTCCAGAAAAGGAAAAAATGATTTGGCTTGTCTGGTCATCGAGATGGACTCGGGTATTAAGCCTGTAACATTCGAGTATTTAAAAAGTCTTAGTTGGATAAAAGAAGTGATTTATATTCCTCAAATTAATTAATGTATGAAGAGATTGGTACTTGCCTTTTTAGGGATCGGTAGTTTAGTGTCGGCTTATGCGCAAGAAAAGTTGTCGATGCAAGAGTGCATCCGGATCGCCCTCGATAACAACCTTACCGTAAAGCGAAGTGTGTATAATGTGGAGACGAACCGCATCGGGTTGCTGGGCGCCAAGGGTAATTTTTTACCCAGCCTGAGTTTTAATGCTTCCGGAAGCCAAAACTATGGCCGCAATCTTAACCCGGTAACGTATCAGTACTATCAGGGGGTAACCAAAACCATAAACCCTTCGGTAATGAGCCAGATCACTTTGTTTAATGGATTTAAAAACCAATACACATTCCGTCAAAATCAAAAAAATGTAGCTGCGGCCGATTTAGATTTACAGAAAGCAAAGAACGATGTTATTATCAGCGTAGTAACGAATTATACTAACGTTATTTTGAACAAAGAGCTGATGGAGAACGCTAAGTTTCAGTTGAACTCCAGCAATCAGACATTAGAAAAGATATTAAAGCAGGTAGATGCCGGAGCGTTGGCAAAAAGTAATCAACTGAGCCAGGAAGCAGTAGTGGCTACCAATGAAACCAACCTGGTAACACAGGAGAATACTTATAACCTTTCGTTACTTATACTTAAGCAATCTATGCAGGTACCCGCCTCTAACCAGTTTGAGGTAATTGTACCTAATTTAACGATTGAAGACATGGCCATTCCGCAAACGCCCGAAGACATATACGCTCAATCAACCCAAAGTTTGCCGCAGGTAAAAAGTGCTTTACTGAAAGTGGAAAGTGCCGAGTTGGCATTGAAAGCAGCTAAGGCAAATTATCTTCCGAGGTTGTCGGCTAATTTTGCCATGATCTCTAACTACAACAGTGCTTCCGATGGACCACGCTACAGCATGAGCGCTCCCACACCGGTTACCATAGGGTATGTAAATGGAAATACCTCTATGCCCGTTACGACCATGATGCCACAACAAGTACAAGTGGCTGATCACTATAGAGTAACAGATCAGGTTACCGACAACCTGTATAAAAACTTAGGTGTAAGTCTTTCAATCCCGATCTTAAACGGGTTTCAAACGCGCACCGGGGTGCAGCAGGCTATTATCAACCGGGAGTTGGCCAACATTACGGTGAAAGAAACAGAAAATACTTTGCGCCAGTCTATCGAGACAGCCTACAACAATGCGTTAGCAGCCGCTAAAACTTATTCGGCTGCGGTAAAACAAGTAAACTCAAATGAAGAGGCATTTCGAATGACCCAGCAACGGTATGAAAACGGAGCGGCTACCTACATCGAGTATCAGGTTTCATCGAATGATTTATACTCGGCTAAATCGGCCCTGGCCCGTGCTAAATACAATTTTATTTTAACCAAAAAAGTGTTAGAATTTTACCAGGGAAAAACCATTGAGTATTAACACCGAAGCTTACGGATAAACTAACTACAAACTAATAATCAATTTTTAACTTCTAATTTTCATGGCTAAGCAAAAGAAAAAATCAAACCGGCTGATGTATTGGGGAATCGGCATTTTGGTAGGTCTCATTCTGATTCTCATTATTGGAAAATCGCAGGGCTGGATCGGCAAGTCACGTGAGTTAGAAGTGGAGTTGGGCAAAACAAAGAAAGTATCTATTACCGAAAAAGTGAGTGCATCAGGTACCGTGCAACCCGTTATCGAAGTAAAAATTGCACCTGAAGTTTCGGGTGAGATTATTGAATTAAATGTGGAAGATGGCGACTCGGTTGAACTTGGAAAATCATTGGTGAAAATCAGACCCGATATTTTAAAGAGCCAATTAGAAAGGAATGAAGCTTCGCTTAGCCAGCAACGTGCTAATGTGGAGGCCAGCAAAGCCTCTATTTCCGTAGCCGAAGCTAATTTAGCCAAAGCGGAACTTGACTACAAGAGGCAGGATAAACTGCATAATGAAAAAGTTATTTCCGATGCTGACTGGCAAACGGCCGTGCAGGCCTATCAGGTAGCAAAAAATAACCTGACTTCAGCTCATCAAAATTTAGAAGCCACCAAGTTTATGGTGAGCAGTACGGAAGCTTCCGTAAAAGAAGCCCGCGAAAATGTACGCAAGACCACCGTAGTGGCCCCCATGAAGGGAACCGTTTCTAAACTAAGTGTTAAAAAAGGAGAGCGTGTTGTAGGGACGGCCACGATGACGGGTACAGAGATGCTTCGCATTGCCGATTTGAACGTGATGGAAGTACGGGTGAATGTAAATGAAAACGACATTGTGAGGGTACACCTTCGCGATACCGTTATCATTGATGTAGATGCCTACACAATGTCCGGCAAAAAATTTAAAGGCGTGGTAACCAACATCGCGAATACGGCAAAAGATAAAACTTCTACCGATGCCATTACTGAATTTGAGGTCCGTATTTTGATTCTGCGTTCCTCGTATCTGGATCTGATTAAAAAAGGAAATAAGTATCCTTTTCGTCCTGGGATGACAGCGAGTGTGGAGATTATTACCCAAAAGAAAAATAACGTATTGTCGGTGCCGCTTTCGGCCGTTACTACTCGCACGCCCGAAGGAATTGCAATTGAGAAAAAATCAAGCGGACCCGATGATAGAGGCCCGCAGGATGATAACAGCGATCGCAAGGTAACTACCGGCAAAGAGAAAAATGAAAAGAAAGAAGATAAGATTGTGGTATTTATCAATGATAAAGGCACGGCTAAAATGAAGGAAGTGAAAACAGGTATTAGCGACTACGATAATATTGAGATTCTTTCCGGTCTACCCGACAGTGTGGAAGTAATTACCGGCCCTTTTCTGGTTGTTTCAAAAAGACTGAAAGATGGTGACAAAGTTATGGCAGCCAAAAAAGAAGATAAAAAAGAAGAACTTAAAAAATAGCATTAATCGATAGATTTGACCTATCAAGAAACCCTCCAAAAACGGAGGGTTTCTTTTTTTATCTTCGTGAGCCAGACACTAAAAATAGCTTGGTGTATTCCTGATACAAATGAAACTTAGTAACTCATTTTACTTGCGCAATAAAGTTACCGTTATAGCCCGACAACTTCTCGGAAAAATATTGGTAGCTAACATAAGAGGTCAGACTGTTAGTGGTATGATTGTGGAAACAGAAGCCTACTCGGAAATAGAAAAAGGAAGCCATGCTTACAAAGGAAAAACCAAACGTAACGAAGTGATGTTTGGCCAGGGGGGAGTAGCTTATGTGTATTTGTGCTACGGTGTACACGAAATGTTTAACATTGTAACCAACCGGGTAAATAAAGCTGAGGCTATTTTAGTAAGAGCATTACAGCCCATGGAGGGGATCGATCGGATGATAAAATTAAGACGGGTTAATTCTTTTAAAAGAATTACTTCCGGCCCTGGTAAACTTACCCAAGCATTGGGGATTGACCGAAAACTAAATGGGGTATCGCTCACTTCCGATAAGTTATGGATTGAAGACAGAGGTATTATTATACGACCGAAAGAAATTATATCTGCTCCCCGCATTGGTATTGATTATGCCGGTAAAGACGCTTTACTGCCGTGGCGTTTTTTTATAAAAGGAAACGAGTGGGTAAGTAAATATTAGTTGTGTATTTTCTTAATTTGCCGATTCAATTTATATGACTTTTAAAAATACATTATACTTTTTGCTGTCATTTTTAACTTTTGCCGTAGGCAATGTGCCGGCACAACAAGTTTCTCCGGCTCCTTTTCGGTTGATTAATTCACCCTACGATGAACAGGCTCCGGTTATTTCGCCTGATGGCAAAACTCTTTATTTAACCCTGGCCAATCACCCTCAAAACATAGGCGGGAAGCGCGATGCGGGCGATATATGGGTGTCGGTTTTATTGGATGGCCGCTGGCAAACACCGATTCATGCAGGGGCAGAAATTAACGATGCCGGGTATAACGCTGTGGCTGGCTTCAGTGCCGATGGTAACATTCTTTTTTTATTAGGTCACTATGGAAAAAATGGGGAACCCGCCCGCACTCAGGGTATTTCGTTTTGCCGGAAAATGGAGGCAGGAGGGTGGTCTGCTCCCGAAAATATCTCTATTCCATATTTTTTAAATCGCTCCGATCATTTTTCGGGTATGATGAGTAAAGATGGAAATGCTTTTGTATTTGCAGCCGAATCATATGGAACAAAAGGCGTAGAAGATATCTATGTGAGTTTGAAAAAAGAGGGGCAATGGGGAGATGCCCTGAATCTGGGACCGGTTATTAACACGCTTTTCCAAGAATGGACACCATCCCTGAGCGATGACAACCGTACTCTTTTTTTTTCCTCGAATGGAAGAAAGGGATTAGGTGGCTTTGATATTTTTATGTCAACACGGTTAGATGATACCTGGACTAATTGGTCTGAGCCATTGAATGTAGGCCCTCCACGTAACTCAGAAGCCCGCGAATTATATTACCGGACGGGTGCATCGGCTTTTATATTTACTACTACCCGCGACAGCGACCGCTACGGAAATATTTTTGCCTGGTATGATTCAACCCGGTCAACCCGAGCCGACACTTTAAAAATAGTAGAGAATAAGTATGCTTCTAAAGGTAACTTAAGAAAGGTAAGATTGTTTGGGCGAGTAACGAACGCCAAAACCGGAGCTATGCTTAATGCCCAATTGTTATTTAAAACGGACTCTACACAGTTACAAGCCGTAAGCCGTAATGGTAAATTTGAAATAGAAATTTCTTCTACTAAAATTTATAACATTGAAATACAATCGCCTCGTTATGTTAATCTCTCCGAACGATTAGACATACACACCTACGAATTACAAACCCTTGAAATGAGTTTTAAGCTACAACCCATTGAGGTGGGTACAGTGGTTAACCTGAAAAATATTTTATTCGTAGTAGGCACTACCACATTGCTAGCCGAGTCTTTCCCTGAATTAGATGTTATACAAAATTTTTTGCAGAATAATCCAAACGTAGAAATTTTGTTGGAAGGGCACACCGATAACCGGGGAAACCCGGAAGCTAATTTAGTATTATCACGGCAACGGGTTGAGGTAATTAAAAAGTATCTGGTATCGAAAGGCATTTCGTCCAAACGTATTAAGGGCAAGGGTTATGGCGGAACCAAACCTGTTACTACAGCGAATAATGAAGAGGCACGCAAACTTAATAGGAGGGTAGAGTTTGTGATAGTAAAAGATTAACCCAAGAGAGATTTTTAATACCCGGTCGCGGTGTCATCACCCCGGGTGCGGTCGGCACCGGCCTCCAGTTTTCCATTTTTCAAAACCAAGATAGCATCTACCCGCCCAATCGTTTTACGGGGCACTAACTTATGGCCCATTTTTATCAATGCCAGGCTGTCCTTTTTTGAGAGGGCATTTTGCTCGGGAGCCACGATGTCAGGCAGCCACTGGCTGTGCACACGTTTGGCATCAACGGCTTGCTGCATCCCCATGTCATGCTCTACTACATTGAGTATCGTTTGAAACACAGAGGTAATAATAGTTGAGCCGCCCGGAGTACCCACCACCATAAAAAGATTTCCATTTTTTTCTACGATAGTAGGAGTCATGGCGCTCAGCATGCGCTTGTTGGGTTCTATACTGTTAGCTTTGGTGCCCAGCACGCCAAACATATTGGGTACGCCCGGTTTGGCACTAAAATCATCCATTTCGTTGTTTAGAAAAAAACCGGAACCGGCCACGACTACATTAGACCCAAACCACCCGTTGAGGGTGGTGGTAACGGCTACGGCATTTCCTTGGGCATCTACAATGGAAATATGCGTGGTTTCTTCAGATTCGTATCCCGGAATTTTACCCTCCTTTATCTGGCCGCTAGGGGTAGCTTGTTCCGGGTTAAAGGTGCTCATCCGGTCATCATTGTATTGATCATCTAAAAGTTCTTTCATAGGTACTTTATAAAAATCAGGATCGCCCAGATACTTGGTGCGGTCGGCATAGACCCTGCGCTCGGCCTCTACCATAAGGTGAACTGTTTTGACTGTGTTGAATCCCCACGACTTAATGGGGTAAGGTTCTACGCTTTTGAGTAGCTGAATCAAACAAATGCCTCCACTGGACGAGGGCGGCATGGCAATAATTTTATATTCTTTATAAAGGCCGCTTACCGGTTCTCTCCATACTGATTTATAATTGATTAAATCTTCGCGTGCTATAATTCCTTTGCCCCGTTGCATCTCGGTCAGGATATCATCGGCTGTTTTACCTTCATAAAAACCGGCTCTTCCGTTATCGCGAATGCGCTCGAGTGTGTGGCCCAAGTCAATCCATTTAATGATATCGCCTTCTTTCCAGTTCTCCTTCAATAAAAATCCGGGCTTTACCGTATTGTATTTAAGGAGATCGGCTTGCGACTCGTTAAACCATCTGGCTTCGCGTGCGGTGAGTTTAAAACCAGTTAGTGCCAGATCTATGGCAGGTTGCACCAGTTCCTTCCATGGCAGCGACCCCAGTTTATGATGGGCTTCCACCAATCCATCAACTGTTCCCGGAACGCCCGATGCCAGATGTCCTGATAAACTCAGTCCTGGAATTACGTTCCCCTCTTGGTTTAAGTACATATTTTTCGTTGCCTTGCCGGGAGCTCGCTCACGGTAATCTAAAGCAAACAACGATCGGTCTTTTAAGCGTGCCACCATGTAGCCGCCCCCTCCAATATTTCCGGCTGCCGGGAAAACGACAGCCAAAGCAAACTGCACCGCTATGGCTGCATCAATGGCGTTACCTCCTTTTTTTAGAATGGCCAGCCCCACCTGCGAGGCCAACGGGTGGGCAGATACCACCATGGCCGAGTCGGCTATAAGTCCTACTACCTTTTTGTGCTCTTGGGGTTGGCAGGCAATTACAACTAATACCAATAAAAGAGTGAATAGACGCTTCATAGAAATTATCTCTGGTTTGAGCATTAAATGTATTATTCCCCATGAAACAATGCTAACTTTAGCAAAATAATTATCTCCTTTATTCAGCATGGGATTGCGCAAAGAGAAGGCTGCCCGACTTAAACTGGCGGTGTTGGATGCCACCTTAAAATTGATTGGAAAAAAATCGTTCGATGATTTGTATGTAGATGAAATTTGTGCCAAAGTAAAAATTTCTAAAGTAACCCTGTTCAGTTATTTTCCGCAAAAAGAAGATATACTTCTTTACTATTTTAGGATATGGTGCCTGAGGCGAGCCGTAGAATTAGCCGAAAAACCTAAAGAAGGCACACAAGGAATTTATTTTTTGTTTGACAAACTAAGTGAGGATTGTGAAACATATCCCGGCATTAACCTGAGTTTGTTTGCCTACTTGGCCGACCTGAAGCGGAACCTGAAACCTTTTCCGGTAAAAGCAGAAGAAAAAAAATTACTATTTCCTGAAGTTGAAAATATTAAAAGTATTGAAATACAATCGGTCGATCAGTTATTTGAAAAATTCTCATTAGAAGCTATTTTTAAAAAAGAGATTACTAAAACATCCTCTACCAGAGACATCGCACAGTTATTGACGGCTGTTTTTTATGGCTCGGTAGTAACGGCCCACATTAATCAGATAGCCCCGTACAAACTTTTCTTCCGAAAAAATATTGAATTTATCTTAAAAGGGCTACAGTAATTTATCGAAGTGTTTCCATTTTAGTGGTACGCCTTTTAAAGAGGTGGATGTGCCTTACGCCAACAGGTATATCAATTAAATATTTATTTCCGGCCGGCCAGATTTTGTGTGTTTTTGGCCGAAGTACTTGGGTGCTGTTTTTTGATGAACGACACGAGGCTGCTAATAAAAAGAAAAGCATTAAAAAGAGGAGTCGGTACATGGCTGTTTATAGTTGCTCTAAAATAGCTTTTTTATTTTTTTATACAACGATGTACCTTGCTGTTTAGGGGGTAGTTTTAAGAAAACATAGAAAAAGATTGAGAACGATTTTAAAAATAAATATACCGAGATATGAATTTCCAATTCCTTAAATATCAAACCGGGAACGGTATTGCTACTATTACACTTAACCGTCCGGAAGTATATAATGCACTAAATAATGAAATTACCTTTGAGCTACAGGATGCTTTTAAAGCCGTGGCTAAAGATGAAGCGGTTCGTGCCGTGGTGCTAACGGGAGAGGGGAAAGCATTTTGTTCGGGGCAAGATTTAAAGGCGGTATCCGGACAAGGTAAGCGGTCGTTTAAAGAATCGCTCACGAAACGCTATAACCCGTTAATTCTCGGAATGCGAAATTTGCCCAAGCCCATCATTTGCCGGCTTAACGGAGTAGCGGCCGGAGCCGGGTGTTCTATTGTCTTGGCCTGCGATATTATCGTAGCTTCGCCTGGTGCTACCCTGATTGAGGTTTTTATTAATATCGGGTTAGTACCCGATTCCGGTTCAGGATATTTTTTACCGCGCGCCATCGGTTCTGTCAAAGCATTTGAACTTTGCAGCATGGGCAACAAAGTAAGTGCAGAAGAAGCGTTCCGTCTCGGGCTGATCAATCGGGTGGCAGAAGAAGGAAAATTAGAGGAGGCGGTAAGATACTATACCGATTACTTTTCTCACGCCCCTACCAAAGCCATTGGATTAATTAAAAAGATGTTGAGTAAATCGGCCACTTCTTCATTGGAAGAGATGCTTGAATACGAAGCCTATCTTCAGGAGATTGCGGGAAACACCGCTGACCATGAGGAGGGAGTTCGTGCTTTTTTAGAGAAAAGAAAACCAGCCTTTACAGGAAAATAATTTTAGAGACCGTTGAGCGAGATGCCGATCGTCATGATATTCATACCCGTTTGCGAGGGGCCAGAGTTTCCTGAAAAATAAGGCGACAGGTTGTATTGCCAAAATACATTGAAGTTGCCTAATCCCACACGGGTATAAATTCCATACCTTAACTGGTTTAGCCCGTGCGTCTGTTTATCTTTATACACTCCGCTGGCACCATTCTCGGAGTATTTTATTTTAGTATGGCTCTCCACTAAAAAACCCACCCGACCACCCACGGCCATATTAAAACCACTTGAAGGATCCTTAGGGTTAGTATCAAACCGGAATTCAACCGGCATCAAATCAAAATAATTAGCTACCAGCATACTTTTTTGTACACTAACAGACGCAGCCGAAGCAAAAAAAGGCAATTGGGTAACCTGCACTAAATCATACGATCCATCGGCTCCAACCAGTTCGCTTAGTGTGTAGTTGTTGGTAAACTTAAACCGCTCAAAAGCAAAGCCGCCTCCGGGGTTATAACTGAATTTGGAATTCCCAATCTGTACCGGGTAGTGGTAGTAGATATTTAACGTGCGCGACCCCCAAAAACCCTGATTAAAATAAGCCGGACGGCTCTGCCCGTTATTGAACCCGAAATCAATCATAAAGTACCCCGGAATATCAGGGCGATAGGCTTTCTTCTTTTTATCTTGTGCCTGGGCGGCAGAAAAAATAAAAAACGCTATAAGAGTAATGGCAAGACAATTCCTGATCATTTTGATTTTTTTGAACCGGCAAAAATACATTTTTAACTGACAACTATTACTTTTTGTTTATAGAGTAATGAACGAGCCCAAAGGTTTTATATTTGTATTGATTTTTCAAACCAGCCCTTTGGCTTTGGGGGTTTTACCAAAGCAAACGGGAGACAAAAAATCGAGTATCCGGATCGTTTGGCAAACGGATTAATTCTTTTAAATTTGCCGCTTTAAAATTTTTAACCGGGCCCGTAGCTTAACTGAATAGAGCATCTGACTACGGATCAGAAGGTTGGGGGTTTGAATCCCTCCGGGCCCACAAAAGGATTATAATTGTTAGGTTAGCAAGTGTTTGGCCTGCCTCTTTAAACTTTTTTAAGCAATAAAGCATCATTACTTCTGTTTAAGTAAAAAACCGGAATGAGAGGTAGGTTTATTTTTTTTATGATACTGATGATAGCGGCTGTTTTAGGGTGGTCTTGCGAAGACCCTAACACCTTAGCTGTCAGCAAGGTATTTAGTAACAATAATCTTCAGACAATTTATAGCGATACCTTTTCGGTAGTTACCTCTACTGTGCAGCTCGATACTTTTTTAACCAACGGAACCGGCACGGTGCTTTTAGGAAGATACCAAGACCCGGAGTTAGGTACGATATCGGCTTCTTCATACCTGCAATTATCTTATGGTGCTTCGTTTCTGCCTTCGTTTCAATCGTATTTTGATTCGATGGTGCTGGTGATGTATTATAATAAAACATTTACCGGAGACACGACCCAAACCCTGAAGATCAATGGCTATCAGGTAACAGATTATATCATTCCCCGAAATGTGCCGGTAGGAAATATTAAATTATCCGCATTAGGTTCTTACAGTGGGTTCTTTAATTCTACCCAATTTGCTTATTCACCTACTCCCATTTTTTCAGGAACTGTAAAAATGTTCCCGCATCGCGATACAGTTACAATCCGCCTGCCCGATAGTTTTGGAGCAAACTGGTTCAGCAAAGCTCAGAATGACTCGGGAAGAATTTTTTCTAACTCTTCTATTTTTAGTAATGCTTTTTTTCGTGGCCTGTACCTTGAGCCGGATGCTTCCTCTACCGCCTGTGTAGCCGGCTTTACTGCCAATAAATTAAGACTCCGGATTTATTACAGACGAATGGTAAATGGTCTGCTGAAAAATACACACGCAGATTTCACCATCAACAACGGATATCAATTTAATCATATTAAGTACGACCGGACGGGCACCTCATTAAGTGCCTTACAGCCATATCATGCCATCTCGTCAACCCTTACGGGAAATACCAGTTATGTTCAAGCCGGAACGGGTTTGGTAACTCGGCTGGATTTTCCTTCGGTAAAATCTTTTTTTGCAGGTAACCCTAACGTAATGTTAAATGGAGCTTATCTGGTGATGTACCCCGAGCCGGGCAGTTTTCCTAAAAATTTGTTGCCCCCCCCTCAGTTGGAGTTGTTCAGCACGGATGCAACCAACATACCGACTACTACCTTTAGCGGAGCCACGGCCTCCATTGTTTATGATTATATTTTAGGGATTAACACCTTTTATTCTTTCTCACTATACTCGTATTTATTTACACAAGTAAAAAATAATACAAATTTTATAGCACCATTGCTTGTTGTGCCGGGAGGAAGTGTGGGGGGCAGTGTGCAGCGCACCTATATTGGCGATAGATACAAAGGCTATAACCGTATAAAATTACAACTCTATTACACCCATGTACCAAATTAAATCAACCTATATGAAACAAATTCTGGTCCGTTCAGGCAGCTTATTATTTATATCCGTTCTCCTGATAAGCTTGGCCTCATGCAGTAACCCCAGTTCCACCACCTTCCCGGGCAGTTGGGATAAATTAGGAAGCTTTGCCGGAATACCACGGCAAGGTGCGGTGGGCTTTGTCATCAATAACATTGGTTATATAGGGCTCGGCTACAATGGCTTGAATAACATCAATACAGCTTTTCTTAGTGACTTTTGGAAATACGACCCGGTAGCGGATGCATGGTATCAGATTGCGCCCTTCCCCGGAGCGGGAAGACGCGATGCTGTTGCTTTTGTAATGAACGGAAAGGCGTATGTAGGCACCGGCTATAATTTAGCGAGCGGTGTCAATAATCCGCTGAGCGATTTTTGGCAATATGATCCATCTGTTGCCCCGATCGGGAAATGGACACGAGTGGCTGACTTTGGATACTCTGTAGATCAGCTGGCAGCTACGGTTTCGGCTCGTTATGGATGTGGAGCATTTGCCGTAAACAACCGCGGATTTGTTGGCTGGGGAAATGATGTAAACCTCTATGACTATAAAGATCTTTGGGAGTTTTTACCTGATTCTACAGCTCCCGGATCGGCCGGTCCCGGATATTGGAAGCAACGCCCCGGTGCCGGATCTAAGCGGGCATTCCCTTTTACTTTTGTAATTAATAATGGCGACAACGACATTGCCTATGTGGGAGGTGGGTACGACCAGGCCGGTGGCCAATCGTATCCGGTGGATTTTATCCGTTTTGATGTGAGCAAGATCAACTCCAGCCCTTGGACTTACCTAAACGGATTAACCGGAAAAGATAAAAATGGGAATGCCATCGTGCAGCCCAGGCCACGACAACAAGCATCGGCATTTGCCATTAATGGTTTTGGTTACATCACCATGGGCTCAGCCGGGGCAGGCGACACTTGGCAGTACACACCTGCTACGCTTGATAACAACGGAAACATTACCGGTGGCGATACTTGGGCGCAATATTTTTCAATTACCACTAATGTGCCGATAAATGGCGCATCGCGTGCCGATGCCGTTGGCTTTGCTGTTACCATCAGCGGAAAAGGATACGGTATATTAACTACCGGAGGTAATGGGAACAGCAGCTTTGATGACTGCTGGCGGTTTGATCCTACCGGCATAGAACCTGACTATAAGTAGTTAGAGATAAAAAAATCCGAGGTACTTCTCGGATTTTTTTATTGATAGATACTTCTGACTTAGGATAGTTTTACTCCCTTGGCATCAAATGCAAACGGGCTCCACTTTTTGTTAGAAAGAATAAACAATTCTTTAAAACCAATTTCTTTTAGTAGAGCGAGCGTTTCAGAAAACCGGTTAATCAAATCATCCGCATGGTGCGCATCTGAGTTTACGGTGATGGGTATATTATTCTGCCGGATTAATTCCATAACCCAAGGGCTGGGGTAGGGAGTGTCTGTTTTCTTTTGATAAATACCCCTTGTATTGATCTCAATAATGATACCTGCCTTTTTTATTTCTGTTACGGTTAATTTTACCTGCTGAACGTACCATTGATTGCTTTCGTTGAAAAATCTATGACCCGCATTTTGCATTTTTATTTTATCCAGATGCCCTACTACATCCGGAGGAGCGTGCTTTATCATCTCGCGGGTCAGTTCAAAATACCGAATACAGGCTTCTTTAAAATCATTATTAAAAATTTTCTCAAGCCCTTCTAAAAAAAAAGTATGGGGGCCGTCAATTTCCCATCGTCTTCCATCCGAAAATTTTTCCACAAAATGTACGGAGCCGATGGTGTAATCAAGTTTCGATTGAAAGTCGCAGGGGGCTATTACTTGTGGGATAAAATCAATTTCCAGTCCTGTATTGATTTCGAAAGGCGCAATCTTTTTGAATGTGTTTACTTCACGGAGGTACGTATCTAAATTTTCATTTTCCATACACCAGGCACACGCGAAGGGGAGTGGGGCATGAGAAGAAAATCCGAGAGAAACAAAATTTAATCGTTTGGCTTCGTCAACTATTTGCTGGAGAGACGATTTACCATCACAATAGGTGCTGTGGGTATGAAAATTAAACCACATTCATTTTCCGATCAAGATAAAGGGAGCCCAGTAGTAGGGGGAGGAGTAAGTCGGTTGACTTAGTAAATCCAGTTTGGCATCGCGCAGGGCTTTACTTAAATCCTGATTGGTATTTTGTAAGAAATGCTTATAAAATGAAACCATTAACGTAGCGGTAGATTCATCGGCTACTTTCCAAAAAGATACCACCATGTTTTTGGCACCAGCATAAGTTAATGCCCGCGATAATCCAATTACCCCTTCGCCCTGTGCATATTTGCCCAGCCCGGTTTCACAAGCGGAAAGAACCACTAAGTTGGCATTGAAATTTAAGTTATAAATCTCACGACCATATAAGTTGCCATCTTCTTCGCCTTGCCCGTTTAAAAATATTTCTGATTGGGAAGGATCATTGACATCGACCATTCCATGAGTGGCTAAATGCAGAATAGAATAGTTACTGATATCTTTCGATTTGAGCAAGGCTTCATTGGCCTTCTCATAAATAAATATTTTCGACTTATCGGGAAGGAGCCGGGCAATAGTTTCTACTTCGGTTTTGGTAGATGGCAAGTCGGGCAAATTATTATTTTCAATAAAATGCACGGGGGCACACAATAAAATATTGCTTGCTTGCCCCGCTGATTTCATATTGTTTTTTTGAAGCATCAGACCGGCCGAAAATTCATAACTGATAGCCCACCGATTTATAAAATAGTGGGTTGTGCTGGTTTTTTTATTTTTTATTTTTTGGTAAGTCAAAGCTTCGAATGGGATGGAGCCGAGCCGCCCTGAAGGAATGATGATTAACTCGCTAATGGATCGTGGTACACGGGGTTTAAGAAGAGTTTGTAAAGTTTCTGTTTTCCGGTACGTAGTAAAATCACGGTAAAGCAAACTACTGACAAAGCCTTTGCACAATCTTTCAAAATCATTGGGCAGGGTATGGTTGGAAGTAATGAATTTTGTTTTAGTAACGACAAATTGATAGATCCTTTTCTTTTTAGGAGACACAAAATAGCTGACCAGAGCTTGCCCGGGTTTTAATATATGACGTATATCGTTCACGGTTGCAGATGACGAATTATATTTCAGGTTGTAGTAGGCCGGATATTGTTTTTCAAGCAGTTGAATGAACCGGTCGTAATCTTGCTTACTGTCGTATAATTTTTTTTGTAATAATTTTTCGGTCTGTTCATCTGGTTTTTCGGCCAGTTTATCAGTAAGAAAAGCAAGAATTGATTTTTTATTTTTTTCTTCATCTAAAATATTACCCGGAATACCGGCATACGTTTTGGCCTGGGTATCGGCAATGGATGCCTGTAATACGGCTGATTTACTTTTTTCGGCAAAGTAAAAGGCCAGCTCCCGATAAGGTGTGGGTTGTATTACCAATTCGCTTACCAGCCAGGCTATTCTTACGCCATCTTCATACACTTCATTGGCAAGCTCGCTCAGGGCAATCTTATCATTTTCATTATGACTTCCTTTGCGGATCAGATCGATTAAACTATCGCACGATTGAAGTGTGCATAAGGCTAATTTTAAATCGCTTAGCCTTAATGTTTTTCCCAGGTACTGGGCTTCCAAGGTTTGCGCCTTTAAATCGAGTGTGTATAAAAGTACCTTACCATTATAGAAACGATCAATGGCCGGATTTTTAGAAAATGCTTTTTCCTGAAACACCGGTGAATTTGCTATGAGTGCATTTTGAAAATCGGTTAACGCACTTGTGTATTTTTTTTCGCTCAGTAGAATACTTCCCCGTTCATTTAAAACAGAGGCAATATCGGGATGCTTGTTGCCATAATTCTTGTGGTAAATGGCTAATGCTTTTTCAAAATAAGTTAATGCCGTAGCAGGGTTCTTCATTTTAAAATAAGTTTGTCCCAGGTTCACCAAAGTCAATGCTTCGTTGGGGTGACCGTTGGGGTACGTTTTTTTCCAGATGGAAAGCGCGGTTTCAAAATGATTTACGGCATCGCCATAGAGCTGAAGTTTAAGATACATTACTCCTAAATTTGTATTGGCAGTAGCAATTTTAGAATGCTCTCTTCCATATATTTTTTCATAAATGATGAGCGCTTTTTCGTAATACGATAAACCCTTATCGGCATCGCTGCTGCCATACACCAGTCCCAGGTCGTTAAGCGAAGCGGCTACTTCTTCACTTTCGGCATTAAAAAGATTTTGTCTGATCCGCAGTGCTTGTAATCCGTTTTCCTCGGCCTGACTGTTTTTACCTAAACTCCAAAACAGTAAACTTAAGTTGGCAAAACACTGAGCCGATTCGGCTGAGTTTTCTTTTTCCAGTTTTTTGAAATGATCGTGGGCTTTTTCAAAATAATCTAGAGCCCGGTCACTCCGGCCTCTTAGCATAGCGAGATAACCGGTGTTATTTTCGACAATGGCTTTCTCCAGGCTGTCGGTTGGGGTTAGCGCGGAAAGTATTGAAGCGGCCTCATCTAATTTGCCCAAGCCCATCAAGGCCATTGATTCTTTGTTTTTTAGGCTTACCGAACGAAAAGGTTGAGTGTGGATAATATTGATTGCTTTCTGATAATCGGTTCGTAATAACAGCGAATCAATTTGCCGCTCAAGCGTTTGCCCGATCGCAGCAATTGAGCTGAATAGGAGGGTGCAATTGATGATTATTCGATGTATCAAAATCGGTAACTGTAAGTAAAAGAAGTAACCAATTCGCGCGAAAGCCCATCGGGGTTTTTCTCCCGCTGCACGATTCTGTTTCCAACTAAAAGTTTAACGGAGGAGTTTACATTAAAATGATAGCCCAATGTATAGATCGCTGAAAGAGCCAGGCCATCGCTGCCTACGGTTTTTTTATTGGTAAACAAGGAAGGGTTTAGCGGATCAGATGGATTGGGCACCACGGCCACAATGTCACGCGTTAGGCGGTAAATAGGCAGCAAGCCAATGCTGGCATTAAACCGGGAAAACCGGAAGTTGCGTTCGAGGCGAACCATAATGTCTTTGCCACGGCTTAGGTTGTTTGATTGGGCGTAGCGAAGAATGTAGGAAGTGTCGGCCGGGTCATTCTTTTTCCACTCGCCCCACCAAAACCCGTTTTGGTTCGGGGTGAGCGCCTGTTGGTAGCCCACGGCCAACAACCATTTCCGGCTGATGATGGATGCGCCAAGGATTAGATCGTGCGTGCCTAAACTGGTTTGATAATACATGGGTAAACTTCTTCCCTGAAATTGTTGCCGGTCGCCATTGTTGGATGGAATTTTGGTGCCGATGGTTATGTTTAAATCGAAATAGTCGGTACTGATTACTTTACGGGTAAGGCTTAACGATATATCGCTCAGGCTTTGGTAGGTACCGAGATGCCCGCTGGAAATCTGGTAAGGTACTTTCGCTTGCACCACATACTTATCACCCAGGCTAATGTTAGCTTCCAGTGTGGATACCCAAATATGATTATTGAAGTGCGTGATTCCGTAGTATTGGCTGAACTCAATTGTGCGGAGTTTTATTTTATTGAATTGACTGTACGGCTGGTCGGGTTTCATGGCGCCCATCGTACAGAAACCCGCATCGCTGCATCCTTGTGAAAACAACGATTCAAAGATTAAAAAAGTGAGGATAAAAAATACCCACCGCATCTTTCAAAAGTACAAAATCAAACGGATTTGTTTGCGAATCGTAACGGGAGTAGTCGCCTTAGTTTGTGAAGTGATCAGACTAAATAAATACGGCCGCCAACGGCTACATACCCAAAGATTGGTTTTCAATCGAAGCCAATTCAATAATTTTGGCGTACTCAGCAGCGTTTAGATCATTGAAGAAATAGTGAACCGGATTTACATACGCTCCATTAACAAACACTTCGTAATGCAAATGGGGAGCCGTAGATAGCCCCGTAGTACCTACATAACCAATTAAATCGCCCCGCTTTACATGCTGCCCCTGGCGAATCGCAAAGCCATGCATGTGCGCATAGCGAGTACGGTAACCAAAACCATGATCTATTTCAAGTACGTTGCCATATCCGGTGAAACTGAATTCTAATTTATCAATGGTGCCATCGGCCGTGGCATAAATTGGGGTGCCAATGCTGGCGGCAAAGTCAACCCCGGTGTGCATCTTCAGTACTTTATACACCGGATGAATGCGGAACCCATACCCGGAAGCCAATGCAATCAAGGCTTTATTTGATACCGGCTGTATGGCGGGGATGGCGGCAAAAAGTTTTTCTTTATTTTCAGTCAGTGCCACAATATCATCTTGCGATTTGGATTCGATATAAATTTTTCGCTTGAGTTGCGCCATCATTTCTTCCATCTGAATAATGAGGTCTTCGTGATTTATTTTTTTACTGCGGATGTCTTCAAAACGGTCGGAGCCGCCCACGCCTCCCTGCCGAATATTTTTATCAACCGGTTCAGTTCCCAATACGGCCCGGTAGATATTGTCATCGCGGTATTCGATTCCTTCCAGTTGTGCTTTTATTTTTTGAAACTCTACGTTGAGGTGCTGATAGTAAAATTCCATTTCCTTTACTTCATTGCGCAGCAGCAGTTCGCGGGGCGACTCAAAATAATTTCCGGCTATGAAAATCAGGCCCACGGCCATGCCGAGCGTAAGGGTTATAATTCCTAAGATATTTAGTACCACATCGCCCGTAGAGGTTTTGATACGTTCGTATTTACAGGTTTCTGTATCGTAGTAATATTTTATTCGTGCCATGGATCAATTTTATTTTGCCACTTGAAAAAAAATTACGTGTAGCTGTTAGGTCAGTTCAAATTGAGTGATTTGTTTTTTTATTTTTTCTGTCCGTCCTTTCTTAAAAACCTGTCTCCCTTTATGGGTGTTCTTTCTGATTTCTTTTTGTTGCTCTGGTGGAAGCTGCAGGATGTGGGTACATTCTGGCGAGCAACACCCGTTATGTTTTTCGCGGCACTCTTCGCACTGGATAAACAACAAATGGCATCCCTCATTTTGACAGTTGGTGTGGGTATCGCAAGGCTTCCCGCATTGGTGGCAATGGCTGATGATGTCGGGCGAGATACGTTCGCCCAGGCGCTCATCAAACACAAAATTTTTACCGATGTATTTGTTTTCCAGTCCTTGTTCTTTTACCTGACGGGCATATTCGATGATGCCGCCATTTAATTGAAATACATTTTTAAATCCGAGGTGTTTCATCCAGGCACTTGCTTTTTCGCATCGAATCCCTCCGGTGCAATACATCAGAATGTTTTTTTCTTTTTCGTTACGCAGAAGTTGCTCGGCTATTTGCAATTCTTCGCGAAAGGTATCGGCATCGGGACAGATAGCATTTTTAAAATGGCCCACTTCACTTTCATAGTGATTGCGCATATCTACGATGATCGTATCCGGGTTTTCGGCTAGCTGGTTAAACTCACGGGCATTTACATGCTGACCACAATGGGTAACATCAAAGGTGGGGTCGCTCAGCCCATCGGCTACTATTTTTTTGCGCACCAGTATTTTTAATTTAAAAAATGATTTGCCATCATCTTCAATGGCTACATTCAGCCGTATGTTTTTTAGAAACTCAAATTGAAAAAGCTGGTTTTTAAAATTTTCCAGATTCTCTTTCGGTACACTGATTTGTGCATTGATTCCTTCGTGCGCAACATAAATTCTACCCCACACGTGCAGTGCTTCTAATAATTTGTACAGATTATCCCGAAAGAGCGAAGGATCTGAAATAGAATGGTATTTATAGAATGAAATAGTTACCCGCTCTTCGCTGGAGTGACGGAGTTTTTCTTTTAATTCTTTTCCGTTCGTTCGGTTGTAAAGCATGCCGCAAAGATAATGAAATACAGGCAAGTATGCGTTACGGCTGCCTGCCGATTTACTCGGCAATCAGTTTCCCCTTCAGCAATTTATTATAATCATCGCAGTTCAGGTATCCTTGTTTTTTACAAGCCGGGCAAGATTTATACACTTCGCCAAAATAATTTTTTTTAATGATTACTCCTGAGCCTTTGCAGGAAGGGCAGACCACTTTCCCGGTAGGGCCGCAATCAATATAGTAATCGCCCGATAATACTTCGTAGGCATGTTTGGTTTCTTGTGCTTTTTCTTTAAGCAGTTCTTGTTCGGCCTTCCCTAACCATTCGATGGCCTCTTCTGAATACTGCCCTTGTGTTCCTTTTAACTGAATATATTTATTTAGCCAGTCTATACTTTGCCGGTATTTGCCAAGGAAGAAAGAATTTTTTCCGAAATGATAGGTGAGATCGGTGGGTACGCTGCGTATAGATTTTAATATTAACCGGAACTGAGCATCGGCTTCCGCGTAATGCCCTTCATCCGAAAGACGAACGGCCGAATCTATCTTCATGGTAATTTTGCGGGTGTGGTTCATTTGCCGCATTAATTCCAATTCTTTTATTTTATTTTTTTCTGATTGACTTTGGGCGATTGCCGAAAGGGCACCGAAGGCCAGTAAAAAACTTAAATATAACTTCATTGTTTTCTTTCTTGATCTGTAAATTTTTCTTCGTTTAGGTTCAGCCATTCTAATGCTGCGCGATAAAAAATATCTTCCTGGGTTTGTTTTGGCAGATCCATTTTTTCAATGAACGCCCCGATTTCTAAATCGCCCAGTGGAAAAGGATAATCAGACCCCAGCATTACCCGTTTTGATCCTTGCAATTTTAGTACATACTCCAGCATGAGGCTATCGTGCGTAATACTATCTACCCAAAATTGACCAATGTATTTGCGCGGATCGATGTTGTTATCGACTGCTACTAAATCGGGGCGACATTCGAACCCATGCGCAATGCGCCCGATAGTAGGTAAGAAAGACCCACCGGCATGAGCAAACATAACGCGCAGCTTAGGGTATTTTTCAAATACGCCTCCGAAGATCATCGAACAAATGGCACGCGAGGTTTCGGCCGGCATGCCCACCAGCCAGGGCAGCCAATAGCGTTGCATTTTTTTTTGCCCCATCATGTTCCATGGATGAACGAGTATTGCCAGGTCTAATTTTTCGCATGCCTGATAGACCGGCATAAATTTTTCTTCGTTCAGGTTTTCGTCATTGATATTAGAGCCGATCTGAATACCGCAAATCCCCATTTTCTTTAATCGCTCTAATTCTTTTACGGCCAGTTCGGCCTCTTGCATTGGCACGGTGCCTAATCCAATATAATTTTTAGGATACTTGGCCACCAGCTTGGCAATGTGGTCATTTAAAAATTGGGATAGCGTGAGGCAATCTAACGGCTTAGCCCAATATGAAAACATGACGGGGATGGTGCAAACGACTTGCACTTGTGTGTTGAATTTCTCGTACTCGTTAATCCGCAATTCCGCATTCCAGGCATTTTCTTTTATCTCGCGAAAAAACTGGTTGCCCCGCATCATCTTGGCGGCACCCCGGGTATGATGCTGCAGGTAGATAAAATCGCCATAACCGAACTTCTCCGTCCAGTTGGGCATTTTTTTAGGAATAATATGCGTGTGGCTGTCTATCTTCAGCATTTGCGGAACGAACAATTCCGAAATATCGGTAAAAAAATCACCTTACTCCAACCTGGATGAAGAGCTTGG
The DNA here is from genome assembly GCA_018267195.1 of Bacteroidota bacterium. Classification (GTDB taxonomy): domain Bacteria; phylum Bacteroidota; class Bacteroidia; order Cytophagales; family Cyclobacteriaceae; genus ELB16-189. Next base: position 8,792 of record JAFDYY010000005.1, on the reverse strand, counting down.
CTTGATTATCTTTTTTCGTCCAGCTTTACCCGCTTGGGCACTTCATCTACAAAGTATAATTGATTGAACAGCATCTTAAATGTGCCCTGAGCTTGCCCGCGAAATGTAATCTCGGGACTGAACGAATATAGTTTTCCTTTGCCCACCGATGCTTCAAAGGCAACTACTCCTCCTTTTAAATAGTTAGCTCCCCATGCCCAGCCGCTGCGCAGCGGGTTGGTATTGCCAAACCAGGCCAGCGGTTTTATTTTTCCTTGCGCAATGGCTTCGGGTGCGAGATTAAATACCGGGCTATTTTCAAAATACACATCTGTTTCGCTGGAAAGCCCCCACGTAGCATTTTGCGTAGAATCTAACTTTACGCGCAGTAAACTTCCGGGCACATAATATTTATCGTTGGGCAGAGGGCGTTCGTTTCCCTGATACACTTCGGTAAGGGCATCGCTTACCGGCAGTTTCAGGTGGTAAGCCAAGTTAGCGCTGGTGCCAATGGTTATAATTTTTCCACCTGCTTCTAAAAATGTTTTCAACTGCGGAATGGATTTGTCGGCTGTAATATGCCCCAGATGGGTTCGGTATTCGGTTGGAATTTCTTCTTCTTTTGGATCTTTGCGTGGAAAGCCCCACTCATCGGTGGTTTCTTTTCCTTGCTTGGGTATGGCGCGCGTTACAAATACAATGATATCGTATTTCTTTTTTAGATCGCCTGCATCAATGTCTTTAGCATAAATAATGTCAGCATTAAAATGATATTGTTCCATTAGCCAGCGCACCCAGCCCGAGGGCATAGAGCCGCCATAGGTGTCCCACAAAGCAATACGCGGGGAGGAAACCCGGGCCATGTGCACGGAAGGTTTAGAAGCACCGGCTATGGTAAGCCCATAGTTGTGGGCGGCATTTTGCAAGATGCTTTTTGATTTTTGAGTGGAGGGAATATAGAAACTCCCGGCCGGAATATTTTCTTTACCTAATCCTTCGGGCAAACGATACACTTCAACACCTTCCCTTAGCAGATCATTGACGGCCAGAAAGGCATTGTTGGCTTTGGCATTGATGACGTATCCTGTTGCGGCAGCTACAATATTTCCTGCCGGGTTTTGCAGTTGCCCGTAGGGAATGGATTCAAACGGGCCATCAAAATTTTCGATGTAGCGGTCAAACTTTACGCCCATTTGAAAAGCGAGTGTCCAGCCGGCAGCATCGTAGGGGCGCACAGGAGGACCGCCCGGATACTGAAAATCGTTGGGGTGATCTTGCGGTTCAAACATATCGAGCAAGTGCGGACGAAAAGCCTGATTGGTTTTTACAATGTAAGAACCGGCCGGGTATTTTTTCTTACCCACAATAAAATCTGATTTTGCTGCCTCGATGCGTATTCCGGTTTTAATCAGTGCGTTGATAAATTTTACGGCCGTAGAAAAATCGGGTTGATCGGAGGGGATGATATACCCGCGGGCATCGCGGTGTGCCGGAACCCGGAAAATACTGTCGTAATACTTCATCGGGATGCCCGGTGCGGTGTAGCCCAACATATCTTGTGCCGGTGCATCCGTTTTTTTAGGACGGCTTTTAAAGGCAGTCGTAATGGCTTCTATCTTGCTGGGGTAGGGAGTCCAGTAATCCGTGCTGCCGCGCTCAATCGAATTTTTGCCCATGCGGTAAATATTATAAAGCAATTGATCGCTGTGGCGGGCGGCATAGTCTAGCACGGCATAATTCAGCGAAACGGAATAATCAATAGATTGCCGGAATTTCCATTTTTGAGGAGTTACCGGAAAAGGTGTGTTATTGTTGGGGATCAGCCGAGAAGGCACAACCGGAATTTCGCTTGGGGTTGGCCCGCCTACAATTTCGGTAAGCAAACCAATCATATTATGAAAGTGTGTGGTTGTTCTTAGTCCTCCGTTATACCAGGTAGAGAATACAGAACCTCCCAAGCGGGTGTAACCGGGTTTACCTTCGGCATTCAAACGATTGATCATCGCGGCCCCCACGGCATCGATCCCGGTAATCATGAGCGGATCAAAAACATAATTGAACGGGTCGCGGTACGGAGGCCCCGCCAAGACAGAACCCGTTGGCCCTGCCTGGTGGTGGTTATACATAATCTGCGGAATCCACTCTACAAATAACTGCCTTCCCATATTTTGGGTTTCCTTCATGTTCATGATGAAAAAATCGCGGTTGTTGTCGTGGCCAATATATTTTTGATACAGGCGTGGGAGGAATTCAAGTTTTCTTTTTTCCGGATTGGGTTCGCGCATATACCAGTTCGATACCAACTCCTGCCCATCGGGGTTGGCGTGAGTAAAGAGAATGATTACGTTGTCTAATATCCGTATGGTTTCGGCATCCGTACGGCTGACGAATTGGTAAAGCGTTTCAATCAGTTGATGGGTGCCTACCACTTCGGTAGCATGCAGCCCACCGTCAATCCAAACTATGGCTTTTCCTTCTTTGGCCATGACCCGTGCCTGCTCTTCGGTAAGGCCTTCGGCTCGCGCCAGTTTTACTGAGATTTCTTTGTAGTGGTCTAATTTTTTATGATTTTCGGGTGAGGTAACAATGAGTTGATATTGATGTCTTCCTTCTTCCGTAAGGCCGATATCAACTAACTTTACCCGATCTGAGGCAGCCAACTTTTTAAAGTAGGCTTCGGTTTGGGTGTAGGTGGCCAGCATGTAATCATCGCCAATATTGAAACCAAAATGTTCTTTGGGGGTGGGGATGGGCTGAGCGATTGCTTTGGCGCAGAAGGCTATTGCCACGATAAATAAAAATGAACGGTTCATGCGGATGAGGTTTTATTGTAATAACCATTAATGCTCCATGTCGTAAAAGAAAAATTTGATAAAAGGGGAAAGAATGTTTTGAGCGTTTCTACACACTATCTTAATGCAGACTTTAACACGACCACATCCTTCAGTTGGCTGGCCGGCTTCTGTTGATGCCGGCTGTCGTATCCTCCCCATTGGCTGTTGGCGATGTAGTAAAACATATTTCCGGTTATTACACCCAACGTTGGTTCGCCAAAGTCGGGGTGCTTGCGGTCTATAATTTTATAATCGATAATTGTGGTTTCTCCTTTGCCCAGATAATATTGTACTGAGCGGGCGGGCACTACTCCATTTTGAATGGCGACTACCGAATGCTGGTAAAAATAAATGCCATCGATGCCTTTTAGCGAAACGTCTTTGGCAGTGGTAATCAGACTCAATTTTTTGGCACGTATATCCAGTTTAAAAATTCCTTTTTCGTAATCGGCTATGAACAGCGATTTTTCATCAGATGAGAGAGTGATCCCTTGCACACTTATAAATTCGCTGGAATAATAAAAAGGTTCTACTTGGTTAGTTTTTTCATTCACTGTGCTCAGCTCATTGGTTTCGCTGTCGGATAAATATACTTTTCCTTTCGAGTCGAGGATTAAATCTCCGTACACTCCTTTTTTAGGTGCGATGAATTGGTGTAAGAGGTGGCCGGTTGCCAAATCAAATTTAAACACCATGGGCCTGGTCGTAGAATCATAATTTATCATTTCCGGTAAAGGCGAGGAACAAACCCACAACAAGTTTCTTAGGGTGTCTGCTTTGATGCCCATAACACTACTCATGCCTTGGTAGGCCGGTGGGCAAAAATCGATTACCGATCCATTGGGCAAAACCTTTATGATTTTTCGCTGGTGTATGCTGCCGAGATAAAATGTATGATGGACGGCATCGTAGGCTATCGGTTCAGGATGGAGGCTGCGGTCTTTGAGTGTGAATGCGATTTCAGAATTGATTACCGGGGTTTGCCACTCTTTTTGAAATGTTAGTAAGTCTTTAAATTCTTTCGAATCTTTAATCATTTTAAAGTCGGCAATACCTTCCAATTTAAAATCACTGTTGATGAGAATGGCTTGCCGGAGAGAATGTATGGCTTCGTCTTTTTTGCCGGTAAGGGCAGCGGCTATACCAAGTTGGTATAAAATACCTTCGTGGTAGGGGTTGAGCGTGTTGGCTTGTTTTATATGGGTGTAGAAATTAACATAGTTTTTGTTTCGATAGGCAATCATGGCATCGCTGTAAAGCTGTTGCAGTTCTTGTGCCGGGCACAGCGTAATGGAGGAGATCAGTAAGACAAGCCATCCGTTTTTTTTCATGATACGATCGAGTGGGTTCAAATTATTTTTTTGAACTTAAAAAATATTGACAGACCTTATTCATCACACAGGTGCCGCACTGCGGGTTGGTGGGCCGGCAGGTTTCTCTCCCTAAAAACGAAATGGCCATTCCGGCATCGCCCCAGTATTTTTGATCGAGTGTATCCATCATTTGTTTTTCAAGCTTTTTCGGATCTGTTCCCTGGGCTATGCCCAACCGCGGGGCTACTCGCACCACATGCAGATCTACAATAATGCCCTGGGCCGGCAAGCCCATTTCACGTAGAATTACATTAGCTGATTTGCGCCCAATACCGGGTAAGGCCGTGAGTGTTTCTAATGTGGTGGGAATGTTTTTGTCCTCTTTAATTTCTCTGGCCAGTGCCAGCAACCATTTTATTTTGTTTGCAAAGTTGCGCACTTTGCTGAGGTGGTGGTGCAGCAATTGGGCATCAGCTTTGGCCAGCGTTTTCATGTCGGGGCAGTCGGTAAAAAATGCCGGAGCCAGTTGGTTAATGTGCCGGTCGGAATCTTGTGCCGACAACACCACCATTATAATCAACTCATAAAAATTTTGATACTCGAGTGGATGCTTTCGGCCTTTGTATTTTTTTAATAAGGGCTGAATTTCTTTTTCCCAGTTGATAGAGATCATGACTATCTTTTAAAATAAAGGTAAGATTTGCCAATTTAGTGCACAAACCATAATTAAAAACAGATGAATTGGATTTTAAAAAACCTTGACCAAACTTTTCTTTTACGCTTTGCCCTTGCCGTGATTATGATTATGCACGGGCTGCCTTCGTTTATTGATATGTCGGTGATGGATTTTGGTAATTGGCTTGAAGAATATTTTGGAATTTTAGGAGTGCCGATGGCTATCGCAATCAAGGCTACACATGTGGTAACGGTATTGGCTTTATTGATGAATAGATACCTTAAGCTTTTTGCTTCACTCAACATTCTGATTTTTGTAGCGGGCATTATTATGATTCATGGTGCGGAAGGATGGTATGTGGTAGGCGGGGGGAGAAATGGAGTTGAGTTTAATTTTCTTCTTATTTTTTCGTTTGCTACTTTTTTATTTCCCAAGGGACTGCTTATAAGTACAAAATAAAATCTTTTAATCTAACCCTAAACTTATGAATGAAGAAATTAAACGAATTTATAAAAACATGGCTGCTGTTTATGATGGGCAACCTTGGTATGGAGACAACCTTGTGAAGTTGCTGGCTGATGTTTCGGCTGATGTAGCTGTCGACAGACCCAATAAATTAAATCATTCCATTGTTGAAATTGTTTGCCACATTACGGCCTGGCGTCAATTCGTTATTGAAAAAATAAAAGGCAATGCGGAGTATGAAGTGTGGGATACCGAACTGAATTGGCAAAAAATAAAATCGTTGAGTGAGCCGCAATGGAAGTCAATTAAAGATGATTTACAAAATGGCCAGACTGAGCTGCTTCAACTTGTTGAGAAACTTTCTGAAGTGCAGTTGAGTGCCCCGGTGGCCGGAAGGAAATATAATTTCAGGTTAATGCTTCAAGGTATTGTTCAGCACGATATTTACCATCTTGGCCAGATTTCGATGATCAAGAAATTATCGGGTTAGAGTTTTTTTAATGGTGCCGGTCTTTGTTGTTAAATTGTATGCGAGGTTGAAATGATCAGTTAGGCTTGATAACTATTAAGAGATGTATGTCTTGAATTTCAATTCCCAATTTTCAACAAATTGCATTATTTTCGCACAAAAATTTATAAATCCTTATGAGCCATCGCCCGATTTCCGCTTTCATCGAAAAAAATTACTTACACTTTAATGCGGCTGCTTTGGTCGATGCGGCCAAAGCTTACAAAACCCACATTGCCGATGGTAAAAAAATGTTGGTATCGCTGGCGGGTGCCATGAGTACGGGCGAATTGGGCATTAGCTTTGCTGAGATGATTCGCCAAAATAAAGTACATATTATTTCTTGTACCGGTGCCAATCTGGAGGAAGATATTATGAACTTGGTGGCCCACTCGCACTACAAAAGAATTCCCAACTACCGGGATCTTACGCCTGAGCAGGAGTGGGATTTGTTAGGCAATCACTTAAATCGTGTAACCGATACATGCATACCGGAAGAGGAAGCATTTCGCAGGTTACAGGCACACTTATTTAAAGTGTGGAAAGATGCGGAAGATAAAGGCGAACGATTGTTTCCGCACGAATTTATGTTTCGCATGATTAATAGTGGTGTACTGAAACAATACTACGAGATTGACCCGAAAAACAGTTGGATGATTGCGGCTGCCGAGCGCAATATGCCGATGGTGGTGCCGGGCTGGGAAGATTCTACCATGGGAAATATTTTTGCCAGCTATGTAGTAACGGGCGAACTGAAGGCGAGCACCATGAAAAGCGGCATTGAATATATGGTTTGGCTGGCCGACTGGTACACCAATAATTCAGGTAAAGAGGGTATTGGCTTCTTTCAGATTGGAGGCGGTATAGCAGGCGATTTTCCAATCTGTGTAGTACCGATGCTACATCAGGATTTAGAAAGAGACAACGTACCTTTCTGGAGTTACTTTTGCCAGATTTCTGATTCCACTACAAGTTATGGTTCATACTCAGGCGCTGTTCCTAATGAAAAAATTACGTGGGGTAAATTAAGTATCGATACGCCAAAGTTCATTGTAGAGAGCGATGCCACGATTGTAGCACCTTTAATGTTTGCGTACATTTTAGATATGTAAGGAAGGGACATTAAGCCTTATTTTATTATCTTGGCGAGATAAAATACTAGGTAATGCGAGATAAACTGCTGGTATGGATATTTTGTGTTGCACCTCAATTTATTTTTTCGCAAACAAAAACGGCTGATAGCCTTAAAGCTAAACTATCTGGCAGCCGTGGGGAAGCAAAACTTGTTGTACTCAATAAACTGGCTTATGAATTAATTGGAGAAGACAATATAAAGTCGGATGCCTATTCTGATGAGGCCATTCTATTGGGCAAAAAAATAAACAATCCAACTCTTACTGGCATAGCCTATTCACAAAAGGGAGTAAACGCCTACTTATCGGGTCATTATCAGAAGTCAATTATAAACCTGAAGAAGGGACTTGCCCTTTCTTTAAAAGCAAAAGATAAGACTAATCAGGGATACACCTTGTTGCAGTTAGGCAACTGCTATATGGACAAAGGTATTTTAGATTCCTCCCGATTCTACTATAACAAGGCATATTCCATTTTGAAAGACAGTGCCAATCCGCTGAATCTTTCTAAACTTTATCGTAACCTGAGTGTTTTATATCGTTTTTCAAGCGACTTAAAAATGCAAGAAAAATTTATCGACCGGACATTAAAAATCAATTATGCCTTGCGCGATCAGGAAAGAATAGTTGATGTCTTAATACTGAAGGCTGTACTTCAGGCACAACAACTGATGTATGATTCAGTTGAAGTTGTTTTGAATGTTGCCGAGAGCAAGGCAAAAAAAATCAGTAATAAAAATTGTATATACAATGTCCAATATAGCCGCATACTTATTGCTATTGAGCAAAGTAAATACAATGAGGCTTTTTTGTATATGGATTCGGCCCGGAAGTATTTGGATAAAAACGACTTACCCAAAATTAAAACCGTATTTCTTAAAAATATCGGACGTGCTTTTAATATACAAGGCGATTATGAACTTTCGATGCAAAACCTATACGAAGCACTTACTATAGATGAGCAAGAAAATTATACAAATGATATAATCGAAATTTTATGCGAATTAAGTTGGGTAATGATACATGCAGGCGATCCTGAAAAGTCCTTGTCATTTGCGGATAAAGCATTAAAGCTGGCTACACAAATTAATCACCCCATTTATCTTGTGCAAGCGCTGAATGTGAACGGAGTGGTCTTGAAAGACCTGAACCGTTTTAGCGAGGGGAAAATGGTATTACTGGCAAGTGTAGATACATGCCGAAAATACCACGATTACATAAATTTAGTAGAAGCTTATCTTAAATTAGGCGAACTGTTTATTAAAGCACGGAAGTATGACGGGGCGATTCCGTATATTTTTCATTCTATTACACTGGCTCAGAAAATTACCTATAATCATGGCCAATTATGGGGACATCTTTTTATGGCTAAGGTGAGAATAGCATTGAATCAGTTTCCGGAAGCTCAAGAAGAATTGAATCAAGGTGAAAAAATAAGTAAGTATCTGCCTGAAAAAGAAGCCATCATTGAAATCAATAACTTAAAAAAAATATTGTACCAAGCTCAAGGGAATTTCGAACAAGCGCTACACTATGGGGAAATAGCTTGGCGCATGGGAGACAGTATTCGCAGCCAGAAAGTGGCCAACCGCTTTGCTAACCTGCAGCGTCTGGATGAAATACGACAACGAGAAAAAAATATTCAACTATTAACCCAGCAGAATGAATTAAGCGAAGCCGAAGTTAAATTAAAAAACTCTAAACTTCAGGTTCAGTATATCTTGGTAACCGTAGCCGTATTGGGTATCATCGGGTTACTTTTTACCACCTTTCGCTTTCGTGGATTTTATAAAAAGATTGTGACACTGAACAAAAGCATTCAGGAACGTAATGTCTCGTCCTGAAATAGGTTTACACGAATTAACGTGTAAACAAGATGCGAAA
>JAFDYY010000059.1 GCA_018267195.1 Bacteroidota bacterium | reverse complement strand
TAACCGTAGCATTGGCTATTGCAAAAAAAACTACACGAATTTGTGTTTCATTTCTAGTTACCTTTGTCTGTTTTTTGATCAGGACACAAAGCCTAATTGTGAATTTAGCCAAAGATTTAGAGCGTTTTCCGGTGTTTGCCTTGGTGGCCGGTGCGGCCATCCGGCAGCAGAAAGAAACATACATAGTGGGTGGTTTTGTACGCGATTTGCTACTGAAACGCCCCTGCAAAGACCTGGATTTCGTTTGTGTGGGTAGCGGAATTGAGCTGGCAGAAGAAGTAGCCCGCCTGCTAGGGCATGTGCCGGTAGCTATTTTTAAAAATTTTGGCACAGCCCAGGTTAAATACGAAAATTTTGAATTGGAATTTGTGGGGGCGCGCAAAGAATCGTATCGCAACGACTCCCGTAAACCCATGGTAGAAGACGGCACCTTGCAGGATGACCAAAAACGCAGGGATTTTACCATCAATGCGATGGCCATCAGTCTGAATGAAAAAAACTATGGAGAACTGGTCGATCCGTTTGGTGGTGTGGCTCATTTAGCCAAGAAGATTATCCAAACACCGCTCCAGCCCGAAATTACTTTTTCAGACGATCCCCTGCGTATGATGCGGGCCATCCGGTTTGCGGCTCAGCTCAATTTCGATATCGAAGCCAATACGTTTGAGGCGATTATGAAAAATGCCCCACGCCTGAAGATTGTATCCATAGAGCGAATCGTAGATGAACTTAATAAAATTATTTTGACAACGGTTCCGTCTTATGGATTTAAGCTTTTGTTTCAGGCCGGCCTGCTGAAAGAATTTTTTCCCGAGATGGTAGCCTTGCATGGCGTAGAGTATGTAGATAATAAGGCACACAAAGACAATTTTTATCACACGCTTCAGGTTTTGGATAATGTTTCAAAAGGATCGGATAATCTTTGGCTTCGGTGGGCAGCCATTATGCATGACATAGCCAAGCCAGCCACTAAAAAATTTGATACGAAAGCCGGCTGGACTTTTCACGGCCATGAAGACAAAGGTGCCCGAATGACCCCCGGCATATTCAGGCGGCTTAAACTTCCGATGAATGAAAAAATGCTTTTTGTACAAAAACTGGTGCGGCTGCACTTGCGGCCCATTGCCTTGGTAAAAGAAGTAACCGATTCGGCTGTGCGCAGGCTGTTGTTTGAAGCAGGCGAAGATGTAGAGGCACTCATGTTGTTGTGCCGGGCAGACATTACCTCTAAGAATGCCGAGAAGGTGGCCAAATACCTCGGCAATTTTGAGAAGGTAAAACGCAAAATGATTGAACTGGAAGAGCGCGATAAAATCAGAAATTTTCAGCCGCCTATTTCGGGCGATGAAATTATGAGCATGTTTAACCTCCCGGCCAGCCGCCTTATCGGAGACATCAAAGAGCAGATAAAAGAAGCTATCCTGGAAGGAGAAATTAAAAACACACGCGAAGAGGCAATGAAATTGTTGATGAAAATTGCCCACGAAAAAGGATTGATAAACCAAAGTATAAACCAATAGTACCCCTTATGAAAAATAGTATCCTTATAATGTTGATGTTCGTGGCATTCAGCGGAATAGCACAAAAGAAAAAGAAGAACGAAGCCACGCTGCCACCTCAGGGAAACCCAACCCAGCCGTTACCGACCCAACCAACCGAGGCGAAGAAAGACAGCGTGCCCACTCATTTAAATACATTGCTTCGACATTATGCTCTAAAATACCAGCTGGCTGTGCAGTGGAATGACTACGACATTGCCAAAGATGCACTCTATGACTTGATTGTAGAAAACCAGGGTAATGACTCCACCGTTACCGATCTGGCTGTTTATTATTATCAAAACCAAAAATACCCTTCAGCTGTTTTAGTAGCTCAAACTCTGCTGAAAAGAAACCCTAAAAATCCTGGGGCGCTGGAAATTGCCGCCATCGGGTATGAAAACCTAGGGGTGTACGACCGTGCTCTTCAAAGCTACGAAAGCCTGTACTTGCTTCAGAATAACCTCAACGTACTCTACAAAATGGCAGCCCTGCAACTTCAATTGAAAAGATATCGCGAAGCGGCTGCGTCTGCCGATATTTTGTTGGCTGCCAAGGATATTGATTCGCTTAAAATTGGCTACCCTATGCCCGATAATAAAACCAAAGATTTTGCCATGCGGGTAGCGATTCTGAACATGAAGGGAATCGCAGCTCTGGAGCAGTCGGATAAGGTGTCGGCCAAGAAATTCTTTGAGCAGGCCTTGGCCATGGCCCCTGATTTCCCCCCGGCAAAAGAAAATCTGGCAAAAGTTAAATAACCGTGCAACTTTGGGCAGGCTAAATGGTCTATGGATGAACCCGGTTGTAGTTGGAGAACCTCGTACCAAACCATACTGAACTGATCAGTCGCAGTCGCGCAGGCGACCGCGATGCGGTAAGGCAATTGTATAACCTATACAAAAGAGCTATGTACAACGTGGGCTATCGCATCGTAAATGATGCTGATGATGCCAAAGATGTGCTGCAGGAGTCGTTTATCAGTGCATTTAACAATTTAGAAAATTACCGGGGCGATGCCGCCTTTGGCTCCTGGCTGAAACGCATTGTGGTAAACAAGGCTATTAACATGATAAGGAAAAGGCGGTTTGAAAGACTGCCCGAGTTGGGCGAGGTAGAGGTGGCAGAACAAGAGCCGGTAGATAGCATGGCAGGGTTTGCCTTCTCGGTTGAAAAAGTAAGGAAGGCAATCGAGCAATTACCGGATGGATACCGCGTTGTATTGTCGTTGTATCTGCTGGAAGGATACGACCATGCCGAGATAGCCGGTATTTTAGGTATTACCGAATCCACATCTAAATCGCAATACAACCGATCTAAAAAAAAATTGAAACAAATACTGGAGTCGTATGAAAAATAAAAAAGATTCGTTGGAAAAATTTGTTGAAGAAAACCGTGGGCATTTCGATTCGCATCAGCCGCCCGAAAGCGCCTGGAACGAGATCGCTCAATCTTTGCCTGGCAAAACAAAATTTTTGTTTTTGAATACCGTCATTTTTTGGCGGGCAGCGGCCATCATTCTGTTTATGGTATCGGGTTATTTGTTAGTTGATAAATTTTCTCCCTTCACCGAACGATCCGATAGGGCTGCCTGGTTGGGATTTACCGATCTGGAAAAATATTATAACGAACAGATCAGTGAAAAAATGGCGTTGGTTAGTCAATATCAAGCACAAACAAACCTGACGGAAGATGAGGTTACCCAAAACCTGAAAAAATTAAATGCGATGTATCAGGTATTGAAGGAAGAAATGAAAACCCGCCCCACGCAGGATGTGCGCGATGCACTGGTGCTTAATTTACTGGTGCGGATAGATTTAATAAATCAGCAACTTCAAAAATTGGATAGGCCTACTGTGGAAATTAAAAAACAGAAAGACGTTTAATAGTCGCTCCCTAAATCAAAGTTTTCAATTTTTGAATCTCTCAATTTTCCGTCTTCACATTTCAGAATCCGGGCAGGAAATTTTCTGATCAATCCATAACTATGGGTGGCCATCAAAATAGCTGTTCCGCTTTTATTGATTTGCTGAAACACTTTTAAAATGTCGTACGATACTTCCGGGTCCAGGTTGCCGGTAGGCTCATCAGCAATGAGTAACAACGGTTCGTTAATCAGCGCCCGGGCAATGACCACGCGCTGCTGTTCGCCCCCCGAAAGCTGATGAGGCATTTTTTTTTCTATTGAACCGAGCCCTACTTGCATAAGTACTTCGGCTTGGCGGGTTTTCATTTTGGCTTTGTCTTTCCAGCCGGTAGCCTTCATAACAAACATAAGGTTTTCTGTTATGGTGCGGTCTTGCAGAAGCTGGAAGTCTTGAAAAATAATACCAAGCTTTCTTCGTAACAGTGGAATGTGCCTGTTTTTTATTCTGTGAACGTTGAAGCCGGCCACATTCATTTCGCCCTCGCGCAAGGGTAAATCGGCATATATTGTTTTGAGCAACGAAGATTTTCCAGACCCGGTTCGACCAATGATAAAAACAAATTCGCCTTTGCTGATTTCAAAACTGATTTGGTTGAGAACCGGATTTTGATTCTGATAAATGGTGGCCTCCCCAACGTGTAAAACAGGATCGGTTGAAAACATGAGTATAGATTCTACCCGTTTACTTTTTTATGATCGGCCAAAAATTTGGCCAACCCAATGTCGGTGAGCGGGTGGTTTAACAAATCGGTGATGACCTTCAGCGGGCAGGTAGCTACATCGGCACCGATTTCAGCGCACTTAATCAGGTGCATAGTGTGGCGTACACTGGCTGCCAGAATTTCGGTTTCGTATCCATAGTTGTCATAGATCAGTCGGATTTGGGCTATCAACTCTAACCCGTCTTGCGAAACATCGTCTAACCGGCCGATAAACGGAGATACAAAGTGAGCTCCGGCTTTGGCGGCCAGCAGTGCCTGGCCGGCCGAAAATACCAATGTGCAATTGGTACGGATGCCTTCACTGGAAAATTTTTTGATTGCTTTTACACCCTCTTTGATCATGGGTACTTTCACTACAATCTTGTCGTCAATTTTGGCCAGTTCCTTTCCTTCGGCTATTATTTTATCAAACTCGGTGGCGATAACTTCTGCACTTACGTTATCGTCTACAATTTGGCAGATGGCTTTATAGTGTGCTTTTATTTTTTCGTCACCGGCAATTCCTTCCTTGGCCATCAGCGAAGGGTTGGTGGTTACCCCATCTAATACGCCCAAATTGTGGGCTTCTTTTATTTCAGTAAGGCTGGCGGTGTCAATGAAGAATTTCATAGTGGTTAGATTTTTTTAAGACACGCAAATCTAATCACTTGAAGAAGAATAAGAAAAAGTAAGACAGCCGATGGGGGAATAAAAATGGCAAACCGAACATCGCACCGCTACAACCGCCTACCCTTGCTGCCTTCCGGCCCTGGGGGAGTTCAGCAGGAGCTGGTCGTGCCGATTTGCCGAGGCAAAAATAACAATTCCTGAATTAAAATGATTAAGGATTTTTCAGATTAAAAACCCAGTTTCCGCTTACGTTGCTGGTTCTCCAGCCGGCACCTGGCGAAAGAGTAAAACTAATTTGTAAAACAGTTCCCGAGCTATTAACCGAGTAGGTCATCGGCAAATTAGTAGTACTGGGGTCGCGGTTTATTTGCGAAGCCGGGCTGGCTCCGTAAGACCATGTGCCGCCAGAGGGCCAGGGGTTTGTGCCCGCATTGGGGCGATTGGCACATGAATAGTTGTACACACCCGTAGCACCTTGGCCTATAGTGCCGCTAATGGTTAATGAAAAAGCTGACCAGTTCCATCCTCCTGAATTGGTAACATCAGTACCCCCCAAGGTTACACTCGAAACCGTCCAGGTTTTAGAGAGTAAACCCAATTGTTTGTCTTGTATAGGTTGTTCATTCCCTTTTTTGCCACAACCGGAAAAAGAAAGAAGGGCTACTACAGAAAGAGCGGCCAGAAATAAATAGGTGTGTTTCATAGAGAGTTTTTTCAATTTAATCGCGATAAACTTACAAAAATCAATCCGCATGTGAAAATACCCAAATGGACGGTTTGGTAATTAATGGCTGAAACAAGATATATTGTAACCCTTACTTGTAATCCAAAATATCAATTTTGTAATCAGCCGAAGCATATTCATGTTCCTGATTAGAAGCGATAAAAACGAGGGTATTTGAGGGTATCTCATTTAATTGATCGTGATACCATCGTGCTGATGCCTGATCGAGGTTGGTGCAGGGTTCGTCTAAAAAAAGGAGTGCTGTTTCCGAGTAAAAGGCGAGTGCCAGTTTTAGCCGTTGACGCATTCCGGACGAATACTGCGAAATGGGTTTAGAAGTAGTAGCAGGAAGGTTTATTTTTTCCAGTAAATGATGGGGCGGAATCCGGCAGGGTTTAAATTTAAAATGAAAATCAATCATTTCGCGAAGCGAAAACTCTTCAATCAGATCCATGTAGGGGGCAGCTATGGCTACTTGTTTAAAAACCTGGTTAGGATCAATTTCTGTATTTTGGTTATGGGGGGTATCTGAAGAATGAAATGTAATGGTTCCGCTGCTGGCTTGCATCTGTCCCCACAATACCTGCATTAGGGTAGATTTCCCTGAGCCGTTAGGGCCTGTAATGGCATAACGTTTGCCAGCTTGGAAGGTGTAGTTAAAATTCCTGAAAACCCACTCTCGGTTAAACCGTTTACCGAGGTTGTTAGCGATTACCTTCATTCCTCAGAAGGAGAGCCGGATGAAAAACCTTTTAGGATTCCACGTTCAGAGGCTTTGATGAAGCTTACAATTTCATCGCGCTCGGCCGATGCGGGCAATTCATTTTCTACGAGATCAAGTGCTTTTGCATTGTTTAGCCCTTTCAAAAACACATACCGGTAAATTTCTTGTATCTCAGAAATTTTATCGGATTCAAATCCGCGTCTGCGCAGCCCTACGGTATTAATACCGGCATAAGACAAGGGTTCGCGTGCTGCTTTGATATAAGGAGGTACATCTTTGCGCACCAAGGAGCCACCTCCAATGTAGGCATGTGCCCCCACTTGCGAAAATTGCTGTACGGCACAAGCCCCGCCAAAAATAGTATAGTCGCCAATGATTACGTGTCCTGCCAATTGTACGGTGTTTCCTAAAATACAATGGTTGCCAATGATACAGTCATGACCAATGTGCGCATACGCCATGATTAAACAATTTGTGCCAATTACGGTTTTGTATTTATCTACTGTACCGCGGTTGAGGGTTACGCATTCGCGAATCGTAGTGTTGTCGCCAATTTCGGCTGTGGTAATTTCTCCTACAAATTTCAAATCTTGAGGAATACCTGAAATTACGGCTCCGGGAAAAATTTTACAGTTTTTTCCGATGCGGGCACCATCCATAATTACGGCATTGGGGCCAATCCATGAGCCGTCTCCTATAATTACGTTTTTATAGACGGTAGCAAAGGGTTCAATAATTACATTGCTTCCAATGATAGCCTCGGGGTGTACATTAGCTAAAGGGTACTTACTCATGCGTCTTTTCTAACAATACTGGCGGTCATCGTCCCTTCACACACTAAAGTGTTGCCCACGTAGGCGCGCCCTGTCATCTTGGCGATTCCTCTGCGTATGGGAGCCAGCAAGTCACACTGAATGACGAGGGTGTCGCCTGGCAAAACCATTTTTCGGAACCGGAATTCATCAATGCCTAAAAAATAGGTCCAGTAGTTTTCCGGATCGGGCACGGTATTCAGCACTAATATTCCACCGATCTGTGCCATCGATTCAACCTGAAGTACTCCGGGCATTACCGGGTTTTGGGGGAAGTGCCCTTGAAAATAATTTTCGTTCATCGTAACGTTCTTCACTCCGATGACACGCTCTTTGTCGAGATGAATGATCTTATCGATCAGTAAGAAAGGATACCGGTGGGGAAGAGTAGAAACTACTTTGTTGATATCCATGACCGGAGGTAAGGACGGATTGTATTTAGGTACGCCTTTTTTATCGGCTTCCTGCATCGATTTTTTAAGCTTCTTGGCAAAGGCCACGTTGGCAGCATGGCCGGGACGCGCAGCCAATATCTGAGCCTTTAAAGGCCGTCCGGCCAGGGAAAGATCGCCAATGATATCTAGTAATTTATGACGGGCCGGTTCGTTGTTGTAGCGGAGTTCAATATTATTTAAGATTCCTTCCTTCTTTACCTCTACTTTTGGCTTATTCAGCATTTTGGCGATGTTATCCAACTCGTGAGGCTCTACCACGCGATCGACAATAACAATGGCATTGTTCAGGTCGCCTCCGCGGATCAGGTTGTTTTTATAGAGCATCTCTAGTTCGTGCAAAAAACAGAATGTGCGGCACGAAGCAATTTCTTTTTCAAACTGTTGGATGCTGGTAATGGAAGCATGCTGGCTGCCCAATACCGGGGAGTTATAATCCACCATTACGGTTACCCGGTAATCGTCTAAAGGGAGTGCGGCAATTTCTACGTTGCGGGCTGCCTCACGATAGAAGATAGAATCTTGTATTTCGAAAAAATCGCGCAGCGCATTTTGCTCTTCTTTCCCGGCTTCTTTTAAGGCGTTAACAAATTGAATGGAACTTCCATCCATAATAGGGGCTTCCGGGCCATCCAGTTGAATGAGTACGTTATCAATTTCCAGACCTACCAAAGCCGCTAAGGTATGCTCGATGGTGCTCACCCGCGCCCCGCTTTGCTCAATGGTAGTACCACGCGAAACATCTACCACCCGGTCGCAGTCGGCATCAATAATAGGTGAACCGGGTAAATCGATCCGTTGAAATTTAATACCGTGGTTTGGCTGGGCGGGCAAGAATGTCATGGTAGTCTGCACCCCGGTATGGAGCCCCACACCGGATATGGTTACCGACTTCTGAATGGTTTGCTGCTTGTAATTGAGCATTTTTTGAAAAGTGGGCAAATTTAAGGCAATTAGACGATTATGCAAAACAGCTGCCAAGGCGGTATTAAAAAGTGTTTCGATGAGTTTGTCTCAAAATAGTTTTTAGATTTACAGGCAACCTTTAAATGTTTGTAAACAAATATGTCGAACTACTTAGCTGAATTTTTTGGAACACTGCTTCTGGTACTTTTGGGGGATGGGGTAGTGGCTTCTGTAACGCTTAAAAAAACAAAATCTGAAAATGCCGGTTGGCTTACCGTAGTTATTGGCTGGGGGCTGGCTGTTACATTGGCCATTTATGCCGTGGGCAGAATAAGCGGAGCCCATTTAAACCCGGCCATTACGTTAGCTTTTGCATTCAGTGGAAAATTTCCGGCCGACCAGATAGCCGGATATATTTTGGCTCAACTGGCAGGTGGGTTTACCGGAGCTGCGTTGGTGTGGGCACATTTTTTTCCGCATTGGCGGGAAACAGCTGATGCAAAAGTCAAACTTGGTGTGTTTTGTACAGCTCCGGCCATACGCAATACCCTTTTTAATGTACTTAGCGAAACATTAGCTACGGCTGTGTTGGTGTTGGCATTGCTTTTTATCGGAGCTAATAAATTTACGGATGGCTTAAACCCGATGGTAGTGGGGCTTCTCATTATTTCTATTGGGTTAAGTTTGGGGGGCACTACGGGCTTTGCCATTAATCCGGCCCGTGATTTGGGACCGCGCTTCGCTCACTTTATTTTACCCATCCCCGGCAAGGGAAGTTCTGACTGGAGCTACTCGTGGGTTCCGGTGGTGGGGCCGGTGGCCGGTGGCTGGTTAGGTGCGTGGGTATATCTATTGATATATGGATCGTAATTTTTATTTGAAAAAAAATAAAGATGGAAAAATTTGTAATCGCTCTTGATCAAGGTACGACCAGTTCGCGGGCGGTGCTTTTTAATTCTGGCGGAACTATTCTGGCCATTGAGCAGATAGAATTTCGTCAGATATTTCCTCAATCGGGTTGGGTAGAACATGATCCAAATGAAATCTTTGCTTCGCAGTATGAAGTGCTTACCCGTCTGATCGAAAAAAATAAAATTCAGCATTCATCTATTGTGGCGCTGGGCATCACCAACCAACGCGAAACCACTTTGGTTTGGAATAAAAAAACCGGGGAGCCTATTTATAACGCCATCGTATGGCAAGATAAACGAACGGCTTCGGTTTGTGAAGAACTGAAAACCAAAGGCCTTTCGGAGTATGTGAAAGAACATACCGGCCTTGTAATCGATTCCTATTTCTCCGCCACTAAAATCAAATGGATTCTGGATAACGTGCCTCAGGCACGACTGCAAGCAGAAAATGGAGAGCTGGCATTTGGTACGGTAGATACGTGGCTGATTTGGAAACTCACCAACGGAAAAGAGCACGTTACAGATTATTCTAATGCTTCGCGCACCATGTTGTTCAACATTAAAGAACTGACATGGGATAAAAAATTATTGCACGAACTGAATATTCCCGAATTTATTTTACCTGAAGTTAAACCATCCACTTTTCATTTTGGTAATTGGAATTACAAAGGAACCGATATTCCCATTGCCGGGGTGGCGGGCGATCAGCAGGCGGCTCTTTTTGGTCAGGCGTGTTTTCATCCCGGAGAGGCAAAAAACACGTACGGCACCGGCTGCTTTATGCTGATGAATACGGGAACCCAAATTCAGTATTCTAAAAACGGATTGATTACAACCATTGCCTGGGGGATAGACGGAAAAGTAGAATATGCCCTGGAGGGAAGCGTGTTTATTGCCGGAGCGGCTGTGCAGTGGCTTCGCGATAGTTTGCATCTGATTGACCAATCGAAAGACTCAGAATATTTTGCCGCCAAGGCACTCGGCTCAAATGATGTGTACGTGGTTCCGGCATTTGCAGGATTAGGTGCTCCGTATTGGGATATGTATGCGCGGGGTGCTATTTTCGGGCTTACGCGCGATACCGGAAAAGATCATATCATCAAAGCTACACTCGAGTCGCTCGCCTACCAAACCAAAGATATTTTAAATGCTATGCAGGAAGATGCGGGCGTGAAATTGCTGAGTTTAAAAGTAGATGGCGGGGCATGTGCCAATAACATATTAATGCAGTTTCAGGCCGATATTTTAGGGGCAGAAGTTCAACGGCCGAAGGTAATTGAATCTACCGCGCAAGGTGCGGCTTATCTGGCCGGTATACAGATAGGGCTTTGGAAGAAAGACGATATTCTAAAGAACAGGAAAATTGAAAAAATATTTTTACCGGAAATGAAAAACACACAACGCGAAAAACTGTATAAAGGATGGCAGAAAGCAGTGGATCGAACCAAAGGATGGGTTGATTGATTAGGTTAATTTTGATACTGATGGATTTCGGAGATTTTTTTAGTTCTAATTCAATGATTGTCTGAACCGTTCTGCATCCATAGCAAAACTCACAGCAGAAAAATTTGATCTGCTCATTATCGGAGGCGGTATCACGGGGGCTGGCATTGCTTTGGATGCTGCCTCGCGCGGCTTGAAAACAGCTCTGATCGAAAAAAAAGATTTTGCCTATGGCACTAGCAGCCGCTCTACAAAACTAATTCATGGTGGGCTGCGCTACCTAAAACAACTGGAGTTTGGTTTGGTAAAAGAAGTGGGCAGCGAGCGTGCGGTGGTGCATAAGTTAGCGCCCCACTTGGTGATTCCCGAAAAAATGCTTTTGCCGCTATACGAAAAGCGGGGACTGGGCAGTACCCTCACTTCCATTGGGCTGAAGCTCTATGATTGGCTGGCCGGTGTAAAGCCTGAAGATCAGCGCAAAATGCTTTCGCGCAAGCAAACCCTTAAACAAGAACCGTTACTCAATCCGGCTGATATAAAAGGAGGCGCCATCTATGCCGAATACCGCACAGACGATGCCCGTCTTACCCTAGAGATCGTGAAAACTGCCTATCAATACGGGGCGGTGACGGCCAACTATTGTGAAGTGATGGATTTTATTTATGAGGATGGAAAAATTTCAGGGGTACATGCCGTTGACCACGTAACCGGAAAATCGGTAGAGGTACAGGCTACGGCCATAGTAAACGCGGCAGGTCCTTGGGTAGATTTGCTGCGCGAAAAAGACCATTCTAAAAAAGGCAAACATCTGCACCTGACGAAAGGCGTGCATGTGGTGGTGCCGCGAGAAAAACTTCCGGTAGCTCAGTCTATCTATTTTGATGTGGGTGATGGCCGCATGATCTTTGCCATTCCCCGCGGACGGATCACCTACATCGGCACAACCGATACCAATTATGCGGGCAATTTAGACGAAGTAATGGTAGCGAACGAAGATGCAGCGTACTTGCTTCGGGCTGTAAATCAAACTTTCTGTAACCTCAACCTCACATTGGCAGATATTGAATCAAGTTGGGCCGGCCTTCGGCCGCTGATTCATGAAGAAGGCAAAGGCGCTTCCGAACTG
This sequence comes from Bacteroidota bacterium, assembly GCA_018267195.1. GTDB lineage: Bacteria > Bacteroidota > Bacteroidia > Cytophagales > Cyclobacteriaceae > ELB16-189. The sequence goes on along the minus strand of JAFDYY010000059.1, from coordinate 4,711 downwards.
TCGCGCAAAGATGAAATTTTTGAGTCACCCTCCGGCCTGGTTTCGATAGCAGGAGGGAAGCTTACCGGCTACCGCAAGATGGCCGAACGGGTAGTGGACCTGGTTACAAAAAAATATTTTCACTCTCGAAAACTGAAACCGGTTACCACCGATTCCATTTTTCTGGCCTCATCTGATTTTAAAAATTATGATGAAGTAAAAAAATATATTCAAGATGTAGGCGAGCAGTTAAAGCCTCACTTTTTAGAGAATGAAGCTACTTACTTGGTTAGCAATTTTGGAAAACAAACCGATCATATTATTTCTTACCTGACTTTGTTTAAGGGAGGCACCCATACTCTCCGCTTACGTAAAGCCGAACTAAAATTCTGTCTGGAAAACGAAATGGTAATCATGCCCGAAGATTTTTTTATCAGGCGAACAGGGATGTTGTATTTTGATTATCCACGATTGGCAGAAGCCGTAGAAGCTTGGGAGGAAATAATAAACGATACTAACCCGGGCGCAGGGATTGATTATGAGTTAGCTGGATTGAAACAATTAATATACCGGGCCACTCATTTTTAATTTTTTCTGTTTCCTTCTGCTCCTCTCATTTTTTGAGAACTAAAAGTATATGATTGCAGCGCTTTGCCGGTTGCACCAAACAAGATTTGATTAGTAAGCTGAACCACGCTGCGCACATCGCCCTGCACCTTTAGCCCGGAAGTATATTGAGGTACATACTTAAATTCTCCTTTTCCGTTGCCTAACAATAGCTGGCCATAATTAGCATCGCTCCTTCCTAAATAAATACGATTATATCTATTGTTGCCCGCTAAAATTAAATCAAGATTTCCGTCTTTATCTACATCGGTTGCCAGCATAGCATGAACGGGCGCATACTGGGCTTCTATGGGGAGTTCTTTTACGATGAATTTATTTTTTTGATTTTCTAAGTACACCGTACCAAGAGTTTGTGCCGATAAAACAGGGGTTGAAGCAAATTGTGCTGGCGGAATAATATCTTGTATAGTGGCTTTCGCATAAACCGGATAGTCTATAAATTTTTTTTTCAGCATGGGGATCTGGCCAACCATATCATCGCGGGTAACCAGTGGATACGAAACTCCATTGATGTAATGTGTAATGATCGGGTCAATCGAGCCATTTTTATCAACGTCTGTATAATACAGTTTCATGGGCTGGGTTTCAGTGGCATGGAGAGGCGAGTTTAACCCCCAATTACCTACTACTAAATCTTGGTCTCCGTCATGATCAAAATCTTCGGCTATAATCTTATTCCACCAGCCTTTGGAAGCAAATGGAAAAAATTGACGGGTGGCATCGGTTAATGATTTCCCGTTGCTAAGTAAGGCCCGAACAGGTTCCCACTCGCCCACGGTAACCAAATCGGTAAAACCATCTTGGTTTAAATCAACACAAACCGCATCGGTTACGATGTTTAACGGCTGAATGTTTGAAAAAAAAGTTTGCGACTGGTCGGTAAATTTTCCGGCTCCGTTATTTATCAAAATTTTGCTGGGCGAGGCCAATGGGTAACGTCCGGGTTCTACACCTCCGCCCACGAAGATATCAAGATCACCATCTTTATCTAGGTCTATGGCTTTAACACAGTTTTTATTTGAAAAATTTTGTGGCAGACCTGCGCCCAAATAAAAATTTCCTTTCCCATTGTTGAGATAGAGCTGGTCTTGCAACCGAGGATCATTCAGCAGGTATTCGTAGCCACCGTAAGCCACATACAAATCTAAATCATGATCGCCATCGGCATCGAAGAGGACAGCGTCCACTACTTTTTTATCAATTGCTTTTTCAAAAACAGGCGTATTTATTTTTTCAAATGTGTTGCCGCTTCCGAGATAAATGAGGCTGGCATTATTTTTATTTCCCCCGATAAAAATGTCTTCTATTCCATCGCCATTTACATCTCCTTTAATCAGACACGGCCCGGTGTTGGAATAAATCCGGGGTAACAGGAATTGTTTTAAAAAATCATTTTCAAAATTTTCCTGATGGGTATAAGCCATTTCATGAGAAGGTGTAAGATACTGGCTTGGACGGGCTGGATAGGTGTAGTTGCTTTGTGCATTTTTTATATGAAGATGAAGAACCTGGTTGGCTTTTACATTTTCTAACACCTGGCTGGTACGATTAGGCCAGATAATGCGCAATGAATCCAACGTAGTGTGTTTCCCTAAGCCCAGGTGCAATTCGCTGGATATGGATGATTGATATCCGCGCACTAAAGTCTGTTCCAGATAAAAAGTTTCGCCCGATGCATAAGCCATTATTTTTGAGCCTATGCCGTCTGCATTTTTGGGATCACCATTCAGTTTTATTTTTAAAAAATTGTTTTTGAGTACTTCGCTGTTATTTTGGTAAACTCCGGCATAGTCGTCTATGTTATTGATGATAATATCTAAGTCGCCATCATTGTCAAGGTCGGCATACGCAGCTCCGTTTGAATAGGTATTCTGGTTTAGCCCCCATTCTTTTATTTTGTTTTCAAAATGATCTTGTCCTGCATTTTTATAAATATAGTTGGGTAGAAGAATACCCGACATGTGCGAAATGTACTCGGCTACATTAAGTTTATTATTTCCGTTTTGCCTGAGTGATTGATTCATCGAGTAAAGGATGAATTGCAGTTCGGTGTTATCTCGTTTGTAACCGTTGCTGATAAATAAATCTTTTTTGCCGTCATTATCGAAGTCGGCAAAGAGGGGAGACCAACTCCAGTCGGTATTAGAAACACCGGCCAATTGCCCGATTTCTGAAAAGGTGCCATCGCCATTATTTTTTTGAAGGGTGTTTTTCATGAATTGGGGAAACATACCCTGGCTGAACAACTGGTTGTATTGCGTGAAATTATCGCCCCCGATATGCATTTTTTGCGCGTAATTATCTTCTGAAAACATATCGGGTACGATTAGATCCGGTAAGAGATCGTTGTTATAGTCGGCTACATCCACCCCCATCGAGTAGAGCGAAATATGGTTGGTGGCTTGTGCCAACTGATTGGTGAAGGTGCCGTTGCCATTGTTGATGTATAAATAATCTGGCTCTTTAAAATCGTTGGTAATGTAGATATCCGGCCATCCGTCTTGGTTGATGTCGGCTGTACTTAACCCCAGGCTGAACGAGAGCACGTTTGATTCGATACCCGCCCATTGAGTTACATTAATAAATTTGCCGTTGTCGTTTCTAAATAATTTATTTTCAAGGGAAGGATCATTTTTTTTATTTCTGAGCGGAAGAAATTCCATTTTTCCCTGAGCATATTCTGGAGACGATTGATTGATTAAAAACAGATCAAGGTCTCCGTCTTTATCGTAATCAAAAAAAGAGGCCTGAGTGGAATACCCGCTATCATCGAGGCCATAAGCCGCGGCACTTTCTGTAAACGTCAGGTTGTGGTTGTTAATGAAAAGTAAATTTTTTCGGAGAGCCGGGTTGGCCAACCCCGACCGGCAAACATAAATATCTAACCATCCATCGGCATTAATATCTACCATGGTTACTCCGGTACACCACCCTTCCTTTTCTGCGATGTGCGCCTGCGTGGTAATATTTTCAAATTCAAAATTTCCTTTGTTCAGAAACAGACGGTTTTTTACCATGTTGCCGGTAAAGAAAATATCGGGTAAGCTATCGTTATTAAGATCGCCCACGGCTACACCACCGCCATTGTAGAAATAAGGATATGTAGTGATGTTGAACTCGGGTAGCTCTTCTTTCAACAGGTTTCTAAAATCAATTCCGGTTTTGCTTTTGGGAAGTGGTGTAAAGAGTGTGGTTTGATTTTCTTTTGAGCAAGCCCACAACAGGCAGGTCATCAAGATAATAGCATATAGTGTTTTCATATTCTTATTTCCAAAAATAGCAGATAAAATAAATAAGGTAGGCTTTCGCCTACCTCATTACTTATAAACATTAACCCTAAATCCTACGGATTGGTATCCCACCAGAGTGGGGTGCCCCCGTTATCGGGTAATCCGCCTCCCAAAAGAGTAACGGCTTTCGTTACGCCCGGCAGGTTGTTAGAGTACTCTGATATGGGGAAATTAATTCTACGAATAAACTTATTGGTACTAATTTTTCCCTGGCTGTTGTTTACTACTACCGGGAAAAGTTTAGGATAGGTAGTTCTTCTGAACTCGCTCCAGGCCTCTTGCCCTTCGGGGTACATGGCAATCCATTTTTGAGTAATGATGCGTTCCAGTTGTTGCGCTGGGGTCGCAGCATTATCCCATTTAATGGTAATGGTGCTCAGGTGCGCATCGCCCGGGTTAACATTGTTGGCCGCATTTTTCGGGTCCACATAAGGAGCCGGGGTGCTGGTGTTATCAGCAATGTAACTGGTAGCACTTAAGCCGTATTGGGTAAAGGAATCATTAATGCCTTGCTCATAGTTGCTCTGAATAGAGCCTGCGCCTGCCCATCCATAAAGGGCTGCTTCGGCTTTCAAAAACCAGGCTTCAGCCGAAGTCATCAAGGTAACAAAGTTGGCAGATCCATTGGCAGCTGAGTAGATGGGGAAATTAGCCAGCATGGAATAGCCTTCATAATCGCCTTTTGCGGCTATGTTAATGCCGTTTCGAATTCCTTCATAGGTGTTAGGAGCAAAGACGGCATCGGTAGCATAAGCGGCATACTTGGCTAAACGCGGATCATGGTACCCACCCAAAATAGAACTGATCGGAGCGCC
>JAFDYY010000058.1 GCA_018267195.1 Bacteroidota bacterium | reverse complement strand
ATGATTACTTTACGCTGGGGCGCTCCTTTATTGCTTCGCGCCAATACCCGCAAGCCGACAGCGCTTTTGCCAAAGTCATTGAACTCAAGCCTAATTTCTTGTCGGCCTACTCGTGGGCAGCCAAATCTAAAATTGCCCAAGACGGAGATTTTAATGATAAAAATTCCAAATACGAATGGCTGGCCAAACCCATCTACGACAAATTAGTAGAGATGGGCGAACCTGACAAAACCAATAACAAAAAAGAATTATCAGAAGCGTATGAATATCAGGTGGGCTACTTCATGTCGAAGCAGGAATACCCCAAGGCCAAAGAAATATTAAAGAAAATTTTAGAATTGAACCCGGACGATGTTAAGGTAAAAGAAACGCTGAAGGAATTGGAACAACCGGCTCCTCAACATAAACACAAAAAGAAGCCTTCTTAGAAAAGTGAATGGGATTGAAAAGAAAAGGTCAGGAGAAACCCTGGCCTTTTTTGCTTCATTGCCATTTGCAATCCTTTTCCGATTTTTGCGTTAAACTTAAAAATACTGCGCATGCTTTTACAGATTGCCACCCCACCCCACGATGAGCTATCCTTTATTGAACTGATCCTGAAAGGCGGGGTTGTTATGATCCCCATTTTGATATTGTCGGTGGCCGCTATCTATGTGGCTGTCGAGCGCTTTCTTTACCTGCGCTCTACTTTAAGCAAAGACCAAAGTTTTCTCTCTAAAATTACCCGGGCCCTTTCTTCTGGCAACATGGCCGATGCCAAACGGTATGCCGAAAGCGAGAACTCTTCTACCGGCCGCATCATTTCTACCGGGCTGGATAGCATAGGCCGGCCCATGCGCGAAATTGAATCCTTGATGGAATCAGCTACCAATATTGAAGTGTCGTTAATGGAACGAAACACCGGTTATCTCGGCATCATTGCCGGCATTGCACCCATGCTTGGGTTTATCGGTACCATTGTAGGCATCATTCATATTTTTTATAACATCTCCTTGTCGGATAATATCAGCATCGGCATTATAGCTGGTGGGTTATATGAAAAAATGATTACGAGCGGATCGGGCTTAGCCGTGGGCATTATGGCTTATTTATGCTACCATTTATTGCAACTGCGCATAGACCGGTTTACACTGCAGATTCAGAAAGATGTATTTGATTTTATGCGAGCTCTCCAAACCCCGTCTAAATGAAACTAAAACGAAGACATCATTTTGCGGCTGAGGTAGCCACCTCTTCCCTAAACGACATCATGTTTTTCTTGCTGTTGTTCTTTCTGATCATTTCTACGGTGGCCAACCCCAACATTATTAAAGTGCTGGTGCCCAAGGCCAGCGAAACCCAATCGTTGAATAAAAAAACAATTACGCTTACGGTAACCAAAGCCAAAGAATATTACATCAATAATAAACCGGTAGGAAAAGACAACTTAGAGCAAGATCTGATAGCCGCCACCCGGGGGTTGGAAGAACCCACCGTAGTATTGTATATTCCACGCGATCTGGAGATACAAGACTTGGTTGATGTGCTGAAAATTGGGGTCAAGAATAAAATAAAGGTAGTGTTGGCCACGGAGCGGAAGTAATACTTCAACCCGCCAAAAGACACCGTTCCTGTAAATCTTACAAGGCGATTAATTTTTTCTGTGCAAATCGCCAACCTTTTGGATGATTTTACGGTTTGAGGTTGTCAAACAGGCAAACTTCAAAAAATACATTTTAATTCAATTAAACTCAATGAGAACCCTTTTAACGATCCTCTTTCTTGCGTCTGCGAGTGCATTCGTTTTCGCTTACCCAAACGAAGGGGTGGCTACCATTAAAATAACAGGAGTTGTGATCGATTCCGCCACCAACAAAGGGGTGGAATTTGCCAACGTAGCCTTACTCGATGCCGCCACCAAAAAGCCGCTAAACGGAGAAATGTGTGATGAAACCGGAAAGTTTACGTTATCTAAAATAACACCGGGCAATTATTTGGTATCGATATCCTTCATCGGATACTCCACAAAAACGGTAGCCCTTCAGGTTACCGATAAACACAAAGACATTAATTTAGGAAACATTATTCTCGGCCAGGCGGTAAAAATGCTTAAAGAGATAGAAATCGTAGCTCAAAAACCGTTGATTGAAGAAAAAGTAGATCGCATGATTTACAATGCCGAGAGCGATGCCACAACCAAAGGCGGAGATGCCACCGATGTACTCAGACGTGTACCTCTTCTTACCGTTGATATGGATGGCAACCCTTCGCTGCGCGGAAGTTCTAACCTCAAAGTATTGATCAACAACAAACCTTCCACCATTACGGCCAGCAGCGTTTCAGACGCGCTCAAACAAATCCCGGCTGATCAGATCAAAACCGTGGAGGTAATTACTTCGCCATCCGCCAAGTATGATGCCGAAGGTTCGGCCGGTATCATCAATATTATTCTGAAAAAAAATACACTGGAGGGACTCACCCTGAATATCAACAGCAGTGCGGGCTACCGGGGCAGCAATTTGGGATTGAATGGCGGCTACCGAAAAGGCAAACTGGGTATTTCGCTGGGCGGATTTGGAAGAGCCAGCTACAACACACCCGGAAATTTTTACAACAACCAGCGCACCTTTAAAGGTAATACCATTAACCAAAATATTCAAACAGCCGACACCCGCACCCAGAATTTGTTTGGCAACTATACGTTTGGGTTGGATTACGACATTGACAAAAAAAATTCGCTCACCGGTTCGGTGCGCCTGGGCATTCGCGATGGGCACAACTACCAGGATAACCTCACCACTATTTCATCTGAAATAAGTGGTGGCAGCGAAACACAAACAGCTAACCTGGTAAAAAATGTAAACCAGCTAAACTTAAGCCACTCGGTAGATGCCAGTCTTACCTACACCCACTTGTTCGATAAGCAAAACCGCGAGTTTAATTTACTTTCCATGTATAGCCAGAGTGACGGCAACAACAACTTCATTACTCAAACAACTCAGGTAAACGGTCTCAGCAACATTTCGTACATTAAAAACATTAACCCTACTCAAAATTCGGAAGCTACCGTTCAGGCCGATTACCAAACTCCCCTTACCGATAATCAGTTATTAGAAATGGGGGGCAAACAAATTATGCGCAAAGCAACCAGTAATTACAATTATTATAGTGCTGCCAGCGATGGAATCTATTCGCCTCTAAGTGGATCTTCTCTTTACCAGTCTAACTTATTGGATTATACCCAGAATATTTCGGCAGGCTATTTATCGTACACGTTAAATACCATGAGCAAGTATTCGTTAAAGGCAGGAGCGCGTTATGAATATACCAGCATAGCCGCCAAAACGGATGCCGGTTCTATTTCTATCCCTTCATATGCGGTATTGGTGCCCAGCATAAATCTCTCCCGGAGACTAGACAATGGCAACATGATCAAGGCTTCGTATAACCGGAGGATTCAGCGCCCGTCTATTCAAAGCCTGAACCCCAACACGGTAGCTTCCAACCCGTTCAGTATCTCCACCGGAAATCCGCAGTTGAGTCCCGAATACACCAACAATTTTGAATTGGGATATAGCTTAAACATTAAAGCTACGTCACTCAATTTTTCAGCCTTCATGCGCAATACCGATAATGCCATACAGCAAGTGCGGGATTCGGTGCGCAACCGGCCCGGGGTAATTTTAACTTCCTATCAAAATATCGGTGTGCAAAACGCTTACGGTGGCAGTATTTTTGGTAACATCTCTTTTTCTAACAAATTTTCTTTAAGTGGAGGAACCGATATGTATTATGCCGTATTGAAAAACCCCAGCCCCAGTATCCCGGCTTATGCCGCCAGCAACAGCGGTTGGGTATTTAGCGGGCGTGCCTTTGGCAACTATACGCTTGGCAACAATTGGGGGCTTCAGTTCTTTGGTTTCTTCCGCGGCACACAAGTGCAATTGCAGGGATATCAAACCGGATTTCGCGTGTATAGCTTAAGCTTGCAAAAATCATTTAATGAGAAGCGAGGCAGCATCGGGTTCGGAGCTGAAAACTTTGCTACCCCTACCCTAACGATCAGAACTTCGTCTGTATCTCCGCTCTTGAACCAGCAGGGGTATAACACCATACACTATTTTAATTTTAAAGTTACCTTCAACTACCGCATCGGTAAACTTACTACCAGCCAGCCCAAGAAAAAGAAATCCATTAACAATGATGATATGATGGACAGTGGCGGAGACCAGAATGACAGTGGTGGCGGCATGAATGGCGGTGGTGGCCAGCAGCGCAATGGAGGCGGCCAACGGAATACAGCCCCTCAGCCTAATCTGAAAATGGTCAAGGCCGATGCCAACGCACAAATAGATGCCACCGGCTCATGGAATTATACCGTAGAATCGCCTCAGGGTGGAGCCGGAAAAATTGTATTAACCAAGAATGGCGACAGCTATTCGGGTACCATTACCAGCACCCGCAACAATAACGAAACTCCTTTAAAATCTGTAGAGGTAAAAGGAAACGAAGTAACCCTGACCTACGAAGTATCATTCGGTGGCAACACCATGTTGTTTACAATGGTAGGTACTATTCAGGGCGATGAACTGAACGGCACCATGAGCGTTGGCCAGTTTGGTTCATTCCCGGTAAATGCAAAAAGGGAAAAATTATAACAACGTTTAGTTCGGCCGCAAGCAAAAGAATCGAGGGTTTGGGTTTAATTAGCTTGCGGCCTTTTTTTTGTCTGAAGAGTGAGGATTCTCTTACCGAAATAGTCAGTAATTCTCAGAAACGATATAGTGAGGATAGATCATTAAATGCTTTTTTCTCACTTCATCAAAAATAAGTTTGCGCAGTTCTTCTATATTTTCTTTCCGCACGGCCGATACAAAGACCGTGTGTTCAAAACCTTGCTGGCGGTAGTAACCTTTTAAATTCTCAAATTCAATGGGGGCTTCTTCCTGTTTAAGTTGATCTATTTTATTGAGCACTAAAATAACCGGAATACTACCTGCCCCAATTTCGGCCAAGGTTTTTTTTACCACGGTAATCTGGTTATCGTGAAACGGATGCGAAACATCGACCACATGAAGCAGCAGATCGGCTTCGCGCACTTCATCTAACGTTGATTTAAACGACTCAATTAAATGATGAGGTAATTTCCGGATAAATCCTACCGTATCGGAAAGTAAAAAGGGCACATTTCCTATTACCACCTTGCGCACGGTAGCATCTACGGTGGCAAAGAGTTTATTTTCTGCCTTTACTTCTGCTTTCGCCAGTAAATTCATGAGTGTGCTTTTCCCTACGTTGGTGTATCCTACCAGCGCCACGCGCACTGTTCCCTCGCGCGATTTGCGTTGGGTTTGCCGTTGTTTGTCTATTTTCTTTAATTCTTCTTTCAGCTTGGCAATTTGGTCGCGTATTACCCGCCTGTCGGTTTCAATTTCTTTTTCACCGGCTCCCCCGCGGGTGCCGGTACCCCCGCGCTGGCGTTCCAGGTGTGTCCACATACGCGTGAGGCGAGGTAATAAGTATTGGTTCATCGCCAACTCTACCTGCGTGCGGGCCTGTGCGGTTTGGGCGCGCATCAAAAAAATATCAAGGATCAGCAACGAGCGATCGTAAATGCGCACTTTATATTCTTTTTCGTCCGCATTAAAATGTTTTTCCAAGTTTTTAAGCTGAGAGGCGCTCAGGTCATCATCCACCAACACAAATTGTATTTGCTGACTTTGTACAAAATTTTTTATTTCATCGAGTTTACCTTTTCCCACAAATGTGCGCACATCCGGATGAGGAAGTTTTTGGGTAAACCGGCCTGCGGCATAAATACCTATCGTTTCCGCTAAAAAAGCTAACTCGTCCAAGTGCTCTATGGTTTCTTCGGGCGATTGGCCTATCAATGCGATCAATACCGCTTTTTTGTTGTTCTTTTCCATATCAGATTTGCAAAAGTAGTTTTCGGAATCCAATTCACACAACGGTTACTTTTTTATAGCTTTGCAGAATTGAGCAATCAGAAAAGGTATTTTTTTACAAAAAAAAGGTGCCTTTTATCGGTTGGCAAACATAGTTGGCACAGAACATGAAAATTGCGATTGTATTAAATACCTCTTGGAATATTTACAATTTCAGGATGAATTTTGTGAAGGCGTTGATGGCCGAAGGGCACGAAGTGCATACCATCGCCCCCAACGATGAATATACTCCCTATTTAATTAAAGCCGGTTGTCACCATCACGATGTGAAGATGGATAGCCGCGGAGCCAATCCATTAAAAGACTTTCTGCTGATCTTTGAACTACGGGCGATCTATAAAAAAGTAAGGCCCGATGTTATTTTGCATTATACCATCAAACCCAATGTGTACGGCACGCTTGCCGCTGCCTCGTTGCGCATCCCCTCCGTTAACAATGTGTGTGGACTGGGTACTATCTTCTTAAAGAAAAATCTGGTTTCGCAAGTAGCTATTTCGTTGTATCGGCTCGCCTTTCTTTTTCCGAAAAAGGTTTTTTTTCAAAATCCCGATGACCTCAATCTGTTTGTAGGCAAGAAATTAATAAACCCCACCAAGACCGATCTTTTGCCGGGGTCGGGAATAGACTTAGACCGGTTTTTACCGGTCGCGTTTTCGCGAAACAAACCATTCACTTTTCTTTTGGTATCACGGTTAATTACCGATAAAGGTATTCTGGAGTTTATCGAGGCCATTAAAAAACTAAAGGCCAAGGGTATGCAGGCCAAATTTCAGATTCTGGGAGCGAAAGACCCGGTGCATGCACGCGGGATAAAGTTGGAAACAATTGACGAATGGATTCAGTCCGGCACCATAGAATATCTGGGTACTACCCAAGACGTTCGCCCGTTTATTCAGCAAGCAGATTGTATCGTGTTGCCTTCGTACCGCGAAGGTACCCCGCGCACGTTGCTGGAGGCTGCCAGTAGCGCCAAACCCATCATTACCACCGATGTGCCCGGTTGCCACCAGGTAGTGAAAAACGGATTTAACGGCTTGCTTTGTAAACTAAAAGATGCTGACGACTTGGCCCTGAAAATGGAAACCATGGCACATTTTGATGACTTTACCCTTCAGCAGATGGGAAAAAACGGGCGGCTAAAAGCCGAAACCGAATTTGACGAACGAATTGTAATTACCAAATACTTTCGGGCGATACAGCAGGCAAAGGCTCTGTAGTTCGCTTATGGCTCCCGGTTCAATCGGCAGATGTTGAAAAAATCGTAATTTCGCGCCTATCTGTTAATTTCACCATGCGCAACTTATTATTATTTATCGGCTTGGTTATGGGTGCTTGTTCTTCGTACAAACAGAACATTATGTTTAAGCCTACCAAGGAGCATCCGGTAGAAGCGCTAAACCGGGAAGCCATGAACGTGCAGCAAGATTATGTTATTCAGAAAAATGATTTGTTACGACTGGCTGTCTATTCTAACAAAGGCGAACGATACATTGATCCCAACCCTGATCTCTCTAACGCCAACCCCGCGGCAGCCAAAACCACGAAAGCAGAAGACGGAATCAATTACCTGATAGATCAGTCGGGGTTGGTAAAACTTCCGTTGATTGGCGAACTGAAACTGGAGGGGCTAACTTTGCGGCAAGCAGAAGAGATAGCCCAAAAAGAATATTCAAAATTTTTTACGGAAGCTTATGTACAATTAACTTTTGCCAACAAACGTGTTATTGTGCTGGGCGCCCCGGGCGGGCTGGTCATTCCGCTAACTAACCAACATGTTACGGTAGCAGAGGTATTGGCTTCCGCTAAAGGGATCAACAACGAAGCCCATGCCAACCGGATTAAACTGATTAGAGACAACCATGTTTATGCTATTGATTTCAGCACGGTGCAGGGTTTTCAGGAGGGCAACATTGCCGTGCAGCCGGGCGATATTGTCTATGTAGAGCCCGTGCGCAAACCCTTTACCGAAGGTCTGCGCGATAATTATGTGTTAGGCTCCCTCCTGCTTTCATTAATAACAGTGTTGGTAATTTACCGAATAAAATAAGCCATGGCCAACCAGCTAAATCCATCGCCCGCACCATCTGATGATTTCGATTTTGAAAAGCTGAGGGCTGTTTTCAAAAAAAAACTAGGATGGGTTATTGCTATTTTTTTCATCTGCAACCTTTCGGCTTACCTAACTACCCGCTGGACAAAAGATATTTTTGAATCCGATTCCGAATTAAAACTAGACATCAAGCAGGATGCAACCGATCTGGGCATCAATAAAATTGTGCAAGACCAAAACCTCGATATTATCTCCGGAGAAATTGAGCAAATAAAATCAAAACTTTTTCTCAGCCGGGTAATTGATTCACTGGATTTGAGCGTGGGGTATTTCAGCGAAGGAAATGTGCTCTACAATGAACTATATCGGGTAGCCCCCTTCCGGGTAAAGGTTATCAAGCCATCTAATAAAATTCAAAACACTCCTATTTACTTTTTCCCGATTAACGAAACCACCTTTGCGTTTAGCTTTGGTAAAAAAGACAAGAAAACCCAAGGAAAGTATGGCGAGCCGATTCATTTGGAAGGGGCTGATTTGGTGTTGCTAAATACCGGTGGAATAAACGATAAGAATCCTAACGATTTTTATTTTATTGTGAACAGCAAAGCCACATTAATAAACTACCTCACACAAAATCTATCGGTAGAACCCCTTAACTTCAATGCCCGCACCATTCGTATTTCCTTTAAAGATTACAATGCCTTCAAAGCGAGTGATGTGGTTAATAAAATTGACTCGCTCTACATTACTTACAGCAATGAATTACAAAGCCTGGCCAACAAACAAAAAATAGACTGGCTTAATAAAGAATTGAATCAGGTAGAAAAACGGATGGAAGCATACGAAGACTACTTTGAGTCGTTTACGCTGCAAAATAAGAGCAATAATCTGGGCGAAGACATGAAGCGCACCATCTTGCAAATTAACCGGGTGGACTCGCAGCGGTATTCGCTCAGCAAAAAAATAATAGAGGTTAATACCTTGATTGAGGGCCTCGTATCAGGAAAAAACCAACTAACCTCCTCCACTCATTACTTGTTTCTGCCTGACTATCTCAATAAAAAAATGGATGCCTTGGTGCTGCTCACCAAAGAACGTAATCGCCTCTCGCTATCGTACAATGAAAACACTTTTGCCTTCCGGCAAAAAGAGAAAGAATTAAATCAATTAAAAGACGAAATTTTCAATAACCTGAACTTGTTAAAAGAAAATTGGTCTAAAACAGCCGCTGACTTAACCAACGCCAAACAAAAACTAGAGCGGGAGTTTAACACCATGCCCGATAAAAATACCCGGTTCACTAAAAACCAGCGCTTTTATAGTTTGTATTCCGATTTTTATTTGTCCATGATGCAATCAAAAGCCCAGTTCGAAATTGCACAAGCCGGCACCACCCCTGATTTTAAAATTTTGTCATCGGCCAGTTTCCCTTCCGCCCCCATCTGGCCGCGAAAAATAATTTTCTTAGCCATTGGTTTTGTAGCCGGTATTGTGCTTAATTTTTTCTTTATCGGATTAGTTTACCTGCTCGACAATACTATTACCAGCTCAAAGGAAGTAGAGCGGCTAATCAATGTTCCGTTGTTGGGGGTGATCCCGGCTTCCCGAAATTCAACCGGTGTGGCTGTGCAAGTCAGAGAAAATCCCAAGTCTATGGTAAGCGAAGCGATCCGGTCGCTGCGTACCAATCTGGATTTTTTTACTTCGGCTGGCAACAAAAAAATCATTACAATTACTTCTTCCGTTTCCGGAGAAGGAAAATCATTTTTAGCGGTTAATCTGGGAGGCGTGCTGGCCATGTCGAAAAAGAAAGTGGCTCTGATTGACCTCGACATGCGAAAACTGAAGACATCCGTTTTTGCAAAAGAAGAAGACAGCCATCAAGGGTTAAGCACTATTTTAATTAAGAAAAATAAATGGCAAGAATGTATTCGTTCTACCGGCATCGAAAATCTTTCTTTCCTCCCTGCGGGGCCGCATCCGCCCAATCCTTCAGAGTTATTATTAAATGGCGAATTTTCCTCCCTGATTGAAGAGATGCAGCACGAGTATGATTTTATCATTATGGATACCCCCCCGGTGGGTTTGGTTACCGATGGCATTATGGCCATGAACAAATCCGATTTTTCTATCTATGTGGTGCGGGCTAATTATTCCAAGAAAGAATATGTAAAAAATATTGAACGGATAAAATCCGTTAATAAAATAAACAATGTAGCAGTCGTATTAAATGCACTGCCCCCGGCAGGCAAAGCATACGGGTACGGTTACTACATTGACAAGCCCGGCCAAAAAACATAGTTCGTTGTTCTCCTTCTTAAAAAAAAATACGTTTCCGCTCTCTTTACGAGCTGATCTGCACTCGCACCTGCTGCCCGGTTTAGACGATGGGGTGGCCGATATGGATGAAGCCATCCGGGTAATCCGCCAACTGCACGATTGGGGCTATCAAAAACTGATTACCACCCCGCACATTATGAGCGACACCTATCGCAACACACCCGAGATGATCCGGCAAAAACGAACTGAACTAAAAGAAGAAGTGAACCGCCATCGTCTGCCCGTAGAGATAGACGCAGCCGCAGAATATTATCTGGATACCTGGCTCATTAACCAAGTAGATCAGGGGCATCCGCTCATGACCTTTGGAGATTCCTATTTTCTTTTTGAAATGAACTACATTACTGAGCCCTACCAACTAAATGATTTTATTTTTAAACTTATTACCCTGGGCTACAAACCGGTGCTGGCACATCCCGAACGGTATTCGTTTATGACGATGAGCAAAGCCGAAGACTTGCATTACCGCGGAGTGTTGTTGCAAGCCAACATCATGTCGTTTACCAACTACTACACCCGCCCGGTTCGGAAGTTCGTTTCGCAAATGGTGGACCAAGGCTGGATCAATTTTTTAGGAACCGATTGCCACCATCAACGGCATTTGAAACCTCTTTCAGAGGCTTTTCGTTCGTCTTATTTTAAAAAAGCATTGAACCTCCCACTCCTAAACTACCAACTCTAACCACATGATCGCCATTACCGGAGCCAACGGACTACTGGGAAATTTTATTGCCCGAAAATTCCTTTCTGCAGGCGAGCCCCTAATCGGTATTAAGCGACACAACAGCGATCTTACCTGGTTAAAAGAAATTTCGAACTCAATAGATTGGCGCGAGGCAGACATTACCGACAGCCATTCGCTACGCGATGCCTTTCAGGGAGCCACCACTGTTATTCATTCAGCCGCTACGGTTTCCTTCGATCCGCGCGACAAAGACAAAATCATGCAGACCAACGTGGAGGGAACCCGCCACGTTGTAAACGCCTGCCTTAGTGTGGGCATTGAGCGCCTGATCTACATCAGCTCAGTGGCGGCACTCGGAAGAAAAAAAGGGGTACTGCAACTCGATGAAACGAGCCGGTGGGAAGAGAGCGAAATAAATTCTGACTACGCCCAATCTAAATACCTGGCCGAACTTGAAGTTTATCGCGGACGCGAAGAAGGGCTATCCGTTGCCCTTATCAGCCCCTCGGTTATTTTGGCTCCGGCCGATGTACATAAAAGCAGTGCGCAGCTTTTCAATTACGTACTAAACGAACGAAAATTTTATAGCGAGGCCACTCTTAATTTTGTAGATGCCCGCGATGTGGCCGAAATAGTTTGGCGTATCTATCACCACCGGCTAACAGAGAAATTTATTGCCAGTGCCGGAACGGTTTCTATTAAAGACCTCCTGAGCGGAATTGCTACCCGGTTAGGCAAGAAAGAACCAACCCTAAAAATCGGCAAAAAAATTCTTTACCTGGCGGCCTGGTTGGAAGAACTGCGTTGCCGCCTTACCGGGCAACCGATGCTCATTAGCCGCCAATCGGTAAAATCGGCACAGGAAAAATTTATTTACTCTAACCAGAAAACGATTGAGCAGCTTGCCTTTCGCTATACGACATTAGAAGAAACGCTGGATTGGTGCTGCCCCCATTACCGTCATTTACAATAAACAATCCAGAATAGCAACTTGCAGGTTTTTTTTATATCCCTCAATTTTGCCCTCACAAAAAGAGAATTTTTTGTGAATTGATTTTTTAATTAATTTAGGCAAACGAATTCGCACCGATGCCTCAGGGATATAGAAAACGTGAAGAAGAAGACGAGTTGATCAAACGCTACGAAGAGAGCCTCCGCAAAAACGCCAGCGAATATTACGACATCGACTCTTACGAAATTATCATTGACCATTATATGGCCAGTGCCAAATTTAAAAAAGCGTTGATCGCGGTAAATGCGGCTATTAGTCAATTCCCTTTTTCTACCGATTTGCTTTCGGTAAAAGCCCAGGTACTCTCCCACCTTAAGCAATACGATGAAGCGATTGAGCTGCTTGAAACCGCCCGGCAACTACACCCGAACGATTTGGAAATTTATTTCACCATAGGTTCGGTTCGTTCATTGCAGGGAAAACACCATGAAGCCATTGCCCTGTATGAAGAAGCTTTGTTGTTTGCCGAAGAAAACCATGACGAACTGTATTACAACATCGGGCTGGCGTACCAAAGTCTGGAAGATTATGACAAGGCCATCGCCCACTATAAAAAATCTATTGAACTGAACCTTTCTCATGAAGGCTCGCTCTACGAATTGGCTTTTTGCCTCGATATTGTAGGGCAACTTGAAAACAGTTTGGCTTACTATAAAAAATTTATAGACGAAGACCCCTACTCCACCGCTGCCTGGTATAATCTGGGCATTATTCACAACAAACTGGAGCAATACGAAGAAGCCATTGATGCCTACGGATATGCGTTGGCCATAGACGAGAATTTTGCTTCCGCCCGTTTTAATCTGGGCAATTCGTTTATGAATTTAGGGAAGTACAACGAGGCACTGGATGAATTTAAAAAAACAATGGAACTGGAAGGCCCCAGCCCCGAAGTATATTGTTGCCTGGGGGCCGCCTACGAAGGACTTGAACAATATGAGTTGGGGTTAAAATATTTTCAGAAATCAGCCAAGCTCGATCCGTTGTATGACGAAGCTCTTTTTGGAGCTGGCAACTGCCTGGAAAAACAGGAGAAATGGTATCAGGCCTTGCATTTTTTTAATAAGGCCATCAAAATTGACTGTGATAATGCCGAATATTGGAAAGCGGCTGCTCATGCCGAATACAAAATAGGAAATACTATTTCCAGCATCAGTGCGTACGAAGAAGCCGCCCACCTCACCCCCGAAGACAAAGAGATCTGGCTGAACTGGTCCTTTATTTATTTTGAACAAGGCGAACCTAAAAAAGCCGTAGAGGTATTGCGTCAGGGCATACATGAGCTGCCCGAAGAACCCGATTTTATGTACCGCCTGACGGCCTACTTAATTGAAGCTGGCGAATTTAAAGAAGCCTTGATCTATCTGGAGTTGGGGCTAATTCTTAACTTTGAAGGACACCAGGCGCTGTTCGATTTTTTTCCGAAACTCGATACCCAAAAAGCACTTTTCAAAATCATTGATCAATATCGAAAAGATAATCCATGAACTATCATCTTTCTAAGCTCCCCGAGCGCACAACCAAACCCCGGCAGGCCGGCTTTACCATGGCAATGGACAAAGGCCTCAGCGTACGCGAAGCCGAAGACTTTATGAGTATTGCCTCCCACCATGTGGATATCGTGAAACTCGGCTGGGCCACTTCGTATGTTACGCCTAACTTAAAAGAAAAAATAAAAGTATATCACGATGCCGGTGTGCCTTGCTACTTTGGCGGAACGTTGTTTGAAGCCTTCATCATTCGCAACCAGTTTGACGACTACCGAAAAGTGTTGGATGAGTACGGCCTTGGCTACGCTGAAGTATCAGACGGATCTATTGATCTGGATCACGACAAGAAACTAAATTTCATTTCTCAGTTGGCCAAACAAGTAACCGTACTCAGCGAAGTAGGTTCAAAAGATGCCGACAAAATTATTCCTCCTTACCAGTGGATTGATCTGATGCAAAAAGAACTGGATGCCGGAGCCTGGAAAGTAATTGGCGAAGCCCGCGAGGGCGGAAACGTAGGGTTGTTTCGCTCTACAGGCGAAGTGCGCTCGGGCTTGGTACAAGAAATTCTAACCAAAATTCCGTTTGAAAAAATTATTTGGGAGGCTCCGCAAAAAGCACAGCAGGTTTGGTTTATCCAACTGCTGGGCTCCAATGTAAATTTGGGCAACATTGCCCCCAACGAAGTAATCCCTCTCGAAACCATACGACTGGGGCTGCGCGGAGATACTTTTCTCCATTTTTTAGGAATAACCCGCAAAAAAGACAATACTGCGCCTCCGTTTCATGCTGATTAACAGCGATTTCGATTATAGTTTAAATAATTTATTACATGCTTAAAACACTCAGGCAAAGAGCCGTTAGCTTTGCTGGCCTCATAAACCCCTGACGCGTTTAGCGCACACCCTCTTTACACCTGAAACCATGGAAAAAAAATTTGGCTTAATCGGTTCTACCCTCAGTCACTCTTTTTCAAAATCTTATTTTGATGAAAAATTTTTTCGCGAAGGCCTGCGCGACTATCACTACGAACTATATCCCTTAAAAAGTGTAGACGATCTAAATACCTTGTTGGCTGAAAACCCCGAATTAGAAGGCTTGAATGTTACCGTTCCCTACAAAGAAAAAGTAATAAAGTTTCTTACCGACATTGACTCGGAAGCTAAAAATATTGGAGCGGTAAACGTAATCAAAATTCAAAACGGAAAACTGAAAGGATTCAATACCGACAGCGATGCTTTTTATGAAACGATTGAAAAGTGGTTTCCGAAAATTGAAAATGCCCACGCGTTGATCTTAGGTACCGGGGGCTCCTCCAAAGCGGTGCAGCAAGCATTAAAAAAATTAGCCGTTCCTTTTGAAGTCGTGTCGAGAAAAAAAGGAAAAGCAGCCCACACGTACGAATCGTTAGCGGCTAATCCAAATGTTATTTCATCGGCACACCTGATTATTAATACGACCCCGCTGG
Organism: Bacteroidota bacterium; assembly: GCA_018267195.1. GTDB lineage: Bacteria > Bacteroidota > Bacteroidia > Cytophagales > Cyclobacteriaceae > ELB16-189. The sequence continues at coordinate 2,558 of JAFDYY010000058.1, read as the reverse complement.
GCATGTCGCCCAATACAAATGATTTTCCTTCTATTGATTACGACCTCATTACCCCGCATCATTATATCTATGATCTGATTTACAACCCGGCCCGTACTTTGTTTTTACAAAAATCGGAAATGCGCGGGGCGAAAATAAAAAATGGGCTTGAGATGTTGCAGATACAGGCCGAAAAAGCCTGGGCCATCTGGAACAATTAACGAATCAATCTCCGTTAGTGGTTAATATTTTTCATCATTAACTATTAACTTTCCTGAATGGATTTTAAACTCAGCAGCGAGTACTCGCCTACGGGCGATCAGCCGGCTGCCATTGTGCAATTGGTAAAAGGAATTGAGGCAGGCGAGCCGCACCAAACATTGCTGGGCGTAACCGGATCGGGAAAAACATTTACCGTTGCCAACGTAATCTCTAAAATTAACAGGCCCACGCTGGTGCTGAGCCATAATAAAACACTGGCGGCTCAGTTGTATGGAGAGTTTAAACAATTTTTTCCCGACAATGCGGTAGAGTATTTTATTTCCTACTACGATTACTACCAGCCGGAAGCATTTATCCCTTCCTCTAACCTGTATATTGAAAAAGATTTATCCATTAACGAAGAGATCGAAAAACTGAGATTGAGCGCCACCTCTTCTTTATTAACCGGCCGAAGAGATGTGCTGGTCGTGGCGTCTGTCAGTTGTATTTACGGCATCGGGAACCCCGAAGAATTTGGTAAAAACAGAATCGAACTCAGTTTAAACCAAACCGTACCGCGCAATAAATTTTTATTTTCTTTGGTAGATATTTTGTATAGCCGCACGGAAGCTGAATTTAAGCGGGGCACCTTTCGTGTAAAAGGCGATACCGTAGATGTGTATTTGGCGTATGCCGATTATGCCCTGCGGTTTTATTTTGATGGAGATACGATTGAGGCGATCCAAACGGTTGAGCCGGTTAGTGGGAAAAAAATTTCGAATGAGCAACGGGTAACTATTTTTCCGGCTAATCTCTTTGTAACCGGAAAAGAGCAGCTTCACCTGGCGATTCGTGAAATTCAGGACGACCTGGTGTTGCAAATGAATATGTTTGAACAGGAAAAAAAATACTCCGAAGCCAAACGCTTAAAAGAACGGACTGAGTTTGATCTGGAAATGATGCGCGAGCTGGGCTACTGCAGCGGCATAGAAAACTACTCGCGTTACTTCGACAGACGCCAGGCCGGAGGCCGCCCGTTTTGCCTGCTCGATTATTTTCCTGACGACTACCTGATGGTGATTGACGAGAGCCATGTTACCTTGCCGCAAATACGTGCTATGTGGGGGGGCGACCGCTCGCGCAAAGTAAATCTGGTGGACTATGGTTTTCGGTTGCCGTCTGCCTTAGATAACCGCCCGCTTACGTTCAATGAATTTGAGGCCATGCTCAACCAGGTGATTTATGTAAGTGCTACCCCGGCCGAGTATGAACTTCGTAAATCGGAAGGCATTGTGGTCGAACAACTGATCCGCCCCACGGGCTTGCTCGATCCGGTCATTGATGTGCGCCCCAGCCAAAACCAAATTGATGATTTGCTGGAAGAGATTGACGAGCGCGTAAAAAGAAAAGAACGCGTATTGGTTACCACTCTTACCAAGCGCATGGCCGAAGAGCTGACTAAATTTTTGGAGCGGGCTGCCGTTAAGTGCCGCTACATACACAGCGAGGTGCAAACGCTGGACCGCGTGGAAATTCTGCGCGAACTCAGGCTCGGTGTGTTTGATGTGCTGGTAGGCGTAAACCTGTTGCGCGAAGGCCTTGACCTGCCCGAAGTATCGTTAGTGGCTATTATGGATGCCGACAAGGAAGGTTTTTTGCGCAACCACCGCTCGCTGGTACAAACCATTGGCCGCGCGGCCCGAAATGAAAATGGCCGGGTAATTATGTATGCCGACACCGTTACCGAATCAATGCGTGTAGCGATCGATGAAACGAACCGCAGGCGTCAGGTGCAAATGGATTATAATCTGGCGCATGGCATTACCCCCCGCACGGTGTTAAAATCGAAAGATGCCATTCTCGGGCAAACCAAAGTAGCCGATTCAAAAAAATCGTTAAAAAAATATTACATCGAAGAAGAAGAAAAATCGTTAGCGGCCGATCCGGTTATGGCCTACCTGTCGAAGGAAGAATTGATTAAGATGATGGACCGCACCAAAAAAGCTATGGAGAAAGCCGCGAAAGAATTAGAGTTTATGGAAGCCGCCCGTCTGCGCGATGAATACGTAGCTTTGCAAAAACGAATAGAAGATAAAAAATAAGCTTATGAAATTATTATTGGCAGCTCTTGTCATTCTTTGTTTTCCGGCTCTGCCCCGCGCGCAGGATTTAGTTTGGAAAAACTGCGACCTCCACATTAAGTCTTCCTTCCGCGCATTGTCGGTGGTTACCAACCAGGTGGTTTGGGCCGGGGGCAGCCAAGGGCAGATTGGCCGCTCGCTCGATGGGGGCAAGCATTGGTCGTTCGGCACCATTAAAAATTTTGAGTCGCTTGATTTCCGTTCTATTTATGCTTTTGATTCGCTGCATTGTGTGGT
>JAFDYY010000057.1 GCA_018267195.1 Bacteroidota bacterium | reverse complement strand
GTACTTAGCTACTCCTGAAAATAAAAATTCATCGGCTCCGGCCTGATTAGCTGTTATCACCGGGGCTAAATCGTTTACTACCTTGTCCCATTCTTTTAGTTGAACATAGGCTGCCGCTCTATTTTTCAGAGCCTGCATATAATTTGGTTTGATCTGAAGTGATTTATCAAAATCAGTTACTGACTCTTTAATTTGATTTGAATTAAGCTTGGCTTTGCCCCGATTATTATATATCACTTCATCATTTGCTCCGAAGGAAATGGCCTTATCGTAGGCCTCAATAGCTCCGGTATAATTCGTGTCTTTATATCGTCCATTGCCAACTTGAAAATAAACGTCTTTATTCTTGCTGCCCGTCATTACCGCTTTTTCTAAGTTGATCAGAGCCTCCTTGTTTTTTTGTACCTGCATATACGCTAAACCTAAATCTTCGTAAGTCGTTACATCGGGTTGACCGTTTTGAATAAATTTTTCCAAGTCCGTAATACTGCCGGTAAAATCTTTCGTGGCAAAAAGTGATTGGCCTCGTTTCTCATTTAATGAAATTTCTTTTTCACCGGCCGCTTCGGCTGTGTTAAGTGCCTCAATGGCTCCTTTAAAATCGTTGGCCTGGTAACGCAGATAACCCAGATATAAATTTACTTTGGGGTCTTTCGAGCCGGCCTTAACAGCTTTGTCTAAAAAAATTTTTGCGGCTTCTTTATCATTGAGGTTGTATTTTGAAATACCGAGCAGGCGCATTAACTCGGCCGATTCGCCTTCGGTGGTACGTATTTTATCTAAATCTTCGGCTGTACCTTTAAAATCGTTTTGTGCAAAACGCACCGTAGCCCGGTTTAGGCGAGCTTTGCTGTAATCCGGTTTTAAGGAAATCGCCTGATCAAAATCGGGCAACGAGCCGGCCAAATCGCCCAGTGCATATTTTGCTTTTCCCCGGTTATTAAAAACAACCGCATCGGTTGGAGCCATGGCAATGGCTTTGTTGTAATAGCCCAACGCCCCGGCATAGTCGTTTTTAACAAATTTGCTGTCACCCAGATTTTTAAAAGCTTCATAATCGGAAACACCCAGTGAAACCGCCTTTTCCAAATCTTTTAGCGCATTGTCTATATCTTTCTGCTGGTATTCAGCATTTCCTTTCATTAAAAAAATTTCTTTAGCCGATGCGCCCATGGCTACGGCACGCCCCAGCGATTCAATAGCTTGGGCAAACTCTTTATTTTGGTATTGACAGATACCCAGTTTTTCAAAAATTTCCTGATCACTAACACCCAGCGAAACGGCCGCGCTGAGTGCGTGAGTTGCCTCGGTATAATTATTTTGATTGGCTAAGCTAAGGCCAAGCATTCTAAACACTTCTTTATCTTTTACCCCTTTACTTACCACCTTCATAAGCGCCTCAGCACAACCTGAGTAATTCTGAAAATTAAATTTGGCCGTTCCTGTTTTTTGAAAAAGTTCGGTATCGCTTCTGCCCGATGAAATTATTTTGTCTAAATCAGTCGCAGCCTCTTTCCATTTTTTTAGTTGGTAACGTGTGTCAGCCCGGTTGTCGAGCGCTTTGTCATAATCCGGTTTTATAGCGAGAGCTTCGGTAAAGTCTTTTTCGGCTCCGGCCAGATCGCTGAGTGTCATTTTGGCTTTGCCCCGGTTATTAAAAAGAATGGCTTCTTTTTTTCCGGAGAGAATGGCCATATCATAATTGGCAATCGCTTCTTTGTAATTGCTGAGTTTAAATTTGGCATTGCCGAGTGCCGCAAAAAGGTCCGGGTTTTTAGACCCCATCGAAATGGCTTTTTCCAAATCGGAAGATGCGCCCGCGGCATCGTCCATCTTATACTTAGCCAGCCCGCGGTACTCAAATAATTCGTTGGTATTTACTCTCGCTTTCACGGCTTCGTCAAAATCGTTCTTGGCTTTTTCTACATTGCCTAACATAAACTCAGCCAGCCCTCGCTTAACAAAAACTTCCTTATTTGAAAAATTGGTGGTAATCAACTGAGAAAACTGAACGGATGCTTCCGAATAGTTTCCTTGTTTCAGCTTTTGTAAAGCTGATTGATAAATAACTTGCTGCAGCGAATCTTGCTTTTGAGCTTGTAAGCAAAACGGAATCACGATAAAAATGAGGGGCAGGGAAATACGCATAAACTTACTTTTTTACCTAAGCAAAGGTACACATGGAATGAAGGTAGAAAACAGCTAAAAACTATACTTTCCTGACATGATGGAGGAAAGCCTGTGAAAGGAAACTATTAGGAAAACTGCTCGATAAGATAAATAACAATTACGGTTACAACGATCGCCAAAACCAAGTACCCAAATACTTTTGCTCTTTTATAGTAGCTTTTTACAGGAATATTCTTGTGCGCCATCAATACAAATATCTTAATACCGCATTGAAAAGCATATACCCCACAATAGATAGAACCACTAACCAGCCAAATACTCTGGCTCTGTGAAAGTAAAACCGAACAGGTGCTATTTTCATAACATACTGATTTTTAAAATATTAAATCAAATATACAAAAAAATAATTTAAGTAAAAAGGATTTCTGGCCAACGAACTATATACCCGATAACTGGTCATCCATCTGTTTTAACTGTCGTTGTAGCAAAGAGTGTATCTGTTTACGCCATAAAAAAGGCCTGCCCGTGGCAAGCCTTTTTATAAGCAGCTAATTAAAAAAATCAGAGGTGAATCACTTCCCCATACGCAGCTGCCGTTGCTTCCATGACGGCCTCGCTCATAGTAGGATGCGGGTGCACTGTTTTTATTATTTCGTGCCCGGTGGTTTCAAGTTTGCGGGCGGCTACGGCTTCGGCAATCATTTCGGTAACATTGGCACCGATAAAGTGAGCCCCTAACCATTCGCCATATTTCGCATCAAAAATTACTTTTACAAACCCATCGGCAGCACCGGCTGCCTTGGCTTTGCCCGATGCGGTAAACGGAAACTTACCTACTTTAATTTGATATCCGGCTTTTTTCGCAGCCTCTTCGGTGTAGCCGACTGAAGCTATTTCGGGCGAACAATAAGTGCAGCCTGGTATGTTGTTGTAGTTGAGTGGCTCAGGGTTTTGCCCCGCTATCTTTTCCACACAAATAATCCCTTCGGCCGAGGCTACGTGTGCCAAGGCAGGACCGGGTGTAATATCGCCAATGGCATACACGCCCGGTACGTTGGTTTTATAAAAAGGATCTACTACTATTTTCCCCTTTTCGGTTTTTACCCCAACTTCCTCCAGGCCAATTCCTTCCAGGTTAGTGGCAATCCCCACAGCCGAAAGAACAATATCCGATTCTATTTTAATTTCACCGGTAGGTGTTTTAACGGTTGCTATACAGCCCTTGCCTTTAGTATCTACAGCCGTTACTTCAGAGTTGGTATAAATCGTTATCCCGCTTTTTTTAAATGATTTCTCTAATTGTTTTGAAACTTCTTCGTCTTCTACCGGCACAATGCGCGGTAAGAATTCAACAATGGTTACTTCCGCACCTAAGGTATTGTAGAAATATGCAAACTCAACGCCAATGGCTCCGGAGCCTACCACCAATAATTTTTTTGGCCGCTCGGGCAAAATCAATGCTTCGCGGTAACCAACAATTTTTTTGCCGTCAATCTTCAGGGCGGGCAGTTCGCGCGAACGTGCTCCGGTAGCTAAAATAATATGTTTTGCTTCGTAGGTTGTTTTTTTACCAGCGGTATCGGTCACTTCTACCTTGCCTCCTTTTTTAAGAACTCCGGTACCGGCTATGTGTTCAATTTTATTTTTCTTTAGCAAAAACTGTATTCCCTTACTCATACCATTGGCCACCTCCCGGCTTCTTTTTATAACACCGGCAAAATCAACGGTTGCTTCTTTTACATCAATGCCGTAGTCTTTGGCATGTTGAATATATTCAAAAACATTGGCGCTCTTCAATAAGGCTTTGGTAGGAATGCAGCCCCAGTTCAAACAAATACCCCCCAACTCAGCCTTCTCCACCACACCTACTTTCATTCCTAATTGCGAAGCACGAATAGCGGCTACATACCCACCCGGGCCAGAGCCGATAACAATCAAATCATAGTTTGCCATAGATAGAATTTTATAAATGCGGTCAAAGATACATTCCGATTCCGCTTATTCAAAAAAATTCAGGATTAGGCATAAGGAGCGCTAAAGCCCCTAAAAAATGCAACAAAAGGCAGGATTTCTATTTATTCCTTGACATCAATCACTTTGAAGTATTCCTTATCGAAGATCCAGAAATATATCCATGCAGGGTACCATTTATAAAAAGGCGCTACTTTCTTGATATTTCGTTCCTGAGACTCATAAGCCTGCCATATTTTCATTTTAGTTGCAGCGTGATCATAAATATTTACTTCCACATCCGGAGTTGGCATTCCATCTACGTGATAAACTTTTTTCGCAGCTTTATATACAGGCATTTCGCTCATTAAATTTTCGCTGAGTTGCCTTGAATACACTGATTGATAGATTTTGTTTACAGAAAAACTACTGTCGTTTTTCATTTCGTTACAAACATTGATCACACATTGACTTACGCATGCGTGTTCGGGATGTCCGTAAGCACCAGAAATATTGTCGAGGGTGAACATGATACTTGGCTGTATTCTACTTATCTCATTAGCAATTAAAATTTTTAGTGAATCAACCTTAAGGTATTCACTAAACTTAGCGTAGGGAATTGGCATCCACGGTTCTTTTACTGTATCTGTTTTTTGAATTGAAAAATCGATGAGGCTATATCCGGCCAATTTTTCCAATGCAGCAGCGGTTGCGGCCTCTTGCTTTCTTAACGAATTGTCTTCTCTTCGCCAATGTCCGTAAAAAGTAAGGAAGTGGACTTTCCATCCGTTGTTTGTCAAATTCAATATTGTGCCAGAATGAAAAATGGCATCATCATCGTGCGCCACTACAATGAGTGCCGTCTTGTTAGTTACTGTGCCCAGGTATTTTTCTTCAGGAAATTTTTCATCACCTTTTATTCGAATCAGGTAAAAAAAATTTCCCGCAATGATCAAAGCTATGACAACGAAAACAGCTATTAGTGCTTTGATTTCTCTTTTCATAATCAACAATTATTCGGCAACTGCTTTTTCATATTGTTTATAAAAAAACACCGGGAGAAACAGTACAATAAATATTACGAATCCAAATAACATCAGCATATCTGCGTAGGGCCAATACATCAGCTTAAAGGCGCAACCTGTGGCAGTCATGAAACCTGCTGGCGTGCCGGTCAATATTTGAACCATTTCGCTCAAAGGTTTTTGGGCAAATCGGCTCATTGAGCCGGTAAACCAAAACAATGTCGACAATATCAAAAGGCAAAACCCTGCCAACATAAATGTGGTGCCTCCGTGCCAATGAAAAGTTTTGCAAAGAAATCCCAAAGACAAGCTGGTAACTGAAAGGTAGGTACTGAAAAAAAGTGCCTTTTTCATATTTAAGTTTTTATGGTTTAATAAAAATGATTTTTCGATTTCAAACTCACCGATGCCATTAGGGCATACGATAAAAAGTGCCTGCTCAAAGGCTTCATTAAAAGAGGTTTCACCCTGGTCAAACTTCTCTTCTATGATGACGCAGACATGATCGAGGATTTCCGGTTCTATGCCGTTGTTCAATACCACGTTTGACATGAGTCTGTCGTGTATTTCACTGATCTGAGTGTCGTTAAGTTGGTACATTGTTCAAGGAATTAGGTGTTAACAAATCCTGCATCGTTTTAATGAAACTATGTAACTCTTGCACAGAGGCCTTAGTGCGCTTCTTGCCAACGGCTGTCAGGCTATAGTATTTTCTCACTCGTTTGCCGATGTACACTTCTTCTGATTTTATAAATCCATCAGCTTCGAGTTTATGAAGCGCTGGGTAAAGCGATCCCTCTTTGATCAAAAGGACACCGTTCGATTTTTGTTTGACCAATTGAGTAATCTCATACCCGTACATTTTTTTACGATCATTCAACAACTGTAAAATGATCGTACCCAAAGTACCTTTTAATAGTTCGCGTTGATTCAAAGTTTCTTGTTGCATCGTATTTCTATGTATCACAAAACTATGTAAAAAAAACCGTAACTACCAAACACTCGCTCAAAATCGATTGACAGCGCCTGTTTTCAATAGCAAAAAATCGTTTAGTTTTGTGCGCACTAAGATTTAAAATATGAAACTATTGCAAAATAAAACCGCTCTTATTACCGGTGCCAGCAAGGGGATTGGCCGGAGCATCGCCTTAAAATTTGCCGAGCAAGGTGCCAACGTGGCCTTCACGTATCTTTCCAGCGTGGAGCAAGGGCAGGCGCTCGAAGCCGAACTGGCCTCGAAGGGAGTAAGAGCCAAAGGCTACCGATCGGATGCTTCTGATTTTGCCCAAGCCGATAAACTGATCAATGATGTAGTGGCCGAGTTTGGTTCGCTTGATATCCTGATTAACAATGCCGGTATAACGATGGATAATCTGCTGCTGCGCATGACCGAAGAGGCCTGGGATAAGATTATGAACGTTAATTTAAAATCGTGTTTTAATACCGTAAAGGCCGCCACTAAACCGATGATGAAACAAAAAAGCGGCTCCATTATTAATATGACATCGGTAGTGGGCCTGAAGGGTAATGCAGGGCAGGCCAACTATGCCGCCTCTAAAGCGGGCATCATCGGATTTACCAAATCGGTAGCGCTGGAGTTAGGGTCCAGGGGGATTCGCTCGAATGCCGTTGCCCCGGGTTTTATTGAAACTGAAATGACCGGCAAACTCGATGAAAAAACCGTACAGAGTTGGCGCGATGCCATCCCGCTCAAGCGAGGGGGCAAACCTGAGGATGTGGCCGATGCCTGTGTATTTCTGGCTTCCGGTATGTCATCCTACATTACCGGGCAGGTTATTCAGGTGGATGGAGGTATGCTTACATAAAGTTATCTGTATCGGCATTCCGCGTATTTCCTCAATCCATTAGATTTGCTTAATTTGTTTCACCTTTTCAAAAATTGAATTCTTTTGTTGGCACGGTAACACCTTTACAGGTGGATCAGTTAATACAGGCTGCTTACAACAGTCGCGTAAGCAATTTACCCAACAGTATTTCTCTGGCCGAAGAGGCCCTTCAAAAAGCCATATCCATTCATTACACCTCGGCTGAGGCCGCCATCCGCAACCAGCTTTCCCTTTTTTATTTCATTCAGTGTGATTTTGAAAAATCACTCGCCTATGCCCATGAAGCTTTAGTTTTTTTTAAACAGGAAAATGATCGGAAAGGGATTGCACTGGCTAAGTATAATATTGGCAGCACCTATTACCGCACAGACAATTTTTCTAAAGGGCTATCCTTCATGTTGCAAAGCCTGAAAATTTTTGAAGAACTGAACGATCCGCACAACATGGCAAGGGTGCTGAAATCGATCGGCACCGTTTATGAATATTTCCAAGATTACAGCAGTGCCGAGCAAACGTATTGGCGTTGTGTGGAAACCAGCCGTAAAATCAATGACTTAAATTCAGAATCGAATGCTTACAATCCGCTTTCGGGTTTGTACCTGAAGCAAGGTAAAATTGAAGAGGCCCATACCCTGGTTGAAACCTCCATTGCGCTTAAAGAAAAAACAGGCGATACCCGGGGGTTGGCTTTTTCTATCTATGCGCGCTCGAAAGTATTTGTGCTCAGGGAAAATACAAAGAAGCTGAAGTTGATCTGCTGAGAAGTATAGCACTACATCAACAATCTGGCGATCAGTTGGGTCAGTGTATGGCTTACAACAAATTAGGTCAGTTGTATGTAAGAACTAATGATTATCCCTCCGCCCACAATTACTTGTACCAAGCCTTAGAAAAATCGAAGCAATTTAAAATTTCCATTATCGCCATTAAAGTGTACTATTATCTGTACCTCCTGTTTAAAGAGCAGGGTAAAACCCATGAAGCATTTACCTATTTGGAAGGATACATTGAACTCAAGCAAAAATTGATTGATACAGAGACTCTCCATATTATGGTAAGTTATGAGGAAAAACTAAAAATGGAGAAATTGGAATTGGAGGCACAGGTGCAACGCGAAAAGCGTGAAATTATTGAGGCCAAAAATGATGAGTTAGATTCATTTTTCTACCGGGTTTCGCATGATCTGAAAGGACCGATTGCCTCCTTGCAAGGCTTGTCTGCTCTGGTAAAGACAGACGTTACCGATCCGGTGGCGCTTCCTTACTTTGAAATGTATCGCACGCAGATCAACCGGATCCACAACATTGTAATGGGGTTGATTAATCTCACCCAAATGAAACACCTGGAAGCCACCAAAGAGAAAATAGATTTTGCTACGCTGGTAAACGATTGCATCAACAGTTACCGCTACATTGATAGCTTCAAGAAAATAAATTTTGTAATTGACGTGCAAGAAAACATCCGGTTTTTTTCGGAATGGGCCATCGTCAACACGGTTTTGCAAAACCTGATAGAAAATGCCATTAAATATGGCCGGGCTACCGACCCTTATGTGAAAGTACATATCCGGCAAAGCGAAAAAGAAGTGTGCATTATCGTAGAAGATAATGGCGTAGGTATAAATGAAGAGCACCAGACCAAAATATTTGATATGTTCTACCGGGCCAATATCAGCGCCAAAGGTTCGGGGCTGGGTCTCTATATATTAAAGAGAGCGGTGGAACGGCTGAATGGGCAAATCTCTTTATTGAGCAAACCAAACGAAGGCTCTGTTTTTACGGTAACACTACCCGGCTAACCAACCCCTAACGACAGTAAGCCGCAAAAAAAAAATTATTTTTTTAAAAAGAGTTGTAAACTCTACTAAACAGCTATACATTTGTGTCATCATAGTCGGTGAAGCATTTAGCTCAACCGATTTATAAAGAAGCGCGGAGAGACAGGCTCTGTGAAGCGCTAGCAACCCTTCCTAATAGGAAAAAGGTGCTAACTCCTGAAATATAAACCGGTAAAAGCCATGAAAAAAACAATTCAGAACCTCCATCCGCTTCGCCCCCTCTTAAGTTACATCTTTGCCAACCGCATGCAGGGTATCTGTATGTGTTGTTGTGGATTGGGTTGTTAGCTAAAACGAAGCGTTCCTAACAACAAGCTAACCTATGGCTCTGCCAAGTGACAGGCCGATTGCTACGGTTAGATTCAACTAAAATCAATCCAATAAATCATTAAAATATATACCATGTCTAACCTTCTTAATTTTTCAATAGAATCTAAAAGTGAAACCGCTGCCCGTACGGAAGTAAAAACGCGCGGGTTTAAAATAATAGTAGATGAACCGGCCGAACTGGGCGGCACTAATCTGGCCCCTAACCCTGTAGAATATATCCTCGCAGGCTATGCCGGTTGCATTAATGTGGTGGCTCACCTCACGGCCAAAGAATTGAACATTGATCCGAAAAATTTACACATCTCCATTGATGGCGACATCAACCCGGCCCGTTTGTTTGGCACCTCACACGAAGAGCGGGCCGGCTACCAGCGCATTCATGTCAGGGTAAAAACCGATGCCCCACTAAATGAAGAATTGAAACAACGCTGGCTCGCAGAGATAGAAAACCGCTGCCCGGTAAACGACAACCTGCGCAATGCCACCCCGGTTCACTTTTCATTAAACTAAAAAATATAAAAACAATAAATCTTAATAACCATGTCAACACAACGTTTTGAAACCCTCCAATTACATGCCGGCCAAGAAGTAGATCCTACCACCGGATCCAGAGCCGTACCGATTTACCAAACCACTTCGTACGTATTTAAAAACTCAGAACACGGAGCCAACCTTTTTGCCTTAAAAGAATTTGGCAACATCTATACCCGTATTATGAACCCCACCACCGATGTTTTTGAAAAACGTGTGGCCGCCCTCGAAGGCGGAGTAGCTGCTTTAGCGGTAAGCTCTGGCCAGGCTGCACAGTTTGTTGCCCTCAACAACATCTTGCAGGCAGGCGACAACTTTGTTTCCACTTCCTTTTTATATGGAGGAACCTACAATCAATTTAAAGTAGCCTTTAAACGACTGGGCATAGATGTGCGCTTTGCCGAAGGCGATACGGCAGAAGCTTTTGAAAAGCTCATTGATAAAAACACCAAAGCACTTTATCTCGAAACCATTGGCAACCCAGGGTTTAACATTCCGGATTTTGATGCTTTGGCTGCGTTGGCCAAAAAACACGACTTACCCTTGGTGGTTGACAATACCTTTGGTGCTGCCGGGTATTTATTTCGTCCGTTTGAACATGGCGCCAGTGTCGTAGTAGCCTCCGCCACCAAATGGATAGGCGGGCACGGCACTTCTATTGGCGGAGTAATCGTTGATGGTGGAAATTACAACTGGGGCAATGGCAAGTTCCCTCAGTTTACCGAACCGAGCGAAGGGTATCATGGACTTAAATTTTGGGATGTATTTGGTGAAGGTAACCCACTCGGCCTGCCCAATATTGCTTACATCATCCGGGCACGGGTAGAAGGCTTGCGCGATTTTGGCCCGGCCATTAGTCCGTTCAATTCCTTCTTGTTGCTACAAGGGTTGGAAACACTTTCGCTTCGGGTACAGCGTTCGGTTGATAATGCCCTGGCATTAGCACAATGGCTCGAGCATCATCCGCAAATAGAAACAGTAAACTATCCGGGCCTGGCTTCCAGCACCTACCATAAGTTGGCCAAGAAATATCTAAAGAATGGATTTGGTGCCGTGTTATCGTTCACGATAAAAGGAACAAAGGAAAACACAACTGCTATTGTGGACAACCTAAAACTGGCCAGCCACCTGGCCAACATGGGCGATGCCAAAACATTAATCATACAGCCTTCGGCCACTACCCACCAACAACTTACCGATGAAGAACAAATTTCGGCCGGGGTGCTGCCCACGTTGTTGCGTGTATCGGTTGGGTTAGAACACATAGAAGACATCAAGGCTGATTTTGCACAAGCGTTTGAAAAAGTTTTTAAAAAGACGTTAGTTGCTTAAAAAAGTAACGTGACAAAGCAAGACCATATTTTTCATTATACTCATCCATTTCAGTTGGAGGCCGGAGGGAAACTGCCCGGCTTCCAATTGAAATACACTACCCTTGGCCAATTAAACAGCGACCGCAGTAATGCCGTTTGGGTTATTCATGCCCTTACGGGCAGTTCCGATTTTACCGACTGGTGGAAAGATTTATTTACCGAAGACAGTCCGTTTGACCCGCGCCAGCACTTCATTATCTGTGCCAATACTTTAGGCGGTTGTTATGGATCTACGGGGCCATTGTCGGTAAACCCTGAAACCGGAAAAAATTATTTTCATCAGTTTCCTGCATTCACCAATCGTGATGTAGTGGCTTCGTTTGATTTGCTTCGCCAACATCTCGGCTTGAAGAAAATCAATACCCTGATCGGTCCCTCGCTGGGTGGGCAACAAGCATTAGAGTGGGCCATTGCCCAACCGGAAATATTTGAACACTTGATTTTGATTGCCACCAACGCCCAACATTCGCCCTGGGGTATTGCTTTTAACGAAGCCCAGCGTATGGCCATTCAATCTGATCAAACCTGGAAAGAAGACGATGCCCGGGCCGGACTGGAAGGCATGAAAGCCGCCCGCGCCATCGGCATGATCTCTTACCGCGCTCACGATGGGTTTGAGAAAACACAAGCCGAAAAAACAAGTGATAAACTGGACGGCTTTCGCGCAGCCTCTTATCAACAGTATCAAGGCCAAAAACTGGCCAACCGTTTTAATGCCTTTACTTACTGGCTCCTGTCTAAAGCAATGGACAGCCACCATGTAGGCAGAGGAAAAGCTTCCCTTAACGAAGCACTTAAACGAATCAAGGCTAAAACATTGGTAGTAGGAATTAAAACCGACTGCTTGTTTCCTCCGTCCGAGCAAAAATTTTTAGCCGATAACATTGCTCATGCTTCACTCAAAATCATTTCCTCCGATTTTGGACATGATGGTTTTTTAGTGGAGTTCAGTGTATTTAAAAATATTGTAAACGAATTTTTAACCCGCGAGGCGGTATCCATTCCGTAACCGATTATGGCAAAAGAATCAGAAAAAAAACAACACACCGCACACAAGAAATTAAAACTTGGTGTTTTTGGTTTCGGCTGTGTAGGCCAGGGATTATACCATGTGCTGAATGAAACCCATGGCATCAAAGCAGAAATAAAAAAAATTTGCGTTAAAAACCGCGATAAGAAACGCATCTTAGATCAAACTATTTTTACTTACGATAAAAACGACATCTTGTCTGACCAAGAGATTGATGTGGTGGTTGAATTAATTGATGATGCCCATGCGGCTTTTGAGATTGTGAAAACCGCCTTGCAAAACGGCAAACACGTGGTAACGGCCAATAAGCGAATGATTGCCGAGCACCTGAATGAAATATACGAACTGCAACAAAAGCACGATCGCTCGGTGCTGTACGAAGGTTCGGTGTGCGGCAGTATTCCGATCTTACGAAACCTGGAAGAATATTATGACAATGATCTGATCACCAGCATTGAGGGGATATTCAATGGCTCTACCAACTACATCCTGACCAAAGTTTTTGAAGAACGCAAAAGCTATCTGGAAGCACTGAAAGGTGCCCAAGACCTCGGCTTTGCCGAAAGCGACCCTTCCCTCGATGTAAAAGCCTTCGATCCCAAATTCAAACTGACTATTGCCATCGCTCATACCTTTGGCCTATTTCTAAAACCGGAGCAAATCATCAACCTGGGTATTCAGAAAATCTCTTCGGTAGATTTGAAATACGCCCGCGAAAACAACTACACCATAAAACTGGTGGCTCGCGCCTATAAAAGAGACGGAAAAATTTTTGCGTTGGTAGCTCCGCAGTTTATTCCAACCGACCACATGCTGGCATCCGTGCGAAACGAATACAATGCCGTGCTGGTAGAGGGGGCTTTTGCCGAAAAACAAGTATTCATAGGCAAAGGAGCTGGCAGTTACCCTACCGGCTCGGCCGTACTTTCTGATATCTCTGCCTTAACGTACGATTACCGTTACGAATACAAAAAATTTACACAAGGCGAGAGCTTACCTTTTTCTAATGAGGCCACCATAGATGTCATCATCAGCTTCCCCAAAGGAGCCCTCGTTTCGCCCAAAGACTTTGAAAACTTTAAAGGCGGCTATCAGGGCGACAAGTATCAGTACATGACCGGCTCGGTAAAACTGGAGAAGCTGAAAGAGTGGAGCGAGTGGGATGAGGTGAGCGTCATTCTGGCACCGGATCCCAACCTGTTGCCTATCAAAGAAAAGAATAAACAATTATTGTACGCCTAACCAACCTAACCTGTAATCTTAAAAAGCCTTGGCCACCGTCAAGGCTTTTTATTTTCTTCCCTCCATTCCCTTTTTGTACCTTGCGGCATCTTTTTCCATGCCCGATCTTATCCAACTTCTTCCCGATTCTATTGCCAACCAGATTGCGGCCGGTGAGGTAGTGCAACGTCCGGCATCCGCTGTAAAAGAACTGATTGAAAACTCTATTGATGCGGGAGCTACCCACATCAAACTGATTGTAAAAGAGGCTGGAAAAAGTTTGCTGCAAGTAATTGACAATGGTCAAGGCATGAGCGAAACCGATGCCCGCATGAGTTTAGAGCGGCACGCCACGTCTAAAATCAGAACAGCCGATGATTTGTTCCGGTTGCGTACGATGGGCTTCCGGGGTGAAGCGCTGGCCTCTTTGGCGGCCGTATCGCAAATGGAAATAAAAACAAGGCTGGCTACAGAAGAATTGGGCACATGGCTGGTAGTGGAAGGATCGGATGTAAAAAAGCAAGAACCTGTAGCTACTGAAAAAGGAACGAGCATCAGCATTAAGAATTTATTTTTTAATATCCCGGCAAGGAGAAATTTTTTAAAACCGAATGGCGTGGAAATGAGCCACATCACGGAAGAATTTACCAGGTTGGCCTTAGCACACCCACACATTTCGTTTTCGCTTATTCAGCATGACGAGTTATTGTTCGATCTTCCGTCAGGCAAACTAAGCCAACGTATTGTTAATTTATTTGGAAAAAATTACCAAAGCCAATTGGCACCCGTGCAGGAAGAAACTACTTTAATAAAAATTTCGGGCTACATAGGCCGGCCGGAGTTGGCTAAGAAAAAAAGAGGCGAACAATATATTTTTGTCAACCACCGGTTTATCCGGAATAATTACCTCGGGCATGCCGTAGCCAGCGCCTACCAAGGATTGCTGCCCGAAAACAGTTTCCCTTTTTATGCTTTGTTTATTGAGATTGACCCCAAGCATATTGATGTAAATGTGCACCCCACTAAAACGGAAATAAAGTTTGATGACGAACGTACGGTGTATGGCATCGTATGGAGTGCGGTGAAGCAAGCCTTGGGAAGCCACAACCTCTCCCCTGCCATTGATTTTGCCAATGATGTAAACCTGGTGAGCAAACTCAACACACAACCCCTTTCGCGCGACCAATATTATGCGGAGCAGTTTAGTACGTTAAACAAATCGAACCTCCAAAACTGGGAAAAACTGTTTGAGCAGGAATCGGGTAATACCCGTTTGATTGATTCCCGGCAGCCGGAACCTAAAATAACCTACCGCGTAGAAAGCTCCATCAACCAGCCGTTGGTTTCTTCCGAGCCGGAAGAAGACCAAGGTCTTTTTCAGTATCGAAAAAAATTTATAGTGCGTGCTACACGGCAAGGCATTATGTTTATAGACCAGCAAGCCGCGCATGAGCGGATCTTGTTCGAAAAATATTTACTGCAACTGAAAGGCCTGCCCGGCCACAGCCAGCAGAGTTTGTTCCCTCAGACGCTAACCTTGAGTGCCCCCGATTTTGCCCTCACGATGGAAATGGAAAAAGAAATCCATGCCTTGGGGTTTCGGTTTGAACTATTTGGAAAAAATGCAATTTTAATATCCGGAATGCCGGCCGAAGTTTCGGGCAATGAAAAAGAATTATTTGAAGGACTGATTGAGCAATTTAAAAACCAAGCCGAATTGCATTTGCCTTTACGCGAAAACTTAGCGCAAGCGTTGGCCAAACGCACTTCCATTAAAGGCGGACAGAAATTATCGGCAGAAGAAATGGAATCGCTGGCAGCCGGCCTTTTCTCCTGCCCCAATCCAAATTATTCGCCCGATGGAAAGCAAACCTTTTTTGTGCTCGACTCGTCTAAAATTGAAAATTATTTTTTACGCTAACTCATCTTCATGTTTAATTTTACACCCTTGGTTCGCACATTAGTTATTATTAATGTAGCCGTTTTTATTTTGCAGAATGTAGCCCCCATAACCACGGTTTATTTGTCGCTTTGGCCAATGGCCACACCCTACTTCGAACCCTATCAGTTTTTTACTTATATGTTTGCCCATGGGGGGTTCGGCCATATCTTCTTCAATATGCTGGCGCTGGCTTCATTTGCTCCCATTCTTGAATCGTATTGGGGCGAAAAAAAATTCCTTCTCTTCTACATGGCTACGGGCATCGGAGCGGGAATTATTTACGGTGTGGTTAATTACTTTTTCTTTCCCGGCCATGCCGGCCCCATGCTCGGAGCATCGGGAGCCCTGTACGGTGTACTCATGGCATTTGGTATGGTTTTCCCCAACCTGGAAATCATGTTGCTTTTTCCGCCTATTCCCATCAAAGCCAAGTATATGGTTTTTTTAATCGGAGGACTAACTTACCTTACTGACAGCACCGGCACCGTGGCCCACTTGGCTCATTTTGGCGGAGCATTTGTAGCGTTTGTTATTATCAGTTATTGGAAACAGACCGGGCGCTAAAAGTGAATTAGCCAATGTGGCCATGATGCGTTAATTTTATCTTCATGTTTAACGAGTTTAAAAACACATTTAACCGAACCAACAACGGCCATGTGCAACTGATCATCATTAACGTGGCGGTGTTTCTGTTGTTAGAAATTTTGCGCGTGGGGTTCTCCTGGTCAAACCAAGCCGAAATTTTTAGTGCGATTTATAAAAACTTTTCCATTCCGAATGCTTTTTCAGAATTTCTGAAAAGACCCTGGACACTGCTTACTTATTCTTTTACTCACGACCTTAACCAGATATGGCATATTCTTTTCAATATGCTGGTGCTGTATTGGTTCGGCAAATTATTTGTAGAATACCTGGGCAGCGACAAGCTCATTGCCTTGTATGTGCTGGGCGGGATGACGGGCGCTTTGATTTATCTGGCCGCCTACAATCTCATACCCAACCCGCCCGAGTTCATTACCCAATCTTCCGGTGGCGGTATGGTAGGAGCTTCGGGAGCCATCTATGCCATTATGGTGGGAGCCGCCACCCTCTTACCCGACTACACCTTTTTCTTATTGTTCTTTGGGCCGGTGCGCATTAAATACATTGCTGCCTTTTATATCATTATTTCTTTTATCGGAACTACCGGCTCCAACGCGGGCGGCAATCTGGCTCACTTGGGTGGCGCGTTGATGGGTTATGTTTACATTAAGCAACTGCAGGCCGGCTTTAACTGGGGAAAATGGATTACCTCCATTCTCGGCTGGGTTCGGTCTCTATTTAAAACGAATTCAAAAGTTAAAATAACGTACCGCAATTCCGAATCAAAAAAAACAAGTGCTTCCCGGTCGAAAGCAACTCAAGAAGAAATTGATACCATCCTCGATAAAATTTCTGATCGTGGTTACGAAAGTTTAACACGGGATGAAAAAGATAAATTGTTTAACGCCAGTAAGAAATAAAATAGACCAAAGACACAGGTAGTGAATCCGCAGGCACATGCTCACTACTCAATACTTACTACTCAATACGAATGCTCATCGACCTCAGCCACCCTATCGAACATGGCATGATTACCTACAAAGGCTTGCCGGCTCCTCTTATTTGCGATTACTTAAGTCGGGCGGAATCAAGGAAGCGATATGCCGAAGGAACCGAATTTCAGATCGGGAAAATTGAGATGGTGGCCAATACCGGAACATACCTCGATTGCCCGTTTCACCGGTACGAAGATGGGAAAGACTTGTCGCAACTTGAGTTGGAAAAATTAGTTGAATTAGAAGGCGTTTTCATTGCTGCGGAAGGTGTTCAGGAAATAGGAATTAATTTTTTTGAAGGAAAGCCTTTGTCGGGCAAAGCCGTACTGGTTTATACCGGATGGAGCCGACACTGGCGCACCGATATTTATTTTGAAAACCATCCGTTCCTTACAAAAGAAGCGGCCGATTATATAGTAGCACAACAGGCAAAGCTGGTAGGCATCGACTCACACAATATTGATGATACCCGCACCAATACCCGACCCGTGCACAGTGCTCTGCTTAAAAATGAAATCCTTATTGTAGAACACATGACGAACCTGCATTTAGTGGCTGGAAAAAAATTTACATTCAGTGCCGTGCCTCCTAAGTTTGTTGGGGTAGGCACCTTTCCGGTAAGAGCCTTTGCCAAAATCATGTAGCTTATAAGCCAATATTTTTTCAATAAAAAAAGCCCCGACTGTAGCGTCAGGGCTTTTTAGTTTAACCCAAATCATGCAATAGAAAACCGATTGGCATGATTGACGAATGAAAATCAAC
>JAFDYY010000056.1 GCA_018267195.1 Bacteroidota bacterium | reverse complement strand
CAACCTTCGTCAACCCTTTGGGCAGATGATGCATCCCTCATGCATCATCTGGGTTTAAAGATTAGCTAATCCGGCTCCAGTTCACGGCTGTTTTTCTCATCGACAGAACCTGAGTTTTAATCATTCCATTTTCGGGTTTTTCAAGATGAGGATCCGATGCTAAAATTTCGGTTGCCGCCTCGCGTGCCTGCTGCAACAGCAGGCCGTCTTTGCTTAGATCGGCCATCAGTAAATCGAGCGCACCGCTTTGCTGGGTACCCATTAAATCGCCCGGGCCGCGTAGTTTTAAATCGGTTTCGGCAATTTCAAAACCATTGTTGGTATGTACCATGGTTTCAATTCTTGTTTTGGTATCGGCCCCGAGTTTATAGCCCGTCATTAAAATACAGTACGATTGCTCGGCCCCGCGCCCCACTCTTCCGCGCAACTGATGCAACTGCGATAGACCAAATCGCTCGGCACTTTCAATGATCATTACCGAGGCATTGGGTACATCTACCCCTACTTCTATAACGGTGGTGGCTACCATTATTTTGGTTTCCCCTTTTACAAACCGGGCCATTTCAAAATCTTTGGCTTCGGGTTTCATCTGCCCATGCACAATACTGATGGGCATCTGCGGAAATGCACGCGCCATACTCTCATATCCGTCCATCAAGTGTTTTAAGTCCAGTTTTTTAGATTCTTCAATGAGCGGGTACACTACGTACACCTGGCGGCCAGCCTCAATTTGTGATTGAATGAATCCATTCACCTTCAGCCGTTGCGAATCAAATTGATGGATCGTTTTGATTGGTTTCCTTCCCTTTGGCAACTCATCAATGACAGAAGTTTCCAGATCGCCATACAGTGTCATGGCCAGCGTGCGGGGGATGGGGGTGGCTGTCATTACCAGCACGTGCGGATAGGTATCGGTATTTTTTTGCCAGAGTTTGCTGCGCTGGGCTACTCCAAACCGGTGTTGCTCATCTATAATAGCCAATCCTAATTTCTTGAATTTCACTTCTTCTTCTAACAGGGCATGGGTTCCAATTAAAATTTTGAGATGACCGTTTTGCAATTGCTCATGAATGGGCTTACGCTGTGATTTTTTTACCGAGCCGGTAAGCAACGCAATCGGAAGATTCATTAGATCGGCATATTTTTTCAAACTAGAAAAATGTTGTTGGGCCAGAATTTCGGTAGGGGCCATCAAAGCGGCTTGTGCATCGCTCCCAATTACCAGTAGCATGCAGATAAACGCTACTATTGTTTTGCCACATCCTACATCGCCTTGCAGTAAGCGGTTCATCTGTTGGCCCGATTTTAAGTCGGAATAAATTTCGCGGATTACTTTTTTCTGGGCATTGGTCAATTCAAAAGGCAAGTATTCTTTATAAAAAGACGTAAGGATGCTCGCATCTTTAAATATTTGACCTTTAAATTTATCTTGCCGTACTAGTTTTAATTTAATGAGACGTAGCTGGATATAAAACAGTTCTTCATACTTCAGCCGTTGCTGGGCAGCCGTTAAACGCTCGGGAGTGGTGGGAAAATGAATGTTTTTTAATGCTTCCTTTTTGCTGATGAGTTGATGGCGCTTCAGCAAAATTTCGGGAAGTGTTTCGCGAATGTGTGGCTCGGCTGCTTTAAAAAGTTCTTGTTGCCATTTGCCAATGGTTTTGCTGTCTATGTATTTTTTTCGCAGGGTTTCGGTAATAGGGTAAACCGGCTGAAAAGAATTTCCCTTCAGGCTGTTTTCGGTAAGGGGCTCTACTTCGGGGTGGGCGATATTAAGTTTGTTTCCAAAACGGGTTGGTTTCCCAAAAACAAGGTATTCCTGATTGGGTTTTATTTTTTGCATGACCCAGTCTATGCGTTGAAACCACACCATCTCCATTTCATCCTGGCCGTCTGAAAACCACCCGATCAATCTTCTTTTGTGCCGGGTTCCGGTAATTTCAAAATCGGTAAACCTTCCTTTTATCTGTACATAGGGCATTGTTTCATCGGCTTCTTTTATACGATAAAACTTAGTGCGATCTTCGTAGCGAAACGGGTAGTGCTGAATCAGGTCGCCATAATTGAAAATCTTCAATTCCTTTTGAAGTAACACCGCGCGTTGAGCCCCTATGCCTTTTAGAAATTCGATCGGTGTTTCGAAGAAGTGAGCCAATGTGGGAAGGGGTTAGCTAATGTTAAAGATAACCGCCCCCGCGGCTCTTTGCCAAATAGCTTATCGAGATTTCCACTCCAGCGTATTAATTAAATGCCAAGCTTCTTTCTTCATAAAGGCGATGGCCGGGGCTAACGAATCGTTTTGCACGCGGGTATTAAAATAAAGTGCACCTCGTAAAAAATTCCGGGAAGAATCGGTCATGGTAAACTGAAACTGGCTTGGCACTTCACCGGCTATTTCAGCAATCACTACCGTTTTTCCATGGGGTGTTTGGGTAATCACTTCGTCTATAGCATTGGCCTTAATCTGCTGTTTGCTGGTAAGGTTATAGGCATCGTTTATCAATTCTTTTAATAAGGTCTGCTTCCCATTTATTTTTTTGTAGGTGATATGAATGTTGGCTTTTAGTTCAGGATAATAAATTTCAACAAAATGCCGTTCAGAAATCCAGGAGGTGTCTTTCAGCAAGCGGGCATGTTGGGAATACTCAAATTGATAGGGGAGCGAGTCGGGCAGCGGCCTGTATTCTTCTTTAGGCAAAACCAGCCGGTTATAGCCTTTGGGTTTGGGTTGGTAATCGTGCGAGCAGGAAAAAAGAAGCAGGGAAAAAACGATTTGCACCCCGCGTTTCCATTTAATATTAAATTCGTTATTCATCTTTTACGGCTTCTTGCTGGATGGACACCCGCACCCGTGTAATTCGTTTATCATCAACATTTAAAACCGTAAACCGAAACCGGTCGAACGAAACCTGGTCGCCTGCTTTCGGCATGCGGTTGTTCAGCTCAAGAATCATTCCTCCAAGCGATTCGTTTTCACCTTTTACTTCATCAAAGAAAGAAAAATCAACATCCAAAGTTTTGCACATATCATGAATGGATACTTTGCCGTCAAACACATACGTATGGTCGTCCACTTTATTGTAGCCGAGGTTTACTTCATCAAACTCATCGTGTATGTCGCCTACGATTTCTTCAATTAAATCTTCCAGTGTAATCAACCCTGCGGTGCCTCCATATTCATCCACCACAATGGCCATGTGCACATGTTTGCTTTGAAAATCTTTCAATAAAGAATCCAACTTTTTGGTTTCGGGAACGAAAAAACCAGAGCGCAATAGTTTTTGCCATTTAAAATCTTCTCTCTCATCCAAATGAGGGAGAAGGTCTTTTGTGTAAAGAATGCCCTCGATGGTATCAATCGTTTCATTATAAACGGGTATGCGCGAAAACCCTGACTTGTTTACCTGGTCCATCACTTCAAGAAAATTTAGTTCCATATTGATGGCCGAAATATCTACCCGCGATTTCATCACCTGCCGCACTGTTAGAGTGCCAAAATTTACAATTCCTTTCAAAATATCTTTTTCTTCTTCGGTTGTGCCGCTGTTTTCGGTCGTCAGGTCAAGTGCCTGGTTCAATTCTTCTACGGTAGAGCTGTAGCCTTTCTTTTCAATTCTGCGCTCTACAATTTTGCTCATCCCCATCAGTGCCCACGATAGGGGGCGGCAAAGAGTTTGTAATATTTTCCATGATGCTCCTACCCTGCGGGCCACGCGTAGGTTTTGTTGAGTAGCATATACTTTGGGTACGATCTCGCTAAAGAAGGTAAGGGCAAAGGTTACTATAAAGGTAACGATACCCACCATGGTTTCGGCCGGTTTGCGGGTGCCGGTCATTTCCCACATTAAAAACGTGGAGATGGTAACCACGGCAACATTTACAAAGTCGTGGCAAATTAAAATTGTAGCGAGCAACAGTCTTGGTTTTTTCAGCAAATCAATGATGGTGGCATCGGCCGGGGCGCCCGTATTTCGGCATTTTTCTAATTGCTCGGCTTTCAATGAAAAAAAAGCAACTTCGGATGCCGAGATCACCGCAGAAATAACCAGTAGAACGAGGATGGCAATAAGGCCCAACGCATAAAACCAGTTAAATCCTGTGGTGGAAAGGTCGGAAAGGAGCTGATCGGTATTAAATAAAAAAAGAGTTCTCAAACTTCTGCTTTTCGTGTAACGCTAAAAAGGAAGATCATCGGTAGTGGTGTCGGCTGCCGGTTTATAATCCTCGGTTTGTACTGTGGGAGCCGGTTTTTCATAATTGCTGTTTCCACTCTGTTTAGAACCAAGCAGCGTCATGTTGTCGCCAATTATTTCGGTGGTGTAGCGCGTTACGCCTTCTTTTTCCCAGCTGCGTGTGCGCATCTTCCCTTCAATGTAAACCTGATCGCCTTTGTGTAAATATTTGGCGGCCGTTTCGGCCAGCCCGCGCCAGAGCACGATATTGTGCCAATCGGTTATTTCTTTACGCTCGCCAGTGGTGCGGTCTTTATACACTTCGGAGGTAGCCATGGTAAAATTTACCACCATTACCCCGTTTTCTAATGTGCGAGCCTCGGGATCTTTGCCCAACCGCCCAACTAAAATTACTTTATTTACGCCTGACATAGTATGGTTATTTACTTTTTTGGAAAGGCCTGAAATTTTTCAGAGCCAAAAGGCAAAGTTACCAAAAATTCAGGATCATGGATTTTTACTGAGGTAGCGGTTAATGAGAACCGGCTTGGGTAATGATTTTGTTTCGTTTATTGTAAACCAACGAAGTCCGTTTTTTTTAAGATCTGAATTTATTTTTAGAGGGAAAGAAGGTTGCATCTCGATGAACCGCACTTTCAGTTTTTGGTGAGAAAGCACCTGCTCCGCTCCTTTCCCGGCCTGCAGAAGGGTTAATTTTTTCAGTAATGTATCGTTTTTTATCAGACTCATCGGGTTTGCAGGTCGGGTAGTTTCAATTAGATAAAAATCGTACAACCCGCGCCAAATGTCTTTTTCTTTTCTTGACCTCATCAAAACTTTGTTTTTATGTTTTATAATGAAGTAATAGAAATAACGTGTTTTACTTTTTTGTTTCTTCCTCTTCACAGGCAGCTCGGCCTGAGTACTTTTTTGATAAGCCACACACGATGAGGAAAAAACGCACGCATTACATTTTGGGTTTTGCGGCAAGCAGTGCAGGGCCCCAAATTCCATAAGGGCCTGGTTAAAAATATCCGGTTCCGTTGGGCTGATCAATTTATTTGCCAGCCAAAAGAAATATTCTTTTCCTTCGTGCGAAGCAATGTCTTTGTCTATGCCAAAGAAGCGGGCTAACACACGAAACACATTGCCATCCACTACAGCAACCACTTCGCGAAATGCCAACGAAGCAATGGCGGCAGCCGTGTAGGATCCGATGCCCGGAAGTTTTATTAGTTCTTTAAATGTGACGGGAAACCGGCCCTGATATTTTTCTACAACCTCTTGAGCGCACCGATGCAAGTTCCGGGCTCGGGTGTAATAGCCCAAGCCTTGCCAAAGATGTAATACTTCCTGTTCGGTTGCTTTTGCCAAATCATAAACTGTAGGAAATTTCTTTACGAATTTTTTGTAGTAGGGCAGCCCTTGCGCCACCCGTGTTTGCTGAAGTATCACTTCCGAAATCCAAATCTTATACGGGTTATTTGTTTGACGCCATGGAAGCGGGCGGGCATTTTCATGGTACCACGCCAGCAGGGTGGTAGAAAATTTTTTCTGATTCATTTGTTAAGTCGTGCGAATCTCTAAAAAACAACGCATTCCACCGAACGCAGCCGGAAGTTTCCATCATCTGTGTGATTATCAATATTTTCTTTTGCGATTGACAAGCCGAAAGCTAACTTTGCCCTCCCAATAATTGTTTATGACCAAAGCCGATGTAATTAATCAGATAGCCGAGAAAACCGGGATTGACAAAGCAGACGTTGCCGCTAGCGTAGAAGCATTTTTCAACATTGTAAAAACCAATATGGCCAATGGCCACAATATTTATGTTCGTGGGTTTGGCAGTTTTATTAACAAGAAGAGAAAGAAAAAAATAGCCCGCAACATTTCACGCAATACCGCCATTGTTATTGATGAGCATTACATCCCCAGTTTTAAGCCGGCCAAAATATTCATCAATAAAATTAAAGGCAGCGATAAAGTAAAACAACTTGCCGGCAAGCTATAAACAAGTCAATAGCTCATTCGCTAAGTTTATATTCTGATGTTAAAAATCCGTATTTTATTAGTTGTTGTCAGTGCAATCGTTGTTGCTTTAATTTTTATGCTCCCCAAATCGGTAGTAGAAAATGAAAGCCAACTTTCTTCCAGCGCTACATCGGCCCGCCAACCGGCCAAGCTGCCCGCCAACCACCAGACAACTTCGCCACGGCTCATCTCAGCGATTGCCGAAATACGAAAAGCCTTCCATACTTCCTCCGATAGAAAAAATGCTATCTTTGCCGATTCTTTGCAAACGCTGTATGCGCAAGCCGGTAAGTTTGATAGTGCCGCCTGGTTTGGAGAGAAAGCCGCAACGTTCTTTAACAGTACACTCAGTTTTTTAAAAGCAGGGAACAGTTTTTATGAAGCCTACACTTTTGCTATGGATGACCCCAAGCGAAACGCACTGGCGGCCAAAGCACAAGAATGGCTGGGCAAGGCCATACAAGCCGATCCCAAAAACTATGAAGCCCGGGTAAAAGTAGCAATGACATATCTGAGCACAGGCGGCCCCATGCAGGGGATACGATTGCTCCGCGATATATTGAAAGAAGACCCCAAAAACGAATTAGCACTTTTCAATATGGGGATGCTTTCGTTGCAGTCTGGCCAAAACACAAAAGCAACAGATTGGCTAACCCGGCTGATTGAAGTAAACCCAAAGCACGTGCAGGGACAATTACTGCTGGGAGTAGCCTATATGAACGAAGGCCATAAAGAAGAGGCACGAGCCCAGTTTGAAAGAGTAAAAAAAATGGATAAAGATCCGGCCGTGCAATCGGCTGTGGATTCGTATCTAAAAGAGTTAAAATAAAATTATTATTCAACCTCCGCCCAAGCGGAACTAAACCAAAACAAAATTATGCCAAGTGGAAAAAAAAGAAAGAAGCACAAGATGGCTACCCACAAGCGCAAAAAGCGTTTGAGGAAAAATCGACACAAGAAAAAATAACCGACACATTTTAAAATTTTTGTTTTGAGTAACGAGCTAATTATCAGCACCACTCAAAACGGATGTCGCATCGCCCTTCTTAAGGACAAGCACTTGGCCGAGTTTCACGAAGAAACCAACGGCAGCAAGTTTGTAGTTGGTGATATTTATTTAGGCACTGTAAAAAAAGTTGTGCCCGGCCTGAATGCCGCTTTTATTGATATCGGATATGAGAAAGATGCCTTTCTCCATTATCTCGATCTCGGCCCAAAATTCAGTTCGTTACAAAAATTCACCAAACTGGTCCGCACCAAGAAGATCACCGGAAGTAAACTGGATAAATTCCAGGTAGAGAAAGACATTGACAAGCACGGGAAAATAACCCAACAGCTTGCTAAAGGTCAACTCGTTCCGGTGCAGGTCGTGAAAGAACCGATCTCTACCAAAGGCCCGCGACTTTCGTGTGAGTTGTCCATTGCCGGCAGATACCTGGTAATGGTACCCTTTTCATCCGGGGTAAGCATTTCAAAACGGATAGCCAGCAGTGAAGAGCGCAAGCGCCTGCAGCGCCTCATTCAATCTATTAAGCCCGAAAACTTTGGCATCATTATCCGCACGGTGGCCGAAGGCAAGGAAGTAGCGGAGTTGGATAAGGATCTAAAAAATCTGGTAAAAATGTGGGATGAAGGCATTGGCCGTATGGTAAATGCCAACCCCCGCGATAAAATTATTGGAGAGCTAAACAAAGCCTCTTCTCTGCTGCGCGATGTGCTGAACGAATCGTTCGACAGCGTTTGGGTGGACGATAAAAAGATTTATGATGAAGTAAAATCATATATCCATCAGATTGCCCCCGACAAAGAAAAGATAGCCAAACTTTATACCGGTAAACTTAAGTTATTTGAACATTATGGCGTAGAGCGGCAGATCAAAGCTGCCTTTGGCCAAACCGTAAGTTTACGCGGAGGCGGCTACCTCATCATCGAACACACCGAAGCACTACATGTTATTGATGTAAACAGCGGCAACAAAAGCAACCGCGAAGAAAACCAGGAAACTACCGCTCTTTCCGTAAACCTAGAAGCAGCCCGCGAAGTAGCCCGCCAACTGCGCCTGCGCGATATGGGCGGAATTGTGGTGGTCGATTTCATCGACATGCGCAACCAGGAAAACAAAAAGCAGATCTATCAAAAAATGAAAGATGAGATGGAAGGCGACAAAGCCAAGCATACCATCTTGCCGCTTTCTAAGTTTGGGTTGATGCAGATTACGCGCGAGCGGGTACGCCCGCAAATGAACATCACAACCAAGGAAGTTTGCCCCAGTTGCAATGGCACCGGAAAAATCACCGCCTCTATTTTAGTAACCGACCAAATTGAGAGCACGATTCAATTGCTGTTCGAAAAACAAAACGAAAAGCATTTAACCCTTGCCCTGCATCCTTTCTTGTATGCCTACTATACCAAAGGATTAATCTCTAAACGACTAAAATTATACTTTAAATACAAACGCTGGGTGGATCTGGTGAAAGACAGTTCACTGGCCATTACAGAGTTTCATTTTTTAAATAAAGACGGAGAAGAAATTGAATTGGGGCAGAAGGAAAAAGAGAAAGAAGGGTTAGTTGATTCTGAATGAACATCCTAAGTACTTAGTTGTTGTTGGCCGTCTGGCCAACAACATTTCTATTTCATAGTGTAGTGTAAAAATCCGGTGTAATTGCCCGCATGATGTGGCCCGTTGCAACGCCTGCCGTTCTTACTCTATATCAACTCCAAAATCTTTCTTGTTCGAATAATAATTTCTCGCGGGACTTCAAATCGCCCTGACCAACGGTAGCGGGTCCCTTTATTTGTTGGCAAACCATCCTCCATGCCACCCACACAACACCACAAAGGCTGGATTTAATTGTATGTATTTTCCTCTTTTATTTTGTTTGTCCGATATCTAAACGATTGAATTTTCCGGTTAAATTCTGATGAAATTTGAAGAAAACTTTGAAAGTTCCCCACTGTCCTGCAAAGAAATTTCCTGTAATGTCTTTCCCTTCGTTTTCAACTTTATCTATCGTTACGAATTTTTCTTTGTGATTAAAAGCATTGTCGAAAAAGGATTTAAAATCCAAAGTTCTGCCATCATCCGTAAAAACTGCATCATTTGTAAAATAAGAATACCAGGCGTTTTTGTCATTAGCCTGTAGCGCTTCAATAGCTTTTTTTACATTTTCGTTGATGATTTTTGTTAAATCCATTTTATTTTCAGTTTTAACAGTATTAAAATTTGTTTGATTGTTTTTTGTTTGCTGCCCACAAGCTGTATGCAAAAGCAAACAAGCTAAAATAAGCGTAAGTAGTTTCATTTTTTTTAAATGTTTTTGAGCGGATGCTGCCAATAGATTATTACCAAGTTCAACAACAAGAAAGGGATTTCTATGGCCGCTCCTTTCAGGTCTTTGTTTAATAATTGCAGACAAATTATCATCAATATTCCTGCTGCCATCAGAAAATTTCCCCCAACAAAAGTTTTCGGAAACAAAATTAAAACAGAAGCCAACAAGGTTACGGCTCCGTTAATCATCACCGCATTTTTGCTGAAATTCCATTTCCCAAACATTTCCAGCATATCGGGTTTAGCCGTGAGCATATTCCAACCGTGTTTTATGCCCATAAAAACGGCAAGAAGGATTAAAATTGAGTTGATTATTTTTAGCATCATCGTTTTTATGTTTTATATGTAATAGTTAAGACGTGATCTGCCGGTTGAGTTTTTTAGTTGGCATTCCTTACCTCATAGACAAAAGTTGCCAGCCTTAGCCTTCTTGTAAAAATTATTTTCCTCTAGTTACAAAGTTGAGTGCTAAATTAATAATTTGACCTATCATCATCACGAATGCAATGATAGACAAAGCATCCACGAAACCGGAGAAGCTGTAGTTCCTTTTGAAGAGTCGTATTGAAATGAATAAAAGCATAGATAGACAGCCGCAGACAATGACAAATACAAGTAGTGATTCAACGAACGCCAGAATAAACAAACGTGAAAGGGATTTGTCTGTCAAGCCTCCAACCATCCCGTAAATAAGGCCAATGGCCAAAAATGCAAGCCATTGATTTTTGTGATTCGTAAACCCGTGTTTTAGATTGGATCTAAACCCCTCCATGATTAGACGAATTATCGATTCTGTCTTTCAATAGCCTTGTCAAATTCGTCCTGAATCTCTTTGTCTTGTGGATTCTCCAGAGCTTTAATCATGAGTTCTGCGTATGCTGGATTGTCTCTGTGGTAGATTCTAATTAAGGATCGCGAGGGTATAGCGAATATGATGAGCGCAAAAATGAATGCAATTGCTCCTCGGAGAAAGATAGCTCTGTAGAAAAGGTCAAGGGACTTTCTTTTAACCAAAAACACCACACTTGCTGCCAGAACAGTGATTAGTAGTCCCGTAGAACCAATTGCCATCATCTCAATAGAACCCATCCATATCTGAAGTTTGAAAAGTGATCCAATAACAACAATTGAAAGGAAAAGTCCTATTCCAATCCCCGCCACGATTCGAATTCCTCTGATAGCAGCATAAGAAGCTTTTTTAAACATCGCCCTAAACCCTATGCCGTTGATAAGAGCAAAACCTAAATAAAAATATATGCATGACAAAAGTGACGCCCCTATGATTAATACAGGGTTGCCGCTACGAACCAACAAAAGTTTTAACATGATGCCGATTAACGAAAGTGCGAATGTTATTTTTTCGAGTAGCTTCATTCAATGTTATGGTTTGTTCTAAAAGTTAGCCCTAAAATACATTTTTTGACTATGTGACTTTTCTAAGAATATCTTTTGTCATCTCAAAATGAATTGCGATCTCATTAATAGAGAACAGAGATTTGATAAGTAAAAGTAAGAGTGCCAGCAGAATCTGACTGAGTTCTATAAACTGTTGGGTATCCATAGTTGTTGCTCTAGTCTTCGTTGCTAATGTACACAAAAAATATAGCCCGAGTATACTCACTTTCTGTTGGCAGGTTATCTGTTAAGAAGATCAACAATGGCTGGAGAGCGTTGTGGGGCAGGCGATCAACAACAACTAGAGGGAACTCCATCACCGCTATCATAGATGCTAACACTTTCCGTCCCAAACTTACTCTTTTCTGCCATCCTGTCATTTTTTTACTGGCTGGAACAATTTTTGAAACATGGCTCCCTTAAAATTAAATTGTTATGCAAGAGAAAGGCACCATTTCCATCCATACCGAGAATATTTTTCCCATCATTAAAAAATTTCTCTACTCCGACCACGAAATCTTTTTGCGGGAGCTCGTGAGCAACGCGGTCGATGCTACCCAAAAATTAAAAAAGCTGGCTTCGCTGGGCGAGTTTACGGGCGAACTGGGCGATACAAAAATTGAAGTGCGCTTCGATAAAAAAGAAAAAACCATTACCGTAAGCGACCGCGGACTGGGCATGACGGCCGAGGAAATAAAAAAATATATTAACCAGATTGCTTTTTCAGGAGCGGCCGAGTTTGTAGAAAAATTTAAAGATAAAGCCGATGCTAAAGACATCATCGGGAAATTTGGTCTGGGTTTTTACTCCGCTTTTATGGTGGCCGATAAGGTTGAACTTATCTCCCGGTCGTATAAAGAAGGAAGTGACGCTGCCCGCTGGGAATGCGATGGCTCTACCGAATTTGAGTTAACCCCGGCTCCAAAAGAAACCCGTGGCACCGATGTTATTCTGCATATCAACCAAGACTCCGAGGAGTTTCTGGATGAGTGGCGCATTAAAGGCATCCTCGAAAAATATGGCAGGTTTCTTCCGGTAGAAATAAAGTTCGGAACGAAAGACGAAAGTGTAGAGGATGGTGTTGACAAAGACAATAAGCCGAAATATAAAACGGTTACCCAGGATCGGATCATCAACAACACCAACCCAATCTGGACGAAGGCCCCGAGTGAACTAAAAGATGAAGACTATTTAAAATTTTACAAAGAACTCTATCCGTTTACAGAAGATCCGTTGTTCTGGATTCACCTAAATGTAGATTATCCGTTTAGCCTCACGGGTGTTTTATACTTTCCAAAAATCAAAAATGATTTTGAAATCCAGCGAAACAAAATTCAACTCTATTCGCGTCAGGTATTCATTACCGATGAAGTAAAAGATGTCGTGCCGGATTTCCTAATGTTGTTGCACGGGGTATTAGATTCGCCCGACATTCCGCTCAACGTGAGCCGCAGTTATCTACAAAGCGATGCCAATGTAAAAAAGATCAGTTCGCACATCACCAAAAAAGTGGCCGATAAGCTGGTGGACATGTTTATTAAAGACCGCAAGGAATTTGAAAAGAAGTGGGACGACATCAGCGTGTTTGTGCGCTACGGCATGATCAGCGATGAGAAGTTTTATGATAAAGCCAAAGAATTTTCCCTGCTCAAGAATGTGGACGGGCAGTATTTCACGTTGAAAGAATACGAAGACAAAGTAAAGATTAACCAGGTTGACAAAGAAAAAAACACGATCTATCTCTACACCACGGATGAAGGCAAGCAACATTCGTTCATTGAATCAGCCAAAGCCAAATCGTACGATGTCTTGTTAATGAACGGAGTTTTAGATAGCCACTTCATCGGTCATCTCGAACAAAAACTGGAAAAGACTCAACTTAAACGGGTGGACAGCGAGATCATCGACAAATTAATTTTAAAAGAAGATAAGATTGCCAGTGTGCTCAGCCCAGAAGAAGAAGAAAAGGTGAAAAGCATTTTTGAAACGGCCATCCATAATAAAAACATGACCGTGGCAACGGAGTCGCTCTCGCCCAATGACCTGCCCGTAACCATCACCATGAGCGAATGGATGCGCAGGATGAAAGACATGGCGCGCACCGGTGGCGGTGGAATGAACTTCATGGGCAACATGCCCGATTCGTACACGGTCTCCATCAATGGCAATCACGCCATCGTACAAAAAATCCTTAAAGCTGAAACGGACGAACAAAAACAGCAACTGGCCAAACAGGTTTACGATCTTGCCCTGTTATCGCAAAGTATGTTGACGGGTGCCGATCTTACCAATTTTATTAAGCGAAGTGTAGCGATGGTATCTTGAGGGAAAAATCTTTGTTAGTGTAACTTTTTTTTGTAAGATGAGTATGAATAGCCAAAAAGCTAATCATACTCACCTTCCTGTTATGCTTCGCAATTACCTCAAAACCGCCCTCCGCAGCCTTTTCAAGCAGCGCATTTACACCTTTATCAACATCACCGGATTGGCGGTGAGCATTGGCGCTTGTTTGCTGATTGCCCTTTATGTGCAATTCGAGTTATCGTACGACCGCTTTTTCCCTGATTCCGACCGCATTTATAAAATAATCTTGGAGCGGAAGTATCCCAATCATTCTACGTACTATGCCAGCATCCCTCATTCGTATGCGGATGCGGTGAAACGCGATTTCCCTGAGGTAGAGAACAGCATGTTGATGTTTGGTGCAGGCAACAACGTTGCGGTGAAGTATAAAATCAGCGAAGGGAATGTAAAAGCCTTTGAGGAAGATCATTTTGTTTTTGCCGATTCCGTCTTCTTCGATTTTTTCGATGTGGGTCTGGTGAAAGGGGACAAGTCAAAAGCGTTGGTATCGCCCAATCAAGTAATCGTTTCAGCGAGCACTGCCCAACGATATTTTGGAAATGACGACCCGCTCGGAAAAGTGTTAACCGGAGACCTGGGCGAGTTTAAAGTCACAGGTGTCTTTCCCGACCTCCCCCAAAACTCACACCTGCGTTTCGATGCGGTTTGCTCTTTTCAGGGCGCACAGATCAGAAGGCAAGAAAATTTCATTTCGTTTGATTCTTATACGTACGTTAAACTAAAACCCAATACATCCGCTAAAAATTTGGAAGCAAAATTTCCGAAGATGGTGGACCGGTATGCTTCGGGGCAAATTGAACGCGAACTAAAACAATCGTGGGAAGATTATAAAAAAGCGGGCAATGGGTATCGCTATATTTTACAACCGCTGACCTCCATTCACCTCGATCCCACCAATGTGGAATTTACCAACACGCCCAGCGGAAATCGAAATCATGTTTATGCATTGACCTTCATTGCTATCCTCATCCTTTCAATCGCCTGCATCAACTTCATGAATCTTTCTACCGCGCGCTCCTCAGAGCGTGCGCGTGAAGTTGGTGTACGCAAGGTGATGGGCTCGCTGCGCAATCAACTCGTAGCCCAGTTCCTGACTGAAGCCTTGTTACTCTCCTTGGCGGGAACCCTCTTGGCTGTTGCCATTGCTTATTTAGCTCTTCCCTCGTTTAACACACTGGTTGAAAAAAATCTATATTTTTCGTTCAGCGTCCAATTTATTATTGGGTTGATTTTGACTTTTGTTATCGTGGGCATTCTGGCGGGGCTTTATCCGGCCTTTGTGTTGTCGGGGTTCAACCCCGTGATAGTAATGAAAGGAAATTTTTCGGGCAACACTAAAGGAAGCTGGCTTCGCAATGGGTTGGTAGTTTTTCAATTCATGATTTCCATTGTACTCATCATCAGCACGCTGATCGTCAACCAGCAAATGGATTTCATTCGCAAAAAAGATCTGGGCTTCAACAAAGAACAAGTATTGATGGTTGAGCAGGCTTTTGCTTTGGGCAAGAGCATGGATGTTTTTAAAAATGAAGTCCAAAAAATACCTGAAGTGATCGAGGTAGCTCGCACCAGTTCGCGTGTGGGCAATCGCGATGATGTGTTTGGCCAAATGTTTCAGCCTTATGGGAGCAACGATGTGCTCACGGTGAAATCCATGATGATGGACGATGAATTTACTGATCTCATCAAATTCAATTTGAAAGAAGGAAGGTTGTTTAGTAAAGAAAGCTCCGATTCGCTCAATATTTTGTTGAATGAATCGGCTGTAAAAACAATTGGCTTAAACGATCCGGTAGGGAGGAAATTGACCAACAACGACCTTTTTCAGGGCGACTCGGCCAATCGCAAGCAGCGGATTTTTACGGTGATCGGTGTGGTTAAGAATTTCCATTTCCAATCGCTGCATGATGAAATCACACCGCTGGTAATGTTTAATGTAGAGGTTTTTGGGAAAAATCAGGCCACGCAGTTCATCGCCATAAAATTGAAATCAGAAAATCAGGCTGTGGTAGATCAGATCGGGCGCAAATGGAAAGAACTTGTGCCCGAGCGCCCATTTCATTACGAATATTTGGATAAAAATTTGGCGCTCAATTATGCCGAAGAAAATCGCGCAGAAAAAATG
This sequence comes from Bacteroidota bacterium, assembly GCA_018267195.1. GTDB lineage: Bacteria > Bacteroidota > Bacteroidia > Cytophagales > Cyclobacteriaceae > ELB16-189. Next base: position 2,158 of record JAFDYY010000056.1, on the reverse strand, counting down.
TATTCTATCTTCTCCGGTTTGGCCATTATCATTGCCTGCGTAGGGTTGTTTGGGCTTTCGGCTTATACCACCAGCTTGCGCAAGAAAGAAATCGGCATCCGAAAAGTGTTGGGGTCATCGGTCGGCCAAGTCATCGTTTTACTTTCCAAAGATTTTACTAAACTGGTTCTAATGGGTTTCATTCTTTCTGTGCCGTTGGCCTGGTGGATGATGAACCAATGGCTGAGTGGCTTTGCGTATCGGATGGAAATGGGCGCATGGGTTTTTCTTTTGGCGGGAGCCATAGCCATTCTTATCGCATGGCTGACCGTGAGCTATCAATCCATCAAGGCGGCCATTGTAAATCCGGTAAAGTCTTTAAAGAGCGAGTAAATTCGATTAGGTTTTTTTAGCTGATCGGATCATCTCTCCAAATCCTTGCTTTTTTGAAAAGGAAGTCAACGCCATTACAATTCGTTTGGTTTTGGTGTGTATGGTTTTTGCCTCCTCAATCCATTTGCTGAAATACCGTTGATGGGAGTCGGGCAACGTTTTGAAAAAACTCAAGGCTTCTGGGACCTCCTTCAGGCATTTTATAAAATCGGCAGAAGGTTCAATTTGGCGTTTATCCAATGCCATCTCCACTGCTAATCTATCGCCCATTTTTTTGCCAGTGGCTTTGCGGATTTTTGTATTCAACGGCATAATAAATGAGCCATCCCCCATGGGCAGCAACGCTGTTTTTTCTAACTGAAAATGATCGAGCTTCCCTTTTACCCTGAAGCTGGTCTTCACTCCGGGGTTTAGTTTTTTAGCTTGTGCTGGCGTTATTTTGATGTATGACCAACCTGTTTTTTCTCCTTTCTTATCAAACCTTAAAATGGTGGTGTTAAAGCATATCATCGTTCAAATGTAACAAAACAGCTGTGCCGGATTAAGTGATTCGCTGGCCACCATCGGCAGCGCATTAAAAGTCCGTTTTTCAAGGTAACTTTGAGTTTTAAAATCCGTTTAGAGAGTATTTAAATTTTGTCATGAGCGAAATCAAAAATTCCAATTATCAAATCAGTCTTCCGTTAATCCTGTGCATTGGCCTGGCAGCCGGGTTGCTGATTGGGGCCAACCTCCATTCAAAAAAAACAACCGTGTCCGATAATACGGAGATTGAAAAACTGAGAGAAGTGCTCATGTTGGTACAACACGAATACGTGGACAAAGGCAAAACCGATGTGGTGGTAGAAGATGCCATTCAGCATATCTTGGGCAAACTCGACCCGCACTCGGCTTACATTCCCGCAAAAGATAAGATTGCTGCCAACGAAGATCTAAAAGGCAACTTTGAGGGTATTGGAATTGAGTTCAGCATTTTTCACGATACGCTGATGGTGGTGGCTGCCCTGAGCGGAGGGCCCTCTGAGGCCGTAGGCTTGCGCCCCGGAGATAAAATTATTAAAGTAGATGGAAAGGTTATTGCCAACATCAAACTTACTAATGCCGATGTACAAAAATATTTGAAAGGCCCTAAAGGCACAGAAGTAAAAATTGAGGTGCTGCGCAAAAATCAGTCTTCGCTGGTATCCTTCACCATCATCCGCGACAAAATACCGCAAACATCAGTAGATGCCTCATACCTGATTACCTCGGAAATCGGCTACATTAAAGTGAGCCGGTTCTCGCAAACTACCTATGAGGAGTTTAAAAAATCGCTCGATGCCCTCAAGGGGAAAGGGATGAAAAAATTGATTCTCGACCTACAAGGGAACCCGGGCGGATATATGGATCAGGCCACCGAAGTGGCGGATGAATTTTTGCCGAAAGGTGATAAAATAGTATTTACCAAAGGGCAGGGGAACCGGTATAATGATATGGTCATGGCTACCGATAAGGGTGATTTTGAAAAAGGCGACCTGATCGTGCTCATTAACGAGGGCAGCGCATCGGCCTCGGAAATTGTGAGTGGCGCTTTGCAAGATAACGACCGGGCACTGGTAGTAGGCAGAAGATCGTTTGGCAAAGGGCTGGTGCAGCGCCCGTTTGAATTAAATGACGGCTCCGAAGTGCGGCTTACCATTTCCCGTTACTACACCCCCAGCGGGCGTTGCATTCAAAAACCGTATGATGATTACGATAAAGACATTATGAAACGCTACAAGCATGGCGAATTTTTTCATGCCGACAG
>JAFDYY010000055.1 GCA_018267195.1 Bacteroidota bacterium | reverse complement strand
AACCCAGATGATGCATGAGGGATGCATCATCTGCCCAAAGGGTTGACGAAGGTTGGCGGAAACGTCAACCTTTGGACTTTCAAATCAAAAAAATGATGAAATGCTGTATGCAATCTTATCAAAGAACAATTTGAAAGCAAAAACGCAACGGAATTTATTGAGTTTTTGTGCCATTATCATTTTTTGTGCTTATATTCGGTTACGTTTTTTATATGAAAAAATTGATTTTTTGTTTTATACTATTTTGTGCAATGAAAACAACAGAGGCCGAATCGCAAATACAGTTGGCTGGCAAAACTTACGAAGCCAAAGTGAGCTATGTATGCAAAAAAATGGTGGGGGGCGGTTGTGCCATCACCACGTTTTGTGTGCTTACGTTTAGTGAAAAAACGGTAACGGTACACTTTTACGCAAAAGCCGCCTGTGAGCCTAAAGAACGTGAAGCCGATTATTCCTATGATGCGAGTGATGAAAAAGAAACGTATCAATGGGTAAAAGCAGGAAATGCAATTACCATTAAAGGGTTTGATGACTATGGCACCTATGAGTTTCGCAAAAATAAACTGGCCAGCAGCAAAGGTGTTTTTAACAATGACGCTATTGAATTTATAGAGAAATAATTTTTCTGTCTTCGGAAGCCCTGACTATGTACGCCTGGGTGCCCCAAACAGTTCTCTTTCGGGGATCAGATCCGGAAAACGTACCGATAAACTATCTCTTTTGAACGGCACCTATTACAACCGGAGGCCTCATTGTTTCAGCACCCGCATTTCTACTCTTCGGTTTAGCGCCCGGGCGGCCTCGGTATTTTCGGTCGATACTGGCTTCGTGCCGCCAAAGGCCCGTGTTATAATCCGGTCTTTGTGGATACCCTTGCCGGTAAGGTATTTTTTTACCGCCTCCACCCGGTCTTGCGAAAGCTTCAGGTTAGCGTTGGCATTGCCCAGGTTGTCGGTGTGGCCTTCAAGCTGAATCTCCATCTTGCCATTCATCTTCATAAGCGCTACCAATTCATCTAACTCCTTAAAAGAAGATGGTTTAATTCCCGCACGGCCGGCATCAAAAATAAGATGATTGAGACGAACGGCCAGCCCGGTAGAAGTTAATTCAATAGGGCGAATGATTTCATGGTTAACCGCCTCTTTCGGGTCGACCAATATGGCATTGGGTATATGGCCTTCCGCCTCAGCCGTAATAACATATTTGGAAGAACCAAATATGGAGAAAGAGAATGTGCTGTCGGTAAAATGGCCCGAGAGGCTGCCGGTAGGGTACGTTTTGTAAACAATGTTGGCCACTACGCCCCGGCCGGTAATGGCTTGTGTTACTTTCCCGCGAACGGTTATTTCCTGGGCTTGGGCAAAACAGGCTGCCAACAGAAAAACAGTAATCAATAATTTTTTCATGGTATTACAAGTCAAGTTCAACGGAATCTCCGGCCGTAAAGCCTTTCGGTTTATCTATTTTTTTGTCTTTCTTTTTTTCTTCGGATTGGTTCTTTTCCCCGAAGAGGTTGGCTTGCTCGGCTGGTTGGGCTTTGGCTTGCTTCGCTTTTGCCGGCTGACCGTTAACGAGGACTTGCTCTTTGGGCTCTTCACCGAAGAGGCTTGCTTGCTCCCCTTCTTCGATTTCGGGTTGGTAGATTTTTTTTTTGGATGACGGAGAGCCACCTGCTTCCGTCATCTCCACATTTTCTTCGTCTCCTTCTTCGAGACCCGTATCTTCGGGTTCCTCCACCGGTTTCACTTTTATAACTTTGTGCTGCGAAAGTCGGTTGCCCATGGCCTTCCATCCTTTTACATCAATAATATCTTCCAGATTAACTACTTCGGTTTCTTTTTCTTTGTTTTTTCCTTTCGCCACTTCCATTTCAATTTCGGAGTTATCAGAAGTGGTGGCCAATTCTAACCGCGAACCGATTCCTTCACTGATAAAATTAAAATCTTTATCAGGTGTGGTGGTTTCAATCAGAAAACGCTTTACAAAATACTGTTTGCTTTCCCCATCAAAATAAACGGCTGAAATAATTTTCTTTTGGTTAAACTTCTCAATAAGAATGGTTTTGCTTTCCGGTTCGTAACGATTAGTCAATTCAAAATTAGTGATCTTATAATTGCCGGATTTCGTAATTGAAAGGATCTGATCATCGCCATTAAATTTACCTACATGCTTACCCCGTTTGTCTTTGTTCAGCCGGCCGCTGGCTTCGTCAAACCAGAGCTCCAGTCCGCTCAGGGTAGAGCCTTTCGATTCTTTAAAATCAACTTTTCGAACAGGGTAATGCGTGATCGTATTTCCGCGTGCGCCTCTTCCTTTAATTTCTAATTCTGAAAAATCATAATCAAAAATCTTTTTCCGGGCCGTGCTGCTTTGGCTTAGTTTTACTTCTACTATTTCGGCTTCTCCGTTGGGGTTAGCGCTGAGGTAATGTACTTTGCTGTTGGGGTTGCCTTGATCTAAATTATATTCCTTATCGCGAATAATGGCAGGCATGGCAAACCGTTTGGCAAACGTTCGCCCGCTCTTGCCATCGCTGTAGATTAAATTATATACCATACGCTCATCGCCCTTCTTCCAAACCCCCACATGCAAAATATCTTTGCCCATAAACACTTTCTCTTTAATGCGGCTCACCAACGCTTTTCCGTCTTTGCGAATGGCAATGATGTCGTCCAGATCCGAACATTCGGTAATAAATTCGGTTTTGTCGTCTTTCTTCAGCCCGAAGCCTACAAAACCGTCTTCCCGGTTAACATATAACTTCTGGTTGTTTGAAATTACTTCCGTGGCTACGACCGATTGGAAACTCTTGATTTCAGTTTTACGCTCGCGGCCTTTTCCGTATTTATCTAGTAGGTTTTGATAGTAGGCAATAGCATATTCGGTGAGATGCTTCAGGTGATGCAACGTTTCCTTTAATTCCTTTTCCAGATCGCGAAGCAATTCATCTGCCTTGAATGAATCGTATTTAGAAATTCGTTTGATGCGGATTTCTAAAAGGCGAAGAATATCCTCGCGGGTGATTTCCCGATAGAATTGCTTCTTGTACGGTTTCAGTCCTTTATCAACGGTTTCAATTACTTCTTCAAAGGTCTCTATTTCTTCAATGGTGCGATAGATTCTTTTCTCAATAAATATTTTTTCTAAAGAAGAGAATAAGATCTTCTCCATCAGCTCGCTCTTTTTGATTTCGAGTTCACGCTTGAGCAGGGTTACTGTCTGCTCCGTGTTGACTTTCAATATCTCGTTCACCTTCATAAATTGTGGTTTGTCTTCCACAATTACACACGCATTGGGCGAAATAGAGACTTCACAATCGGTAAAAGCATAAAGTGCATCAATGGCAATTTCAGGCGAAATGCCGGGCTGCAAACTCACCTGAATTTCCACATCCTTGGCGGTGTTGTCGATCACCTGCTTCACTTTAATTTTTCCTTTCTCGCTTGCTTTCACAATGGATTCCATCAACGAAGCTGTAGTAGTAGCAAAAGGAATTTCTTTGATAAGCAATGTTTTCTTATCGGCAATTTCAATCTTCGCCCGCACTTTTATTTTCCCCCCTCGGTAGCCTTGATCGTATTCCGAAAAATCAGCCAGGCCGCCCGTTGGGAAATCAGGGTAAATTTTCGGATTCTTTCCTTTCAATACATCGATCGATGCTTTGATCAGTTCACAAAAATTATGCGGAAGAATTTTTGTTGACAAACCCACCGCGATACCCTCCACACCTTGCGCCAACAACAACGGAAATTTTACCGGAAGTGTAACCGGCTCTTTCTTTCTGCCATCATAAGACAATTGCCATGCGGTCGTTTGCGGATTGTAAACCACATCCAGCGCAAATTTTGAAAGTCGTGCCTCGATGTAACGTGGTGCAGCCGCGCTATCGCCTGTACGCACATCGCCCCAGTTTCCTTGTGTATCGAGCAGCAAATCTTTTTGGCCAATGTTTACAATCGCTTCGCCAATGGCCGCATCTCCGTGTGGATGATATTGCATCGTGTTCCCAATCACGTTGGCCACTTTGTTGAAGCGGCCATCATCCATCTCCTTCAGCGAGTGCATGATTCTGCGCTGCACCGGTTTGAAGCCGTCTTCAATGCGAGGCACCGCACGCTCTAAAATTACGTACGAGGCATAATCGAGAAACCAGCTTTCGTACATCCCATCAATCGCCACTGAATGAATGTTGGAATTTTTGTTTTCTAATGGTTGCTCTTCTGAATTATCTTTTTTGCTCATCTCTAAAATTTCAGATTTTAAATTTCAGATTTAACTCCACCAATTTGGAATCTGAAACTTGTAATTAAATTATTCTTCGTTTTCTACAATTTCCTCTTCTTTCGCTTCAACCTTATCCATTTCAACCCGCAGGTTGTCAATTATAAAATCCTGACGCGTGGGCGTGTTCTTGCCCATGTAAAACTCCAGTGTTTTCACTAAATGTTTTTCTTTATCAATCAACACGGGTTGAAGGCGAATGTTTTCGCCAATAAAGGTTCCGAATTCATCCGGAGAAATTTCTCCTAATCCTTTGAAGCGAGTGATCTCCGGTTTACTTCCCAACTTATTCATGGCAGCTTGTTTCTCTTCTTCGTTGTAACAATAAATTGTTTCCTTTTTATTGCGCACGCGGAAGAGTGGAGTTTCTAAAATATAGACATGACCGGCTTTTACTAAATCCGGGAAGAATTGCAGGAAGAAAGTCATCAACAGCAGGCGGATGTGCATACCATCTACATCCGCATCGGTAGCTACGATTACTTTGTTGTAACGCAAGCCATCTAATCCGTCTTCAATGTTGAGCGCGTGTTGCAATAAATTGAATTCTTCGTTTTCGTACACTACTTTTTTGGTGAGACCGAAACAGTTCAATGGTTTTCCCCGCAGACTAAATACGGCTTGGGTTTCTACTTCGCGCGATTTGGTAATTGAGCCGCTGGCCGAATCGCCTTCGGTAATAAAAATCATCGACTCGCTACCTTTCTCGCCTTTCTCATCATCAAAATGGAAACGGCAATCGCGCAGTTTGCGGTTGTGCAGGTTGGCTTTCTTGGCGCGCTCGTTGGCCAGTTTTTTTATGCCGGCAATTTCTTTGCGCTCGCGCTCCGACTGCATAATGCGTTTAAGCATGGCATCGGCTGCGGCCGGGTTTTTATGCAAAAAGATTTCCAACTCTTTCGCTACAAAATCGCCCACATAATTTTTTACCGAAGTACCTTCGGGCGCCATGGTAAGCGAGCCCAATTTGGTTTTCGTTTGCGACTCAAACACAGGCTCCTGCACCCGCACCGCAATGGCCCCGATTACACTCGCCCGGATATCGGCTGCATCATAATCTTTCTTATAAAAATCACGAACTCCCCTTACAATACCTTCGCGAAAAGCGGCTAAGTGTGTGCCCCCTTGGGTTGTATTTTGTCCGTTTACAAAAGAATAATACTCTTCGCCATATTGATTGCCGTGGGTAAGTGCCACTTCAATATCATCGCCTTTAAAGTGAATGATGGGGTAGCGAATTTCCTCGGCATCCAATTTTTGTTTTAACAAATCAAGCAATCCGTCTTTCGAGTAAAATTTCCGTCCGTTATAATTAATGGTGAGTCCGGCATTCAAAAAAGCATAGTTCCACATCAAATCATCCAGGTACTCAGGAATGAAATGATAGTGCTTAAACATGGTATCATCCGGCTCAAACTCGACCAGTGTTCCATTCTTGTCGTCCGATTTGCCTTGTCTGGGGTCGTTTACCAAAACACCTTTTTTAAATTCGGCCAGTTTAGTGGCCCCATCGCGAAAGGCCTGCACTTTAAAATAATTAGAGAGTGCGTTCACAGCTTTAGTTCCCACCCCGTTCAACCCCACCGATTTTTGAAATGCGCCCGAATCGTATTTGGCGCCTGTATTAATTTTGGAAACCACATCTACCACTTTTCCCAGCGGAATGCCGCGGCCATAGTCGCGCACGGTTACTTTTTGGTCGGTAATTTTTACATCGATCGTTTTTCCATAGCCCATCATGTGCTCGTCAATGCAATTATCAATTACTTCCTTTACCAACACATAGATGCCATCGTCTTTGGCCGAGCCATCGCCCAGTTTGCCAATGTACATGCCGGGGCGTAAGCGGATGTGCTCGCGCCAGTCGAGCGACCGTATGCTCGACTCATCGTATTGAATCGTGTCTTTTGCCATGATGATTAGTTGTCAGATATACGTTATTAAAAAAATAGATCACCCGAAAAAATGAAAACAGGTAATTATGAAATAAAGAAAAGGAAAATTTATGGCATTTCAGAAAGCAGCACCTACAAATCTGCACGAACCCACACACGCTAATTAATTGACAATCAGAATTTGAAATCAATTTATCAGGATACAGGTTTTTTAAACAAACTTGCAACTAACCGGTAAAACGGCCAGGCAACAGCCCACCCCATAAGGAGTATCAGGCTGCCATAAATGATGGGCCCGATACGGGGGTAATCAAACTTCTCCGCACTGTTGTATAGGCTGACAAAACTTAATGCCACAATAAAAAAAAGGTTTGTAAACAACACCAACCCATAGTACCAAGCCTTAAATAAATCGGCCTCTTCCGGATAGATTCGGGTAACAACAAAAACAGACGCATTGACCAGCGCCAAAACCGTCAACACCAGGTAAAATAATTGCTCTCTGCCCAAACTAAAATTGCCGGCCGATTCGTTTACCACTACCTTTTCGGGCAACGAAGCATACACATAAAATAAAGAGGCCAAGACCGCCATAAGCGAAAGCACCCAAATAACTTTAAAAATTTTAAACGCCATGTGTTACTTTTGAAAATGAATTGGCAAAGTAATCTGAATTTTGTGAGAAACCCGACAGAAAAAATTTTTCTTCTTCTTTTTTTGTGTGCGGCCTGTAGCCAACCGCTACCCACATTTAAAAATATAGACCTTGCCCAATGGCGTGAAGATAAAAACGGATGCCAGCGTTACCGGCTAAACCAACTCCGTGCGCTGGAATTACAACTTCCAAAAATAAAAGGCCTTACGGAAAACGACATTCTGAAATTATTTGGCAAGCCCGACCAAACCGAATTGTGGAAGCGCAACCAGAAATTTTTTTATTATTTCGTAGAGCCTTCGGCCAAATGCGATTCGGCCAATCCGGCTGCCCGCAAACTTTCTATCCGGTTTAACGCCATGGAGCGTGCCAAGGAAGTGGAAATTGAGTAAACTAATTTGTCTATGTATATTTGTTAAAATTTAAAATGGTACAGACTAAAATAAAACCGACAAAGAAGAAATTAGACTTAGCTATTTCTTTGCCTCAAAAATATGTAGGCAAAGAAGTAAATGTTTTGTTCTTTACAGAAGATGAAATCGAAATCGAAAAGCCAAAGAAAAAACCATCTGACTATTTTGGAACGCTAAGTGTAGAAGAAGGAGAAAAATTTCTAAAGTATCTCGCCAAAAGCCGCAATGAATGGCAAAGAAGTTTTTGATTGACACCAATGTTTTAATTGATGCACAAAGAAAAAAATTGCCACGGGCAGGTTCGCTATTTTTAAAACAAATCATCGACAAGGAATTCCTCATTTCATTTGTTACTTACATTGAAGTATTAGGTTACGAAGATGTTACCCCATCGATGGAAGAATTCATTTCATTAGCTACTGTTTTAGAAATTGACAAAAGCACAATCAACGCAACTATTTCTATTCGTAAAAATCATAACCTAAAATTGCCTGATGCCATTATTGCTGCTACTGCGTTGGTCAATAATTACACTTTAGTTACACGAAACATTTCTGATTTCAAAAGGGTTAAAAATCTTCAAACTATTAATCCTTATAAACTATAAAATAAATTAACATGCACAACATCTCCGTGATCGGTTCGGGCACTATGGGCAATGGCATTGCTCACGTATTTGCTCAATATGGTTTCAACGTTTCGTTGATTGATATTTCGGAAGACGCTTTGAAAAAAGCACTCGCTACTATTGATAAAAATTTAGCTCGGCAAGTGGAAAAAGGAACTATCTCAGCCGAAGTAAAACAAAAAGCATTGAGCAACGTCACTACTTTCACGTCTATAAAAGACGGTGTGGCACAAGCTGATTTAGTTGTAGAAGCAGCAACCGAAAATGTTGATTTGAAGTTGAAAATCTTTAAAGACATTGATGAGGCCGCAAAGCCATCGGCCATTTTGGCGAGCAACACTTCTTCTATTTCCATTACCAAAATTGCATCGGCAACCAAGCGACCAGAGAAAGTGATCGGTATGCACTTTATGAACCCCGTGCCGGTGATGAAGTTAGTGGAAGTCATTCGCGGTTATGCCACCGATGATGCTACAACAAAAACGGTAATGGAACTTTCAAAGCAACTCGAAAAAATCCCGGTGGAGGTAAACGATTATCCCGGCTTCATCGCCAATAGAATTTTGATGCCGATGATTAACGAAGCCATTTATTCTTTGTATGAAAACGTAGCGGGCGTTTATGAAATTGACACGGTGATGAAACTCGGTATGGCTCACCCCATGGGCCCGCTGCAACTGGCCGACTTCATTGGACTTGACGTTTGTCTTTCAATCTTAAAAGTTTTGCACGAAGGTTTTGGCAATCCCAAGTATGCGCCTTGTCCGCTGTTGGTAAACATGGTACAAGCGGGGCATAAAGGTGTAAAATCAGGAAGTGGGTTTTATCAATACAAACAAGGAAGTAAGGAGTCGGTGGTGGCAGAGAGGTTTATGAAATGATTCTGGATTCTAGTCACACAATATCCAGCATCTATCAACCAGAATCCCCAACACTCAAATTCGGAATAGGCGCCACATCCATCGCGCAAAATTTCCCAGCTAAAAATTTATAATGCGCAGCGATGGCAATCATGGCGGCATTGTCGGTGCAGTATTGAAATTCGGGGATGAAAACTTTCCAATTCAATTCTTGTGCTAATTCATTCAATGTATTTCTCAAACCCGAGTTGGCAGCCACGCCACCAGCAATGGCAATTTGTTTAATGCCCGTTTGTTGGGATGCGAGCTTTAATTTTTGCATCAACATACCGATAAGATGTTTTTGTAAACTCGCACATATATCATTCAAGTTTTGGTCTATAAAATTTTCATCTTCTTTTTTCTTGTCGCGCAAAAAATAGAGAAAGGCCGTTTTAATTCCACTGAAAGAAAAATCTAAATTCGGCATTGAAGTTGGTGAAAACTTGTAAGCATTTGAGTTTCCGAGTTTCGCATACTTATCAATCAACGGTCCACCGGGGTAAGGCAAGCCCATCATCTTGGCAGCTTTATCAAACGCTTCGCCCACCGCATCATCTTGCGTTTGGCCAATCACTTCCATTTCCAAAAAACTTTTCACCAACACAATTTGAGTATGGCCCCCGCTCACAGTCAAACACAAAAATGGAAATTCAGGTCGTGGTTCATCCCCGCCTGTCTTTGACATTCGGGCAGGAATAAAATGCGCCAGCACATGCGCTTCCATGTGGTTTACCTCGATCATGGGCAGATCGAGTGCCAGTGCCATACCTTTGGCAAACGAAACACCCACTAACAGAGAACCCATCAGGCCCGGGCCTCGGGTAAAAGCAATGGCATGTAAATCCGAATTTTTTATGCCGGCCGTTTGCATTGCTTCGTTTACCACGTGTACAATATTTTTTTGGTGAGCCCGCGATGCCAACTCAGGCACTACCCCACCGTATTTTTGGTGGATGGCTTGTGAGGCCACCACATTATTGAGTATCTTTCCAGATTGAATGACCGAAGCGGAAGTTTCATCGCACGAAGACTCAATGGCCAGAATTGTAGGAAGTATTTGAACCATGCGTTTGCAAGTTATTAAAAACCGGGTTTTCTATTGGCTCAAGAAAATTTTCTTGTATACATTTTTTATTTTGCTTTCGTTTTTTACATTTTCTTTTTTAGCTCTGCAGTTTCCCGAAGTACAGACCTACCTCATCGGCCGGTATCTGTCGGGGTTTTCGCAGGTAACCGGCTTCCCCGCTACGGTTGAAACCATGAACCTGGAGTGGTTTGACCGTCTCAACCTAAAAAACGTGAAAATTGCCGATCCGGAAAAAAATGAAATGATTTCGGTAGAAAACCTGACGGTCAATTTTGGGCTGCTCAGTTTACTGCAAAAAGGAAATGCCACCATAGACGGAGTGGATATTAACGGGGCGTATGTGCATCTTAAAAAGATTGCCGAAAGCGATACCTCTGCCGATCTAAATATCAACTTGTTCATTCATAAAATCAACGAACAATATTCATCGGGCAGCGGAGGAGCCAGTTCAGCCAAATTAACAATTGCCAAAATAGGTCTAACAAAGTCCCAGTTTATTTATAACGAAAGCGACCGCGACTCTATTAAAAACGGATTTGACTACCGGCATTTTCACCTCAACCTCGACAGTGGCAAGGTTAATCAGTTTCAGATTATTGGCGACACTATTCAGTTCGATCTTCAATCCTTGTATGCGCAAGACCGGCAAACAAAATTTATCATTCATAAACTGAATACCTACTTCCGCATTTCGCAAAGCTCCATGGAATTTTTAAACGTGCATCTGCGGGCTGGCCAAAGCATCGTTACCGACTCCATCCGATTTACTTACCAAAGTATGGATGATTTAAGCGATTTTAACGATAAGGTGAACATCTGGGCAAAATTAAAAAACACCAAACTGTATCCGGCCGATCTGGCTTTGTTTACGTATGGCCTCCCGCCACTTCCCAAGCCGGTGGAGCTGAGCGGAACGGCTACCGGCAAAGTGTCGCGCTTCTCCTTTAGCCCCATGTCCATCGCCTTGGGGCATACTAAAATTAAAGGCCGGCTGAAGATGGACGGTCTTCCCAACATCAACGAAACATTCATAGATTTAAAAATAACCGATGGCATAATTGAACAGCCCGACATCCGTTTTTTACTTAGCGAAAGTACGTACCAGGCGCTCGCTCCGTTAGGCCACACACACGCACGGGCTGAGTTTACCGGTTTTGTAAATGACTTTGTAACCAAAGGCAGTCTGGCCACACAATTGGGGCAAATCTATTCTGACTTAAATCTTAAAATAAACGAAACCGACCAAACACGCTCTGCCTACACCGGCAATCTTACGCTGGATAATTTTAAATTAGGTCATTACCTGAACGACACCCTCCATTACCAAAACGTATCGCTGCGCGGGCATATTAGCGGAAAAGGCCTGACGCGCGAAACTTCAGATTTTACATTAGACGGCTCGGTAAGTTTGCTCGGCTTTCGCCACTATAACTATACAGGCATTACCACCAATGCCCGCTTTGCCCGGCAGTTATTCAACGGAGATTTATCGATTGACGACCCCAACCTGCAATTCAACGCCAAGGCGTTTATTGATTTTCGAAAAGGGCAAGACGTCATTAAAGTGAAAGCCCACTTAGATACTGTTTTTGTAGATCGGTTGGGATTTATGAAAGAACCTTTGTTTGTTAAATCATTTTTTGATGTGGATACCCGCGGGCTTCAGTTAGACAGCCTGATAGGAAAAATAGCCCTGCACCAAACACAGGTAAACTATAATGGCAAAATGCTTTTCATGGATTCGATCCACCTCATTTCTTCCAAAGAAAATGACCACCATCTGTTGCAACTCAGAAGTTCGCTGGCCAATGCCAACCTTACCGGCAACTACCACTACACCTTACTGCTTAACGATTTAAAAAAATTCTGGCTGTCCTATTATTCAAAATTCCAATCTCAACCGCCCGTGCCAAGAAAAGAAACTGCGGAAGACACAAACCGCTACACGGCACAACTAAACGTAACACTAAACGATATTAAGCCATTAGTAAAACTGGCCAACCTCGACCTCACCATTGCCCCGGGGGCACAACTTCATGCCACCCTTAACCGGCAGCGCTTCACCGACCTGCATCTGGACGGAAAATTTGATACCATTGTGTACAATAAAAAAAGATTCAACAGCAATACCATTTCGTTTGATGGCCACAAACACTACGACAGCGCCACCGTGCGTGCCCGCGCCACCGTGCGATCGGGCAACCAGGAATTTTCAGATTATTTTAAATCAAAAGATATACTTGCACAAGCCTCCTGGGTAAACAACACTGTCCATTTTATTTTTCAAGGCGACCAGGAAGGCAACAACAACACCGTGAGGCTGGCCTCCCGTCTTGATATTTCTCAGGATAGTCTGGTGTTTAAAATGCAGCCCTCGGTATTTAAAATTTTTAATGAAGACTGGACTTTTCATGAACAAAATTGGGTTGTAAAAAAAGGGAATGAATGGCAAATACACCAGTTCGGCATTACCCACCAAAATGAAGTAGTTAAGGTAAATGGAATAATCTCGCCTAACCCCGAAGAGGTGGCGGTGCTTACAATCGAAAATTTTAATCTTGATTTTTTTAATTCCTTGCTGCAGGAAAAAATATCGGGAATCGTAAACGGAAAAGTAGAAGCACGCGACATTTTACAAAACCCTTTTATACAAAATGATTTCACTATCCAAAACCTGACGGTAGATAAATTTTTAATGGGCGACATCACCGGAAAAAATCAATGGAACCGCGAACAAAAGCGATTCGATCTGAATTTTTTTCTGGATCGCGAAAACAAACGCACGGTTGAAATGACCGGTCATTACGATCCCGAATCGGAAATCCCTTTGAATGTGTCAGCCAAGCTGGAAGGCGCAAACATTAAAATTATTGAACCCTTTATGCGTGGTATTTTTTCTAACATGGACGGCACCCTTACCGGCACCTACACCATCACCGGCACTTTTCTGAGCCCGGTGGTGAACGGAGAAGGAAAAATAAAAAACGGAGCACTCATGGTAGATTATCTTCAAACCAAATATTTTTTTAATGGGGCGCTTTCTTTCTCCCCTCGCGAAATTGGACTGACTGATTTTTTGGTGACCGATGAATTAAAAAATAAAGCCAAACTAAAAGGCCGCCTCACACACCGAAACTACAACGATATGCGCCTGGATTTGCAAGCTACCTTCGAAAAATTCCAGGTGATGAACACCACTGCCAAAGACAACAGTTTGTTTTATGGCCAAGCCTACAGCACAGGTGCTTTAACCATGCAGGGTCCGCTGGAAAATCTGCGGATCTCCGCCACGGCACGATCCGACAAAGGCACCCGCATCTTTATACCGCTCAATGGCTCGACCGATAACTCAGTTGCCAAAAAAGATTTTATTTCGTTCGCCAGTTTTGCCGACACCCTCAAGCAAAAAAAAGATAAGGCAAAACCAAAAGTAAAAAATGAACCTACCGGCATTACCATGGATTTAAACCTGGATATCACCCCCGATGCCTATTCAGAAATTATTTTCGATATCCGCTCGGGCGATATTATCCGGGGCTATGGCAACGGAAATCTTAAATTACAGTTCGACACTAAGGGCGAGTTTAGCATGTTTGGCGATTTTACCTTTGACCGGGGTAATTACAATTTCACTTTATACGACATCATTAACAAGGAATTTGTTATTAATAAAGGAAGTAAAATAAGCTGGGCGGGCGATCCGTACACGGCCGTTCTCAACATCAATGCCAGCTACCGCCAGTTGGTTTCTTTTGCCCCAGTAGTTACTACCTGCGCACCCTGCGTTACCAGTGTTGCCATGCGCAGAAAATATCCGGCCGAAGTGCAACTGAAAATTGAAGGGGCTATGCTGTCGCCCCAAATTAATTTTGATATCGTGGCAAACGACTTGCCCAATACCGTGCCAACCGAAAACGGCAGTGAGCCGCTAAATCAGGACTTCAAAGCATTTAAAGCCAAGCTGGATGAACAAGAATTAAAAAAACAAGTTTTCAGTTTGATTGTGCTCAGACGGTTTTCACCGCCCGATGCCTTTACCACCGGTGGCGGCAGCGGGCTTTACAGCAGCGTAAGCGAATTGCTCTCCAACCAACTCAGTTATTGGCTTACTCAGGTAGATCAGAACTTAGAAGTAAATTTCGATCTCGGCAATTTCGACCAGGAAGCGTTCAGCACCTTTCAATTGCGCCTCTCCTACTCGTTACTGAACGGCCGGCTGCGCGTAACCCGCGATGGCGCCATCGGCAACCAATACAACCGGTCGGATGTATCAAATATGCTGGGCGACTGGACGGTCGATTACCTGCTAACCCCGGATGGAAACCTGAAAATAAAAATGTTCAACCGTACCAATGTAAACCAACTTACCTCGAGCACCTTTTCCGGGCAGACCACCATCAGTACCGGCTTCAGCCTAATGTCAACCAAAAGTTTTAATAGTTGGAAAGAATTGCTTTCCTCGGTTTATCAGAAAAGGAGAAAAGAAGTGGAACAAATAAAAAAGGAAGATGACGGAACAAAATAAGAATGAACTAAATTGTCATTATGGTTACTGAAAAGCTTTGCGTGGAGTGTGGAGAAAAAATGAAAGGCCGCTCCGACAGAAAATTTTGCTCCGACCAGTGCCGGATTTCCTACCACAACCGGCATAACAGTAACACAACCAACCTGGTGCGCAACATCAACAATGCCTTGCGTAAAAACAGACGCATTCTCTTATCTCTTAACCCGGCCGGCAAAACAAAAGTTCACCGCAACAAGCTAACCGAGCAGGGTTTTGATTTTCATCTGTTTACCAGCCTCTACACCACCAAAGAGGGAGCCACTTATTTTTACTGCTATGAACAAGGATACCTGCAAACCGACCCCGATTGGTTTTTGCTGGTAGTAAAAAAATAAAAAGGATGACGTTCCCAAAACTTAGTTTCATTTTCATTTCTTAAAGCATCCGCTACATCGTATTTTCACATAATTAATTTCGATATGACAGATTGGTCGTTACAAAGTAAAAAGGCAGTCGTTACGGGGGGCACCAAGGGCATTGGTTTAGCCATTGTAAAAGAGCTGCTGGAATTGGGCGCAGAAGTCATTGCCGTAGCCCGCGATACCAAACCCATACAAGGCCGGCTAAAACATCAAGCCAATTTATTTACTATCGATGGCGATGTGGCCGATGCCGGATTTAGAAAAACACTATCTCAAAAGATAACTGAAAATTGGGGGCGGGTAGATATTTTGGTAAATAATGCAGGCACCAACATAAGAAAAAAATTAGTTGACTACACCGAAGACGAATACCGCCATTTATTTGAAGTTAACTTGTTCAGTACGATTGAAATTACCCGGCTGCTTCATCCACTCTTAAAAAAATCGGACGAAGCCAGTGTAGTAAACATCGCTTCCGTAGCCGCCACATTCGATTTACAAAGCGGCCCGCCCTACGGCATGGCCAAAGCGGCCATCGTACAATTAACACGCCATCTGGCGGCCGAGTGGGCCTCCGATAAAATCCGGGTAAATGCCATTTCGCCCTGGTATATTGAAACCCCTTTAACGACCGAAGTGCTGGCCAACCCCGAACGGTTGCAGCAAATTGTAGCCCGCACCCCTCTGGGGCGCATCGGGCAACCGGAAGAAGTGGCTGGGCTGGTGGCATTTTTGTGTATGCCTAAAGCAAGCTACATTACCGGACAAAATATAATGGTAGATGGAGGAATGAGTGTAAAAGGTCTTTGAAAAAAAAAGAGTATTTAAATCAAAAAAAAATGAAGTCAATTCTTGCTTTCGCTTTTACTTTTATCTGCACGCTCAATGTTTTGGCACAACGAAATTGGTTATCAGGCAAACCGGAAGAAAACGGTGTGTCGTCTGAGCGCCTCCAGCGGATAGACCGCACCCTTAGCGAGTATGTTTCTAAAAAACTAATACCCGGAGCCGTGGCATTGATCGTGCGCAACGGAAAAATTGTGTACGAAAAATCGTTTGGGCAAGCCAACCTCGAAAACCAAGTGCCTCTTAGAAACGACCACATCTTCCGTATTGCTTCGCAAACCAAAGCCATTACCAGTCTGGCTGTAATGATGCTGTGGGAAGAAGGAAAATTTTCGCTGGACGAACCCATCAGTAAATACATTCCCGAATTTAAAAACCCTACGGTGCTGGTGTGGTTCAACGAAAAAGATTCTTCGTACAGCACACAGCCAGCCAAAAGCGAAATCACCATACGGCAGTTGCTTACCCACACTTCGGGCATTGATTATGCAGCCATTGGCAGTCGCGAAATGAGAGCCCTCTATGCCAAAGCCGGCATACCGAGCGGCATTGGTATAAAAAATTCGGATGTGCTGGGTGATAAAATAAAAAAACTGGCTCGCCTGCCATTGAAACATCAGCCCGGTGAACAATGGACTTACAGCCTCAGCACAGACGTGCTCGGATATCTGGTGGAAGTGCTTTCGGGTATCACCTTCGACCATTTTCTAAAAGAAAGGATTTTCAAACCTTTAGGTATGAACGATACCTACTTTTATTTGCCCACAGAAAAATACAACCGACTGGTAACATTATATGAAATGAAAGACGGAACATTTTCATCACCGTCCGTAGTGTTTGATAACGTAAACCCGGAATACCCCAAGTTGGGCGGACATTATTATTCGGGCGGAGCCGGACTGAGTTCTACCGTAGAAGATTATGCCAAATTTTTGCAACTGTTTTTAAACCAAGGCGAATACAATGGCACCCGTTTGCTGAGCCGCAAAACAGTAGAACTGATGCTGACCAACCAACTGCATGCACCCATCAAAGAAAATTTTGGATTGGGTTTTGGATTGGAAACTCCCGAAAATGATTACCTCTCCCCTTACAGCATCGGCAGTTTTTCGTGGGGCGGAGCGTTTAACACACACTATTGGGTCGATCCCAAAGAAAAATTGATTGGCATACTCTACACCAATATGTACAACTCCCCCAGTGGGGGCATCGGAGAAAAATACAAGGCGTTGGTCTATCAAGCTATTGTTGACTAAAAACTAAAAGAATCTTTCATTACGTGATGACCTCGTTTTCATTCTTTAGCAAAATTTTCAGTTTTTTTATTTTGTGCCTCTTCACGTTCAGTACAAGGCCGTTACTGGGGCAATATAATACGGATGAAAAAAAAGCAACCTTCTATCTTGATCTTTGTAAAAAATATTCTCCGGATGCATTTGAGATATTAAATTCAGACACAACTCATTCTTTTGTTGAATACGCCACCGATGGCACCACTATTTTTAGTTTGCTAAACGACATCGGCACCGTGGTGCACGAAACTTGCCATGGATATAATTTTAAATTAGGGTTTGCCGATGGATGGGGGCACAATGGTTATTTTATTTCCACCACCTGCAAAATTGCTTGCCCCAAGGAACACTTCTTCAACTCATCGGCACTCAACACCGTGGTGCCAAGCGAAGTACAGAAAAAAATATTTCGCTACGACCTGTATGTAAGCGGGGAAAGTAAAAATTCCTCTACGCTGGAAGGTGTGTATGGTTTTACTGATGAATTTACAGCCTACTATCACGGCTCAAAAATTTATATAGAGTTGCTTCCATTCTATGAAACGCTATGTCCATACACAGATGCTACCTGCTGGGCAGACAACTATTTATCAAAATTTCAGTCAACGCTTTACGCTTATTATGAGTTTCGTCTTTTTATTGCCTGGTATTTAGAATATGCCGAGGTACATGAAAAAAAAATATTTGATGAATTAATCGGTAATCAAAATCTGCGGATAGCTTTTACATTGGTTGAAAGTCAATATAAAAAATTGATTGATGATTATTTCTTCAAACGGCAGCAGATCGTAGAAAAATTAACAGCAGCCGGAAATAAAATCGTTATCAAAAAAGAGTACATCTCAATAGTAAAAGAAAATGGAAGTAACGGGTACGGAATTCCGGATGAAACCATCGCTTATTTAAAAAGTTTATACACACCCGAAGAAGAAACCATGTTAGGAAGATTTCGGGTAAAAGGCGTAACTCTTTCTAATTTTACCCAGATGATGCATTAGGGATGCATCATCTGCCCAAAGGGTTGACGAATGTTGAC
>JAFDYY010000054.1 GCA_018267195.1 Bacteroidota bacterium | reverse complement strand
TTATGGTGGCGCATTTAGCGATGCGGGTAGATCGAGATTGCTTAACTCTAATAACCGAACTTTGCAGCCTTCCGTTGACAATAATGTGTTGATCGCTGGTAATTTAAAAAATACAGCAAACTTAGCCCGTTCAGATATACACCCAACCGCATTCATTGAAGTCCCTAAAACTGACATTATTAACATTATTAATTATACAATTAATAGCTCCACTACTGATATGAAACTTGGATTCAAAAATACTGATCCAATATTTATTGCCAATCCTTTAGAAGGAACGGAATATAAATCTACAGGAGGCGTACAATATTTCTATAAAGGGTTGGGGAGTGCTGCAGATGTTTTTTTATTCTTACGTGAGAAAAATTTAATATAAAAAAAGCCATCATTACTGACGGCTTTTTATGGAACGTTTAGTTTGAATTACTGTTTTGTGAACTGGTATGTTACGTTGTAACCGCTCATGCTAACCCCACCTGTCGAAATCAATGTTGCTTTAATGTTGGCTGTCTTAACATCAGAAGATTTAACTTGAAATGTCATCAAGTTTTGTGTTCCAATATCATTGAATTGGATGTTAAATACTTCCGAAGAAACTTGCGTAATTACAAACGATGCTGCATCGGTAGGATCGTTGTTCAAACATGGATAATCAATAGTAGCTTTTGAATCAGATGAGGCATAGGTAAAATTTGGTTCTGGAGTGAAAATTTTCCAATTCATATTAGCAAAATTAGCAGCATAAAGTTCAGCCCTACCACAGTTATAGGTTGTTGCGCTTTTGCTCGGAGATATTTGAGTAACAGTAACGCTGGCAAATTTCCAAGTACCTGTCATGGCAACTTTAACGCTATCAAGAGCAGTCATCTGCTTGGGTGTAGGATCGCTACTTTTAGAACAACTGGCAAAGATTACAACAGCTACTGCCATAATCAGACTTGTAATTGAGTTTTTCATTTTTTTAAAAGCGTTCGTTAAAGGGTGCCGTGTTTTACCATTCATAAAGTTTTTTGTTTAGGTGCTATTTCTCCTTCGTAAATCCCCAAACTCAGAAGTAACTGAATATTCAAAAAATATTTTTCAGCATCTGCTGATGGCAGCATACTAAACTTGCTATACTAATTCTAGCATAGACTACTCTTTTCTAATAAGTGATTTTTGAGCCAGATGGCTCACACCACACATCAGGTCAAATCATGCTATGCAAAAAGATTGAAGGCTTTTGGCCTGCGTGTGAAAAAACTGAGGGTGGGCCAGAAATATGACTCAGGAGCATTTGGCGTTTGAAGCTGGGAGCCGCTTCAACAGCATCAATAAAATAGAAAACGGCAAAATAAACCCTACCCTCGGCACATTGCTTGCCGTAACTGATGCATTAAAAATTGATCTTTTAGAGTTGCTGGATTTTTGATGTTCCATTAACTTTGATGGTATGAAAATGATATTGG
Organism: Bacteroidota bacterium; assembly: GCA_018267195.1. Classification (GTDB taxonomy): domain Bacteria; phylum Bacteroidota; class Bacteroidia; order Cytophagales; family Cyclobacteriaceae; genus ELB16-189. Next base: position 17,565 of record JAFDYY010000054.1, on the reverse strand, counting down.
ATGTACCGGAAGCAAAAAGTTCTTTTTTTGAAGAATTGCTCAACAGTTTAAGCTATGTGAATGTGATCAAGGTTATCAATGATCCTAAAAAAGGAAAACAAGTTTCTGATTTAGCCTCTTCCTTTAATGATGTAAAGCTGCACGAGCAAGGGAAGAAAAAATTGAAAACTGCCAAGGATTTTTTTAATGAGCTTTGAAGTTATTTTCACCGAGCCGTTTGAAAAGAAAGCAAAGCGGCTCATTAAAAAGTATCCGTCTTTCCGAAAAGAATTAAATAACCTGACCGATTCGCTGGCTCAAAATCCCGAGCTAGGTGTTGCATTAGGCAATAATTGTTTTAAGATTAGAGTCGCAATAAAATCAAAGGGAAAAGGAAAATCAGGAGGAGCAAGAGTAATTACTTTCTTGCGAACAATCACACAGAAAATTTATTTGATAGACGTCTACGACAAATCAGAGCAATCAACAATTAGTGATAAAGAATTAAAACTATTGGTTGAACTCTTTACAAGTTAATAACTCACTCTGTGTGCTTATGCCTTTCTAATCGTACTTTTGTCAAAAAAAATTTCATGGAACAGAAGCGAACTGAAATTTCTCAGCTTGGAGAGTTCGGATTAATTGAGCAAATTAAAAATAATTTTTCGTTACAGAATCCAACCTCACTCAAAGGCATTGGCGATGACGCTGCCATTATTGACATTGGCCAGGAGAATTTATTAGTTTCTACTGATATGCTCGTTGAAGGCACTCACTTCGATCTTTCGTATATACCATTGCCTCATTTGGGCTATAAGGCCGTAGCCGTAAACGTAAGCGACATAGCTGCCATGAATGGAAAGCCCGAACAGATAGTGGTTTCGCTTGGGCTCAGCAACCGCTTTTCGGTAGAAGCAGTTGAAGCTTTATATGAAGGTATCCGGGCGGCCTGTATTAATTATAAGGTAGATCTTGTAGGCGGAGACACCACTGCCTCTCCCTCCGGTTTAATAATTTCTATAACCATTATCGGAAGAGCTAAAAAAGACAAAACGGTATTACGGAGCGGGGCCAAACCAAATGATATAATTTGTGTAACCGGTGATCTGGGGGCAGCTTATCTGGGACTGCAGGTTTTAGAGCGAGAAAAAGAAGTTTTTCGGGCAAATCCCAATATGCAACCCGATTTGGAAAAATATCAGTATCTGGTGGGGCGGCAATTAAAACCTGAAGCCCGCATGGATATCATTTACGACCTGCAAGAGGAACAGATTATACCTACTTCAATGATTGATATTTCGGATGGGCTGGCCAGCGAATTGTTTCATCTGGTAAAAAATTCGCAGGTGGGTGTAAAATTATTTGAAGATAAAATACCGGTAGATTCGGTGGCGTATGATACAGCCATTGAGTTTAAGATCGATCCCATTACGGCAGCTCTTAACGGGGGCGAGGATTATGAATTGCTTTTCACTATCCATCCTTCAGATTTTGAAAAATTAAAAAACCATTCTGACATTCATTTTATCGGCCATACACACAACAACTCCCAACAAAATGTAATGCTTTCAAAGCATGGCACGGTGGTGCCGCTGCAAGCGCAAGGTTGGAAGCATTTTAAAATGAGAGATTAAATTTTTGTAACTTCTCTATATCAATCTTCCGGATAGGGAATAAAAACAAAATTGGTAAAGTCTTCATCTACCACGAAAAGACAACAAAATTCATCGGGGTCTTTGTAGGCATTCTCAAAATCCTCTTGTTTGTCTTGGGCGACAAGCTCGCGTTGTACAAATTCATCTAAGTACGAGGCATAATAGTTCCAGTCGAGATGGAGTTCAAATTTTCCGATCAGTAACTGGCCAATCGGTATCTCGGATTTGGAGATAGCAAAAACAGGATAACCAAAACCGCTTTTGCGGATTTGGTATGAAGCTTCCTTCAGCGTGTCGGCCACCTTTATAAAATCTTGCGAAATGGTGCCCAGGTATTTTCCGTTCAGTTCCGGATCATTCATCATGATTATGCTTTCTTCAGACTATTTTTAGCCAAAATATACAAATTTCCATTACCTGAACTAAACCCATTGGGTCTGTCTTAAAAACCATTGTTCCTAAAGTGCAGGTATATTTCACTATCCATTTTGTAAATTACCTCATCAATTCAACCTCTTATGAAAAAATTTTCTTTTGTCTTTACAGTTATTGCTTTCATACTGGCGGCCATTTGTCTATCCTCATTTTCATTTCAGCAAAAAGAAAAATTTTCTTTAAAAGAAAGTATGGAGCGAGGCAAAGCGATCTACACCGCCAAATGTATGACGTGCCACATGGAGGCTGGCGAAGGTACGGATGGTTATTACCCTCCGTTGGCCAAATCGGATTACCTCATGGCCGATAAAAAAAGGTCTATTGAACAAGTACTTTATGGAGCCTCCGGCCCGATGCAAGTAAATGGGTATGATTATGAAGAAAAAATGCCGGGCTTTGATTTTACCGATGAACAGGTAAGCGATGTCCTGAATTATGTTCGCAATGTCTTTGGCAATAAAGGAGATGCCCTAACACCGGAAGAAGTGAAGAGCGCACGAAAAAAGTAAATGCCGTTGATTTTATTTTTTATCTTCTCTGGTCAGGCTTAGTTTTTTAGCACGGTCCGGATAATCGGTAATGATTCCGTCTGTTCCCATTTCCTTTACGGCCATCATTTCTTTTTCATCGTTTACCGTCCACGGAATTACCCGCAGTTTCTGTGGTTTATTCTCTTTATTACCCGGGTGAGAAACAGTTTTGTTGTGAAGTAAATTGATTTCGTTTTTGTCGAGCAGCTTATACTCCGGGCTATAAATGTCTGGCGTAAAACCTAATGCCTCCAGATTTTCATTAATGGTTTTGAGATTCTCTACCAAAGCCGACAACCGCACCTGTGGGTATTTTTTGTGCCAGTATTTTAATACCCGAAAATCAAACGACTGGATAACGACCCGGTTCCACGGCAAGTATTGATCAATGAGTTGGTAAACCCTATCCGAAAATTCGTCTGGCTTAGGATGAAAAAGCCCATCGCTTTCCGGCTCGGTTTTAATCTCTATATTGTAATCTACTTCATACTTAGTGAAATTCTTTATGTGGTTTTCAACTGCGGTAATTACCTCGCTAAGCAATGGCTTATATACTTTCATTTTTTTTTGCGAAAGAAACCGTTTGTTTTCCTTCATCCCGCAATCCCATTGTTTTACTTCGGCATACTCCATTTTATAAATGTTAAATTTTTTTTCATCCTTCGGTTTAATTTCCTTCCCCGAAGGATCGAGGCAATATTCGGCACTCATCCACGGCTCGTGCGAAACAACTACTTGTTTATCTTTTGTAATAACCAAGTCCATTTCCAGCGTAGTTACGCCCGAATCTAATGCCAACAAAAAAGCGGGAATTGTATTCTCCGGCATTAGCCCGCGTGCTCCGCGGTGGCCCTGCACATCAAACCGAGGAACAGATAATTGAGCTAACGTAGCGGTAACCATAACCAGTGAAAAAAAAAGTGTTATACGAGTTTTCATTTTTAATAAGATGTGGTTTCCAAAAATAACAGAAAGCGTTTTAACTTTAAAGAATGAATCTCCCGCGTGCTATTATATTCCTGCTTCTGTTGGTGCTTTGTAGCAACTGGGGATTTTTTGCGCATCAGAAAATCAGTCGCCTGGCTGTGTTTACCTTGCCTCCGGCTATGAGTTCATTTTACAAAAAGAATATACGCTACATTGAAGAAGCGGCCGTAAACCCCGACCGCAGGCGGTACATTGTGCCGGATGAAGCTCCGCGTCATTACATTGACCTGGAGGAATATGGCGATAGTGCCGTTTATAAATTACCCCGATATTGGAAACAAGCCGTAGAAAAATTGGGCGAAGATTCACTGAATGCGCATGGAATTTTACCATGGGCTATTCAGCAGTTTTATTTTCGTTTAAAAGACGCCTTCTCCATTCGCGATCCGGAAAAAATTTTGCGCTACTCGGCCGACTTGGGGCATTATATAGCCGATGCCCACGTGCCGTTGCACACCACAAAAAATTATGACGGCCAGCTTACCGGCCAAACCGGCCTTCATGCGTTTTGGGAATCGCGCTTACCCGAGTTGTTTTCGTCCGATTACAATTTTTATACCGGCAAAGCCCGCTATTTAACTAATGTGCCGCAAGAAGTTTGGAATATCATTGCCCACACCAACCAGGCATTAGATTCGGTTTTGCAATTCGAAAAACTTCTTGCCGAAAAAACGGGACACAGCAAATTCAATTTCGAAACAAAAGGAAAACGGACTATTAAAGTTTTTTCGGCCGACTATGCCCGAACTTACCACGCCCTGCTATCGGGTATGGTAGAACGGCAAATGCGCCAAAGTGTTTGGCTAACCGGAAGCCTGTGGTACACTGCCTGGGTAGATGCGGGGCAACCTGATTTAAAAACGTTGATCGACTATAAACCGTCTGAGGAAGAGTTGAGAAAGCGAAACGAAGAACTGAAGAACTGGAAAAAGGAGCGCACCAAAGCCCTTAGCGATACCTTACATATTTACTGAGCTGAAAACAAAAAAAATGAAAGTGAAAAATACAGGTATCAGAAAAAAAAAGAACCCTTTCTATTCTTCACTTTCAATCTAAAAAAATCTACATCTTCCTTACTTTGCCACTGCCCGAGGAATGGCTGTTTACCTGGTTGGGGTTGCCCTTGTAGGTAACACTGCCGCTGCCGGAAATATTGGCATCGAGCGAATCTTTTACATTGATCTCTACATCGCCTGAGCCGGAGATGCGCACTTCGCATTTAGATACCTCTAAATTAGAGGCCAACACTTTGCCCGAGCCGCTGATGTGAGCTTTTATTTCATTGGCGGTGCCGCTCATCTCTACCTTGCCCGAGCCTGAAACAGCTACATCGGCTTTCCCTGTTATAGTAGTAGCTGCTTTTACCTTACCCGAGCCGCTCACACTGCTTTCAAATTCGCGGCAATTTCCGTTTACCTCCATGTTGCCGCTCCCCGACACATCAGCCGTTAGTTCGCCTTTGGCATCCAACTCGATGGTGAGCGAGCCGGAGCCGCTCACTTTCAACTCCATGTCCTGACTGTTAATTTTTCCATCGCTTAGCAAATCTCCGGAGCCGCTCACGCTAATTGCCTCAATATCTTTTACGGTAATATATACTGTAATTTTATTTTCATCTCGCCAGTTCCAGTTTCGCCAATTCCATTTTTCGGGGTGCCCGATGGAGAGGCGGCCACCGCTTACTTCCGTTTCAATTTTTTCGAGGGATTCTTTATCTCCTGAGAGCACCACACTTTGCGGGCTGCCCTGTTTAAGAATTAATTTACCGGGCACCCGGAAAGACAATTTGGTAAACGGCTCTACAGAGCGTGTTTCTTTTGTTTGTGCTAAGGCGATGCCAGCAATAAACAAGAAAAACAGAAGTGCACGTAGTGATTTCATAGTTGTTTAATTTTTTTATGCCTGAAAGACCGGAAGCAAAGGCTCAGGGTTGCTTCCGTTATAAAATTTTTAATAAGAAATAGGAGGATGTACCGACCAAAGGCATCTTACTCCCGGATTCTATACTAAAATAGAATTAGGTAGCTTTCGGTTTATCATTTTCTCCAACCCGGTAAGTGCCCGATTTCTCACTTTTTGTTGAAAAAAGCCTGTCCAACCCAGCAGCCATCCACTTAGCCCCAAAGCTTGGCGGCTCCATTTCCAAAAATTAAAATAATCGGTGTGTTCAATAATCTTCCCGTTTTCAATCCGCATGTATGCCTGGATGCGGTTTACCACCTTCCGGCCGGTGGCTGAAAAAGTGTACGTAGCCACCCAGCGGCAAGAAATATATTCGGCATCAATTGCTTTCACTTCTGAAAAAACCAAAGAGAAATCTTTAGCGTTTTGGCAGAGCATTTCCCACATAGTTTTTACCTGCATACTATTGAGCGTGCCAAATACCGGATCCAGAAAAACTGCCTCCTCGGCATAGCTGGCCTGCATAGATTGAAAATCTAATTTTTGAAAAGACTCATAAAAATGACCGACTACTTGCTCGTTCGACATGGCTGTAAAATTAAAAAAGCCTCCCTATTTTCTATATAAGAAGGCTCTGTCGGGGTGAGAGGATTCGAACCTCCGACCTCTACGTCCCGAACGTAGCGCACTAGCCGGGCTGTGCTACACCCCGATAAAAAAACAAAATACTCTTTCCGGCTATCGTTCTTATTCTTACCTCCCGTAAAAAAGAACTTTAAGCGGGTGGCAAAAATAACAATCGGTTTTGATTTGATGACTATCTGCTTTATAAATAAATAGGATTACAGGAAATGTTTGTCTCCTGCCTTTATTTAAAAAAAACCCAGCCATCTAAGGCACTTGACTATTTAAGCATGGGGGCTACCTTTGCCAAGTTGGTTAGCCAGTTTATTGATACCAGGGGCTATTTAACCCTACCTGCCAAACGAACAAAATGACAAAAAACCTCGTTGTTTGCTTCATGATTGACCTAAACTCTTTTCGTTAACTATGCATCTCCACAAACTTGCGCTGGCCGACACCCATTCATTTTCTTCCTTTTTTCTCGACTATATCTCGCAGAAAGATTCGCTTAAAAGTTTTTACAACCGGTTTCCCTTCATCGAAAATTTCAAAAATCAGATGGAGGAAAAAAAATCTTTTCCCGCCCAACATCGGGAAGTGCTTCATCGCACAATTAAAAGGCAATACGAAGGCATCTCCACCAGCCCAGCCATAGATCAACATCTCCAGTCATTAAAAAACCCTAAAACATTTACCGTTACCACCGGGCACCAATTAAATATTTTTACCGGGCCACTTTATTTTATTTATAAGATAGTAACCGTCATAAATACTTGTAAACAATTGAAACAGCATTACCCGGAGTATAATTTTGTTCCGGTGTATTGGATGGCGAGTGAAGATCACGATTATGATGAAATAAAATATTTCCGTTTGTATGGGAAAAAATATGTTTGGGAAACCACCCAAACCGGTGCGGTAGGCCGTTTTAATCCGCAAGCATTAGCCATGTTAGCCGAAGAGCTTCCGGGCGATGTTTCCGTTTTCAAAAAGGCATACGCTCAAAACCATACGTTAGCGGAGGCCGTGCGCCAATATGTAAACGAACTTTTTGGGCACGAAGGGTTGGTGGTAATAGATGCCGATGATAAAGAGTTGAAGTCGTTATTTAAAAATGTAATAACAGACGATTTGCTTCATCACACATCAAAAAAATTAGTAGAAGAAAAAAACCGGCAGTTGGAATCCTTGCATTACGCACCGCAGGTTTTTGCCAGAGATATTAATTTTTTCTATCTGGATAATGGCATTCGTCAGCGCATTGAACGTAACGAAGATGGATTTACCGTGGCGGATACTGATTTAAAATTTAATGTAAATGAAATTCAAAATCTAATTGAAGCGGCTCCTGAAAAATTCAGCCCAAATGTAATTTTACGTCCACTCTACCAGGAAACTATTCTTCCCAATCTGGCCTACGTGGGCGGGCCGGCCGAAGTCGTTTACTGGTTGCAACTCAAAGGCATTTTCGATTATTTTAAAACACCGTTTCCGGTATTGATGCCGCGCAACTTTGCCGCCCAGCTGGATGCGCCCACTCAAAAGAAATTTGAAAAAACAGGATTGGAGTTAAAAGATTTATTTGAAGAGAAAAACTATTTATTTAATCATTGGATTACCAAAAACTCGAACGGCCATCTTTCGCTCGATCGGGAAATAAAAGAAGCCAAAAATATTTTTTCAATTGTAAAAGAGCGTGCCGCTAAAGTAGATCGTTCGCTGCTTCAGCATGTGGAGGCTCAAATTCTGCGGTTAACCAAATCGCTCGAAGGCATTGAACAAAAAATGGTGCGTGCGGAAAAACGAAAGCAAAGCGATAAACTCAGGCAGCTGGAAACCATCAAAGATTTTCTTTTTCCCAACGGCAGCCCACAAGAGCGGGTAGATAATTTTTTAAATTTCTACCAACAAGATTCATTATTTATTAAACATTTAATTCAATCTTTCGATCCGTTTGATTTCCGGTTTGTTGTTTTCATGCCGTGAGATATCGGTATCTATACCTGTAATGATTTATTTTTACTAAAAATCTATGAAGACCACCCGATTAGAAGCCTTTAGCGATGGTGTTTTTGCCATCCTTATAACCATTATGGTGTTAGAATTAAAAGTACCTGAAGGGTCTGATTTTTCGGCATTAAAACCGCTTACTTCAAAAGTACTGTCGTACATCTTAAGTTTTATTTATCTGGGCATCTACTGGAACAACCATCACCATATGTTTCATGCCATAGAAAAGGTAAATGGAAAAGTGTTATGGGCTAATTTAGCCTTGTTGTTTATGCTTTCTCTTATCCCGTTTACTACTGCCTGGATGGGTGAAAATCATTTTGAAAAAAATCCTGTAGCGCTCTATGGAATTAACCTCATGCTGTGTGCACTAACCTACACCATTCTAGAAAAGGCAGCCATCCGGCACGAAGGGAAAGAATCCGCTATTGGAGTGGCCATAAAAAATAATCGCAAGGAATATATTTCTTTGGCAACGTATGTGTTGTCTGCAATGCTGGCTTTTTTTGTGCCTGTTGTAAGCATGGCAGGATATGCTTCGGTGGCTATTCTCTGGCTCATTCCCGACACCCGCATAGAGAAACAACTGAGGCCATAATATGACCAAGCAAAACATTCGGCCACTGTTTCTCGCCCAGCGGAAAGCACTCTCCGAAGTTGACAATGCCTTGTTGAGTCAAAAACTGATGGAAAATTTCTTTTCCTTTTTGGATGTTTCTTCTATCCATACCGTTCATATTTTTCTTCCTATGCAAGGAAAGAATGAACCGGATACCTGGCTGATCATCAACCGGCTTCAACAAAAATTTCCTCAAATTAAAATCTCCATTCCTAAAGTTTTAAACAATGAATTGATCAGTTTTTATTTTGAAGGAGAGCATCAGGTAGCTTTAAATAAGTGGGGAATCCCCGAGCCTGCTTTTGGTGTGATTACCCCGCCTGAAAAAATTGATTGGGTTATCGTACCGCTGCTCGCCTTTGATAAACGGGGGCACCGGGTGGGTTACGGCAAAGGTTTTTACGACCGGTTCTTAAAAGAATGCCGACCCGACTGCCAAAAAATAGGCCTATCGTTTTTTGATCCGGTAAATGATATTTCGGATGCCGCAGAGCATGATGAAAAGCTAACCGGTTGCATTACCCCACAAAAATTCTATACGTTTTAAACTGCAGGTTCTTGCTGGCTCAGGCAATGAAATGAACCCAGCCCCCAAATAATATCGGTCGAATCAAGCCCTATCACTTTTCTATCAGGAAAGCAGCCTTGAAGCAGATCGAGCGCTTTGTCATCGTTCGGGCAATTAAAAACAGGGGTTACCACATATTTGTTGGCAATATAAAAATTGGCATACGAGGCCGGCAGCCGTTGGTCCTCATATACCACAGGCGATGGCATAGGCAGCTCAATAATTTTTACGGCTCGGCCGTTTTCCAACTTCATCTTTTGCAGCAACGTAACATTTTCTTTTAGTGGGTTATAGTTGGCATCGGCTTTAGTATGTTCTACCACAGTAACTACCGTTTCGGCATCTACAAAGCGGGTAATATCGTCTATGTGGCCATCGGTATCATCGCCTACAATGCCATCACCCAACCACAACACATTTTCAACACCATAATAATCAATTAAAAGTTTTTCAATCTGCGATTGTGTCAGGTGTGGGTTGCGGTTGGGGTTGAGTAAGCAAGAAGTGGTGGTTAGCACGGTGCCTTTGCCATTAAACTCAACCGATCCTCCTTCCATAACAATACCCGGCTTCGCTATCGGCAACCGGTATTGGTTAGCAATGGAGATGGGTATTTGGTTGTCGAGATCGAAGGGTGGGTATTTTCCGCCCCAGGCGTTATAATTCCACTTCACCACCATTTTCTTTTTTTCTTTTGGATTAATGAGAAAAGCAGGGCCATGGTCGCGGCACCAGGCATCATTAGTGGGATGAAAGAAAAAATAAATGTGGTTTAGATCGGCTCCTGCTTTTTGAAGATGATCGGTTGCTTTTTGTTTCATCGCCTCATCGGCCACGTTAATGCATACTTTTTCACCTTCGGCTACATGTTTTACAAACTGGGCATATATCGGGAAAATGCTTTCTATTTTTCCGGGCCAGGAAGCTTCCTTGTGAGGCCAACTTAACCAAGTGGCATCATGTCGGGAAAACTCGGCCGGAAAAAAGTAACCTTGCTCTCGGGGTGTCATTTTAAATTGGATAACGATTAAAAAAAATAATAACGGCCTGCAAAATACAACATGATGAGATGAAAAAAGAAAAGCCGGACAAACATCCGGCCTTTCTTGTTAAGGTTATTTTTGCGTTTATCCCTGAACTGCGAAAGCAACTTCGGTATTCTCCCAACGAATCACCACTTTATTACCTTCTAGGGTGATGGCCAGTTTTTCTACCAAGGCGGCTGTCTTACCGGGTTTTACTGTTATGCGCAGGGCATCTTCCGATTCTTTATAATCAAATGCACCCCATTGTTTGGCATTTTTATTGAAAATTACTGTCCATTCATTTTCACTTGGAATGGTAAACAATGCATACGTTCCTTTGGCCAGTGTTTTTCCTTCAATTTTTACATCTTTATCAACCGTGAAGGTGGTGGCTTCATTGGCTCCGGTACGCCACACTTTTCCGTAGGGTTCTAATCCACCAAATATTTTTCTTCCTTTCACGGAAGGCGAGCTATAGTTAATGGCGATTTTGGCTCCGCCCGCAGTGCCCTCCGCTTTGGCAGGTGGGCTGGAACGTTTGCTTTTATCGTCTTTTTGGGCATACGTGGTAATCGAAAATAACGACACCACTACAAGAAGTAAAAGGGAGATTTGTTTTTCATAATATGAATGGGTTATGTTAGGTGAATCTTATTTTTAAACAGGGAAGCGTCCTGCAATATGCGGGGCGCTTCCCTATTATCCAAAAAACTAAAACCTGTAAACTAAAAATAATAACGGCAGGCAATTGATTTGGTTGCTTATTCAACCGAAAATTATCTTGTTTTCTTGGCTCCTCGTACAGCCTGGGCCGTCCAGGGGTCTTCCGGCCAATGATGTTTGGGGTAGCGGGTGCGCAGTTCTTTTCGCACGTCATGGTAAGTGTTGTTCCAAAAATTTTTTAAATCCTGTGTTACCTGCACCGGTTTAAAGCCCGGAGATAGCAAATGCAAAATCAGTTTTGTTTTTCCATTATTAATGACGGGCGTTTCCTTCCATCCAAACACTTCCTGCAGGCGTACTTTTAATACAGGCGCTTCTCCGGCAAGCGAGTATTCAATTTTTAGTACCGACCCGCTGGGCACTTGTATTTTTTCGGGAGCGAGTTTGGGCAACTGCGATTGAAGTTCCCACGGCAGCATATTGGTTACTATGGCTTCCTTATCCAGCCGGTAAAAATCAGCCCGGTTACTCACGTTTTGCAAAAAAGGAGCCAGCCAGGTTTCGCACGAGTTCAGCAGAAATTGGTTAGTTACCTCCGGCCAGGCTTCATCGGGTCGCCATTTTTTTAAGCTTAACACGCGTGCCTGCCATTGTTCTTGCTGAGGTTCCCAGTTTAGTAATGCCAATCCTTCCTGCTGCACGGCTCCACATAAGATTTTAATTTTTTTTGTTTCGCTTACCGAAGGCATCGGTTTAGCCGACAGCACCAGCGCCCCAATTTGTTTTTCGATCGAAGCTACAATGGCGCCTCGTTCCTGATCCCATTTTACAATTTCATTTTCTTTTGCCCGTATCACTATGTCGTCTTCATCTAAAGGGGCTGCTGAAAAAATTTTACCTTCGCCTGTCCCTACATCAACGGTAGCAACTGCCAGCCATGTTTTTTGAATAAGCGGATCGTGTTCGGGAAGGCGAGCCATTCTTCCGTTGGCCAATTTATAGCGGGTACTAAATTTTTCTGTCTGCTTGGCAATTCGTTCCGGATAAACTTCCATCAACAGATTTCCTATACTCGTATCCGCTACAAACGAATTATCGATTTCTTTTTTTAAAATCCTGCGCCACTGGCCGGCCAGTTTTTCAATCCGTTCCAATACCACCTTATCCGCATTTACCCGTTCGCCTTTACGCCATTTTCTCAGGAGTTCAATGCGCAACGAAATATCTGTACCTAATTCTTTCGGCAGCGGGTCGCGTTCTTCCAGCACGGCTGCCAGGTCTGTTCTTAGTCCATCATATTGTTTATCAATGGTATCATATTTACATAACAGATGAGCTAATCGCGGATGCGTAGGCATCTTCCCCATTTCCTTCCCGTGCTTGGTGATTCTATTGTTTTCTACGGCACCCAATTGGGTGAGCAAATCAATGGCCTGAGCTACGGCTCCGGCCGGTGGAGGTGTAATCCATTTTAGATCGTTGATATGAGCGCCCCAAATAAAAAGTTCGAGCATCATCGGAGCCAAATCGGCTTCCATCATTTCAGGCTGGCGTGAGGGTTGTAAAAACGAATGTGTGGCCTGGGTCCATAAGCGGTAACAAACACCCGGGCCTAACCGCCCGGCTCGCCCGGCTCGCTGGTCGGCCGCATCTTGTGTAACGGGTACGGTTTCAAGGCGGGTGAGGCCGGAACGCGGATCGAACTTGGGCACGCGCGAAAGGCCGGAATCAATAACGGTGGAAATCCCTTCAATCGTGAGCGAGGTTTCGGCAATGGAAGTAGCCAAAACAATTTTTCGTGTTCCGTTGGGGTTGGGAAGAATAGCTTCGCGTTGTTTCTGAAAAGGGAGGTCGCCATACAAGGGAAAAACGATAGCCCCTACGGTTTCCGATTCCAATAATTCCTGCGTGCGTTTAATTTCTCCGGCTCCGGGCAAAAAAACCAATACATCGCCCCGTTGTTCTTTCAAGGCACGCCTGATCGTTCGCGCCACTGTAAAAACAATTGGTGAGGGTTTATCGGGTGGCTCATATTTCATCTCAATGGGAAATTGCTTTCCGGTGCTGGTAATGACGGGTGCGTTTCCAAGGGTAGCCGAGAGCTGATCGCTCGCCAGGGTAGCCGACATAATTAAAATACGAAGGTCATCGCGCAGCAATTGTTGGCTTTGCCAACAAAGAGCCAGCGCCAAGTCGGCATGGAGGCTGCGTTCATGAAACTCGTCAAAGATTACGAGCCCTACACCTTCCAGTGCGTTATCGTTTTGTAGCATCCGGGTAAGGATGCCCTCGGTTACTACCTCTATGCGTGTGTTTTTGCCTGTATTGTTTTCAAAGCGGATGCGATACCCCACGGTTTCGCCTACTTTTTCATTGAGTAATTCGGCCATCCGGGCTGCCACCGACCGCGCAGCCAACCTTCGCGGTTGAAGCATAATTATCTTTTTACCAGCCAGCCAATCTTCTTGTAAAATCTGAAAAGGAACAATGGTTGATTTTCCGGCTCCGGGCGGTGCTTGAAGAATAACTATTTTTTCAGATGATAGCTTTCGCTTTAGCTCAGGAATTATTTCTTCAACAGGATAGTTTTGCATTGATTTATCAACCTTAAGTTATGTTGAAAAATAATAGGATGCGCAATCAAAAAAATAGCCACCGGCTTCCTTCTCTAAAAGCTGAACTGAAAATTATTTTAAATTATTAGAACTCCATTTTTTCACCAAAGCAAGTGCTCTATCAATCTCTTCTTCCGAGTTAAAAATGTGCGTACAGTGACGCACGCCAAATTCATTGCCTTGCGAGCGCGGGCGCATCCGGGCTTCGGCCCAATACCTGTTTTGCAAATCGGCTCCGGTCCACCCTTCAATATTGTAAACCGTAATACCTGCACATATACTTTCATCGGCAGGCGAAAATATTTTTACCTTAGACAAGGGTTTCAATCCGTCCCGGAGGCGTTTACCTAAAAATTTTATTCGCTCATACACACGGTCGGGGCCGAGTTCAAAGTGAAAGTCTAATGCGGCCTCAAGTCCTTTCAGTACCGAAAAATTGCCTGTGCCACGTTGGGTAAACCGAAAGCCTTCGTCTGCGTGGTCGTCCCAGCGGTAGCTCGATACGGAAGTCCAGAGAGTTTTCAGGTGCTCCATTTTTACAAACATAAAACCTGTACCGGGCGGGGCTCCGATCCATTTATGGAAGCAGCCCACATAGGCATCGCAGTCCATATTTTTTACATCTACTTTAATTTGGCCGATAGTTTGAGCGCCATCCAGTACCGTAAAGATTCCTCGCTGGCGTGCTTCGGCACACAATTCTTTTACCGGCAAAATAGCCCCGCTTCCGGAAATGAGATGAGAAAGCATCAGCACTTTGGTGCGGGGCGTAATGGCTTTTATTATTTTTTCATATACATCAGAAGAACTGATGCATGGTTTTCCTATACCAACCGTTTTAAACACAGCACCATATCGTTTTTCTTTTTGCTTCCACGAAGATTGGCCGCCTCCATGTTCCTGGTCGGTTGTCAGAATTTCATCGCCCGGTTGTAATGTAAGTCCATTGGCAATGTAACTCATGCCGTTGGTCACATTATCGGTCATGGCAATTTCGGCTGCGGTGCCATTGATCAGGCTGGCTACTTTGGTGCGGATACTCATTAGGTTATTATAGCCACTGATAAACTCTTCTTTGTTATCATCTTGGTAGGCCCAATCGGCCGGGTGGGCGGCTGTGTAGTTCAGGTGGGCGGTCATTTTTTCAACCACTATTTTGGGCATAACACCTACTGTGCCGGGATTAAAAAAAACTTTGTCGTGGTCGAGGGAAAATTGATCGCGTACATTTTTCCAAAAATCGGGATCGGCCGGATCCAACTCTCTCATTTCTTTTGAGGGATGAGCCAGCGATGTAAGGGTTGGCAAAGTAAAGGCTGAAACCCCTAATGACTTAATCAGATTTCTTCGGGAGATCATGGTTGTAAAAAATTTGGTAATGAAAGGTAATTAAAATTATCTTTAGGGGTATTCCATTGATCACCTTAGCCCATTACAAATGCAAAAGCTCATCATCCACGGGTTTTCGGAGTTTGAACAATATATCGGGAAAGAACTGGGAGTTTCCGACTATTTAAAAATATCACAACCACAGATTAAACAGTTTGCCGATGCCACACTCGATCAGCAATGGATTCACACCGACCCGGTGCGGGCTGCCGGTGGCCCGTTTAAGAGTACCATCGCGCATGGCTACCTGGTGCTTTCGCTGGTGCCTTACCTGTGGGAACAGATTGCCGACATACGCAACGTAAAGATGTTGGTAAACTATGGTATTGAAAAAATGAAATTTAACCAACCGGTGTTAGTTGACCATGAAGTGCGGCTGCGCGTTACGCTAAAATCGCTGGTAGATTTGCGCGGCATTTCCAAAACTGAAATGGACATCGTAATGGAAATTAAGGACAATCCCAAGCCGGCCTTTACGGCTACCATTGTGTTTCTTTATCATTTCAATAAGTAGCCCTTTCTACTATTTTTTTTTAATGTTCCCCGCAACCCTATATACCCCAAAATACCAGACAACAGCGAGCCAATGAGAATGGCTCCTTTAGAGGCGTTTAACAAACCCGGCTCATCAAACGCGAGCAACGTTATAAAAATAGACATGGTAAACCCAATGCCGGCAAGGGCTCCACACCAAAACAACTGTGGCCGGCTCATATCCGATGGAATAACACATATCTTCATTGCCACCCCAACCATGGCAAACAAAAATATACCCAGTGGTTTTCCCAGCATCAAACCAAAAATAATTCCATAACCAACCGGTGAGGCCACCTCTTGAAAAAACGAAGGTGAAATAACAATAGCCGTATTTGCCAATGCAAACAATGGAAGAATAAAAAAAGCTACCGGTTTGTGTAGTCTGCGCTGCACTTCGTGCGATAATGAATTTGGATCGGTTTCAGAAAAAGGAATAGCAAAAGCCATGAGTACACCCGCAATGGTAGGATGAATGCCCGAGCGATACATAAAAAACCATAAGGCAACACCCAATAAAAGATAAACCGGAAGAAAATGGTAATTTCTATTTTTCAGGATCAACATCACTCCCCAAACGATTCCCGCCAATCCAAAATTGAGGAAAGAAAAACCAGTGGTATAAAAAAGAGCAATCACAACAATGGCTCCGAGGTCATCGGCTATGGCCAGTGCTGTTAAAAACAATTTCAATGAAGTGGGAACACGTCTGCCCAGTAGCGACAATACGGCCAAAGAAAATGCAATATCGGTAGCCATCGGGATACCAAACCCTTTGGCCGAATCGGCACCCTTATTAAACAACAAATAAATTGCGGCTGGTACCACCATCCCTCCGGCAGCCGAAACCAGCGGCAACAATGATTTTCGTACATCGGCCAGTTCACCCACATACATTTCCCGTTTTATTTCTAAACCTACCAGCAGGAAAAAAATAGACATCAAACCATCGTTAACCCAGAATACAAACGGATGATCTAAAAAATGAAGATGCCAGATCTGCTCGTACGATGTCCCTGTGTAATAGGTGAGCAAAAGAGAAACAATCGTACAGATAATTAACAGCAAGCCAGCCGTGCGCTCACTTTCAAAAAACTCATAATAAATTTTTGACCAATTTTTCATTAAGTTCTAACCGGGTAGTTCAATCAGCTAATGACGTGCTCACTTTATAATTAATCTTTCAAAAATAGAAAATACTTTCTGAGACTAACTCCTGTTAGCTAAATCCTGCCCTTCTCAGTAATTTTGCATTCAATACTTTTGTTTTATGAGTACAAAAACAGCCTCGGTCGGCACAAAAGCAGCCACACACCCGCATCACCCGGTGGAGCCTTACAAACCAATTAATAAAGTTCGTATTGTAACAGCCGCCAGTTTGTTTGATGGCCACGATGCGGCCATCAACATCATGCGCAGAATTATTCAAGCCACCGGTTGCGAGGTTATTCATTTGGGGCACGACCGCAGTGTGGAAGAAGTAGTGAACACCGCCATTCAGGAAGATGCGCAAGCTATCGCCATGACAAGTTATCAGGGTGGCCACAACGAATATTTTAAATACATGCACGACTTGCTACGCGAAAAGGGTGCCGGCCATATAAAAATTTTTGGCGGAGGCGGAGGGGTAATTCTGCCCGAAGAAATACACGAACTGATGGATTACGGCATTACACGCATCTACTCGCCCGATGATGGCCGTGCGCTGGGCTTGCAGGGAATGATAAACGACTTGGTGAAGCAAAGTGATTTTGCCTTGGGCGAAAACCTGCATCATGAAGTAGAGCAACTAGAATCCAAAAATCCATTAGCCATTGCTCGGCTGATTACAGCAGCCGAAAACTTCCGGGATCAACACAAAAAAGTTTTTGACCACATCCATACCCTGGCCGGCCAGGCCAACGTACCCGTGCTGGGTATCACCGGAACAGGCGGAGCCGGAAAATCTTCTATCGTAGATGAAACCGTGCGAAGGTTTTTGTTTGACTTTAAAGATAAAACCATCGGGCTGATTTCGGTCGATCCTTCCA
>JAFDYY010000053.1 GCA_018267195.1 Bacteroidota bacterium | reverse complement strand
TTTTCGCATCTTGTTTACACGTTAATTCGTGTAAACCTATTTCAGGACGAGACAAGATGATGCATCCCTAATGCATCATCTGGGTTAAAATCGGAATGCTTCCCCCTTGGTAATTACCATTTCGCGTTCATCGCCCCGCAGTTTTAACTGGCGGCAAACCTTGCGAGGTGTCGGCCACTGCAACACAGCCCATAAAATAACCACACCAAAACTCGTACTGAACCCCTGATGAGCCGTGCAAAAAAAGCCGATCAGCAAAAGACTGCCGGCCCACACGTACGAATTGATTTTGGAGCGCACCACCCAATAATACTCTTCCAACTTCTGCCCCAACCCCAAGCGGGAAGCTATTCTAGTATAACTCTTAACCGACTGCCAATGAACAATCGTTAGCATGATAAATATCAGCAAAGCAAACAGCTTCCATAAAAAACTATTTACAAGTGCATTATCAATCAATGCAAACCATTGTTGGGAAAGAAACAAATAGTAAACCACCAGAAAACCAACCATCGGAATGAGCATCATAATCAACCCGTAGTTGTAGAGGCGGTAGAAATATTCTTTTAGCGAACTGAAATTCATCAGGTTTAGTAGCATCAAAGCTAATTATAAAATATCTTTGTTGCATTGTATGATTGCCCCGAATGAAAATCTTTCGCGTAAAGAACAAGTAATCCGCAGTGCGGCCGAATTGTTTCGCGAAAAAGGGTACGCTGCTGCCAGCATGCGCGACCTAGCCCAGAAATTAGGTATTGAAGCCGCCAGTCTGTATTCGCACATCAAATCGAAAGAAGAAATTTTGCAGAGCCTCTGTTTCGATATGGCGGCCGAATTTCGCAAGTCGTTAGATGCCGTGGAAAAACAAAAAACAACGGCCAGCGAAAAACTGAAGAACGGCATCATTGGCCACATCCAGGTAATGGCCAAAGACCTGATTGCCTCGGCCGTTTTCATGAACGAACACCGGCATTTAAGCCAGCCTTACCTGCGCGATTTTCTTTTGTTACGGATCAACTACATCAACCGTTTTAAAGATATCATTGAAGAAGGTGTGCGCAAAGGTGAGTTTAAAGAAAACATTGATCGCAAACTGGCCGTGATGACGCTCTTCTCCTCCCTTAACTGGATGCCCTTGTGGTATGACCCCAACAGCAACATAGACCCGCTTTCGCTTGGCCAGCAACTGGCCGATATGTTAGTCAATGGGTTGAAAAAACCTAATTGATTTTTAGGTTTCATTGTGGCGATTATGCCATGCAGCCTCGTCTTTCTTTTTTACCTTGGGCTTTAATCCAAAAAGAAACCGCATCGCATTAAATAGAAGGAAGGACCAATGAGGAAGGCAATCCACTCAGAAAAATCGACCAGCCACAAAAATTCTAGAATATAGCCGGTATAGCAGAGTAAAATTTCAAAAGTGCAGGCAGCCATGGCCAGTACTACCACGCCCTAAAAAAAATTAGCCCTGATTTTACGGTGTTCTTTCGAGAAAAAGAAAAACGATAAAAAAATAGCCTGCACAATTCCCAGGAAAATAAAAATGGCGAAGAGGTCTATTTTATACGGCATGTACCGGCAAGTTAATCTTAAAAAAAAACAAAAGTAGCGGTCCGGTTTTTGGGTTAGAAAATATTCCCGGACTTTAGCGGCATGGAATTATTGTAAGACCAACAGTGTTTCTACAATGCGTTAACTAATCGTATGAAGCAAAAGCAAACCGCCTACTTAGCTTTGGCCGCTGTGTGCCTGCTTTGGGGCACTACCTACCTTGCCCTGCGGGTGGGGGTTACTCAGTTTCCTCCCTTTCTGTTTTCGGCCATCCGTTTTGTTTTGGCCGGTGTTATCCTGATCGGCATTTTATTACTAAGGGGGCATTCGTTTCCATCTCAAAAAATTATTTTCAATCAGGCCATAGGTGGGTTTCTTATGTGCACCATGGGCATCAGCCTGGTAGGCTGGGCCGAAGTGCAGGTAAGCAGTGGAGTAGCCGCTATTATTTGTTCTCTTATGCCCATCTGGATGTTTATAATAAATTTATTGGTAAACCAAGAAGAGAAACCTACACTGATGGTAATGACGGGGCTTGCTATGGGCATAGCCGGCATTATTTTAATTTTCAGAGAACACCTTACTGAATTTTATCAACCTCAATATTTGGGAAGCATTATAGCCATCTTTTTGGCCAACCTAAGTTGGGCCATTGGTACTTTTTGGTTGAAGAAAAAAAATGCCGGGACTGATCCGTTTATCAATGCCGGGCTGCAAATGTTGGCCGGGGGTATTTTTCTGTTGCCCCTCACGTTCTTGTTCGATGATCTATCCGTTATCAACTGGTCGGGCGAAGTAATCTTTGCTTTGGGTTACCTTACCCTTATTGGCTCGGTAGCCGCATACGCTTGTTATTTTTACGCTGTGGGGCACCTGCCGATTATGATTGTGTCGCTCTACGCGTACATCAATCCGGTCATTGCCGTTATTCTGGGGTGGCTGGTGCTAAACGAAAAGATGAATTCCAAAATTGCAGGTGCCATTCTTCTGACTTTATTAGGCATCTATCTGGTAAACAAAGGGCATCAGCTTAAAAGTAAGTGGCGAGGTCAACCCAAACCCATTAATGACTGACCAACCAGAAACTATAAAACAAA
The DNA here is from genome assembly GCA_018267195.1 of Bacteroidota bacterium. Classification (GTDB taxonomy): domain Bacteria; phylum Bacteroidota; class Bacteroidia; order Cytophagales; family Cyclobacteriaceae; genus ELB16-189. The sequence goes on along the minus strand of JAFDYY010000053.1, from coordinate 16,416 downwards.
AAATATATGATTACGGCCGAGCTTAAGAAAAATTTCCTTAAAGAGTTAAAAAAACTGAAGGAAGAAATCGCCCTATATCCCAATGAGTCTTCATTGTGGAAAATAGAAAAGGGAATCGCCAATTCGGCCGGTAATCTGTGCTTGCATTTGGTGGGCAACTTAAACCACTTTGTGGGTGCTATCTTGGGGAACACGGGTTATGTACGGAACCGCGAAGCCGAGTTCACATCTAAAAATATTCCACAACAACAATTAATTACCCAGATAGAAAATACCATTGCAATGATAGAGAAAGTTCTATCTGGAGTTTCCGATGAACAGCTACACCAAGTTTATCCGGTTGATGTCTTCCAGGAAAAAATGACTACCGGTTATTTTTTAATTCACCTTACCGGGCATTTGGGGTATCATCTGGGGCAGATCAATTATCACCGCAGGTTGATTGCCTTTTAAAAAAATAAACTTTAACTCCTCTTTATATGTACTTACCCAAAAATTTTAAAAATGAAAACCTGAATGAAGTCCATGATTTTATTCACCAAAATGGATTTGGAATTTTAGTGAGCCAGGCCGATAACAAACCCTGGGCCACACACATTCCGCTACACTTGTCGGCTGATGGCAAACGTCTGACCAGCCACATTGCCCGTGGCAATGCTCAATGGAAAGGTTGGAATGAAAATGAAGTGCTTGTCATTTTTCAGGGGCCTCATGCCTACGTTTCTTCTTCCTGGTACGACCATGAAAATGTACCCACCTGGAACTATATAGCCGTGCACGTGTATGGCACGCTTCGTATTATTGAAGGCGAAGAGTTGATTGACTCCCTCAGGTTGTTGTTAGAACAATACGAAAAAGATTCAGCCCGGCCGGTAAGAGTAGAGAACCTATCGGAAAAATATTTCAAACACGAACTTCAGGGGATTGTGGGATTTGAAATTACCATAACAAAAATAGATCCGGCCTATAAACTTTCGCAAAACCGTGACGATAAAAATTTTAAAGAAGTGATCCGGCAACTGGAAATGCGTGCCGACTACAATTCGCATCAGGTGGCCAAAGAAATGCGAAAAATGAGACCTTCGCTCTCTTCAAAATAAACAACAGAATTCTTTTAAAAAACAAAACATTCAGCGAACCATTCGCGAGATAGCACAATAAAATTTGGATGATTTTTAACCCTTGAAAGGCTCAATGGTTCCACCTAAATTCCTTTATCTTTACTACAAAAAAAGAATCCCATGACGCTCGCAGAATCCATTTCGATTGAACGTGTAAAAAAATCGCGGCTCTCTACCATTGATTTTTCAAATCTGGGTTTTGGTAATCACATCAGCGACCACATGCTGGTGGCCGATTACAAAAACGGAGCCTGGCACGAGCCTAAAATTGTTCCTTACGGAGACATGATGATGTCTCCGGCCATGCTTTCGCTGCATTACGGTCAAACTATTTTTGAAGGAATGAAAGCCTTCAAAAATAAAAACGGAGAAATCATCATCTTCCGCCCGCAACGTCATCATCAGCGTATGAACAAATCGCTCGAGCGTATGTGTATGCCGGCTATTCCGGAAGATTTATTTTTAAACAGCTTAGCGGCCCTTATTGACGTGGACAGCGACTGGATACCGACTACGGAAGGCTCCTCGCTTTACCTTCGGCCGTTTGTCTTTGCTTCCGAAGCCAAGTTGGGAGTAAAGATTGCCGATGAATACAAATTCATTATCATTACCAGCCCGGTAGGTCCTTATTTTGCCAAGCCGGTAAAACTGAAAATAGAAGAGGAATATGTGCGGGCAGCCGAAGGCGGAACCGGGTTTGCCAAGTGTGCCGGAAATTACGGAGGTGCTTTTTACCCTACTATGTTGGCACAAAAGCAAGGCTTTGACCAGGTGATATGGACAGACGCCAAAGAACACAAATACATTGACGAATCGGGCGCTATGAACATCATGTTCGTTTTAAACGGAAAACTTGTTACTCCTAAACTAACGACTTCACTCCTCGATGGCGTTACGCGCGACTCCATCCTCACGTTAAGCTCTACATTGGGTATTGAAAAAGAAGAACGCAAGGTAAGTGTATCCGAAATAGAAGAAGGATTTAAAAACGGAACACTAACCGAAGCCTTTGGAGTAGGCACTGCCGCTGTGGTAAGTTCAGTAGCTTCCATCAGCATCCACGGAAAAAATTATAATCTGCCTCCGGCTGATGAAAAAAGTTTTCAGTTACGAGCCAAGAAAAAATTGCACGACATCCGCATGGGCATTGAGCCCGATGTGCACGGCTGGAATTACATCCTACATTAATGGAGGAAAAATTTTCAGTTACCGAAAAAACAGAAATTACCCGCTTGCCCAAGCGTGGCCATTACGACAAGGAAGCCGTCTATTCTATTTTAGATGAAGCCTTGTTTGCCACGTTGGCGTATGTGCGCGAAGGGCAGCCGTTCCAAATCCCCACCGGCTTTGCCAGAATGGCTAACAAGTTGTACATCCACGGGTCCGTAGGAAGTTTTTATATGCGCGAACTGCGCGACAAAAAACACCCGGTATGTATCAGTGCCTCGCTGATGGATGGACTGGTGTTGGCCCGGTCGGCCTTTCATCACTCGGTCAACTATCGGTCGGTTGTTTTATTCAGCGAACCTCGTTTAGTTACAGAAGAAAAAGAACTGTACGAAGCCCTGGAGGCATTTACAGAAAAACTGTGCCCCGGCCGCTGGGCTGATGTGCGCAAGCCCACTAAAAATGAATGGAAAGAAACGATGGTGCTTTCGTTTGAGATTACCGAAGCCTCGGCAAAAATAAGAACAGGCCCACCCAAAGACGATGAAGAAGATTATAAATTAGATGTGTGGGCCGGCATACTGCCGCTGAAAATAGTGCGGCAATCTCCCCAAGCCGATACTGACCTGAAGCCGGGTGTAGCGTTGCCCGGTTATTTAAACTCCCACCATTAATCAGATGCGACAAAAATTAAACCTGATCACGCTGGGTGTAACCGATTTTGCCAAAGCGTTGGCTTTCTATGAAGCACTGGGCTGGAAAAAATCTGACAAGAGCATGGATGGGTTAGCTTTGTTTCCGTTAGGCGGAATTGTTTTGGCATTGCACCCCAGACACGAACTGGCAGACGACACCACCCTAACTTATCAGCCTACAAAATTTTCGGGGCTTACCATTTCGTATAATGCTAAATCAGAAAAAGAAGTGAACGAAGTTTTACAGAAGGTGGCCAAGTTAGGCGCTACCATTGTAAAGCCAGCCCAAAAGGTATATTGGGGCGGCTACAGCGGCTACTTCAAAGATTTAGATGGCTATGTATTTGAGGTAGCCTACAATCCATTCTGGGAACTTGACGAAAAAGATAATCTGGTTTTGTAGATTTTTTGCTCACTTCACCCGTACCGATTTCATCACGGCATGGGCAGTGGCTTGCCAGTCTTCGCGCTGATCTTTCGGGCAACTAAATGTAAAAACCAGCGTGCGGTCTTTGCCTACATAATACTGCACAAATGAGTAGCGGTAAATGGGCATCCGCTCTGATTCCTTCATCTTATTGCCGTTTACACGGGATTCAAATTCATAAAAAATAAACTTTTTCTTATTAACAGTTTGTATGCCCGAATTAATCATGTCCACGCGGTCATATAAATTATAGAGATTCGATTTAAAAAATTTAGCGGCTACTTCTACATCCTCATCCGGCCATCGGGTAGGCGAGATATTCGCCACAAAATCAACATCGCGGTTCTGGTTGGTATAGGCACCTAAGGGAGCGCGCACCATGGTAGAGCGCACTACTATATCATTGTCAGACATTTTTATAAAAGAAGAGGGTAAGGAAACCGAAATTTCATCGGTAATTTTTGTTTTCACCAATTTGGCGGAGGCAAAGGCACAAAGAACAACAACAAGCGGCAAAAATTTTTTCATAATCAACCCGGTAGGTTTTATAACTTATAACGATTCGGTATTCGCGATTGGTATTTAACTCTTAAATTCGCGGCTCAAAGTTACAAAATACGAATGGTACGAACACATACTTGCGGTGAGTTGAGGCTTAGTCATGTCAACAAATCGGTAACCTTAACAGGCTGGGTGCAGCGCCTGCGCGATAAAGGCAGTTTATTATGGATAGACCTGCGCGATCGCTACGGAATAACCCAGCTTTTTCTGGAAGAAGGTAAAAGCGATACAGCTTTGTTACACACAGCCCGCTCGCTAGGTCGGGAATTTGTGGTAAAAGTAGATGGCATCGTAGCCGAGCGTTTGTCTAAAAACGACAAAATACCCACGGGGGAGATTGAAGTAAAAGTATCGTCTATCGAAATACTAAACGCCTCCAAAACCCCGCCCTTCACCATCGAAGATGAGACCGATGGCGGAGATGACCTGCGCATGAAATACCGCTACCTTGATTTACGCAGAAATCCTGTGCGCGAAAGTTTACAGCTTCGTCATAAAATGGCGCAACAAACCCGCGCCTACCTCGATGGCCTCAACTTCATTGAAGTGGAAACGCCCGTGCTGATTAAAAGCACCCCTGAGGGCGCTCGCGATTTTGTAGTGCCTTCGCGTATGAATCCGGGCGAATTTTATGCCTTGCCGCAATCGCCCCAAACATTTAAGCAACTGCTCATGGTCAGCGGCTTTGATCGCTATTACCAAATCGTAAAATGCTTCCGCGATGAAGACCTCCGGGCCGACCGCCAACCTGAGTTTACCCAGATAGACTGCGAAATGGCTTTCGTTACCCAAGACGATATTCTCTCCACCTTTGAGGGGTTGATCCGCCACTTGTTTAAAACGGTAAAAGGCATTGAGTTAAAAGAAGTGCCCCACATGAGCTATGCCGATGCTATGAAATATTATGGCAGCGACAAGCCCGACACACGCTTCGACATGAAGTTTGAAGAATTGAACAGCCTCGCCAAAGGAAAAGGATTTATGGTATTTGACAATGCCCCCCTGGTGGTGGGCATCTGTGCCAAGGGCTGTGCCGGATATACCCGCAAACAAATTGATGAACTTACCGAGTTTGTAAAAAAACCTCAGATCGGGGCAAATGGATTGATCTATATCCGATGCGAAAGCAACGGCACGTACAAATCATCGGTAGATAAATTCTTCGATGAAATTGAGCTGGCTCGGTTTGCCCAACAATTGAATGCCGAAGCGGGCGATCTTATTCTCATTCTGGCAGGCGACCAAGACAAAACCCGGAAAGCGCTGGGCGAGTTGCGCCTGCATGTGGCCGCCCAGTTGGGCCTGCGCGATAAAACTAAATTTGCCGCACTCTGGGTGCGCGATTTTCCTCTGCTGGAGTGGAACGAAGAAACTCAAAAATGGAATGCCATGCATCACCCTTTCACATCGCCCAAACCCGAAGATATTCCATTATTAAAAACGAATCCCGGAGAGGTACGCGCCAATGCGTATGACATGGTATTGAATGGAACTGAAATTGGCGGTGGCTCCATCCGCATTCACGACCGCACTACTCAACAACAGATGTTTACCCACTTGGGCTTTACCGATGAAGAAGCTAAAAAGCAATTCGGTTTCTTAATGGATGCCTTTGAATACGGAGCTCCTCCGCACGGAGGCATTGCTTTTGGTTTCGACCGGTTGTGTTCATTGTTTGGTGGGGCCGACTCCATCCGCGATTTTATTGCCTTCCCTAAAAATAATGCCGGCCGCGATATGATGATTGATTCGCCCTCCACTATTTCCGATGTTCAGTTGAAAGAGTTAGGAATTGAAGTGAAAAAATAATCACTTCAATTCTCAACCCATTTTTTAAAACACAGAAAACGAATCGCGGTGAAATTTTAGAGCGCGAAGCGAAATACCAAACATAAATTCATTGGTGGTAAATGGGATGGCTGTTTTAGAAGCCGGTACTTCAATAGCGTAACCCAACCGGTAATTTTTAACAATCATTTGAAGCAACAATCCATAGGTATTAAAACTTCGTGTAAAAATTCCGGCCGAATAAAAATCTTCAATCTGTACATTCATATTTAAATCTACCGAAGGCTTAAAGTTATCTGAGGCACGAAGGAGCATGGCCGGTCTTAACCGTACACGCTCATTTAGGTAGATCATGTAAGAACCTAACATATAATAGGTGCGGTCGTACACCAAGATACTTTGCCCGTTGCCCATATTTACACTTACCGGGATGAGGTGAGGAACAGAAACACCAATCAGGTAACGGTCGCTCTTGAGCATGACTCCGGCTCCCGTGTTAAATTTCGATACATTGTATAAATTAAAGTAGGGATCGCCCGGTTGCAAGTTAAGTCCCGACAGGCTATTGGTAAACCGCATGAGGCCAAACTGCATGCCAAACGAAAATACTTTGCCACGAGATAAATCAATTTTATAAGCAGCGGCCGTTTCTAAGTCGTTGGTCGTATTCTCCCCTATCTTATCTTGAATGGCAATTAAGCCCACGCCTATTTTATTATCCTTAATAGAAAGGTGGCTATTAAAATTAAATGTTTCCGGATGTCCGGGCACCCCACTCCATTGGGTGCGGTATTGAAAAGAAGCATTCAACCGTTCGTTGCTGCCGGCATAAGCCGGGTTAATTACAAATGGGTTGTTCAGGTATTGTGCATACACGGGGTCTTGTTGCGCTATCGAAATCGTGGCAATCAATAAGCAACATAGGAGGATCAGTATTTTTTTCATACGATCATCGTTTAAGTGAAATAAATCCGGTGAGTGTAGGGCGGCCGCTCGGGAAGTCAACACGATAATAATAGGTGCCGCTGGGCAAATCTTTTCCGCTGTTATCCCGGCCCGTAAATACCCGCGATGCATTGTCGTAATCTGAAATGGAAAAGACCTCGTTTCCCCACCGGTCCACAATCACTACTTTGTTGGTTTTCGTTTCAGCAATCTGATCTATGTATTGCAATCGAAAATAATCGTTAAACCCATCCTGATAAGGAGAGACGGCATTGTACACGATTATCTCGGCTGAGATTTGGATTTTCAAAGACCGCTGCGTACAGTTGTTGAGCGAATCGCACACTTGTATGTCTGCATATTCGGTTCCTGCAAAATTGGGCTTTTGCGAATAATCTAAAATTAAATTGTAGCTGGCATCTACAAAATCAGGCGCACCGCTAATCGGCAAGGTGGCGCTAACGGCACGCAGTGTACGGAAATCAACCCCTACCGTACCTTTGCTGATGAGCGGCCTCAAATCAAATTTTATGATATTCCCTACGGCTCCGTTGATTACCGCATCGCCAATAGAAGGAGGCACATCATTAATATTCCCTCCGGCCGATCCGCAAGGTTTACCACTCAGTGTAACCGCAACCGGGCGCGAAGCCACACTCAAACAATTAGGCGCATTGCCTACCTGAACACTGTAACTTCCTCCCGTGGAAACCACAATCTGAGCGGTAGATTCGTTATCCGACCACTTATAATAACTATACCCGGTGGGGGCTGATAATCCCACAAAAGAGTTTTGGCATACAACCGAATCGCCAACCACCTGAATGGAAGGACGGGAAGGAACACTTACTTGTGTAACCATAACCGGGTTGGATGCTGCACTCGCGCACGCTCCATTAGAAACCTTTACCGTATAGCTGGCCGCTATCGTAGTCGTAATGGATTGAGTGGTATCTCCACTCGACCACACATAGTGGGGAAACCCGTTGGGTGCGGTGAGTGTAACCGAGCTGCCATTGCACAGAGCCAGATTTCCATTTACAACAATAGTGGGCTGTGCCGGAGCCGATGCCGTAACAGAAAATACATTAGACGGAACACTCTGGCAACCGTTGCCATCGGTTACCGTAACATAAAACTGACCGGGCGAATTAACCGCGATAGATGAAGTAGTCTGGCCTGACGACCAACTGTAAGCAGCAAAACCTGCCGGTACCGAAAGTGTAACGGTGCCTCCGCCACAAAGTGTGCCCCCCCCTGTAGCATTAATGGTGGGCTGAGCAGGAAGAGGATTTATCGTTAACACAAATGGATCAGATGCAGGGCTTACGCAAACTCCATTCCCTACTTTTACGGTGTAGCTCCCGGAAGCAGTTACGGTAATTTGTTGGGTAGTCAATCCGTTCGACCATAGGTAAGTTGTAAATCCGGGTGGAGCAATTAGTGTTTGAGGTTTATTTCCACATACTGAAAGCGTACCGGTAAGATTTAGTACAGGCTTAGGAATAGTTACAATAGCCACGGTTGCTTTGGTGCGGTTGCTTTCGCAAGTAGTGGAGGGATCGTAAATGGTAGCATAATAAGAAGTGTCTTTGCTAAGGGTGGGCGTAACGTACGTAGCTCCGGTAAATAAAATGGAAGACGAGGAGGCCGTAGCATACCAGCGGTAAACCTGCGAGCCGGTTGCCCCCGAAGCAACCAGATTAACTGTGCCCGTTCCACAATTGCTTACAGGAGGCACAACGGGCGCCCCGGGCGGGGTGCAGTTTACAATAGTAAAAGGACTTGAGATAATGGTGCTCCAATAGCCTTGAGAGTCTTTTGTGCGCACATTCAATGTATGGTTTCCGGCCGCAAGGCTGCTCAGGTCAACAACGAAAGGTTGGTTAATCGTGGCGGCCGGAGTAATGCTGACGGATTTGGCTGCCCCAAAGCCCGGATCGGGCGAATCAATAAAATACTCCAGACGTTGAAGGGTTTTGGTAACCACGGTCCCCGGAATTACATAAAACGACCGGTTCATAAAAGTTGACCAATGTCCCAGATTATCCTGGTACCGGATAGCCAGTTGATGAAACCCGGGCGATAAGCTGCTAACAGGTATGGCAAATGAGTTGTTCTGTGAATTGGCAGGCGTTATCGTTAATGGCTTTGCCGCTCCTACCCCCGGATCGGTATCAAAAAAATATTCGGCCCGCTTTAATGTGGTGGCATTAACCGTTACGGCCGGAGGCACAATGTAAAATGTGCGGTTAGCAAATAACGACCAATGCCCAAGGTTATCCTGATACCGGATAGCCAGTTGATGAAAACCGGGCGTCAAGCTACTGATTGGGATGACAAATGAGTTGTTCTGTGGATTGGCAGGTGTTATCGTTAATGGTTTTGCCAAACCTACCCCCGGATCAGTATCAAAAAAATATTCAGCTCTTTTTACGGTAGTCGCATTTAGCGAAACGATCGGTGGTACAATATAAAATGTACGGTTCAAGAATAACGACCAATGCCCCAGGTTATCCTGATACCTAAAAGCTAATTGATGAAACCCAGGTGTTAATGATCCTAACCCAATTATAAATGTATTGGTTTGAGGATTTCCCGGTGTAATGGTTAGTGGTTTTCCATTTCCCGTGCCGGGGTCGGTGTCAAAAAAATATTCAGCCCGCTTAATCGTTGTGGCCGATACAACCGTGGGCAGGTTAACAATAAAAAATGTGCGCGTGGCAAATAAACTCCAATGCCCGTTGCTGTCGAGGAAGCGAATATTAAGCGTGTGCACTCCGGTAGCCAAAGAATTAATGTTAAGGTTAAAGGTCTGGTTAATGGAGGCTGCTTGGGTTATGCTTAGCGAGGTTCCGTTGCCCTTGCCGGGGTCGGTATCAAAAAAATACTCAGCCCGCTTGAGTATTTGAGCATACGTAACCGAATAGAAGAATAAAAAAAATACGATTCCTATTTGGGTAACCCAATCACTCAATGAGCGAATCTTTCGCTTCGGGCTATCGGTTAGCCGGTTCATAAATATTGATTTATAAAAATCAATTATTTACTGTAGCCGTAACGTTTACCTGCAATTGTTGCCCGGGCAAAACCGATGCATTCTGAATATTGACACTGTTTACTTGTGGAATGGGCGGAAGCGGACTGGTGTCGTACCCACTGCCGGGCGCGCCACCACTGGGGAAGGGATAAGACCCGCCATAAATTCCAATATCGGAAGCATCCGTAGCTGCATTGTGGCCAGGCGAACCGGAGGTGAGCCGGTAATTAAAGGTATTGTTATAGTTATTAAAGTCGGCATCGTTTACAAATGCCGGGTTAACCCCAACCTGGTTGGAACCCCCGGTATTGTTGTTAGCCAAAAAACTATTGGTGGGCGTATAGGTGCTGATCGTGCTGGAAACCGACATGTTATTGTTAAACGTACATTGGGTAACGTTATACCATACTGCTGTGCTCGAAGAACTGGTAAAAATATTATTGGTAATAATAACAAACTGAAGGGTCTGTAATCCGGTAGTGTTGATAAACAGGTTATGATCAATAATAACGGAAGGTTGGTTAAAATTAGTTACGCTACCAGCCGTAAAAATATTATTCTGAATCAAAATACTGCTTGATGAGTTTTGCCCGTTAACATAGGCATTAAAAAGATTGTTATAGATAGTCCAGTTAGTACAACCGCCCATCGTTATATAGGTAATTTGATTTCTAAAGATTTTAATATTAGTAATCCCCAGAGAACCCGAGCCCATTGCAATACTCCCCCCTACTTTAAAGCCTGTTATCACCGAACCCGAGCCATCATTTATTCCGGCATCTTTAAAAAAATAAATATTATTAATAGCGCTGATCAGGTTAAACTGATTGGGCACATTGTAGCCCGCACCTATCAATACCAACCGTTTATTAATGGTAATATCGGAGTAGGTGTATTGGGTGCCGTTTACGTAAATGGTATCACCGGCAGAGGCTGCGGCTACAGCCGGAGGAATATCCGGATACTGAGCCGGTTTGTTAATGTCATTGCTAACCGTGCGAATGGTAGCCTGTGCCACCAACGAAGCAAATAGAAGGAAAGTAAAGATGGGCGTTTTCATAGTTTGGGTTTTGTTGCAACAAATCTATGATAATGACTAACTCAGCGGTATCACATAAAAGGGGGATATGGTTTAAGGTTTTTCTTAAAAAGGGTTAAAACAGCAAAGGTTAAAATCCTGTATTTTTAAGTTTTCATTTGAAGTTAAAATGCAGAAATTTTTGTGTGTATGGATTGTCTTTTTAGCGCCTGGCATCAGTACGGCTCAGCTCCCGAGCCGGAGTATTGACCCTTCCTTAGAAAAAACATTTTTTTCGCTCGATACACTGATTGGTTCATATACCGACAGCACTAACTCTGCAAAATTTCTGGAACTTCCCCTTTCCGTTTATAAACCAGGGCTACCCTATTGGAAAGGGCATTTCGTAAAGTATCTGTCATTTTCACTACGAACCCAACTGCCCACAACGCAGTATCTGTTTGCCGAAGAAATGGGAAACATGCAGATCTATCAAACCGATCGCACCGGAAAGCGGCTGAAAGAAATAAAACCAGATGGTTATGCCCAGGCGGCTGCGGTGGTCTATCCCATTTCTATCTCAGCAGACTCTACCTATTACTACGTTATCCGTACAGAAACTCTTGCCGATGGCAGTTCCGCCAATGGGTTTTGGCTCATTCCACCCCACCAACTCGAAATTTTTTTTCATTACTATCGCGGCACGGAACTCGAGACCATAGCTAATCTGTGGGTAATGACCGGCATGTTGCTGATGATGTTTCTGTATATCGGAGCAAAGTCCATTCAGGTAAAATCGGCCGAGTACGGATACTATGCAGCCTACATTGTTTTTCTGCTGGTTTATGTAAGCCTGCGTATTGGGGTGGTGCTCAATTATCAATTATCCTTTATGCTGGGCGATTGGTATATTTTTTTAAATAACCAACTTCAGGTAGCCGCTTATGGCATGTACTTTCCTTTTTTGGCCGCCTACCTAAAAACCAAAACAAAAAATCCTTTTCTACATAAACATTTAGTGTGGCTGCCGTTTATCTTAATAGGCTACATCGGCCTCGATGCCGGGCTCATCTATTTCAGGCAAATCGAAATTCATTTGTTTCTCTGGAATGCCGTACGGGTTATTCTGCTGCTGTTGGTGCTTTACTTTGCTTACCTCATTTCAAAAATGAAAACTCCGTATGGGCTCTACCCGATTATAGGTGCGCTCTTTCTGGATTTCTTCGGCCTTGTCTCGATGGTGCTTAGTCTCAATTATTCGTTAGCCGTATCGCTGCCACAGCCTTTTTCATTTCCTGTTTTTTATTACTTCGTGGGTATCTCCATCGAACTGGTTTTCTTCTCGCTCGGTCTTGGGTACAAAAACAAACAAGATGAAGTGGAAAAAATAGAAGCCCAAGAAGCATTAAAGTTAGCGGCCGAGCGGCAAAAATTTGAACAATACAAAACCGTAGTGGAGGTGCAGGAACGCGAGCGGATCAGAATTGCACGCGATTTACACGATGGCCTGGGTGGTACGCTGGCCGGAATTAAAATTTCGCTTGCTAACCTGATGCCGGAGTTGTCGCTGACCGAAAATCAAAAACTGCAACTCGATCGCTCGGTTGATCTACTCAACAACTCCGTGCACGAACTTCGCACCATTTCGCATAACATGATGCCCCCTTTGCTCGTGCAGTATGGGTTGGCTTCCGCCTTGCGTGACTATTGTGATACCATCAACGGAATGAAAACCGTTCAAGTTACTTTTCAATTAATGGGTCAGGAAATACGCCAGCCGCTCTCGCATGAAATCGCCATTTACCGCATTGTGCAGGAGCTGATCAATAATATTGTTAAACATGCGCAGGCCCAACAGGCCTTGGTAGAACTGGTATTTGATGCCGGTGCTTTTTCTGTTACCGTAGAAGATGACGGCCATGGATTTGATACTGCGGCATTATCGAGCTCTAAAAATGCCGGTTGGAAAAATATACGCTCAAGGATAGATTTACTTCAGGGTGTGCTTGATTTGCGTTCCGATGCATCGGGCACTTCCATACACCTTTCCATACCCTTGCTCCCGGCCCGGCTTTGATCCCCCAAAAAGGGGATTTTTATCTTCTACCTTGACACAATGATTCCTTCTCATCAACTTCGTGCCAGCAACATGAACCCGATCCGTGTATTTATTGTAGATGATCATCCGATGGTGATAGAAGGCCTGCAGAACATGCTCCGGGCAGATTCGGCTTTTGAGTTGGTGGGGCATGCCATGTCGGCCTCTTCATGCAAAGGTTTTTTTGTAGGTCAATTTGCGGATGTGGTGTTGCTCGATATCAATCTGCCCGATGAAAGCGGGATTCAACTTTGTCGGTATCTAAAAAATCTTTCGCCCAGCCCTCATATCCTGGCCATCAGTAGTTTTGATTCAGGAACTTTTATAAGCGATATGATGAACCATGGAGCCGATGGGTACGTGATGAAAAACGTTTCAAAAGAAGAACTGACTAAAGCTATTTTTGCCGTTACCCAAGGCCGACATTATTTAAGCCATGATGCCAATGAAAAGCTGAAGGCCGAAAAAAACAGGCGCGAGCAAATGCCGGTGCTAACCGTTCGCGAAAAAGAAGTACTGCAACTGATCGCTTCGGGGCTAACCAATGCGCAGATTGCCGAAAAGCTTTTTGTGAGCGTGTCCACCATCGACAGCCACCGTAAAAACTTGCTGGCTAAACTTCACGCCAATAATACGGCTTCTTTGCTGAGGTCAGCCTCCGAAAATTTTTTGCTTACCTCAGAGAAATAGGAAGCCTACCGTTGGCTTGCCTCCAGTGCCTGCGCCATATCGGCTTGAATATCACCAAGATTTTCAAGCCCTACCGAAACCCGGATTAGGCCCGGGGTAATCCCCACGGCCGCCCGCTCGGCATCGGTTAATTTACTATGAGTAGTGGACGCAGGATGCGTGGCAATGGTGCGTGTATCGCCCAGGTTGGCCGAGTGCGAAACCATCTTCAAGGCGTTGAGAAATTTTCTTCCGCGATCTACTCCGCCCTTCACTTCAAAGGTAACTACCCCCCCGCCTAACCGCATTTGTTTTTTGGCCAATTCGTGTTGTGGATGAGACGGCAAAAATGGATATTTTACATACGCTACTTCCTCTCTCCCTTCCAGCCATTGGGCAACAGCTAATGCGTTGGCACAATGTTTCTCCATGCGCACGGCCAGCGTTTCTAAACTTTTAGAAAGCACCCATGCATTAAATGGCGACATAGACGGCCCCGTGTGGCGGGCAAAGAAGCGCACTTCTTTAATCAAGTTTTTGGAGCCTAATACCGCCCCGCCAATAACACGCCCTTGTCCGTCTATAAATTTGGTAGCCGAGTGAGTAACCAGATGCGCACCCCACTTGGCCGGAGTTTGCAAATAAGGAGTGGCAAAGCAATTATCTACATTTAAAATAATATTATGCTTACCGGCCAGTTTCCCGATCCACTCCAGATCAATCATATCTAATGCCGGGTTAGAAGGCGTTTCAACAAAAAAAAGTTTGGTGTTGGGTTGGATGGATTTCTCCCAAGACGAAGGCTTATCTAAATCGGCATACGAATGCGAAATGTTAAACCGCGAAAATATAACATTCAATATCTGATGAGTGGAGCCAAAAACCGAGCGCGAGGCTACCACGTGGTCGCCTGCTTTTAACAGGGCAGCCATGCTGATAAACATAGCCGCCATACCCGAGGCAGTAGCAATACCGTCTTCGGTGCCTTCCAGCAAACAAAGTTTTTCTATAAACTCATTGGTATTGGGGTTGGAAAAACGGCTGTAAATATTTCCCTGGATTTCATCGGCAAACAAAGCGCGGGCTTGCTCGGCATCATCAAAAACAAAACTGGAGGTAAGATAAAGCGGGGTAGAATGTTCGCGAAAACCGGTGCGCTTGCTTTGCGCCCGTATGGCATCGGTTTCAAAATTTCGTTTATTTTCTGACATATCGGATGGAGAATAAAAAGTTTAAAATAATATTAGAATAGTTCGGGTAAGGTTATGAAATAATTTCAAAACTGGATGTAACGATAGCGGTCTTTTCCAGCGTTTTGGCTACGGAGCAGTATTTTCCAACCGATAGGTCTATGGCTTTTTTGGCTTTGAGCGGATCTATTTTTCCATACAATTTATAATGTGCATGCACTTCGGTGTAAAGCGAAGGGGCAGCCTCTTTTTGGCGTTCGCCCGTAACGGTAATTTTTATGTCTTTCAGTTCTTCACGTTGTTTGCGCAGAATACTGATTACATCTATGGCGCTGCACGCGCCCATGGCTGCCAGCAATGTTTGCATGGGGCGCATGCCCAGATCTTGCCCGCCATCGGCTGGCGATCCATCCAGTAAAATTTTTTGACCCGATTCATTCACCGCTTCCATCGCACAGCCCTCATTCACTCTACTTAATTCAATCGTAACCATATTTTTATTTTTTTCGTCCGTACAAACTTCCCAAAATCATGGCAACAAAACTAACTAAAGTTGCCGGCAATAAACTGGGCCACCCCGATTCATACATTTCAAATATAATCCAGGTTATTAAGCCGGTTGCCATGGCCAGAAAAGCACCTAAGCTGTTGGCTCTCGACCAATATAACCCCAACACCAACGGAGCAAACAACGAAACCAAACTCAGGATGGACGACTCTCCCACCAACTCGTATATATTCGATCGCATACAGGCCATTACCGTAGCTACGATACTAAATGATAACACACATAGCCGGGTAACGAGCAGCAATTGTTTGTCGGTAAGCCGTTCTTTGGCTAAAGGCCGGATCAGGTTTTCAGAAAAGATAGCAGCCGGTGCCAACAGGGCAGAGCTGGTCGTACTCATAATGGCCGAAAGCAAGGAGCCAAAGAAAAGCACTTGCACAAAAATATTGGTATGAGCCAATACCATGCGCGGCAACGCAAGCTGGGCATCGCCTTGCGAAAACCCCGGGTAGAGATGCTTGACACACATACTGATGAAGAGCGGCAACAAAGCAATGGTTAAATACATGGCAGCGGCTATAAAACATGAACGTACCGCTATCTTTACCGACCCCGAAGACATCACTCGCTGAAAAATATCTTGCGATGGCAACGAGCCCAGTCCTAACACAGACCAGGCACTCAGGTAAATCATTACTTCTTTAAACTCCGGTTTGGGTAAAAAACGAAACGTCCCCGAAGGCATGGTATTAAGCACCGCCACCACCCCACCCGATTTATTTCCTAAAATGATAGCCAGTGTAATCAATCCAAAAATGATAACAATACTTTGAAAAAAATCAGTAACCGAAATAGCCCACATACCTCCGATAAATGTATAAAACGTAACAATGCCGGCCGCTAAGACAGCCCCTTGCCACACCGGTATGCCGGCCACGATATTTAAAATTAAACCGAGTGCCACCAACTGGGCAGCGATATACCCTACATACGGCACAGCCAGAAAAAAACTGGCGATAAGTTCGGTGCGCTTGCCATACCGGGTTTCAAAAAAATCGCCCAGCGTAAGGAGGTTTTTGTTGTATAGCTTGCGGGCAAAAAAAAGTCCGAACAGCAGCAGGCACAAGGCACCCCCGAAAGGATCTTCGATAACCGAATACAAACCGCCTTTTAAAAATTCGGCCGAAGC
>JAFDYY010000052.1 GCA_018267195.1 Bacteroidota bacterium | reverse complement strand
AGCGTAGTTGATTTGTTGTTTTGCGAAGGCCCCGGGTCAGGCGAAGTGATACGGGCATCGCACGGGCTAGCGAACAAAAAAAAATAAATTTTTGTTGTACGTCCGCTCAATAAATTACTGCCAAAAATGGCCACCTTTGAAATATAAGGGCTAAACATTTACATTTACACAAAGAAGCTATGTTTAACATGGAAGCGAAATTTTCTAACCGAGTAAAGGAAGTGATCACCCTAAGCCGGGAGGAAGCCTTGCGGTTAGGGCACGATTACATCGGCACGGAACATTTGATTCTCGGCATGATACGGGAAGGGGAAGGGGTAGCCGTAGCCATTTTAAAAAAACTGGGGGTGCAGTTAGATCACCTGCGCATGGAGATTGAAAAAGTATCGAAGGGAACCGCTACGAACGAAATTAAAAATGTGGCCAACATCCCACTGACGAGAGCCTCAGAAAAAATTTTGAAAATTACCTACCTCGAAGCTAAAGTTTTTAAAGCACAACTAATCGGTACCGAACATTTGTTGTTGTCTATCCTGCGCGACCCCGACAACCTGGCCACCCAGATTTTAAATAAATTCGATGTAGCCTACGATATCGTAAAGGAGATGCTCGAATACCAACATGAAAATCCGAGAGCCTCTTCCGATACCGATGATCCGGATGAGGATTCTTCAAAAATGTTTGGAAGTGGAGCGACACCCGGATCCGGAAAAGAAAAAAAAGGTTCTGAAAAATCGCGTACCCCCGTGCTGGATAATTTTGGGCGCGACCTGACGAGGCTGGCCGAAGACAACAAACTCGACCCAATCGTAGGACGCGAAAAAGAAATTGAGCGGGTAGCCCAAATCCTGTCGCGCAGAAAAAAGAACAACCCCATATTAATTGGCGAACCCGGGGTGGGCAAAACAGCTATAGCCGAAGGCTTGGCACTTCGTATAATACAGAAAAAAGTTTCGCGTGTGTTGTTTGGCAAACGGGTGGTTACACTAGATCTGGCCTCCCTGGTGGCTGGCACCAAATACCGCGGCCAGTTTGAAGAGCGCATGAAAGCCGTGATGAACGAACTCGAAAAATCGCCCGATGTTATCTTGTTTATTGATGAGTTGCACACCATCGTAGGGGCGGGCGGAGCTTCCGGTTCATTAGATGCCTCCAACATGTTTAAGCCGGCTTTGGCACGGGGAGAAATCCAATGTATAGGGGCCACCACGCTGGACGAATTTCGCCAGTACATAGAAAAAGACGGAGCATTGGCCAGACGTTTTCAGATGGTGATGGTTGACTCTACGTCAATAGATGAAACCATCCAGATATTAGATAACATCAAAGAAAAATACGAAGACCACCACCACGTAAGCTACACCAAAGAAGCGCTGGAAGCCTGCGTAAAATTATCAGACCGGTATATTAGCGACCGCTTTTTACCCGACAAGGCCATAGACGTAATGGACGAAGCCGGAGCGCGGGTACACATCAATAATATTCATGTGCCGGATGAAATTGTGAAGTTTGAGGAAGCGATAGAAGATGTGAAGAAAGAAAAAAACCGCGTAGTAAAAAGCCAGAAATACGAGGAGGCGGCACAACTGCGCGACAAAGAAAAGAAATTGCTGGAGCAGCTCGAATTAGCCAAGGCTCGCTGGGAAGAAAAAACCCGCACCGAAAAATACACGGTTACGGAAGACAATGTAGCCGATGTAGTAGGTATGATGACGGGCATCCCGGCCAATCGTATTGCCCAAAAAGAAAGCAACAAATTGCTTACCATGGGCGAGCAGTTGAGTGGGCGGGTTATTGGCCAGGAAGAAGCTATAAAAAAACTAACTAAAGCCATTCAGCGCACACGCGTGGGATTGAAAGATCCCAAAAAACCTATCGGTTCGTTTATCTTCCTCGGCCCCACCGGGGTTGGTAAAACCGAACTGGCCAAGGTACTGGCTACCTATCTTTTTGATAAAGACGATGCTCTTGTGCGCATAGACATGAGCGAATACATGGAAAAATTTTCGGTGTCGCGGCTGGTAGGCGCCCCTCCGGGGTATGTGGGCTATGAAGAAGGCGGCCAGCTTACCGAAAAAGTAAGACGCAAACCCTACAGCGTAGTGCTGCTCGATGAGATAGAAAAGGCACACCCCGATGTGTTTAATATTTTATTGCAGGTATTAGATGACGGAATCTTAACAGACGGCTTAGGCAGACGGGTAGATTTCCGCAACACCATTATTATTATGACATCCAATATTGGCGTGCGCGATTTAAAAGATTTTGGTGCCGGTATTGGTTTTGCCACCAAAGCCAAACGCGAAAACGAAGAAGAACTGATGAAGAGCACGATACAAAGTGCATTAAAGCGTGCCTTTAGCCCGGAATTTATAAACCGCCTTGATGACGTAATCGTGTTTAACTCGTTACAGCGCGAGCACATCCACAAAATTATAGACATAACGCTTGGAAAATTATTTGCCCGGCTATTGACCCTCGGCTATACCATCGAACTGACCGAAAAAGCAAAAGATTTTTTGGCCGAAAAAGGGTACGACCAGCAGTTTGGTGCGCGTCCGCTGAACCGCGCTATTCAGAAATACTTGGAAGATCCGGTAGCCGAAGAAATTTTGAAAGGCGAAGTAACCGAAGGCGGAACCATTATTGCCGACTATGAAGGAACGGGCGATGCCCTTACCATCCGAGCCAAAAAAGCCAAAACATCTTCGAAGGAAAAGAAAGAATAGAGGTCTTTTGGGGAGCTAGATTTTTAAAACCCGGCTGTTTATAGTCGGGTTTTCTTTTCTTAACCAACTATTTTAATTTGTAGCTTTCTGGTGAGTTGATAGTATGTCGATGCTTGCAAAAAATAGAACCTTTGTTTTAACCGGGATTATTTCGGTAATCTCCCTGCTGTTGTTGGCCAGTATTTTTCTGCTGAAAAAAAACAGCAGGATAATAAATGAAAATAAAATAAAAATAGAGAACAGCTCACGCATTAAAGTCGCTAACGAAGAACTAATTGCCAATATACACTTGCTGGATCTTGCTTTGCGTGGGCGGGCGTTGGTAAACAAACCGAAAATTGAAGATATTATTGACACCGCAGCAGTTATTAAAGAAAAACTATTTAATGAACTGAAAACACTTTTAGGGGAGCAAAATTTTCCGCTTGGCAAAGTGGAACAACTTAAAGATACGATTGATAATTATTATGCTTGGTGCGGACTCATTCGCCAAAAAATAAATGAAAACAAAACGAAGGAAGCAATTGAAATGATCGCTCTCGACAAAGGCTACTCGTTATGGATTTTTCAAAACAGCCTGATGGTTGAAATTAATTCGTTTGAAGACAACGTAATAGAAGTTGCTCGTAATGATTATAAAATAGCACTGCGCAACAGCTACCTGCTTCAGGGGGTATTATTTTTGATGATCGTACCCACATTGATTTATCTGGCTTTTTATACACTTCGTTCTTTTAAGCTATCAGCCGAGCTGATTCGTTTGGAAAAAGAAAAAAATGAATGGCTGCTCGAACAAAATGAAAAATTGGAGAAGATGGTGTATAAACGTACACAAGAGATAGCCGCCCAGAATGAAGAAATAACGGCTCAAAATGAAGAGATAACCGCGCACAATGAGCAAATGAAAGCCCAGCAAAAAGAAATAGAAAACCAGCATAATCTTTTGAAAACGAGAAACCAGCAACTGGAAGAAGCGGGAGCCTTAATTGGCGAACAAAAAAAAATTATAGAACAGAGAAATCTTCAGCTCACGTTTGAGTTGGCACAACAAAATAAAGAACTGAAAGATACCAACCATGAGTTGATTCAGCGCAACAATCGCATGGAGCATTTTGCGTACGTTATCTCACACAATTTGCGCGCCCCCATTGCGCGCCTTTCCGGGCTCACGAATATTTTTAAATACGCCAACTCAAAACAAGAATTGGACGAACTGGTTGAAAAAACCTCGCTATCGGCCCGCGAACTGGATGAGGTGGTGCGGGACCTCTCGGTCATTATGCAGGTGCGGCATCTGAATACGGAAGTTTTTAAAGAAGTAGATTTTAATGAAACACTGAAGAAAATTACCCAGCAATTTCACAATGAAATTATTGAAACCGAAACGCGCCTTCACGTTTCTTTTGAAGTTAAGTCTATATACACCTTGCCCGCTTATATAGACAGTATCTTTTATAACCTGATAAGTAATGCCATTAAGCATCGAGACACCGCCCGCAAGCCGGAGATAACCATTTCATCAAAAATGAGTAATGGATTTGTGGAATTGCAAATTTCTGATAACGGGTTGGGAATAGACACACAGACGAACAAAAACAACCTGTTTGGATTGTATAAGCGATTTCATTTCCATGTAGAAGGCAAGGGGCTTGGGTTGTATTTGGTTAAATCACAAATTGAGATGCTGGGCGGCAGCATTCAGGCAACCGGGGAAGTGGGCAAAGGAACTACGTTTACAATTTTACTTCCGCTTCCGGCAAACTTGTAAACTTTCACTTCCCCAAGAGCAATTGCTTTTATATGGAATATTTTTTAATTTTTGTTGCTTACCTCATCTCTGCCCGATGAGCGAATAAGAATTTATACCCGTACTGGGCTGGGGCCGACCGTTAGTTATTATTTTAACCTGACCGTAAAAAAATGAATACAAAAGAAAACTACATAGAAATAAACCGACTTTCTTGGAACAACAGAATAGAAACACATTTAAATTCTGAATTTTACCACCTTGACAATTTCCTAAAAGGAAAAAACTCACTAAACGATATTGAATTAAACTTGCTTGGCGACATTAAAGGAAAAACTATTTTGCATTTGCAGTGTCATTTCGGACAAGACACTATTTCGCTGGGCAGACTTGGAGCGAATGTTACAGGCGTTGATTTATCGGACAAAGCTATTGAAAGTGCAAAACAAATTGCAAAGGACATCAACTCAAATGCAAAATTTATTTGTTGCGACATTTATGACTTACAAAACCACTTAGACGAAAAATTTGATATTGTTTTTACAAGTTACGGAACAATTAGTTGGTTGCCCGACTTGGACAAGTGGGCAAAAATTATTTCTAAATTTTTAAAACCAAACGGACAATTTGTATTTGTAGAATTTCATCCTGTTGTTTGGATGTTTGACGACAATTTTGAGCAAATTGGTTATAGGTATTTTAATTCAGGAGCAATTATAGAAACAGAAAACGGAACGTATGCCGACAAGAACGCTAACATAAGCCAACCTTGTGTAAATTGGAATCACGGCATGGGGGAAGTAGTAAATAGTTTAATAAAAAATGGACTTGAAATAAAATCATTAGACGAGCTTGACTATTCACCGTATAATTGCTTTAACAATACAACCGAATTTGAACCAAATAAATTTAGAATAAAAAAATTAGAAGATAGAATACCAATGACGTATTCAATATCAGCGACAAGAAAAAACAACAGCTAACATCGTATTGGCAATAGGCGGGCTGAACGGCTTCGTATCAATGGCAAAGGAGGTTCAAAATTCAGTTTTTGTTCTTCGATTGAAGTTCAGTGCTAAAAGACCCGTCCCTCGCCAACACGCAACCGGTTAAAGATAATCAGGAAATATTGTCTGCCATTCTTAAAATCTCCTGGTTCATAATATCTTTGCACCCCAATTTCAAAAATTATGATTTCTGTAGATGCCGTGGGGGTTGAGTTTAGCGGGACAACGTTGTTTCGCAATATCACTTTTAATATCAATGAAGATGACCGTATTGCCTTGATGGGCAAAAATGGTGCGGGCAAATCAACGCTGCTTAAAATCATGGCAGGTGTGAACAAACCCACCTATGGAAAAGTATCGGCCCCGAAAGAGGCAATCATTGCTTATTTACCGCAGCATTTGCTCACGGAAGATAACTGTACGGTTTTTGAAGAGGCATCGAAGGCATTTTCAAAAATTTTGAACATGAAAAACCGTATCGATGAGCTGAACAAGCAATTGGAAACGCGCACCGATTATGAATCGGATGGATATTCAAAAATTATCGAAGAAGTTTCTGAACTCAGCGAGAAATACTATTCCATGGAAGAAGTAAACTTCGATGCCGAAGTGGAAAAGACCTTGATGGGCTTGGGATTTTTACGCGCTGATTTTACGCGCCCCACGGGCGAGTTTAGTGGCGGGTGGCGCATGCGCATTGAGTTGGCAAAAATACTTTTGCAAAAACCGGATTTGATTTTGCTGGATGAACCAACCAATCACTTAGACATAGAATCGGTGCAATGGCTCGAAGAATTTTTGAAGACCAATGCCAAAGCTGTCATTGTAATCAGTCACGATAAAGCATTTGTTGATAATCTTACGAATCGTACCATCGAGTTGACGATGGGCAGGATCTACGATTACAAAACCAACTACTCGCATTATTTGCAGTTGCGCCAAGAAAGACGCGAGCAACAACAAAAACATTTTGATGACCAGCAAAAAGAAATTGCCGACATCACCGCGTTCATCGAACGATTTAAAGGAACGTATTCAAAAACATTGCAAGTGCAATCGCGCGTGAAAATGTTGGAGAAAATGGAAATTGTGCAAGTGGATGAGGTGGACACATCGTCATTGAACTTGAAATTTCCACCCGCACCGCGTTCGGGAAATTACCCGGTGATCGTTGACAGTTTGACTAAGCGCTATGGCGACCAGGTTGTGTTTCAGGAGGTCTCGTTAACTATTTCGCGTGGCGATAAAGTTGCTTTTGTAGGAAAAAACGGAGAAGGTAAATCAACCTTAGTAAAAGCCATCATGGGCGAGATTGATTACGAAGGGAAAATGCAAGTAGGGCACAATTCCATGATTGGTTACTTCGCACAAAATCAAGCTTCGCTGCTCGATGCCGACCTCACGGTTTTTGAAACGATAGACCAAATTGCGCAAGGAGATATTCGCACAAAAATTAAAGACATTCTCGGTGCCTTCATGTTTGGTGGCGATACCATTGATAAAAAAGTAAAAGTACTTTCCGGTGGCGAACGCACGCGATTAGCGATGATCAAATTATTGTTGCAGCCGGTGAATTTGTTGATTCTTGATGAGCCTACTAATCACTTGGATTTGAAAACGAAAGATGTGTTGAAAGAGGCGTTGAAAGCATTTGATGGCACATTAATCCTTGTTTCGCACGACCGTGATTTCCTCGATGGACTTGCAGCCAAAGTTTTTGAGTTTGGCAACAAGCGTATCAAAGAACATTTTGAAGATATCAACGGATTTTTGAGAAATAAGAAAATGGAAAACTTGAGAGAGATTGAAAGAACGAAGAAGTGATTCAGTATTTAGTTTATCCAATACTCACGTCCTTTCCTGTCGATATAACCCAAAACGATATATGTCCGATTTCCTATTGATTTTTTTACAAGAGCAATCCCATTGTTGAATTTATCAATTTCTCCATACTTAAAATCTATGACGACTTTTCCTGTTTTGTCGATTGCTCCTACTTTGTTGTAAACTCCTCTGTACATTTCAACATTATTTCCCTGACTGTTAACACCTGAAAGCGTACTGTCCTGACTCATAATTGCTAATCCTTCTTTAAAACCAGACATTCTGCCGTATGAATTGCTAAAAACAAGTTGGCCATCTTTGTTATAGTAATTTTTATAAACAAAGCCTTGGTAGGGTGATTCTCCACCAAATGAATTTATGCTATCATAGTGTGGGGTAGGAGCATCATTGTCTTCAGCATAATATTGTCTGACGCTCTCTTTCTGTCTTTGTCTGATATTTTCCGAGTAAGTATCTTCATCTACAATTATTTCGTTTCCAAGTTTATCGATGAAATAAGTCCGCCCAGCGTTATGAACACGACAAACGCCATTACAAAAAGAATCATATTCGAACACTTTATCATAAACTCCCGGGATAACTTGCCTATTCTCTTTATTAATAAAAAAATATTTACCCTTAAGTTTAACAGCACATACTCCTTCGGCAAACTCACCAATGCTCTCATACATTGGTGGTATTATTTCTTCGCCATTAGAATTTATAAATCCATGAAGAGAAGTGCGCATGTGTATAGGGCAAAGCCCTTCCATAAAAATTCCTACACCTGAATATTTAAAATCTGTTAAAGTTTGACCATTTATTTTTACAAACCCGTAATAATCTTTCCCTCGCAACACTACAATTGAATCTGAAACAAACGTTGGGGAATCTGGAATATAAATGAATCCTGTAACTGACTGTCCAAGACTATTTATAATTCCCATTTTATGATTTTGAACTACAAAAGCATATCCTTTGTGAAATGGAAAAGCATTTTGAAAGACAGTATCGATAACTATTTTTCCTGTGGAATCGGCATAACCATATTTTTTTGTTTTATGGTTTACAAACGGAATTAGACTCACAATTTTTTGGCAAAGAAGTTTTTCAGAAGAAAAGAATAGCAACGACAGCACTGTCATCACCTTGATTATATTTTTCATCTTACTATTGTTTAATAACCTTATTTCTTCAACGCAAACTCCAACCACTGCACTTTCGGACTGGCTTCAGGTGTAAGCGTGAAGAAAACCTCAACCTTCCCGTTTTCTCCTTTCATTTCGAAAGAACCGCGCAATAAATTTTCGGGTTTCATTTTTCCTATAGAAATTATCTTTCCAGTTTTTGAAAATAGTTCATCGGTTTCTTTTTTGCGATGTGCTTTTGAAATATCGGGGAAGAAGTTTTCGGCAAAGAGTAAATCAAATTCATCGTTCCAACTTGGAAGCATCTTCACCAATTGCCCTTGTGTTTTTTTCAAAATCGGTGAAACAGGAAAAACTCTTTTCTTCAATTCAGCCAATGTCATCAGGGTATCAACAACTTTTGAAGCAGGCACACCCATGCCTGCATAAGTAAGATTGCTGAACGCAACCACACCAATTCCATAATCGGGCAAGAGAGCATGAACACTTCCGAAACCGGGCAAACCACCACTGTGCGAAACAGCAATATCGCCATGACAATCGTTGCGCCAACCGAGACCAAAACCATAGCTTGCCGTGCGCGGGCAAATTTCCCCATGGCGGTCTTTTGAATCGGAAAACAGTCCGCGAAACTTCCACGGCTGCTGCATCTCTCTGGCTGAACTTCTTTTGACTGGCCCAACTTCATCTTCATTTCGTGCAGGAGTAGCCGAGAGAAGAAAACCCATGTACTTTGCAAAGTCATCAATGGTGCAAATCATTCCGCCCATCGATGCGTACGAACCATCTTTCAACAAAGGCTCAAGCTTCCATTGATTATCTTCCCAACGATAGCCAAGTGCTAATTTTTCGCTGGGTATTTTTCCGTATTCAAACTCACAATCGTTCATACCCAATGGCCGCAGAATTTTTTCGATGATGTAATCTTGATAATGCTGGCCCGATACATTTGATACAATTCTTCCCAACAAGGCATAACCAAGATTACTGTATTCAAATTGAGAACCTGGATTGGTAGAAAAAGAAATTCCATTCTTAACAAATTCAATCAACTCATCATCGGTATCAGAAAGTTGGCGGTCGCCCCACGGATTGTCTTCGGGAAACCCGGCCGACATGGTAAGCAAATTGAAAATGGTAATCGGGTTTCCATCTTTGGTTGGATACTTTAACGCTTCCATTTCAGGAATGTAATTCGCAGCAGCATCGGTCAATTGCAATTTGCCTTCATCGCGCAGGCGAAGGATTGCCATCGCTGTAAAGCTTTTTGTCATTGATGCAATGCGAAAACGAGATTTGCCATCGGCCAAAATTTTCTTTTCAAGATTAGCGTAACCTGTTGCGTTGGCATAAATCAATTGGTCATCCACCACAATTCCATAAGCGATGGCAGGATTATGATTGGCGCGAGCCGATTGTTTAAAAATAGAATCAATCACTGATTTGTATTTCAAAATTTTTTCAGCACGAAGTGAATCTTCAAAGTAAGGCGTTTGATAACCATCGCTCACGTTAGCGATTTCAATTTCTCCCTTCGGTTGTTGGCACGAGAAAAGAAGAAGGAACCCAAAGGGTATGTATAATTTTTTCATACAATCCGTTTTTCATAAAGATAAAAAATTATCTTGCCGGCTATGAGTGAAAAAGAATTTAAACCTGTTTTAGGATTATGGGACGGCACCATGCTGGTAGCGGGCTCTATGATTGGGTCGGGTATATTTATTGTTAGTGCCGATATTGTGCGCAACGTAGGCAGTGCCGGCTGGCTGGTGGCCGTATGGGCCATTACCGGGTTTATGACTATTACGGCTGCCGTCAGCTATGGTGAACTCAGCGGTATGTTTCCCAAAGCGGGCGGGCAATATGTTTATTTAAAAGAAGCATACAATCCGTTGGTTGCGTTTCTATATGGCTGGTGTTACTTCGCAGTAATACAAACCGGAACTATTGCGGCTGTGGGCGTGGCGTTTGCCAAATTTACAGCGTACCTCATTCCCGCCTTCAGTGAAGATTTGGTTTTGCTGAATTTAGGATTATTAAAAATTTCTCCGGCTCAGATTGTTTCTATTCTCTCCATAATATTGCTTACATACATTAACTCGCGTGGGGTGCAGGGCGGCAAAATGATTCAGACCTTTCTTACCGTTATTAAAATTATTTCTCTCTTCGGGTTGGTATTATTTGGTTTTGCCCTGATGAAGAGTGAAGTGTGGAATGCCAACTGGGCCGATGCCTGGCGGCTGCACGGTATTTCCAAAGAGCATAATCTGGTTGAGTACACTTGGATACTCGGACTGGGAGCCATTGCCTCGGCCATGGTGGGGTCTGTATTTAGCAGCGACTCATGGAACAGCGTTACCTTTATTGCGGGCGAAATGAAACGACCGGAACGTAACATAGGCTTGAGTTTATTTTTGGGCACCTTAATTGTTACTGTTATTTATGTTTCTGCCAACCTGATGTACCTCTCCACCATGTCGCTGCACGACATTGCCTTTGCCGAGAAAGACCGGGTGGGGGTAGCCGCAGCCAATTTTATTTTTGGTTCATCGGGCACCATTGTCATTGCTATCATGATTATGATCTCTACGTTTGGATGCAACAACGGATTGATTTTGGCAGGCGCGCGTGCCTACTACACCATGGCCAAAGACGGACTATTCTTTAAAAAAGCCGGTGAGCTGAATCGCTTTGCTGTGCCGCAATACGGTCTTTGGGTACAGTGTATTTTAGCCTCTATCTGGTGCCTGAGCGGAAAGTACGGAGACCTGCTCGATATGATTTCGTTTGTAGTGGTTGTCTTTTATATACTCACGATTATAGGCATCTTCATTCTACGCAAACAAAGACCTGAAGCAAAACGCCCGTACAAGGCCTTTGGTTATCCGGTGTTGCCCATCGTTTATATTTTAATGGGCACTGCATTTTGTTTATTGCTGATTATTTTTAAACCCAATTACACCTGGCCCGGACTAATCATTACCCTACTGGGCATACCGGTTTATTTTTTTGCCATGAAAGACAGGAAGTAAATGGAGCAATGACACAGGCAACATCTGCTCCATCACTCCTTTTCAAAAATAATTTTGGCTATCAGAGATTCAAGTGAATGGAATAAATGATTATGATACTGCCATTGGGTTGTATCCCCCGGAAGGATATCAACAGTATCGCCTTCGGTAGAAACCAAAAAACCTTCACGCTCCAGAGCATTTTTAGTCCATAAAAACTGAAACCCACTTCCGGTTAAATTTATTTTTTGTTTTCGAAAAGGCTCATGCCTGATTTTCCCGGTTTTTAGGTCAAAGCCTTTAAACTGAAAAACATCATCAAATGAATTGTCGAGAACTAAATCTTCGGGGATTCCTGTTTTGATCTTTTTGTCGGGCGTAGCCAGCCAAATGTTATCGGCCAGTTGCAACGCCAAATCCAACTCATGAGTGGCTACCAAAATCGCTTTGTTTTTTTGGTGTGCCAGCGTGCGCAACAGCCGCATTATTTCCACCCGGTTGTTTTGGTCTAAATGGGCGGTGGGTTCATCTAATAAAATAATGGGTGTTTCCTGTGCCAGTGCCCGGGCAATCATGGCCAATTGCAGTTGGCCATCGCTTAGTTCTTCCAGTTTTTTAGGTATCAGGTGTTCGAGGTGCACCTCGGCAATGGCGTTGGCTACTACCTGGCGATCTTCTTCTGTAAAAGAGAGCCCCCAACCTATGTGTGGGTAGCGCCCATAACTGACCAAGTCATACACACACATGTTCATGGAAGAAATTTTATCAGTCAGCACCAGCGCAATATTTTTTTCATGGGGGGTAGTCAATTCACCGGCTAAGGCAGGCTGAAGCCCGGCCAGCGTTCTGATCAGAGTAGATTTACCGATGCCGTTGGGCCCCATAAAACAGGTAAGCTGACCGGCTCTTAGTGTAAGATTTATTTCGCGCAGCAAAATGTGCGCTCCTTTTTTTGATCCATAACCTACCGAAAGATTTTTTGTGTTTAACATGAAATAGGAAACAGATTGTCGGTAAAAGAAGCCTAAAATTTTTGCTTGGGCAAGTTCGTATTTATTCGTTTTATTGCGTTTTGAAATCGATTTAAATAAACCCATTATGAGAAAAATTGTAGTATTTGTCTTGTTGGCAGTTTCTTTTTATTCCTTTTCTCAAAAGAAAAAGGATAAGGGCAAGCCCGAAGCGCCTGCTGTTTCCGCTCCCGAAAAAATAGTAGCCCCTCCACAAAAAATTACCACCGTGGAGGGCATCACCGAATACCGTCTGGCCAACGGCTTGCGGGTATTGCTGTTTCCCGATCCGTCCAAGCAGACCGTTACGGTAAACATTACCTACATGGTAGGTTCCAAGCACGAAAATTATGGCGAAACCGGTATGGCACATTTGCTGGAGCATCTGGTTTTTAAAGGAAGCCCCAAGCACGTTAACATTCCACAAGAACTGACCGAACACGGAGCAAGCCCCAACGGCACTACCTGGCTCGACCGCACCAATTATTTCGAAACTTTTAATGCTACCGAAGAAAATTTGAAATGGGCACTGGATTTGGAAAGCGACCGGATGATCAATTCATTCATAGCAAAGAAAGACCTGGAAAGTGAAATGACCGTAGTGCGCAATGAATTTGAACGAGGCGAAAACGACCCGGCCAGTGTATTGCAGGAACGGGTAACCTCATCTGCCTACTTATGGCATAACTATGGAAAATCAACCATTGGCTCGCGTGCCGATTTGGAAAATGTGCCGATCGACCGCCTTCAGGCGTTTTATAAAAGATACTATCAGCCCGACAATGCCGTATTGGCCGTGGCCGGTAAAATAGATGAAGCCAAAACATTAGACTTGATCAATCAATATTTTGGGTCTATACCGAAACCGACCCGGGAATTGCAAAAGACCTACACCCTCGATCCCGTTCAAGATGGCGAGCGAAGTGTTACCCTCAAGCGGGTGGGCGATGTGCAGGTGATTATGGCGGCCTACCACATACCGGCCGGCTCGCATAAAGATTATGCGGCCATTCAGGTGCTGGCAAGAATATTGGGCAGCGAACCTTCCGGAAGATTATACAAAGCATTGATTGATACCAAACTGGCTAGCTCCACGGCCGCCTTTGCACAAGGGTTTAAAGAACCTTCACTCTTTTGGGCGTATGCCGAAGTGCTGAAAGAAAAATCGCTGGAAGAAGCCAAAACGGTTATGCTCAGCACGCTCGATAAATTTGCTTCCGCCCAGTTGGGCAAAGAAGATGTAGAGCGGGCTAAAAACGAACTGATCAAACAAATTGAATTGTCGTTCAACTCTTCGCAAAATATTACCCTTCAGCTGAGCAACTACATTGGCATGGGCGATTGGCGTTTGCTTTTTCTCACACGCGATCGCATCAAAACCGTAACCACCGAAGAGGTGTTGCGGGTGGCGAAAGAATATTTGAAACCCGATAACCGCACATTAGGGGTGTTTATCCCCACCGAAAAGCCCGATCGTTCTGAAATACCCGGCATCCCCGATGTGGATGAGATGGTAAAAGATTATAAAGGCGCTCAAGCTGTAGCACAAGGCGAAGTGTTCGATCCTTCTCCGGCCAATATAGAATCGAGAACGGTGCGTACAGACTTACCCAACGGAATGAAATTGGCATTGTTGTCGAAAAAAACACGGGGCGAATCGGTCGAAGCACGACTAACACTTCGCTTTGGCGATGATAAATCACTGCAAAATAAAGCAAACCCGGGCGAGTATGCAGCCTCCATGCTTAACATGGGAACCAGCAAACACACCCGCCAACAAATTAAAGATGAATTTGATCGCTTGAAAGCAAACGTATCGATCGGAGGTGGGGCAACACAGGTGGTGGTGAATATTTCCACTACGAAACCTAATTTGCCTGAAGCACTGAAATTGGTAACGGAACTGCTAAAAGAAGCCAGCTTTCCGGCTGATGAATTTGATAAACTGAAAAATGAAGCACTGGCCGGTATTGAATCGCAAAAAAGCGAGCCTCAGGCACTTGCCATCAACCGCATCCAGCGCTATGTTTCACCGCACGAGAAATCAGACCCAAGGTATATCTCTACTTTTGAGGAGGAGGCAACAGACATTAAAGCATTAAAATTAGAAGACGTAAAAAAATTCCATCACGATTTCTACGGAGCCAGCCAAGCCACCATGTCGGTAGTAGGCGATTTTGATGTGAATGAAATTAAGGATTTGATTACCGGGTTATTAGGCAATTGGAAAAGCCCCGGTGCTTACGCCCGGCTGACAAACAAAGCAGCGCAGGTTCAGCCCATTAATGAGGCCATTGAAACACCCGATAAAGCTAACGCGATGTTTGTAGCCGCTTATAATTTTGAGTTTCGCGATGATAACCCCGATTACCCGGCCATGGTAATTGGCAATTTTATGCTGGGCGGTGGCTTTTTAAATTCAAGGTTGGCTACCCGCATCCGTCAAAAAGAAGGACTGAGCTATGGTGTAGGTTCGCAGTTTAATGCTGGCTCACTCGACCCCGTAGGTTCATTTTTTGCGTATGCCATTTATGCACCCGAGAATGTAAATAAACTTGAAGCTGCCTTTAAAGATGAAATCAACAAAGCAGTAACTACCGGTTTTACGGCCGAAGAATTAGCTGCCGCAAAATCGGGTTGGTCGCAACAGCGCACGGTACAGCGTGCCCAGGATGGCGGCCTTGCCAATACGCTCAACAATTACCTTTTCATTAAACGCGATTTGAAGTGGGATGAGACATACGAAAAAACGGTAATGAACTTGACCGTGGAACAGGTGAATGCAGCCATAAAGAAGCATCTGAAACCCGAAATGATCAATATTGTGAAGGCAGGGGATTTTGCAAAGGCAAAAAACCAGTCTTCCGATAAAAAATAACCCAAAGAGGTAGAAAAAGGCAGCCGCTATTTTAGCAGCTGCCTTTTTCTTTGCAATTCAAAGAAATACTCTCATATTTGCAGCCCTTTAATAAAGAGATGCATGAAACGTACGTATCAACCTTCGCGCAAGAAAAGAAAAAATAAGCACGGTTTCCGTGAACGCATGGCCACGGCCAATGGCCGCAGAGTTTTGGCCTCGCGCAGAAAAAAAGGCCGTAAAAAGCTTACTGTTTCAGACGAAGGTACTTCCAAAACAAGATCTAAATAAAATACCATGCCCGCCCGGGATGGAATGATCTCATGGGGCAGTTTTCATTTTTAAAACAGGAAAGGCTTTACCATAAAAAGCAGATTCAGGAACTATTTCAAAAAGGTTCCTCTTTTTATCTGAACCCATTTAAGATTATTTTTTGGCAGACACCGGGCAGCACAGGAGTAAACCAATTACTCTTTTCTGTACCCAAAACAAATTTTAAGAAAGCCACCGACCGCAATACCGTCCGCAGGCGCATTCGCGAAGCTTACCGCCTCAACAAAAGAGAATTAGAGCCGGCTCAAAACTTATCGATTGCGTATATTTACACAGCAAGAGAAATAAAGCCATCGTCATTCATCCATGAAA
The DNA here is from genome assembly GCA_018267195.1 of Bacteroidota bacterium. Taxonomy (GTDB): domain Bacteria; phylum Bacteroidota; class Bacteroidia; order Cytophagales; family Cyclobacteriaceae; genus ELB16-189. The sequence continues at coordinate 3,117 of JAFDYY010000052.1, read as the reverse complement.
AGATGATTGCCTCGTTAAAAAAAATCAAAGAAAAATGCATAGCCGCAAACTGACAATAGGAATACTGGCACTGGCCATACTGGCGGGGCTTGCATTTACCAGTCCGGCCGAACGGTATTTCGATATTGCCAAAAGTCTCGATATATACGCTTCGTTGCTTAAGGAAGTGAATGAATATTATGTGGACGAGGTTAATCCTAAAAAACTGGTTGATATCAGCATCAGCGGAATGCTCGATCGCCTCGATCCCTACACCGATTATATTTCGAAAGAAAATGCCGAGGCATTCAGTATTCAAACCACCGGGCAATATGCCGGCATTGGGGCATTGGTAGGCCGGCTTAATGGCAAAACGGTAGTAACCAACCCCTATGTTGGGTTCCCGGCTTATGAAGCGGGTATTCATGTGGGAGATGAATTGATATCCATTGACGGAAAAGAAGTGCAGGGAAAACCCACAGGCGAATCTAGCGCGCTGCTGAAAGGATCGCCTAAAACCGAAGTGCTGGTAGAGGTAAAACGCTATGGCGAAACAGGGACGCTAAAATTTAAAGTCGTACGCGAGAAAATAAAAATCAGCAACGTTACCTATCAAGGATTGGTAGATAAAAATATCGGCTTTATCAAGTTAGATGAATTTACACCCGGGGCTGGCCGGGAAGTAGCGGAAGCCATTACTAAACTAAAAGCGCAAGGAGCTGAGAAACTGATTCTTGATCTGCGAGATAACCCCGGAGGCTCACTTTACGAAGCAGTAAATATTGCAGGCCTCTTTATCCCGAAAGGAAAAGAAGTAGTATCCACAAAAGGAAAATCAACCGAATCCAATAAAACTTACGGTACGCTTAATGCTCCGCTCGATCTACACATTCCATTAATAATTTTAATAAGTAACGGCACCGCCTCAGCATCTGAAATTGTGGCCGGGTCGCTTCAGGATTATGACCGCGCCTTGTTGTTGGGGCAACGCACCTTTGGCAAAGGTTTAGTGCAAACAACTCGCCCACTTCCTTACGATGCACAACTGAAAGTTACCACAGCTAAGTATTACATCCCCAGCGGTAGGTGCATTCAGGCCATTGACTATGCCCATCGTAAAAGCGATGGATCCGTTTCTAAATTTGCCGACTCCGTAAAAAAAGAATTCAAAACAAAAAACGGGCGCAAAGTGTATGACGATGCCGGACTTGACCCCGATATTGAAGCAAAAGATGAAGAAATAGCTCAGGCAGTAGCTGGATTAGTATCATCAGGTTTAATTTTTGATTATGCCAGCAGATACTGTGGCGAAAACAAAACGTTGCCTACTAATTTTGCTGCATTTAGTTTAAGCGAAGAAGCTTATCAGAAGTTTGCTTCATGGATAAAAACAGAACAGTACGATTTTGTACCTGAAATAGAAAAGAAAGCCGAGGAGTTGCTGGCATCGGCCCAAGCAAAAAAAAACAATGATCAACTGGTTGAATCGGTTAGTAAATTAAAAAACCGAATTAAACAAAGCCGCCAGAGCGTAGCCCAGATTTTTAAAACCGATATTAAAAAACTGCTTGAGCAGGAAATTGTTTTTCATTATGGATTGATGAACGCTCAGATGGAATACCAAATCGCCCGCGATGGCCAGATTCTCGAGGCCCGAAAGCTACTGAGCGATTTGGCCACCTATCGTAAACTGTTGTCAGTTAACTAAATGGCATTGCTCCTGAGTTTGGAGACATCTTCGCACACTTTTTCTTGTGCCCTTCACCAAGACGAACAACTTGTTTCCTTTAAAGAAGAACGAACAAAACAATCTACCGCATCACGACTTTCTATTTTTATTAACCAATTGTTTGACGAAGCCTCGTTAAAAAAAAATCAGGTAAGTGCCGTTGTGGTTTCATCAGGGCCAGGCTCCTACACAGGCTTAAGAATTGGTACTTCCACTGCAAAAGGTATTTGCTATGCGCTTAATTCGCAGCTAATAGCAGTAAACACATTAGAGTTGCTTTTGCACCAATTTTTTAAATCTAACCAACAGCTATTGCCAGCAAACTATTTTTTGTGCCCTATGCTCGATGCGCGCAGAAATGAAGTTTATTGTACGCTGATAGATCAAGAGCGGGCAACGGTAGAAACAATCCAAACAAAAATGATTGATGAGAATAGCTTTTCTTATTACCTAAAACATCCTGTTTTCTTTTTTGGAGAAGGCGCTATTAAATGCAAAGAAATAATTCGTAACCCCCAGGCGATCTTTGTAGAAAATATTACCCCATCGGCAATAGAGTTAGGGGAATTGGGCTATAAAAAAATGATTCAAGGAGAAACCGAATCAGTAGAAGATTTTGAGCCATTTTATTTAAAAGATTTTCAGGTTAAAAAACCAAAATCACTTTCATGATGTTCAGATAAAAACGTATGGATGACCAAATAATAAATCGCGTAACAGCCAGCCCTCTGGTTACTTTAGATTTGGAAGAACTTTATGTTCCGGGCGATAGAATGGTTTTTGATATGAAAGGTTTTCTTTATCAAGAAATAATTTTAAAAGAAAAAGATTTTCGCCAGCACATAAAAAATCATGATTGGAGTTCTTACCTGAACAAACACGTAGCTTTGCAATGTTCAGTAGAGGCAATTATTCCAACATGGGCATTGATGATAGTAGCCTCGGCACTACAACCCTTTGCCCAATCGGTAGTGTTAGGTTCTTTACAAGAATTAGAAACATACCTGTTTATTAGTCAACTTCAGAAAGTAAATTGGCAGGAATTTATGAATGCCAAAGTGGTTGTAAAAGGATGCAGTAAAGTAGAAGTACCCCCCTCAGCCTACGTGGAAGTAATTAATAGACTAAGCCCAGTAGCTTTTAGCATCATGTTTGGTGAAGCCTGTAGCACAGTACCGATTTCTAAGAAGAAATCCTGAAATAGATTTGTATAACCTGCTGTGTTTCAATTCGATAGTTTCTTGTGGATAAATAGTCTAAAAACTTTCACTTACTTTTTTGCTGAAAAAACGCAGAGTATTACCTTTGCGCTCCCGTTTGGGGAAATGGGTTAAAAGCCGGAGGGTTTTTAGCTTTGCGAGGCCTGGGGAACCGGGCTTAAAGTTCATTGAACAGATGAGGTTGATAGC
>JAFDYY010000051.1 GCA_018267195.1 Bacteroidota bacterium | reverse complement strand
GAATGAAAATCAACAACCCATGAAGATAAAATACCCCATGGTGATTTTCATTGTCTGGGTTAAACCTTGACAGGGCTGATGTTTTTATCAACCTTCGTCAACCCTTTGGGCAGATGATGCCTCCTAATGCATCCTCTGGGTTAATCCCCTTTTTTAGAAAAAATAGGATATGACCAAAAAAAATTTAATGCTGACAGCCAATGAGTTGCATTTCATTTTTAAATAAACACTGGTTAAATGATAAACAGTGTTTATAAAAACACGTAATGTTGTGCCATGGGAGTACGAGAACGAAAAGCACGCGACCGTAAAGAAATGCGCGATACGATTTTAAAATCGGCCTATCGTCTGTTTCTGGAAAAAGGATTTGATGATGTCAGCATCCGCAATGTGGCCGAAGCTATTGAGTACAGTCCGGCTACTATTTACCTGTACTTCAAAGACAAAAATGAAATTATCCATGCCCTCCACAGCCAGGGGTTTGGTTTGTTGAACAAGCATTTTCAGCCCCTATATAAAATTTCAGATCCGTTTAAGCGACTGAGCGAAATGGGGAAAGCCTATATCCGGTTTGCCATTAAAAATGCCGAAATGTACAAACTGCTATTTGTCCGTTCTGAGCCGATGGAACATCTGGCCGGCTGTGATGATAAAAACTGGGAAGAAGGCGACAGTGCTTTTGATGCGTTATCGCAAACGATCGCTCAGTGCCAGCAAAAAGGGTACTTCAAAAAATTTGATACACACCAGTTTTCTATGATGGTGTGGAGTTTTACGCACGGGCTTTGTGCTTTGCGGCTAAGCGGGCATTTAGGTCACGTAAAAGAAGAACGCGAAGGCAAACGGAAGTTAGACCAGATTATGAACGAGACATTGGAAACATTTATCCATACTTTAGAAAAACTGAAACAGTAAATTTTTTTACTCTACTCATAAACACTGTTAATTTTTTTAACAATGAAAACCAAAATAGGATTGTTTTTGATTGGGTGGATGGCCACCTTACACCTCTCGGCACAATCGTCTGTGCTGGATGGTTACATCCATGAAGGGCTGAAGAATAATCTGCAATTGCAGCAGGAGCAACTCAATTACGAACGAAGCTTAGAAAATCTGGCGCTGGCAAAAGCATTGTTTCTGCCATATGCAGGGGTCAATGCTTCTTATCAGTTAGCTGATGGCGGGAGAAAAATATCGATTCCGGTGGGCGATTTGGTTAACCCGGTTTATCAGAATCTGAACGCGATAAACGCTGCGCTGCACAATGGAGCTCCTTCGTATCCTTTCATTGCCAATCAAAATACCAATTTTCTAGCCACCCACTTTCATGATACCAAAGTGAGGATCATTCAACCTCTGTTTAACCCTGAAATTTATTTTAACTACAAAGCGCAAAAAGAATTGGTTACCGTACAGCAAGCCCAAAAGAAAGTTTACGAAAACCAACTGCGGTATGAAATTGCTTCGGCCTATTTTCAATACCTGCAAGGGTTAGATGCCGTACAAATTCTTAAAAACACACGGACTATCTTGTTGCAAGTTCAAAAAGTTAATCAATCGCTGGTCGCCAATGCGAAAGCCACTAAAGATATTGTACTCAACACCGAATATCAGTTGGTAAAAACCGAGCAGCAGCAGGTAGCAAATGAAAAGAATGTAGAAGTAGCCCGATCGTATTTTAATTTTCTGCTCAACCGGGAATTCAATTCTCCGATTCTAAAAGACACACTCCTTTCAGCTCCTCTTTCCGATCCGGAAGAAATAACTACCCTAACGAAAACAGCTTTAGCACAGCGGCAAGAAATCGTTCAATTACAAAACGGGCTCCATGCCCATGAGCAAATGATTCATCTTAACAAAGGCAATGCTTTGTTTCCCAAAGTAAATGTAGTGGGCGACATCGGCTACCAGGGTTTTTACTACACCTTTGGCAGCGATCAGCAATATTGGCTGGTGCAGTTTGGGTTAACGTGGGATCTTTTTAAAGGCGGTGAAAAGAAAGCGCGTACCCAGCAGGCCCGTATTGATTACCGGGTAACCGAAAACAAAATGGAGCAGTTGAAAAAACAAATTGAACTGCAGGTAATACAATCGCATTACGAACTTAAATCGGCCCGACAAGCGTACCGGGCATCGCAACAGGGCGAACGAAGCGCTGAAAAATCGTTTGAGATCATCCGGTCTAAATACAGTGAAGGCGCAGCCCTGTTAATTGAATTTTTAGACTCACAAAACAATTATACCACGGCCCAACTCACCCGCTCCATTAACCAATATGAGTTGCTTCGCCAAGCCGCAGCCTTACAAAAAACCATCAGCAATTTATAATCTCCTGTATGAAAAAAAATCTCCTGCTCGGGTTGGCCATCAGTTTCTTTTTAGGATCGTGTGGCAAAAAAGAAAATAGCAACGCTTCGCTTGCCTTCAATGAATCGGCCGTAGCCGTACAGTTGGTGGCAGCCGAACCGATTGAATACAGTCTGCCGGTAATCAGCTCAGGGCTGATCAATACCGAAACCGAATCAAAACTATCTTTTAAAGTAAGTGGGATTGTCTCAAAAATTTTTGTGAAAGAAGGAGATGAAGTGAAGGAGGGTCAACTACTGGCTGCCCTGAATCAAACGGAAGTGAGTGCACAAGTGGCGCAGGCCAAAAATAATTTGGCGAAAGCCCAGCGCGATCTGGAGCGGGGAAAGCGCCTGCTGAAAGATTCTGCGGCCACCCTGGAGCAAATTCAGAATCTACAAACGGCTTTCGAGGTAGCGAAAGAAAATTTTCGAATCGCTTCGTTCAATTACCGGTATTCATCAATTCATGCCAACCAATCTGGAAAAATTATAAAAAAATTTATTAACGAAGGCGAACTGGTGGGTGCCGGCACACCGGTACTGATGCTGAACTCGGCTGCTAAAAATAAATGGGTTGTGAAAATCGGGTTGCCCGATGTAGATTGGGTACGTGTAAAAAAAGGCGATCGCGCCACCATCACTACCGATGCTTATCCCAACGAATCATTTGAGGGGGTACTGAATGTAATTAACGAAGGGGCCGACCCGGTAAACGGGCTCTACGCGGCCGAGGTACAAGTGCAGCCCGGAAACCGAAAATTGGCAACCGGTCTTTTTGCCAACGTCCATATACTTCCTTCGGCCTCCACCCAATTGGTGCGCGTGCCGATAGAATCTCTCGTAGATGGCCAGGGAAAAAATGCTTTTGTGTTTGTGGTAAAGGCCGATCATAAAACGGTTCGCAAAGTGCCGGTTACCGTTTCCTTTCTAAAAGAAAAGTTTGCCTTCCTTTCCGCAGGGATGGATTCGGTAAAAGAAGTGGTGGCTGCCGGTTCCGGCTTTCTGACGGAAACCAGTGAAGTAAAAATCAACCGCTAAAAGAGTATGAAGATCGCTGAGTTTTCCGTTAAGAACTGGCAGTTTACGCTCATCATTTTTGTTTTGATGGTAGCTCTGGGATTAAACTCTTTGCTTACGATGCCTCGCGGGGAAGATCCTGAAACTACCGCGCCCTCGTTTGCCATCATTGTGGTTTATCCCGGCACCAGCCCGATTGATATGGAGAAACTGGTGGTGGACCCGATGGAGAAAAGGTTTAATGATTTGGAAAACATCAAACGTATTACATCCGATGTGTACGATGGGTTGGTTTCCATTCGGGTAGATTACAAACATGAAATGGACCCGGATGAAAAATACCAGGAAATAGTACGTGAGGTAAATGCCCTGCGGGGAGAATTGCCCCACGATATTTTTGATATCCGCATCATTAAATTTTCTTCTACGGATGTTAATATTTTACAACTCGCCTTAGTTTCGGAAACGGCTTCCTATCGCGAGTTGGAAAAACAAATTGAACTTCTTGAAAGCCGGCTAGAAAAAGTGAAAAGTCTGAAAAAAATTGAAACCCACGGGTACCCTCAACAAAATGTGCGGGTTTCGTTAAATATTGAAAAACTGGCACAACTGCATATTCCTTTAAACTATGTAATCCAGGCCATACAAAGCAGAAATGTAAATATACCCGGAGGCAATATTGAAATGGGTGCACGCCGGTTCAATATTAAAACCAGCGGAGACTACAAAGACATAGACGAAATTAAAAACACCATTGCCTATGCCGCTAACGGAAATATTGTTTACCTGAAAGACGTAGCCGAAATAGAATCCGGCTATGAAGATGAAACCTATCTTACCCGGCTAAATGGGTTTAGAAGTGTGCTGCTGACAGCCGCCCAAAAGGAGCAACAAAACATTTTTGCTGTAGATGAACAGGTTACTCCGGTTCTCACCCAGTTTGAAAGCGAACTGCCTGCTAACATGAAGATGATTAAAAACTTCGACCAGGCAAAAAGTGTACAAAAACGTCTTTCGCGATTTGCCAAGGATTTTCTTATCGCGGTTTTGCTGGTGTCGGTTACGTTGCTGCCGTTGGGCAACCGGGCTGCTTTGGTCGTGATGATTTCCATTCCGCTTTCCATTTTTACCGGATTATTTTTACTCGATCTGCTCGGGTACTCAATTAACCAGCTCAGCATTGTAGGGTTGATTGTTGCCTTGGGTATTTTGGTAGACGACTCGATTGTGGTGATTGAGAACATTGAGCGTTACCTGCGTGCCGGCAAACCCAAAAAAGAAGCTGCGATAGAAGCCACCAAGCAAATTGGGTTGGCCGTACTGGGGTGCACCGCCACCCTCATCCTTGCGTTTTTGCCTTTGGTTTTTTTGCCCGAACAAGCCGGAGATTTTATCCGGAGTTTGCCCATGGCGGTTATCACCACGGTGTTAGCCTCCCTCTTTGTGTCGCTCACCATCGTTCCATTTTTATCCAGCCGGTTATTAAAAACCCACACATCAAAAGAAGGAAATATTTTTCTGCGGTTATTAAAAAAGGGGATTAGTCAATCTTACACGCGGGTTCTTCATTGGTCGTTGCGCCATCCGTGGGCAACTCTGAGCATCGCATTGGTCTTATTTGTATCGAGTTTGTTGTTGTTCCCGGTAGTTGGATTTAGTCTTTTTCCCAAATCAGAGAAGCCGCAGTTTCTCATCAACATAGAAATGCCGGTAAGTACCAGTTTGTACGAAACAGACCGGGTGGCACGCTATGTGGAAGGCGAATTGAAAAAAGAAAAAGATGTTATCTATTTCACTTCAAACATCGGCAAAGGCAATCCGCGCATTTATTACAATGTTATTACCCGAAGCGAGTCGCCTAATTTTGCTCAGTTTTTTGTTCAACTGAACAACCTCTCTCCGGAGAAAAAAACAGAATTGATTGACCATCTTCGAAGTCAATTTTTTTATTACCCCAATGCAAAAATTGAAGTGAAGGATTTTGAGCAGGGTCCTCCACTGGAAGCTCCCATTGCTCTGCGTTTGTTTGGTGAGAATTTAGATACGTTGCGGAAAATTTCGATGGACGTAGAAGAGATGTTAAAGAAAACAGAAGGAACAATTTATGTAAACAACCCCATCGCCAACCAGCAAACCAGCCTGTCTATAAAAATTAATAAAGAAAAAGCAGGCCAACTAGGCGTGGCCGTTAGCGATATAGATAAAGTAGTAAGACTCGGAGTGGCCGGGTTGAATGTGGGCGAGTTTTCGCCTGGCGAAGGTGAAGACAAAATCAATATTAATGTAACCTTGCCAAAAGAAAAGGTTGCCGGCTATGACGTATTTAATAAGCTTTTTGTGAACTCGTCTTTAGGGCAGGCTATTCCTTTGCGGCAGCTGGCTTCTGTTGAATTTGAAACGTCAACAAATTTAATAAGGCATTATGATAAAGATCGGTTTTGTACGGTTACCGCTTTTGTAAAAAGCGGATACCTGTATGAAGAAGTAACCCGGGCCGTTTTAAAAAAAATGGATCAATATACTTTCCCAAAAGGATACCGGTATATGGCTGCCGGAGAGGTGGAGAATAAACAAGAATCGTTTGGTGGGTTGGGCACCATTATTTTGATTACCGCTTTTGGTTTTATTGCCGTGCTGGTGTTGGAGTTTGGCAACTTCAAAAGCACGCTTATTGTTTTATCTGTTATACCGCTGGGTGTAATCGGTGCGGTAACGATGTTATTCCTTACCGGCAACCCTATGTCATTTGTAGCGGTAGTAGGGTTAATTGCGTTGGTAGGTATTGAAGTGAAGAACTCCATTTTGCTGGTAGATTTTACCCATCAACTGCGTGAGCGGGGAGTTCCTTTGGATGAAGCCATTGAGCATGCCGGAGAAATCCGTTTTGTGCCGATCGTTCTCACTTCGCTTACCGCCATAGGCGGGTTAATTCCTTTGGCTATTGAAGGCAATCCGCTGTACTCACCTCTGGCGTTAGTTATTATAGGCGGGCTGATCAGTTCCACCTTGCTTTCGCGCCTGGTTACTCCGGTCATGTATAAACTGCTTCCACCCAAAGTAGAGGTAATTGGCGAACAGCCGGGCGATATTCCGTTGGAGTAAAGTGCTTATAGAGAATACGCAGACAAGCTAAGCCATAATTCGAACCTTGTATTCTTCGTACCGCTGAAGTACTTGCTTTACATAAAGCACGGGGCCATCGCACCGGCAATACCCGGCAGTAGAAACCGAATCGCGGTAGTATTTCGGGTTTGATTTCTGGCTGAGGTAATAAGCCACATGATCTTCCCACACATCGGGTTTTTTGCCATATTTTTTGCTTAGCTTTTGTGCGTCTATTACGTGCATAAGCCCGGCATTATACGAAGCCAGAATAAATTTTTTTCGCTCACTGTCGTCTGGTACGGTTTTTTTCCAGTAGTCGTCTAAAAATTTCAGGTAGCGCACTCCGGCAAAAATATTCTGATCGGGGTCCCACAAATTTTTAATTCCAAAGTGTTGGCCGGTTTCAGGCATTACCTGCATGACCCCAATCGCACCGGCCCACGATTCTACCTGCGGGTTAAAATTCGATTCTTGAAATGCTATAGAGGCCAGCAAGCGCCAGTCCCATCCTAATTCGGCAGCGCCTTTTTTCAATTGAGCATCAAAGGGTGAAAGTTTTTTGGTCGTTAAGGGAATATCGGTGGTCATCATCGATACCAGAAACCGGGGGCTGTTATAGTAGCGGTCGTAAATAATCTGAAATACTCCTTGTTTTTTAATCTCAGCCAGCCATTGATTAGTAATGGTGAGCAACTCGGGCGAATTTTTTCGTAACCCCCAACCTATCTGTTGCGGCAAGCTGATAACGGTATTAATATCAAGGTTAGGATAATACAACTCGCATACTTGTGCCATCATCTGGTCGGCCACGGCATACTGAATTTCACCCATGGCTACTTTTTGTATGAGCGATTCGGTTTCGGAGTCGGCACTATCTTCACGAATAATTATTTCCTTCCCAATTTCGCCTGATAAGTTTTGCAAACGATCTATAAAAGAGGAACCATTTTTTACATACACTTCTTTACCGCCTAGTTCTACGGCATTGCGCAATAATTTTTTTTCAATCTGATCGGTCGGCAACATACGCCAGTGTGTCGGTTTTTTTTGCACCAGCACTTGTTGCGTCTGAAATAAGGCCTCGCTGAAGGAAATATATTTGGTACGCTCTTGCGTGATGGTAAGCGGGAAGGCAACAATATCACCTTCTCCACGGTTGAGTTTATCAAGTGCCTCTTCTATGCTTGCCATCACCCGCACTTTCAGGTCAACATGCAGGGCGGCTGCCAGCCGCTGCAATAACTCATACTCAAACCCCATGGTGCGGCCCTTGTATATAAAATAGCTGACCGAGTTGTTGTCAATAATCGCTTCGAGATAGCCGCGCTTTTGTATTTCTTTCAGGTCGCGCTGCAGCAGAGGCCGCAGAGTAAAGTTGGCTTCCCGCTTCGTATGAAAGCAGTTGGTCAGGCAAAATAAAAGGAGAATGCTGAAAATCCTTCCGGCCATGATGGAAGGTAGAAAAAGGATGAGAAATAAAAAAGCTTATCAAAATACCATTCAAATTCTAAGTTGTGCAAGTTGTTAACTCTTGCTCGTTCGTCCGTTTCGTTTATTCATCTTTTAACACCTCTACCGGGTTGGTATGGACGGCTTTCAATACGTGGTAGTTCGTCACTAAAAATGCCGTAAGTAAAATTCCTCCTCCGGCTACCACAAACGCCATGGGCGAAATCGTAATTCGATAATTAAAATCTTCTAACCAGTTATTGAGCAACCCAATACTGAGGGGCACACTCAGGGCAATCGCAATAAAAATTAAATAGGTGTATTCGCGAATCATCAGCAACCAAATAGTGAAGCCCGAAGCCCCCACTACTTTGCGAATGCCGATTTCTTTCGTGCGTTGTTCCAGCGCAAACATCATCATGCCAAGCAACCCAAGGCTGGCAATCATAATGGCCAGGGTCGCAAACAACATCAACCCCTGACTAAATTTTTCTTCTGATTGAAATGATTTATCAAACGAATCATCAACGAAGCTATATTGAAACGGACGGTCGCCCGCAAATTTGTTCCAGTTTTTATTTACCTCGGCAATTAACGTTTTCAATTGCTCTGCCTGGGTTGGCTTTACACGCAGCACCATAAAGTGATTGGCCCCTGAATACATGGATCCCTCTTTGTGAAAAATACCCAACGACTGAACGGGCGATTGCAAACTCCAGTAATTATAATCGCGCACAATGCCCACCACTTCATATTTTTTTCCATCAACATATTCTATTCGTTTCCCCAGAGTTGTTTCATCTGCTTTCCACCCAAAGTTTTTTACTGCGGTTTCGTTCAAAACAACTTTTTCTTTATCTCCGGGGTTACTCTTTAAAAAATTTCTTCCCGCCATGATGTGAAGCCCTAAGGTGGGAATATACAATTCATCGGCTTTACAAAAATTTAATGGCATTAAAATATCCGAACCTTCTTTTCGGAAAGAATCTCCATCGTATAAATTGGGTGGCACCGAACTGCTCCAGGAAACCTGCTCTACCCCTTGAATGTTTTTTAATGCCTGCTGAAAAGTTTCGGCATCATTTATCCATTCAATGCGGTTCACCACCAGTAGGTTTTCGCGGTTAAACCCAATATCTTTTTGTGCAAGGAATTTGATCTGCTGAAAAACCACGATGGTGGAAACAATCAATATCATGGAAATAAAAAACTGGAATGTTACCAACCCATGGCGAAGTAGTTTACCCTGTTTGCCGGTTCGCAATTTCCCTTTCATGGCTTCTACCGGAGAAAATTTGCTGAGAAAAATAGCCGGGTAGCTTCCTGATAAAAAACTCATCAACACAATTAACCCAAATAGTATTAAAATAATTGAAGGGTTTTCGCTTACGTTAAATTTCAAATCTGTACCCGCCAGCGTATTATAAAATGGAATAACCAATTGTGTGATGCCCAAACCCATTACGGCCGCCAGGCAACAAAATAAAAATGCTTCCGAAAAAAAATGAAACGCTAATTGGCGCTGGCTGGAGCCCAAAATTTTTCGTAAGCTCGATTCTTTAATTCTGCGGGTGTATTGTGCCGTAGAAAGATTCATAAAGTTGATACACGAGAGCAATACAATAAATGTCATGACGCCCATCAGCACATAAATAATTTTAATATTGCCGACCTCATTCAGCCGATTATATACATGCGATGAATACAGGCGAATTGAAGCGAAGGGCTGCACAAAGAGTTCCCATTTTTTTCCGCTCTTCAAATACTCATCAAAAGTTTGATTCATGGCCCTCTCCAACCAGGGGCCGGCAAATTTGCGCGGCAATGGGTTGAGTTTGGTTTGCAAAGTGGCTGCCGAAGTATGTTCATCTACCAACACAAAAGTTTCAAACATCGTCCACAGCCATTTGTCGTTTGAATGCATAATCTGCGGAAAGGTGTTCATGGATAAAAGCATATCAAACGCGATGTATGAATTGTGGGGTACATTTTTAGCGATGCCGGTTACCTGGCAAGTAAATTGCACTTTTCCTTCAGAGGGGTTGACGTGCGAGAATTGTAAGAGTTTTCCCAACGCATTGGTAGTGCCAAAATATTTTATCGCAGCATTTTCTGTTAAGATAACGGAAGCCGGTTTCTGCAAGGCGGTAGCCTCGTTTCCTTTAATCAATGGGAAGGTGAAAATCCTGAAAAAGTTTGAATCCACCGCCAGAATATTTTTCTGGTCGAAAGTTCGGATGTCGTTTTTGTTTTCTGCATTTACCACCAAAAAATCGCCTGGCGTGTGGATGCGCGTTACTTCTTTTGCTTCGGGTACATCGGCCAGAATGGAATACGCTACGCCCGGCCCCAGCGAGGCAAATTGGTTTTCGTCATGGTCGCCCCAGATAAATGTTTGATTGACTCGGTAAATATTTTCTGCGTTCTTATGAAAGCGGTCATAACTCATCTCGTGCTGCACATATAAATAGATGAGCAACGTGCTCACCATACCGGCTGTAAGCCCTACCAGGTTAATGATTGAAAATGATTTTTGCCGTTTCATATTGCGGACAAAAAGCAAAAAATAATTTTTTATCATGGCGTATAGAATTGATCGTACGAACAAAGGCAAACACTATACCACTTGCCAAGCTTTGTTTTTGGTACGTCAAAGCCATTTGTAAAAAATGGAATTGTTCACTTCCGATTATCTGTGTTCGGTATCGGACGTGGAGAAGAGATGAAGGGTTACGTATTCTTAGAGTGAAGACACCGGCTATACCATAAACCCAGATTAAGCATTAGGGATGCATAATCAGGAATCAAGATACGGTAAGTAGTACTTCTCCCCGTTAATACCAATTTTTTTAAAAAGGCAAATCGTCTGTACCTGAAGAATCGGGAACAAAATTATCCTCAGCCGGAGGAGGCACATCCCCGTTGCCGGAGGCTCCGTCTTTTTGAATTTTCCAGGCACGCACATCGGTGTACCAACGGCCATTATACTCGCGGCTTTCGATGTTGATTGACGCAGTAATTTTTTCGCCTACGGCAATTTTTATTTCATCTACTTTGTCGCCCCACAGGTTCATACAAACTTTTTTGGGGTATTGCCCAGGGGTTTCTAAAATGAATTCCTGTTTTTTCCATGTGCCGTTTTTTCCTTGCCCGCTCTGAAGGGGCAGCAGACTGATTACTTTACCGCTGATTTCCATTTTTATTAGTTAAGCTTTTTTTCTAAGGTAATAAAATATAGATCCGTTTTGGGTATGCCCCCGCTCGGGTTATCAAAAACCATCGGCTTTTGGTCGCCCACTTGTTGGTAGCCGTTGCGCTGGTACCAGGCAATTAATTCGGCCCGAACAGAAATTACCGTCATGTAAATAGCGGTACAATCTTGTTTGTGCGCCTCCGCTTCAGCCGCTTTTAAAATTTTTTTTCCGATGCCTTGATTCTGCCATCCGGGGGCAACGGCAAACATACCCAGATACAGTTTTGATCCGTGCTTTACCAGCCGCACACAACCTATGATGCCGGTCTCTTCATTCACTTTTAAAATGACGGAGCCCGGCTCGCGCATAAATTCACTAATGGCAGCTTCATCCGTGCGTGTGCCGTCTAAAATGTCGGCCTCGGTAGTCCAGCCCTGGCGCGAAGAGTCGCCCCGATAGGCTGAATTAACCAGCTTGTTTAAAGCCGGTATATCGGCTAGGGTAGCAGGGGCGATCATCACACGGCACCGTTTTTAATTTCTTCTACCACGGCCGGATCGAGCAGCGTGGTAGTATCGCCCAGGTTGGCCACATCTCCTTCGGCCACTTTCCTTAAAATCCTCCGCATAATTTTTCCTGAACGGGTTTTGGGCAACCCGTTTACAAACTGGATTTTATCGGGTTTGGCAATCGGGCCGATAATTTTGGAAACTGTTTCCCTGATTTCGTTTTTTACTTTTTCTTCTTCCCGTGGTTTTTGGTAGCAGATAACGAAGGCATAAATACCTTGCCCTTTTATGTCGTGCGGAAAGCCTACCACGGCCGATTCGGCTACGGCCGAATGTTCGTCTATAGCGCTTTCTATTTCGGCTGTGCCCATGTTGTGGCCCGATACGATGATGATATCGTCCACCCTTCCGGTAATGCGATAGTATCCTTCTTCATCGCGCCTACATCCATCGCCTGTAAAATAGTGACCCGGGAAAGTAGAAAAATAGGTGTCTTTAAAACGCTGATGATCTCCATAAATGGTGCGTGCCATAGATGGCCAGGGAAAGCGCATGGCCAACCTTCCTTCGATCGAGTTTTCCGTCATTACATTACCCCGTTCGTCCATTACTACCGGCTGAACCCCGGGCAGCGGCAAGGTGGCATGAGCCGGTTTTAATTTTGTAACATTAGCTATTGGCGAGATCATAATGCCGCCCGTTTCGGTTTGCCACCAGGTATCTACAATGGGGCATTTTTCTTTGCCTATATTTTTATGGTACCAATACCACGCTTCTTCGTTAATGGGTTCGCCTACACTACCCAGCAGCCGGAGCGAAGAGAGATCGTATTTCTCTACAAAATCTAACGAGGCTGTTTGCAGCGAGCGGATAGCGGTAGGGGCGGTGTAGAAAATATTTACTTTGTGTTTTTCAATCACGTGCCAGAACCGGCCCATGTCCGGCCAACTGGGTATCCCTTCAAACATCAGGGTGGTGGCTCCGGCCGATAACGGCCCATAGACAATGTAGGAGTGGCCGGTAATCCAGCCCACATCGGCTGTGCACCAGAAAATCTGATCGGGGGTGTATTGAAATACCGTGCGAAAAGTATAATCGATGGAGACCAGATAGCCTGCACAGGTGTGCACCATCCCCTTGGGTTTGCCGGTAGAGCCTGAGGTGTACAAAATAAAAAGCATGTCTTCGGCATCCATTTCTTCGGCCGCACAAGTATCGGTTACGTTGGCCATTTCATCGTGCCACCAAAGATCGCGGCCAGGCTTCATTTCTACGGGGGTGTGCGTACGTTGCAGCACAATTACTTTCTCAATCGAAGGGCATTTATCAAGCGCGCTATTGACAATGCCTTTAATATCAATTTTTTTATCTCCGCGGTAGGCGCCATCGGCCGTCAGCACAAGCCGGCACTGTGAATCATTGATCCGGTCAACCAGCGAACGGGAAGAGAACCCGGCAAATACTACAGAGTGCACGGCTCCGATGCGGGCACAACCCAGCATGGCAAATACTACCTCGGGCACCATAGGCATATAGATACAAACCCGGTCGCCTTTTTTAATACCGTGCCTCTTCAGCATATTGGCTACGCGGCATACTTGCTCATGCAACTCGCGGTAAGAAATTTTTCGGGAGGGTTCTTGAGGATCGTTCGGCTCCCAGAGAATAGCGGTTTGATTGGCTTTCGTGGGCAAATGCCGATCCAGGCAGTTTTCAGTAACATTCAATTGGCCTCCTGTAAACCATTTTACTTCCGGTTTATGGAAATCCCATTCTACTACTTTGTTCCATTTTTTTTTCCAGAGGAAATCATCGGCTATTTCCGCCCAAAATTTTTCGGGGTTGGCTACACTTTCGCGATAGGCATCAGTATATTCAGAAAAGGAACGGGGGATTTTCATATTATCATGATCAGGTCGGTTTCAAATTAAAATTCTATTCTGCCAATATCCAAGAATAAATCCATTAAATTATTTAGATATATGCCCCGGCTTCACTTCCGCATCCATCTATTATTTATTTTTGTCGGTTAAAAAAAATTTAATCCGATGTTACTTTCCAACCGAATCAATGCCATTGAAGAATCGGCTACCCTGGCCATGGCGGCCAAAGCCCGCGAGTTTAAAAACAAAGGGGTAGATGTTATCAGTTTAAGTTTGGGCGAGCCTGATTTTAAAACCCCGCAACATATATGCGATGCCGCCAAGAAAGCCATTGACGATGGAAAGTATTTTGCCTACCCGCCCGTGCCGGGGTACCAGGATTTGCGCGAAGCCATAGCCGCCAAATACCAGAAAGAAAATGGCGTTCCTTACAAAGCCGAAAATATTGTGGTAAGCAACGGAGCCAAACAATCCATTGCCAACGTCATGCTGGCCATTTTAAACCCGGGCGATGAGGTAATTATTTTCTCGCCTTTTTGGGTAAGCTACGATGCACTGGTGCGGCTTACAGAAGCTAAACCGGTGTTAGTAAAAGGCACTATGGAAAACGACTTTAAAGTTACTGCCACACAAGTAGAGCAGGCCATTACATCTAAAACCAAGGCCATCATTTTTTCTTCTCCTTGCAACCCCACCGGTTCTGTTTTTTCACGAAAGGAACTGGAAGCCATTTCTGCCGTAGTGTTAAAACACCCCGGGTTGCTGGTAATTGCCGATGAAATCTATGAACACATCAATTTTACTGGCGACCAAACCAGCATGGCCTCGCTGCCCGGTATGTTTGAGCGCACCATTACCGTAAACGGTTTTGCCAAAGGGTTTGCCATGACCGGCTGGCGAGTGGGCTACATTGCGGCTCCTAAATGGATTGCCGATGGCAGCAATAAAGTGCAAGGACAGATTACTTCAGCCAATTGTTCCATTTCGCAACGCGGAGCACTGGCTGCCATTACCGGAGATTTGACCCCCACTAAAAAGATGGTAGAAGAATACCGCAAGCGCAGAGAATTGGTTTACCACTTACTGAAAGAAATACCGGGTGTAAAAGCGAACTACCCACAAGGCGCGTTTTACTTTTTCCCTGATGTCAGCTCGTATTTCGGGAAATCGGATGGTACCACAATCCTAAAAAACAGTGACGACCTTTGCTTGTGGATGTTGGAAAAAGGACATGTGTCGTTAGTGCCGGGGGGTGCCTTTGGCGATGACCGCTGCGTGCGGCTTTCGTATGCTGCCTCCGAAAAAGACCTTACCGAAGCCTTGCGCAGAATGAAGGAAATACTGGCTACTTTAAAATAATCTTTAGTTATGATGGGCCTTGAAAAGTTATTCGATTCTTTTGCTTCGCAACGGGTGCTTATCATTGGCGATGTTATGCTCGATAGCCACATCTGGGGCGCAGCCGATCGTATTTCTCCTGAGGCGCCTGTTCCGGTAGTGCAGGTAAAAAAGAAAGACTACCGGCTGGGCGGAGCTGGAAATGTGGCTGTCAATATTTCGGCCATGGGGGCTCAAGCCATATTATGTGCCTTGGTTGGCCAGGACGACAGCGGGCAGCGTATCAACCAACTGATGGAAGCACAAGGGATGACCCGCGATGGGTTGGTTATCAGTGCCCACCGGCCCTCTACCGTGAAGACGAGGGTCATTGCCAGCCACCAGCAAGTAGTGCGGGTAGATGAAGAATCTGACCGGGAGGCCAACCCGGAAGAAGAAAATCTTTTGCTACAACGAATCGAGAAACTCCTTCCTTCTTGCCACGTAGTAATTTTTGAAGATTATGATAAAGGTGTTCTAAACGACCGCATTATCAACCGTACGGTAGCCTTAGCTTCTCAATTGAATATCCCAACGGTAGTTGATCCTAAGAAAAGGAATTTCTTATCCTATCAAGGTGTAACACTTTTTAAACCTAACCTGAAAGAACTGCGCGAAGGATTGAAGATGGAGGTAGCTGCGGCAAACTTAGATCAGGTAAAAGCGGCCTGCACCTTGCTGAAGCAAAAACTAAATGCACAGGGTATCATGGTTACGCTGAGCGAACATGGTGTTTTTATTGATTACCAAAACCATCAAATAAAATTACAGGCCCACCCACGCGAAATAGCAGACGTGTCCGGTGCGGGCGATACCGTAGTAAGTGTGGCCTCGTTGTGTACGGCCCTTCGCTGTCCGGCTCAAACCATTGCCGCACTTAGCAATCTGGCCGGTGGGTTGGTGTGCCAGCACGTGGGTGTTGTGCCGATAGACAAAAATGAGCTGAAGCGGGAAGCATTGAGATTAGGAATAGGTTAATAGTCAGTTGTCTTTAAATTGTTTCTCCAACGGGAGTTCTTTTTCTAAATCGCTAACAATTTTTTTGTCGAGCGGACTTTCTTTAATCACATTGTAGGTATCCCAAAATGCTTTGTTGTACGGCTGATCCTGGTACTGCAATCCGTAGTTTCGCATTTTTTGCCACAGCCCGATACGCTCGGCAGGGTTCGGATAAATATGATTAATCAGCAACTGCCGGAATAGTTCCGTTTCAAATTTTAATTTATGCGTTTCCCCATCATACCAATTTACCTGTGAAGTAACGCTCAGGTAATTCAAATACAACTTGTTCTCAAATAACTTAAATTCAATGATTCGTTTAATTTTAACGAAACGGCTTTCGAGGCCACGCATTTTTTCAAGTTTTTCCTGATGATCGTTTTCATATTCAAGCCGCACGATGCCATACGTTTCCCGGTCTATAAAAATCCGTAACGAAAAATCTTTTTTTAAAACAAGGACATACACTTCGTGCCCGTTAAAAGTGCTGTTGTCATCCAACTCCAGGCTTTTGAAAAAATCGTCTTCGTTCGGGAACTGGCGGTAACGAATGTTGTTGTTCAACAATAAATCTTCCAAAAGATTGTCTTTATCAAAGAAAGAAGTAAAGCGGCTGTTGTACCCCAAACTTCTGCGCACTTCTTTTAGTGCTACCCGCTCGCGAAGTTTAAATTTATTGCGCGGGGCCTGATAGTTTTCATCATAAATCTGTACGGCCGCTTCGAGCAGCGAAATGTACGTGCCTCCCATTTTTTTTACATCACGGTAAAATCCATCCATTTGAAAAGGTTTCATCGGATAATTTTTTTCTATGCGCGCCAGTGCCAGGCGCATAATTTCTCCGGCCTTCAGCGTATCGGTAATCACCACCTCTTTCAGCAGAATAGCAGCCGCCTGCATTTCAATTACCACAGGCTGGCCTGCTGCCAACGACCAAACGGGTACTTCATAGGGTTGGTAGCCCAGCATATTGGCCTGCAACAAATCATTGCGGTAATCTACGGGTAGATGAAAATCAAATTCGCCCTGCTCATTGGCCACTACCCCAATGGGCTTGCCAATAATGCCTACTGATGCAAACGGCAATGGTTCTTTGGTTTCGCTGTCCACCACTTTCCCTGAAACGGTGATCTTTTGTGCGAACGATACATGAGCCAACAACAGGCACACCCAAACCAAGACATACGCTCTCATCCGAGGGTGAAAGGTACAACTTTATGAAGGTCAATTTTTATTTTAAACCCATTAAAAAGCCGGTTCATCATGCCGAAACTACCGTTGGACGGCACCGAATCTAAATGATTAACTTTATCATTCAATTTTTGAAGAGTGAACGTATTAGACAGAATACCGAAAATATGGAAGCAGGTTTATGGCCTGATTTGTCTTTGGTATTTTATCAACTTCACCGTGAGCGCCATTATTGAGTGGCGGTTTGTAAACCCGGCCGCCTATGTTTTATGGAACGCCCTTTTTCTATACGAGGCCTTGTGCGTTTATATTGTACTCATCTTTCTCTGGTCGCACTGGCTTTCTAATTTTAAAATGGTGATACAAATCATGGGGCACCTGTTTGGTTTGGTGTTTTTTTTTCTCACCATGGGCACCCTTTCGTATTTTTTTACCGATTACATGGATGGCCTCGTGTATTTCGATCACTGGAAAGAGTATATGCTGGAATTGCTCAGCTGGGAAGCCCTGCGGTTTCACGATCAGTACATTATTACCGTGGGCATATACTATGTGATCCGCTATTTTCAGGGGTTACAAAAAAAGGAACAAGAAAAAAGTGAACTCACTATTAAAAACCGGGAAATGCAAATCTCTTTGTTGAAGTCGCAGATCAATCCGCATTTTCTTTTCAATACATTAAATTCCATCAGCACGTTGGTGCACAGCAGCAAAGACCAGGCCCGGAAACTGATTACCGAATTATCGGATGTGTTCCGCTACGCGCTGGATGCCCACGGTGAGCAAATGGTGAGCCTTTCTAAAGAAATTGATTTTTTGGAAAACTATGTTCGCATACAACAAGTTCGGTTTGGCGAGCGTTTGTGTTTTGAACGCGACATAGACCCCACTTGTTTAGGCATACGTGTACCTCCCATGATTCTGCAACCGCTGGTAGAAAATGCCATTAAATATGGCATAGGCCCGAAGCCCGAAGGCGGCACCGTGGCACTTACCGTAAGGCGGTCGGGCACTATTGTTTTTTTTGAAGTAAAAGACAACGGCCTCGGCACAAACGCCAATAAAGTAATGGATGGAAGTTCCAGCGGTATCGGTATGTCTAACACCGATATGCGATTAAAAAACTATTTTGGTTCACAATCCAAATTACGTGTGCGGGCCAACGATAAAGGGTATGCCGTTAGTTTTTATATAGAAGATCGCGACTACCCGGTAAAAGGAAAAATCACCACTAAAGATTTAGAAAAAAATATTTATGAATAACCACCCCACTACGTGCCTGGTCATTGACGATGAAAAATTAGCACGTGAATTGTTGCGCGAATACCTGGAAGCCATTCCTGAAATTGAATTGATTGGAGAGGCCTCCAGCGGAAATGATGCCGTAGCCCAGATTGATAAATTAAAACCCGATCTGATTTTTTTAGATGTGCAAATGCCCGGCATGACCGGCTTTGATGTGCTGGATGATATTACCCACGAGCCGTACGTTATTTTTGTTACCGCTTACGACCAATATGCTATCCAGGCATTTGAAAAAAATGCGGTCGATTATTTATTGAAGCCGTTGGACCACGATCGGTTTAAGACGGCCGTGGACCGTGCCTTAAAAAGAAAAAATACCGAAACCGGAAAAATTGAAGATTTGCTGGGAAGCATGCGCCCACAGCGACCGGCCGGAAATTTTGAATCGCATATTTTTGTACAGAAATCAGAAAAATTATTTAGCCTGCCGGTAGATGAAATAATGCATTTGGAAGCCTCGGGCGATTACACCATCATCACCACCAAAAACGATCAGTTTGTCAGCTCATCCGGCATTGGCAAATTAGAAGAGATTATGAACCCCGATAAATTTATACGCGTACACCGCTCTACCATTGTAAACATCCACTACCTGAAAGAAATAGAGCGCCACTTCAATGGCGGAATGATTGTAAAAATGCAAAGCGGTAAAAATTTTCCGGTTAGCCGCACCTACGCCAAGTACATTCGCAAAAAAGTAGTGTGAGAAAAAATATTATTTTTTGTTGCCGTTTTAATTTCTATCCTGACCGGGCAACCTTTGTGAGATTATTTTTGAGCCATTCAAAATTCTCTTGAACCCGGATTATTCATGAGGGATGCAGCATCTGCCCAAAGGGTTGACAAGGTTTAACCCTGACAATGAAAATCACCATGGGGTATTTTATCTTCATGGGTTGTTGATTT
>JAFDYY010000050.1 GCA_018267195.1 Bacteroidota bacterium | reverse complement strand
GCTTGCGGGTATTGGCGCGAAGCAATAAAGGAGCGCCCCAGCGTAAAGTAATCATTGGGGTTAGGGTATTTACGAGTTTTAATCAACCCTTTGCATGCTTTGGCACACTCGGCAAACCTGCGCTTTTTAAAATAATAGGATACTAAGTTTTCGTACACATTCATCTGGCTATTATCTACCCAAACACTTTTTTCGAGGGCATTGGCCCACAGCGAATCTTCTCCTTGCTTTTGCAGTAAACTGGCATAGTTCAGGTAGTCAACCGCTTTTAGGCTGTCTTTGCGGGTACTCATGTAGTGTTCAAACACTTTTTGGGCTTCGGCCAGTTCTCCGGCTTCGGTAAGTGACTTGGCATAAAAACGAAGGGTTTGCGGAGTAACATCGGGCTGTTTGCTCAGTTGCTTAAAGGTGGCATTAGCATCGGTATAATCTTTTGCCATAAATAAAAAGAAAGCGTACTGAAACAGATCGTCTTTTTCAGGGCTGTCGGTCAGGTCAAGATAAAGTTTGTGGTGTTTGGCGGCATTCACGCCATCTTTTTTTAAGTAATAAAGTTCGGCCAGTTTTTTATGTGCTAAGGCAAATTCGGGGTCGGCCTCAATAGCCTTTTTTAGATTTTCTTCGGCCACCGGCACTTGTTTGGCGCGCAGGTAAACCATACCAACATGATACCAGGGTGCTCCGTTTTTAGGATCGGTTTCTCCGGCCCGTTCAAAGGAACTTACGGCTGAACCGCCATTATTCTCAAGAATATAATATTCGCCCAGCAATAGGTGTGTTTGGGGATTGTCGGGATTAATGCCTTTGGCTTTTTCTAATAAGGCAAGCGCTTCTTTGCGGGTAGTTTTATCTTCCATTTTTGCTTTTGCTATAGCCTGAAGCACGGCTACATTTTTTTTGCCCATGCTCAAGGCTTTATCCAACAGCGGCTTGGCTTCGGCTGTTTTTTTAGACAGGATAAGAATATGACCCTGGCCGGCTATATTCAGCGGTTCTTTAGGGTCAACCTGCACACCCTTGTCAAATGACGCGCTGGCCGCCTTCTGATCTCCGGCCAAAAGTTGGGTTTCGCCTAAATAGTAGTAAAGTTCGGTTGCGTCTGGGTTGGTGGTAATGGCTTTTTGCAGGACTTCGATAGCTCCTTTTATTTTGCCGTGGTTAACTAACCGTTGGGCGTTTTTAATTTCGGCATTTTGCTCTTGCGAAAAGCAAAAAATGCTGATGAAGACCAAACTACCCAATGTAAGAATGTACTTTTTCATAGATTTTTCTAAGGATTATGGAAATAAGGGGTTAAATAAAATACACAACTGCCGATTTTCCAAAATGAATCAGGATGCCGATATAAATACATGTTCATTTTGTCAGAAAAGGTATCATCAAATTCTTAATTGATTCTGAACTTTCGAGGTAGATCTAACAATTTTTTTGCCAATCTCCTTTGCTAATTACTACCGGGTAGGTTTTTGGTAATGGTCTCCAGCGGCCTTCGCTGTATTTCGACTAACCGAACCGGTGCTTTGGCTGGTACCAAGCCTGATTTTAGTACAATTAATTGGCCTTTATCGCTAACAGCATAGGCAATGAGACCGCTTCCTAAGCCGGCCCGTGCTTCGCGGCTAATGATGAATACTTCCCGCGAAAGCGGGTATTTTTTCATAAAAATGTATGCTTTGTAGGGTTTCAGGAAATCTTCGTCTGCCTGAATGCTGACCACCTTGATGGTGTTTAAGAAACTGTTGGCTTTGGGGTCGTTGTTGTTGGCTATCCAGCTTAACCCGATCAGGCCAATGGCGTTTTTGGTTTTGGCCACATGGCTCACCACAGCTTCATTGCTGGATACGGCATAACAATTAGAGGGAAGACCATTTAGTTTTAACGTATCGGTTAAGTATCGGATAATGCCCGACTGTGGGTGATCGAAAACAATCTGTAAATCGCCCAAGGTAGAAGTCGGAAAAAGCTGTTTCCAGGTTTTTATTTTACCTAAAAACATATCTTCAATTTGTTTCCGGGTTAGCAGGCTGTCGGGGTTTTCTTTGTGGGTAATCAGGGCAATTCCCTCTTTGGCAAAAGCTATTTGGGTGGGGAATATCTTCAAGGCTTCTATTGATTGTTTTTCGGCCGGGTAGAGTTTGCGGGTAATGATAGCCAGGCGCACACTGTCTTTTAATAAATCGCTGATGGCTTGTTGCTCGGAGGTATAAACCGCATTAAAATGAGCCAAAGGATAAATCCCTTCAAAGCCTTCTATTTCAGCCTGCACCAACGGTTTTAGAGATTCGTCCACGGCAATTTTAATTGTGCCAGACGTGGGGGTGTCTAATAAATTCCCTTTTTTGTCGCGCTCAGAGCAGGAGAACAGCAGTAACCCCCATGATAATACCCACAATATCTTTCTCATATTAACTGAAATATTTTTGATAAATACGATATGCCCTGAACAGGCCATAAATAATTAATGTTAAGCCTATCGGCACCGAATAGACAGAAGTAACTTCAAACATGCCATTACCCCAGATGAGGCCCGCCCCCACTAAAATGTAGATCAGGCACATAAAGACGGCAAAATATTTTACGAATGAATCCATGTTATTAAAAAAGCCCCTCGAAAGGGGCTTTTGTTTTTTTATTGATCAGCAATTTTAAATGTTATCGGTAAGTTGTAAGCCTGCCTTACGGCACGGCCGCTTTGTTTGCCGGGCTTCCATTTGGGAGCCATGGAAAGTACGCGTACGGCTTCGCGGTCGCACTCTCCATTGAAGCCCCTTAATACTTCAACATTCGAGATAACGCCCGTAGGCTCGATTACAAACTTTAAAAACACTTTTCCTTCCAACCCCATACGTCTGGCCGAGGCCGGATAACGCAAATTTTTGCCTACCCAGGCATAAAACGCAGCCATACCACCAATGGGCTCGGCCGACTGTTCTACGGCCAAAAACACTTTGTTGGCATCGTCATCGTTTTTCACCACCTCCTGCACGGGCTCTTCAAATTTTACCTCGGCATCGCCTTCCACATTTTCAGAGCCGGTTTCATTTTTCTTGATCTCTTCAATGGTGGGCATTTTCTCTTCTTCCACCACTTCCTTATCCGTTACCTTCGGAGGCAAAAACTTGATGATGGTCTTTACCGGGGGCGGAGGAATGCTGGGGGGCGGTGGTTGATCGGGATTGATGGGCGGTGGCTGTTCCAATGAAACGACTTTGCTCAACTTCGGCTTTTTTACCGCTTCATCATCGCCCTTAAAAAGTTCGGCTATTTTAGGATAGGCCAA
The DNA here is from genome assembly GCA_018267195.1 of Bacteroidota bacterium. Taxonomy (GTDB): domain Bacteria; phylum Bacteroidota; class Bacteroidia; order Cytophagales; family Cyclobacteriaceae; genus ELB16-189. Next base: position 16,345 of record JAFDYY010000050.1, on the reverse strand, counting down.
CCCGATGGTGATGGTACAAAAGGCCAACAAACAAGCCACCAGTACATTTTTAGAATATACCTGGCGAATGAAATAAGCTCCATAGGTTTTGTTCCTATTTTCAAAAACCATGTCGTCCCAGCTTTCGGGATTTACGTTTTGCTTGCTCATAGTTTTACTTGTTTTACAATTTCCTTATCGGCCGATGTAATATCGACAATCGCATATCGCTGGATATTACAAATCGTCATTTCATCGAGAATGTCCACCATGTTTCGGTATTTCGATTCGTCCATGGCTTTGATCAGCACGATCATATCCCGGATCTGGCTTTTCTTTTCCAGCAATACTTTTCGTATTCCGTTTTTAGAGAAGTCTTCGCGTTTGGCTTCCGGTTCGGTAATGCCTATATACCAATACACTTTGTCATTGGCGCCCAGCACTACGGTAAGCACTTTCTTTTCATTTACTTCCGGTGGTTTATCGCCCTCCTTCGGTTTTTCGGGAAGGGTAATTTCCATCGTTTTGGGCTTTGAGAGGGTAGAGGTGAGTACGAAGAAAGTTAACAGCAAGAAAGCTAAATCCACCATCGGGGTCATATCAATCCGGGTAGATGTTTTTTTACTTCTTACTTTGCCGCCCTTCTTACCGCCTTCACCGCCACCGCCTTGTATTTCTGCCATACTGTTTTTATTTACTCGTTAAACATTAAGAAGGTTTTTTTGCAGTTGCCTGAATGGCCTTCAATTCGGCAGGTGCCTCTTCGGTGCCGGTAATCAGGTTAAAGCGGTTTACCTTGCGGTCTACCAGCGTATTGATTACCTTTTTCAACACCGGGTAGCCGGCATCGCCATCGCCTTTGATGGCGATACGCACTTTGGGGTTGGCCAAACGTGTTTGCAGCACCCAGTCTTTCAGTTGGTTATTCAGCGAATCTACCGGAATACCGGGTTGCTTTACCTCTTTTCGGTCGTCCCGGCTCAAATCCAAAAATTGGTTTAAGGTCTGGATCGGCATGCCGAAAGTGGTCAGAACTTTAAACACATCGGTTTGCTCCTGGGTAAACGAAACATTGTAGAGCTTCCCCATTTCAGACAAGAGTCTTTCGCGGGTGGGCTGTCCATCTACGTTAAAAAACACCCGGTTGTCTTTAGAAATGGTAATGGTGATGACATCCCGTTCGGGGATGGGCATCTCTGATACCGAACTGGGGGTGGATACTTCTACCGGTTCATCAGGCCTTGCGGTTGCTGTTAACATAAAAAAGGTAACGAGCAAGAACGCCAAGTCCACCATCGGGGTCATATCGATGGAGGGAGAACTTCGGTGCATCTTTACTTTCGACATATCAAAATATGTTTATATGCTGCGCAGATTAAACTTTTGCTTGCGTAGTAAAATTCTGAACAATGCTGAATCCGGCTTCATCAATGCCGTAAGTCAAGGCGTCAATTTTGCTGGTAAACGTGTTGTATAAAATGATGGCCAGGGCAGATGTACCAATACCCAATGCGGTGTTGATCAACGCCTCAGAAATACCGTTTGCCAACGCTACGGAGTCGGGGGCACCGGCCGTTGCTAACGCGGCAAAGGATTTAATCATACCCAATACCGTTCCTAAAAGACCCATCAGGGTAGCAATAGAAGCAATGGTAGCAATGATCACCAGATTTTTTTGAAGCATAGGCATTTCCAACTGAGTGGTTTCTTCAATGTCTTTTTGAATTAATTGAATACGTTTATCTACTTCAATAGAAGTGTTTTTGGTCAGTTCATTGTATTTGTGGAGACCTGCCTTTACTACGTTGGCTACTGAGCCTTTTTGTTTGTCGCACTCGGCAATGGCTTGCTCTACGTTATTGGCTTCTACCAAACTTTTAATTTTGCGGATGAATCCTTGTGTATTGCCTTTTCCGGAAGCTAAGCCGATGGTGATGAAACGCTCAATGCCAAAGGTTATAACCATGGCCAAAAGGGCGATCAGAATGGGTACCAATACCCCCCCTTTATAAATAATGCCGAGGTAATCGCCCGGTACGGGGTGGTTGTGGTTATCACCGCCTTGAAAGTGAGATCCATCTCCCAAGACTAAATAATAAACCATAAAGGCAAGGATGATTTCTACCAAGATCACCACAATGGTGAAGGTAGATTTTAAGCTTCCGCCCAGCGATGATGATGACGACTTTGACTGAGTTTTCATAAGTTTTAAGTAAAGGTTAAGGGTTTAAAATTAAATTTTTCTTACTACATACACTATTTAAGGGGCTAAATATGCAAGCCTGAACTGAAATCCACAACTGCCTACAATTAAAAAATTGTATTTTTTTACAAATGGCTTGTAAGCCCCGCCCGTATTACCCTTTACTTAGCCCCTTAATTCATACCGGGGTAGAAAGTCACAGGTGTATCTAATTTTTTTTGAAATGGCTCTGGCTTAGGTGGTGCTCTTTCTATTGAAGACTGAAAAAATGACCGGCAACGTAGAGATTATGATCATGATAAGAGCGATCAGACCAATGTATTCGGTTAAGTTGGGGAAGAGTTTGCCAAGCCAATAACCTGCCATCACTACCGACAGCACCCATAAGGTAGCCCCCAGCAAGTTGTAAAGCCAAAACTTACGAACATCTATTTGGGCAATTCCGGCCAGGATTGGAAGAAAGGTTCTTACAATGGGAATAAAGCGGCCAAATACAAAAGCCATCATGCCATGTTTTTGAAAATACTCTTGGGTGAGGTCCACATATTTTTTTCGGTAAAAAAAATTTTCTTTCCGGTGACTGAAATAGTTGCCGAACCACCGGCCGAAAAAATAACCCGTGGTAGTACCCAGGGTAGCGGCTATAATAAGTAATATCATGAGCTCGGCTACGGGCAGCTTAATAAAATCGGTTTGGCAAAACAGGCCGGCTGTAAACAAGAGCGAATCGCCCGGAAGGAAAAAGCCAAAAAAGAGGCCTGTTTCTACAAATACAATAATGAGCAGGAGGGCAACCCCACCCAGACGAATGATGGTTTCAGGACTTAAAGATTCAGGCATCGTTCAGTTTTTTTGCAAAATACAAATTTCGAGGTTGACTCGTTTTTTTTATCAGGTCGCCATCAGTATAATGAACGGGCACGGTTTAACCCTGATAATGAAAATCACCATTGGATATTTTATCTTTATGGGTTGTTGATTTCAATTCGTCAATCATGCCAATCGATTTTCTATTGCAGGATTTGGGTTAAAAAATTCAGGATAGAAGATTATTGAGTTAAATAAGCCCCCCGCAATCGGTTGCTGTACGTTTATGGAATCGTTTGTGTAAAAAAATAAGCGATTTTTTAAAGAAAACAAACATTTCAACCTTACCTTTAATTGTGGTAGGGTGGTAAATCTTTTTGTTTTTATAACCCTGCTTAAAGTAAACCCTAATTTTTAGTACTTATAATCAAAAACCCTAAATTCAATTCTATGATCAAATTGTATCTGAATGCGTGCAGGTACCTTTCGGTTGTGCTGTTGCTTATGGCCACTACGGCCTTTGCCCAGCAAACCGTAACAGGTAAAGTAACCTCAGCGGACGATGGCAGTGTCGTACCTGGAGCGAATATTCTCGAAAAAGGCACCGGCAATGGTGCGGTAACGGATGCAGACGGCAAGTTTACCATTTCGGTAGGAGCCAATGCTACCTTGGTAATATCGTTTGTTGGGTACACCACAGCCGAAGTGGCGGTGGGGAGCCAAACTACCTTAGATGTTGTGCTTAAACCTGATATTCAGGCATTGTCGGAAGTAGTGGTCGTAGGGTATGGTACAACCAAAAGCAAAGACCTGACCGGCTCAGTAGCCGTAGTTGACAATGAAAGTTTTAATAAAGGGGTTATTCAAACACCCGATCAGTTGTTTCAAGGCAGAACCCCGGGTATTAATGTTCTTCCCTCCAGCGGGGAGCCCGGAGCGGCCTCTACTATTACCATTAGAGGATCATCTTCCGTTAGAGGAAATCAGGATCCGTTGTATATTATAGATGGTGTCCCGTTAGATAACAGCAATGCCATGCTATCCAGCCAAAGCGGGGTAGAAGGTTCTACCACTCCTAAAAACCCATTGTTGTTTCTCAACCCTAACGATATAGAGAGCATTACGGTATTGAAAGATGCATCTTCGGCAGCCATTTACGGTTCGCGTGCGGCCAATGGCGTTATTATCGTAACTACAAAAAGTGGGAAAGGTGCCGGCAAAAGAGGGTCGTTCTCCTTTAATACCTATGTAGGTATTTCAAACCCGTTAAAAACCTACAATCTTCTCAATGCGCAAGATTTCTCTAAAGGCGTTGCGAAAGAGTTGGTATCGGTAGGGGTAAATGCCGACTCGGCAGCAGCTCAGGTAATGCGGGCACCCCTGTACAGAGGAAGTTCCACCGACTGGCAAAAACAAATCTACAGAACAGGCGGAGCCGTTTCTAAAGGCTATAACCTGGGATGGGCCATGTCTAACAAAGGAACGATGCTCCGGTTAAGCGGTGCTTACGATAACCAGGAAGGAATTGTGAAAAACAGCAACATGGAAAGGCTGACCGGAAGGATTAACTTTTCCCAGAAATTTTTAGACGACCGCCTCAAACTGGATGTGAGCGGCACCTATGCCAATATTAAAAACTCGTACGTGCCCAATTCAAACAATGCCGGTTACCAAGGCAGTTTGATAGGGGCCGCCATTATTTTTAACCCGACTGCTCCCATCCGTAACCCAGACGGCACGTTCTTCGATCCGGGCGATGGAAACCGGAACCCCGTAGAGATGCTCTCTTACTTTACGGATAATGATGTAACCAAGCGGTTGGTTTCCAGTGTTCAGTTGAGTTATGAAATTGTTAAAGGGCTAACAGCAAAAGGCACGTTTGGTTACAACTTTGTTAATACCGAGCGCAAATCGTTTGCCGACCCGCGGCTGAGCAGCAACGCCTTTGGCGGATTTACTTCAGTAGCGGGCGTAAATTACCCCAACACCATTCAGGGAAATGGCCGGGCTGTTTACCAATATCTTACCAACAACTCGTTACTAACGGAGTGGACACTGAACTATACTAAAAAGTTTGGTGAAAATACCATTGATGCCGTGGGTGGGTTTGCCTATCAATCTTTTGAAACGTATAACCATGCCGATGTAGCCTGGGGGCAGCAGATGACGGACCCGCTAACCCATACCATGCGCCCCATTACGTATGCCAACGATCCGTTCATTAAAGATATTAATGCTTTTCGTTACAAAGGAGATGCCTACATACCCTCTTATACCAAATATACGTTGGCTTCTTATTTTGCCCGTGTAAATTATAACATCAGCGAGAAATACTATTTTACCGGTACAGTTCGGGCCGATGGGTCGTCTAAATTCGGAAGCAATAATAAATACGGGATTTTCCCGGCCGGTGCGGTGAAGTGGAAATTTTTGAAAGAAGATTTCGGCTCTGCCCTAACCGGATTGTTCTCTGATTTCAGTTTGCGTGCCAACTATGGTAAAATGGGTAGCCAGGATGGATTACCTCCCTACGCAGCTGTAAATCTTTATCAGAATTATACCCCTTACGGAAAAATTACACCTCAACAAATATTTGTTAATCAGGCTAACAATAACCTGAAGTGGGAATCGGCTACTACCTTAGGTGTAGGATTAGACTGGACCATTAAGAGCGGACGCTTGTCGGGTACGATTGATTACTTCAACACCCAACGCAAAGACATGATTTTCTATGGTCCTACCCCGGGTGGTTTTGGAGGCGGGCCTAACGAGTGGCAGAACTTATCGGGCGTGGTCATCAACTCCGGGTTGGAGTTTAACATGAAATATGAAGTGATTCAGCGCAGCAAGTTCAACTGGAATATTGCTTACAATATGACCTTCTACCACAACACGTTAAAGCAATTTAACCAGCCTCCGTTGCAGACCGGGGCGGTAAGCGGCCAAGGTTTGTCGGGTGCTTATGCTCAGGTAATACAGAACGGGCAGTCGTTGTTTAGCTGGAATATGCCGGTTTACCAAGGGCTTGATGCTAACGGCTATGCGCAATATGCAGATGGTGCCGCCAACAAAATTGTGGGCAGTGCGTTGCCTAAATTCGGTGCCGGCTTAACCAACAATTTTAGTTACGGAAACTGGAGTTTGTCGGTGTTTATGAATACCTCTACCGGTTTTTATACCTATAATAACACTGCCAACGCTTATTTTCTGGCCGGAAGTTTAAAGACCGCCCACAATGTAACGTATTCGGTATATAACTCGAACGAGAACGGCATTAACCCCGGAGCGGTATCAACCCGGTTCTTGGAAAAAGGTGATTTCATCCGGTTATCAAACGTTACACTCAGTCATAATTTCAAAGTTGATGGCAAGTACATCAAATCTTTGGCGTTGAGTTTGTCTGGTCAGAACCTGTACTTGTGGACCAAATACACCGGGTTAGACCCGGAAGTGAACGTGGATAAAAACATGAACGGGGTGCCTTCTCGTGGCTTTGATTATGCAGGCTACCCGAAACCACGGACCTATACGCTTGGTTTGAACATTGGCTTCTAAAAAAATGAATAGAAATACTATGAAAACAACATATAGCTTAGTTTGGAAGAAAGGAATGGTGGTGCTGATGGTGGTTGCGCTGGTATCTTGTAATCTGGATGTTAAGATTAAAGACCCCAACGTAATATTACCCGTATCAGCTTCGGGGGCTCCCCAGCCTCAAAGTATATCACAGATATATAACCAGTTGAGTGGCCTCACATCCGACCAGGGAGACTGGTTTGCCTTAGGCGAGCACACCACCGATGAAATGATGGGCCCCACGCGCGGTACCGACTGGGATGACTTTGGGACCTGGCGTAAGTTGCACCTCCATACCTGGGATGGAACCCATAACCAGATCGTAACTGCTTGGAACAATCTGCAAGCCGGATTGTTTCAAACTACCCTGTTGGCCGAAAGCACAACGGCTACTGCTTCGGATATTGCAGCCGCCAAATTTTTGCGTTCTTTCTGGCGATACATGTCAATGGATTTGTTTGGCGTAGTGCAGCACCGCCCGGCTACGGCTGCATCGTTAGATTTACCACAAGTATATACCCGCTCGCAAGGGTGGAGTGCTACCGTGGGCGAACTGAGAGGAGCTATTGCCAACCTGCCTGCGTATAACGGAACCAACCGTGGGTTAGCTACCAAAGAAGCAGCCTATTTTCTGCTGGCTAAATTGTATTTAAACCGGGCTGTTTTTCAGGGCGACCCTACCAAACCGGCCGGGCCGTTCAATTTTGCCGCAACCGATATGGATTCGGTGGTGTATTATGTAGATCAGATTACGGCCAACGGTATGTTTTCTATTGCCAGCCACTACTGGGATAATTTCTCCTGGCAAAACGGAACTAATTCTACCGAGAATATTTTTGTAAGAAGAGTACAAGATGGTGGCAATATGCGCTGGCCTACTTACATGGGCAACCACTACAACATGGTGCCCAGCGGATGGAACGGGTTTGTTATCCTGTCAGACTTCTATAATAAATTTGACACCCTGAACGACTCGCGCGCTTTCGATACCCTTAAAAATCACTCCCGCTATTTATTTAGAAATGTGGGCTTTTTAACCGGATTGCAATATGGTCCTACCGATGCTGCTGGCAAGCATTATGTAGGCGCACCCAAAGCCGCGTTAACAGACCGAAGCGGAAGCCCGCTAGTGTTTACCAAATCAGCAAGCCTTTTCTTCTCTACGGAGGCTAAGGGATATCGCTCGAATAAATACCCGTTAGATCCTAATTCTCTCACAGGATCGGGCGATGGCAGCTCCAGCACCAACGACTATGTTTTCTACCGGTATGCCGATGCCAAACTGATGAAAGCCGAAGCTATTTTGAGAGGAAGTACTATTTCCAATACCGGGAGTGAAACGGCCACCACCATTATTAATGCCATCCGGGCAAACCGGAGCAATTATAAAAACAATGCCTTGGCCACCGTTAGCAACGCGGCTCTGCAAGATGTGCTGGATGAACGCGCCCGGGAATTGTATCTGGAAACGGTACGCAGAAATGATTTAGTTCGTTTCGGTGTGTTTAACCAACCGGTAACGGAACGCAGTGTGGCCTCAGACCCTACCCGTTGTTTGTTCCCTATTCCGTACGTAGCCTTATCGTCTAACCCAAATTTAAAACAGAACCCCGGCTATTAAATCCGGTTAGATTTTAACCGAAAAGGCCATTACATTTGATGGCCTTTTCTTTTTTCTTTTTTTTGATGAAATACCTTTTTTTCTTTCCTGCTTTTTTTTTGTTTTTCTCTTGCCAACAAGACAATAAAAAATCACTGTTTACCCTGCTTGATCATTCTGGGATTGAGTTTGCCAACACCCTGCGCGAAAGCAACGAAGCCAATGTGTTTCGTTACCGCAATTTTTACAATGGTGGCGGAGTAGCCATAGGCGACCTAAACAACGATGGCCTGGCCGATGTTTTTTTTACCGGCAACCAGGTGCCTAACCGGTTATACCTCAACCTGGGCGAAATGAAGTTTAAAGACATTTCTGCTGCGGCCGGCTTTGGCGAAAAAAAACAGTGGAGCACCGGAGTAACATTGGTAGATATTAATAACGATGGTTGGTTAGATATATACGTTTGCAATGCCGGCAACATGCAAGACAGTACGCTCCGCCAAAACCAACTGTTTATCAATCATCATGATTTAACTTTTTCGGAAGAAGCCCAGAAATACGGGCTGAATGAAAACGGCTACACCACACAAGCTTCGTTTTTTGATTATGATCTTGATGGCGATTTAGATTGCTTTCTGGTAGATAATTCGCCCATTCCGGTAAACTCATTAAACTATGCCAACAAGCGCGATATACCGGCCAAGCAGTGGAATGTTCCCACGATATTAAAAGGTGGAGGCGACCATTTGTATCGAAACGATAACGGCCGGTTTAAAGAAGTAACTCAAGAAGCCGGCATCCACGGAAGTTTAATCAGCCTGGGGTTGGGCGTTATTGTGGGCGATGTTAATCAAGACGGCTATCCGGATATTTTTGTATCGAACGATTTTTTTGAGCGAGATTATCTCTACATCAACCAACAGAACGGAACTTTTAAAGACGAGCTGGAGGCGTGGGTTCAGCACATTAGCTTAGCCTCGATGGGTGCCGACATTCAGGATATTAACAACGATGGATACCCCGATTTGTTTACCACCGATATGTTGCCCGATAATGATTACCGCTTAAAAACAACCGCCACATTCGATACCTACGATATCTACCATCTAAAAGAAACATCGGGGTTCTATCATCAGTTTATGCAAAACACCTTGCAGTTAAATAACCAGAACGGAAAGTTTATGGAGATAGCCAACTACAGCAACGTTTTTGCGTCTGACTGGAGTTGGGGTGCACTGTTTTTTGATGCCGACAGTGATGGCCATAACGACCTCTACATCTGCAATGGAATACGCTACGATTTAACCGACCAAGATTTTATCAACTTTTTTTCCAGTACTATTATTCAGCAACTCGCGGTGGCCGGCCGAAAAGAAGATGTGAACGATATCATTACAAAAATGTCGTCCACCCCGTTGAAGAAAAAAGTATTTAAAAATAATGGCGACTTAACCTTTTCTGACGTGGGCGATGCGTGGGGCCTCACCCAAACTTCTTTTTCAAATGGGGCCAGCTATGGTGATCTGGACAATGACGGAGACCTTGATTTGGTGGTAAACAATGTAAACGAAAAAGCGTTTGTCTATCAAAATAACAGTCGCGAATTAACCAAAAATTCATACATAGGATTTTCCTTAAAAGGAACAGAGAAAAATAAATTTGCTTTAGGCAGTAAAGTAGCGGTTTATTTTGAGGGGCAAATTGCTACCCGAGAAATGATTCCCAGCCGCGGGTTTCAGTCGTCTATGGATTACAAAATCCTGATCGGTATAGGCAATCGAACTGCGATTGATTCAGTGCGCATTACCTGGCCCGACCGAACCGTTACGAAATTAATTTCTCCGGCTATTAACAAAGTGCATGAACTAACCCAGCCCGACCAGGGCGAATGGCCGAAACCCCATATACTAAAACCCGAAGAGCCGCCACTTTTTTCACTCGTCCGCTCGAACTTCAAAAAGCATGAAGAAGATGAGTATGTCGATTTTTATACGGAGCGGAATATTCCGCGCATGCTTTCGAAAGAAGGCCCGCGAGCGGCTGTGGGCGATGTAAATGGCGATGGCCTGGAGGATATTTTTATTGGGGCGGCATCGGGGCAGCCGGGGGAGTTGTATTTCCAAACTACATCAGGCGAATTTTTACCTACCCATCAAAAGGCATTTAAAGACAACACCCAAGAGCAGGTAGTGAGTTTGTTTTTTGACAGTGATGGCGATGGCGATCTCGATTTATATGTAGGCGCAGGCGGCAATAACCAGCCCCCGCGTTCGCCTAAACTGGCTCACCAGCTTTTTAAAAATGATAGCCACGGAAATTTTAGTTTAGAAGCCGGTGCTTTTCCGGAAAACAATTCGAACGTAGGCACGGTTCAGGCTTTTGATTTTGATGCCGATGGCGATCTCGATTTATTTGTGGGTGGCCGCAATACTTCGTATTTGTATGGTGTAGTGCCCGACAGCTACTATTTTATAAACGATGGCCACGGCCGTTTTAGCGAATGGAAACAACCTAAAGAAAAAACCAAGTTAGGAATGTTAACCGGCTCTGTTTGGGCCGATGTAACCGGAGATAAAACCAAAGAACTGATTGTAGTGGGCGAATGGATGCCTCCCACCATACTTGAAATAAAAGCGGGTGGTGTTACCGAGGTAAAATCTTCGCTCAGTAATTTGCACGGCTGGTATCAAAGTATAGCCGCTTCGGATCTGGATGGCGATGGCCGCACGGATTTAATCCTGGGAAACATTGGAGAGAATTTTTACCTGAAACCCGACAGCCTGAACCCGGTAAAACTCTGGATTAATTTTTTTGGTGTGGACGGCAGCATTCAACAGTTTATGACCCGAACAGTGGGAAGCAAAGATGTGCCTGTTTTTATGAAACGTACGATGGAAGAACAGTTTGCTTACTTAAAAAAAGAAAATTTGAAATACACTTCGTATGCTACCAAATCGGCTGAAGAACTTTTTGGAGAAAAACTGACACGCGAAGCCATCAAAAAATATTTTAATTTTTGCCCTTCCGTTATTGCCTGGAATGAAGGGAACGGAAAATTTACCATTCAAAAATTACCTCCGCAGGTTCAGTTCTCATCGGTTAATGCCCTACAGGTGGCCGATGTTACACGCGATGGCAAACCCGATATTGTAACAGGCGGCAACATCGTTGATTTTACCCCTCAGTTTGGAAGACTTGATTCTAATTTTGGAAGTGTATTGATAAATGAAGGGAACCGATCCTTTAAATTGCTCACGACCCGGCAAGCGGGCATTCAGGTTTCGGGCTCGGTACGCGATCTAAAATACATTCAACAAAAAAATAAAAACCGGTTATTGTTTCTCCGCAATAATGATTTTCCCGTGCTGTTTCAAAATAATTACCGGCCTTAGGGTAATAGATCAATGATAAAACCATCCTTTCTACATGTTGTATTGCCCGGCATTCTGCTAACAGGTTTTCTTTTTTCTTGCGAAAAGAAAGAGGAGGGTGTACTTTTTCGAACGAGGTCATCCGAGCGCACCGGTCTTACTTTTGAAAACCGGCTAAAGCCCACGCCTGAATTTAATATGTTTAAGTACATGTATTTTTATAACGGAGCGGGAATCGGAGCGGGCGATTTTAATAATGACGGACGCATAGACCTTTTTTTTTCGGCCAACCAGGGAGAAAATAAATTGTACCTCAATGCGGGAGATCTCAGGTTTAAAGACGTAACCGATCAAGCCGGTTTTGTGCAGGATGGCGGCTGGTATTCGGGCGTGTCGGTAGTAGATATTAATGCCGATGGGTTATTGGATATTTATGTGTGCCGGGTAAGTGGAATAGAAACCTTGTCGGGTGAAAATGAACTGTGGATAAACCAGGGAAATAAAAATGGAATCCCGTTTTTTGAAAATCAGGCCAGCCAATACGGATTAAATTATTCCGGGTACTGCACACAAGCTGCCTTTTTTGATTACGATCGGGATGGCGACTTAGACATGTTTTTGCTTAACCATGCCATCGATCAAAACGGAACATTTGCCCCACGTAATAAATTTATCGGCACGTATGCTGAAAAAGTAGGCGACCGAATGTATCGTAATGAGGGCACTCACTTTACAGATGTTACCAAAGATTCTAAAATTAATAGTTCAGCCATCAGCTTTGGGTTAGGCGTGGTGGTTACCGATATTAACCTCGATGGCTGGCCCGATTTATATGTAGCCAACGATTTTCATGAGAACGATTACCTGTACATCAATCAAAAAAACGGAACCTTTGCTGACGAGTCTTCCTCCGCATTTATGCACACCAGCATGTATTCTATGGGTGTGGATGCCGGTGATTTTAATAATGACGGACTTACCGATGTAGTAACGATGGATATGCTCCCGTCTGACCCATACATGATCCGCAGGTCGCTGGCCGAAGATGATTATGACATTTATTACTATAAAATTAAAACCGGCTACTCCTATCAATATACACGCAACAACTTACAACTGAACCGCGGCCACGGAGTGTTTAGCGAGATGGGCACCTATGCCGGAATATATGCTACTGACTGGAGTTGGAGTACCCTGTGGATTGACTTTGATAACGATGGATGGAAAGACCTTTTTGTTTCGAACGGAATACCCAAGCGGATGAACGACATAGATTATGTTAATTATGTATCTAACCGCGCCATACAGGAAAAATTACGTGCCAATAAAATTGAGCAAAAAGATATGGCGCTGATTAATAAATTTCCGGAGATTAAATTGGCCAACCGCTTTTTTCTGAACACCCACCATTATCGCTTTGCCGATGTTTCAGATCGTGTTCAAAATAATGCGCCTTCCTTTTCTAACGGAGCTATTTATGCCGACTTGGATAATGATGGCGATTTGGATGTGGTAGTAAACAATGTAGATGACCACGCCATGCTATATGAAAATGGCACCAACTCAAAAGAAACGAAATCGCATTACATAGATATCCGGCTACTGGGCGAAGGGGCCAATAGGTGGGCACTCGGAGCCAAAATTTTTGTGTTCAGCGGAAACGAAACACAAGTGGTAGAGAATTACCCCGTGCGGGGGTTTCAGTCCAGCATGCAAATTCCGCTGCACTTTGGCTTGGGCCAAGGCAAGGTAGATTCTATTACATTGGTATGGCCAGATAACACGTTTCAAAAAATTAATCCCAGTGTTATAGATACGGTTATTTCGATCCGTAAAAAGACCGGCCCGAACTTTAATTATGACTTAGTAAACGGAAAAAGAAATAGAGCGCCTCATCAATTTGCCGACATCACCCGCCAGTTGAAAATTAATATAGTGCACGAAGAAAATTCTTTTCCCGAGTTTACGCGCGAGCCGCTCATCCCGAAAATGATCTCTACCGAAGGCCCGGCTCTGGCCGTGGCCGATATTAACCACGATGGCCGCGAAGATATTTTTTTAGGATCGTCTAAAACAAGCGTGCCGGTTATTCTGTTGCAGCAAGCATCGGGCGAATTTAAACCATTGCCTCAACCCGAATTTGAAAATGACCTGATGAACGAAGAAGTAGATGCCTGCTGGGCAGATGTTAATAACGATGGCCATTTGGATTTGGTGGTAGCCAATGGAGGGAATGAATTTTTTGGAAAAAACAGTCACTTATCTCCCGTGGTTTATTTGAATGACGGAAAAGGGATATTGAAAAAAAAGACCGATGCCTTTGAGGCTATTTTTGTAAATGCCTCGGCCATTTGCCCGCATGATTTTGATGGAGACGGAGACCTCGATCTTTTTTTGGCCGGCAGATCGGTGCCGTGGGAATACGGGGCCGACCCGTCATCGTTTTTACTTCAAAATGATGGTCATGGAAAATTTACGGATGTTACCCGGTCTGTGGCGCCCGAATTGGCCCAAGCCGGCATGATAACAGGGGCTACCTGGTGCGACCTTGATCAAGATGGATTGAAGGAACTGATTACGTGCGAAGAGTGGGGCGGAATAAATCTCTATTCGTATAATAACGGGAAGTTTATCCAAACAAAAATAACCGACCGGAAAGGATGGTGGAATTTTGTGTTGCCCGTAGATATTGATAAAGATGGCGACCTAGACATTATAGCCGGCAACCAAGGGCTTAACAGCAAACTACAGGCAACCGAAAAACAACCCGTGCGGCTGTATTACAACGACTTTGATGGCAATGGCAAGAAAGAGCAAATCGTTACGTATTATATACAAGGAGAAGAAATTCCATTTATGGGCAAGGGTGATTTACAAAAATGGATACCCATGCTGAAGAAAAAATTTTTGTATGCGGAAGATTATGCCAAGGCCCCGTTACGAGAAATTTTTCCGACTGATAAACTAGACCAAGCCAAACAACTTTCGGCTGATTTTTTCGCCAACGCCATTTTACTGAATGACGGAAAAGGAAAATTTACCTTGAAAGAACTGCCTGCACAAAATCAATTCAGCAGCCTGAAAACGGGTGTGCCTGTTTCGCTCAGTCCCGATGAACTTGGGGTAATGCTTTTTGGAAACTTCTATCAGAACAATATTCAAATTGGCCGCCATGATGCCGACTATGGTTCACTCCTTACATTAAATACAAAAGGCGAGCTTGCTACCGAATTGCTGAACGGTCTTGTTTTGAAAGGTCAGATAAGGCGCGTAACTCCCATAACCGTTCTGGGGAAACGCAGTTATGTATTAGCCATGAACAATGACAGCCTACGGGTAATTAGGCAGGTGCGTTAAACCCCAACCCTTTGGGCAGATGATGTATTCTTAATGAATAATCCGGTTAAAAAAATTATAAAACCGGAAAATAAATTTCCGTAATCCACTGGTTGGGGTCGGTTTGCTCGAGCCGGTTCGTCATTAGCGTTTCAAACGGAATGGCTACGGTTACTTTATGATGATCGAAGATGTAGTTTTGCACTTGTTGTTTGGCTTGAGCGATTGAGGTAGGCCCGCCTTTCACTTTCGCCACGAGTATGTGTCCGCCTTTCGGCATCCATTTCGATTTTACTCCATCCTCTTCGGGGAGTTGCACATTGGTAGGAATGGCAACTTGTACGTAATATTCTTGAGCCGAAAGGCGGGTAACATTCAGCATAGGGTACCCTTTTTCATTGGCTTTATTCTCTCGAACGTATTTTTTTACTCTGTCAATCATGGCATATTGTTCGACCGCGGTGGGGGTGTGCCTAAAATTTTGGGTGAAGGTGGCATAGTATTGAAACTGAACAGTCGTTTCCTCGATGGCTATACCGTACAGATTTTGGATAGATGAAAAATAGGTTGACTGACTGCGGAGGATAGTTTGAAAAGCTTTTTTTAAGGAGGACGACACCCAAAGCATTTTAATTCGTTGAATCGGGTTATGATCTAATTCAATCGTAGATTGTAAAGTCAGCACAACACGATCGGCACTATCCTGAACAACGGTAAGACTTGCCGGGGTAGAAAAAGAATCAGTCAAAACCTGAAGCTCTACTGTATTTAATAAATTTTTTTTTATATAAAACCGGAATCCTTCGAAATGAAGCACCATTTCCCTTTCTAATCGTTCTACTTTTCCCGGCCACCAGTCAGACCAAACACTGTCGGGCAGCAATTGCCGGTTTAGTGCACTGATGTTAGAATTAAACCTTACTTGTTCGTGCACATCCGACTGTAAGGGCAGGGCACACGCTAAAACCACCACCAGAAGGAGTACAAGCCCCACCAATAACCCTGTCTTTTTTAAACGAAATGTCATCATCTTTTTAGCTCATTGTGAAACAACGGAAAAATAATATGGAAATCAGTGAAAACCATAATAAATAATACCGGCCTCTACCAGGAGCTCCCTCAACGTTAATTTTTCTCCGGTTGTATCAGCTTGTATGGTCGAAACCATTCATTTTTCTAACGCCTACTTTTTTGCCTATAAATAGCTTCCTCAAGCGTTTGCGGGAGCGTTGTAGGCTGTTTTTTTATAGACTTACGATTTATAAAAACAGGTGAGGGAACAAATAAAAACTTTGTTTTTTTTGATGCGGAATGGAGAAATATTCTGCATTAACACATAATTTTAACAGTCAATACTATGTCAGTAAAACACACCGGATTAGTACTTGTATTCATCCTAATTATAGGGGGAACAATTCATGCCCAACCGGATGATGCCTGGCATATTTCGGCCAATAAAATAGATACTAAAAA
>JAFDYY010000004.1 GCA_018267195.1 Bacteroidota bacterium | reverse complement strand
TTCTTAAGACAGAATGACAGCAATTCTGTATTCAGGTCTATAAGAAATGTGTGTGCCTTAAATAAAATAGACCTTAGCTCATCGGAATAAAATTCAAAATAAGGAGAACTTCGGTAAGCTGATTCGATCGTCCGCCAATGGGTGTTTCGCCAGCGGGTTCCTTCTTCCATTCTCACTTCCTTAAAAAGAATTTTGCCATGGCGGTTATTTAATGGTACGGACAAAATTTTTTTTTCTTGCGCGGTATTGATGTAGCACCGGTTGCGATATGTCTGTTTGGCAAAATATCCGTGTTGTTCTATTAATATAAGATCGTAATCCACAAGGGCGCAAAAAAATTCGAGCGAAGGAAGATAATGCGGCTCAATCCGTGCGATCATGCTTAACTATATTGATCTATATTACCAAGGCCGTGCCTTGTTACGATGGGCGCTTCACCGGTACAGTCAACAATAGTAGAGGGGATATTTCCACCGGCTCCGCCATCAATTACTAAATCCACCTGGTGTTTAAAATCTTCGTATATCTCCTCGGGGTCGGTGGTATATTCTTTAATCTCATCATCATTTTTTATAGATGCTGTAATCAGCGGGTTGCCCAATTGTTTTACTACATCCAGAGGAATGGCATGATTGGGAATGCGAATACCTACTGTTTTTTTGGTAACCCCTAATATTTTGGGCACTTCCGTGGTGGATTCAAAAATAAAAGTAAACGGGCCTGGTAATGTTTTTTTTAACATTTTAAATATCGGGGTGTCTATCCGTTTTACATATTTAGAGATGTGGCTCAAATCATGACAAATAAATGAGAGGCTCAGCTTCATCGGCTTGATGCCTAAAATAGTACACAATCGTTCAACCGATCTGCGGTTGGTCAGGTCGCAGCCGATTCCGTAAATAGTATCGGTAGGGTAAACAATAATCCCCCCGCGTTGCAGCCACTCTACCGTGCGGCCAATTTTACGCGGCTCGGGGTTTAGCGGGTGAATTTTTATTAGTTCGGCTGGCATTGTGCAAAGATAGCCTGAGAATCGGTCTGTAGAATCGTCTTTCATTTTGTAATTTTGAAACTTGATTTTTTATAAAAGCATGAAAGAAGTAAGCAAAGGCAAACTCGCGTTTTACATTATCGGATCCACGTTGCTGATTACGTTTGCCTTTTATTCTTACCAGGTTTGCTTTACGCCCAATATTTTGGTGGATCAAGAAGACCGTGCCTTCATTATCCGCCCGGGAGAATCCTTTGCCGATCTGCAAAAACGTCTTTACGACAATGCATTTATAAACGATGCCGTGTCGTTTAATTTTCTAGCCCGGCTTACTGGGTATAGCCAATCGGTAATAAGCGGGCGTTATATTTTGCGAAGAAACATGACGAATCTTCAAGCGCTGAGTGTACTTAAATCGGGTCGCCAGGAAAAAGTGAACATTACGTTTTCTTATGTGCGATTACGCCAGGATCTGGCCGAAAAAATAACTAAAAACCTGGGACTTTCTCCGGATGAATTCAACCGATCGCTCGATCAATTTATTTCATCCAATCAGGAGGGGTTTACCAAGGATAATATTCTGTGCCTGTTCATTCCCAACACGTACGAAGTATATTACACTATCCTGCCGGAAGAATTAGTTGCCCGGATGAATACCGAGTACAAAAAATTTTGGAGTGCCGAACGGTTAGCTAAAGCCAAACAAACCGGCCTCACCCCCATTGAAGTTTCTATCCTGGCTTCTATTGTTCAGGCCGAAACTGTAAAGCCAGACGAAGCCCCTGTTATTGCCGGCTTGTACTTGAACCGGTTAAAGAAAGACATTGCCCTGCAGGCAGACCCCACCTTAGTTTATGCTGTGGGCGATTTTACGCTGAAGCGCGTACTGAACGGGCACAAACAAATCAAGTCGCCCTACAACACTTATATGTACCCCGGCCTTCCCCCCGGGCCAATTAATGTGCCGCAAATTGCCAGTATTGACGCAGTGCTGAACTACCAGCATCACGATTATTATTATATGTGTGCCAAAGAAGATTTTTCGGGCTATCATAACTTTGCGCATAATTTAGAAGATCACAACAAGAATGCCCACCGGTACCAAAAAGCGCTGGATGCAGAAATGGCCAAGGCCGAAAAAAATAAAAAATAATGTACCGTTCAGAAACCAAAATCAGAGTACGTTATGGTGAAACCGACCAGATGGGGTACGTGTACTACGGAAATTACGCCATGTATTATGAAGTAGCCCGGGTAGAAAGTTTGCGACAACTCGGCATTACCTATAAGGAACTGGAAGATGGGGGGGTAATGATGCCCGTGCTGGAAAACAAATCAAAATACTTGTCGCCCGCTTTGTACGATGATGAGTTGCGCATTGTTACCACCATTCAGGAAAAGCCGGGGGTGCGCATTCTTTTTCATTATGATATTTTCAACGAATCTAACAAGCTGATCCATCAAGGAGAAACTTTGTTGGCTTTTGTAAACAAAACCAACGGAAAGCCTTGCCGCCCGCCCGAACAGTTTCAGCGAGTACTCATCCCTTTCTTTGGATGAAATACGTTACCCGAAAACGGATGTTGTATTTTCAGACGGCACGCACCACGCGCCATTGGCTGAAGCACATTAAATTCAAGAAATACAATAATCTTTCTTTTTATAAATTTTTAAAGATTTTTTTCTTCAATATCTCCGAAGATGAAATTCTTGACCGTGCCAACGGGGTGGCCTTCAATTTTATTCTGGCCATTTTTCCGGCTATCATATTTTTGTTCACCCTCATTCCCTACATCTCGCTCTACTTTCCGGAGATTACCACGGGCACCATTATGAAGTTTATGTCGGAAGCCATTCCCGACACCATGTATGCGGTGGCTTCCTCTACCATTTTAGATATTGTAAGCAAACACCGGGGGGGGTTGCTCACTTTTGGTTTTATACTGGCGGTTTATCTTTCCACCAATGGTATGGTGTCGCTCATGCGGGCGTTCAATGCCTGTTATCGCACCATAGAAAAAAGAAATTGGTTTAAAACACGATTGCTGGCTACGGCCCTGACACTCATGCTTTCGGTTGTGTTAATTGCGGCCGTAGCCTTACTCATTGCCGGGCAAATTGGGTTGAACTATGCCACCGAGCACCTGGAGCAACTCGGCAAGGTTAATCTTACCCAATACACCCTCTACCTTTTTGTATTGATCCGCTTCGGCATTATGTTTATTGTATTTTTTATTGCCATCTCGTGCATCTACTACTTTGGGCCGGCCGTACATTACAACTGGCGTTTTTTTTCGGTTGGCTCTACCTTTGCCACGCTGGCCATACTGGCGCTTTCGTATGGGTTTTCTTATTACGTAACTAATTTCAGCAGTTATAATAAAGTGTACGGCTCCATTGGTGTTCTTATTGCGTTAATGGTGTGGGTTCAGTTGGTTACTGTTATTTTATTGTTTGGTTATGAAATTAATGCAAGCCTTCATTACGCCCGGAAAATGGAAGCTATCAAAACTTTTCAGCGCACCGAGCGGGCGGTAAAATCGTTCCGATAAACCTGGGAAAGTATTTTTTTGCACTTCCCAAAAATTCAATTAATTTTGCCGCATCTTCTTACGAAAATTAATTAAGAGGGGACCTAAAAGTCCCCTCTTTGTTTGTATGGACTGGAAAGAAAAAGCAACCGAACTGGCACAGCAGGCCCTTACCAACCCCGCCCATTTTTTAGTGGATGTGGTGGTAAGCAAGCACAAGCCTATGAAATTTACCGTGATTATAGATGGCGATCAGGGGGTTACTATAGACGATTGTGCCACTGTAAGCCGCTCATTAAATAGCTTATTGGAAACTTTAACAGAAGATAATTACTCCATTGAAGTAACTACCCCCGGCTTGGACCATCCGCTAAAATGGCACCGGCAGTTTGTCAAAAACATAGGCCGCCAACTGAAGATACATTTGCGGGATAAAAAAATTATTCAAGGGGCGTTGCAGATCGTAGAATCTGAAAAAATTGTAATTGAAGAAAAAGAAAAGGAAGGAAAAAAAATAGAACTGAAAAGCAAAGAAATTTTCTTTGCTGAAATAGAAAAAGCTTTTGTAACCGTATCTTTTAAATAGACCGAACAATGGATGCATCTACATTAATTGAATCGTTTGCCGATTTTGCCAAACAGAAAAACATCGACCGACCCACCATGATCCGCATATTGGAAGATGTGTTTCGCAACATGATCCGCAAAAAATATGTACAAGACGATAACTTCGACATTATCGTTAATGCCGACAAGGGCGATTTGGAAATCTGGCGCTTTCGCGAAATCGTAGATGACGAAAGCGAGGATATTTGGGATCACGACAAGATCAGTCTTTCGGATGCCCAAAAGATTGAGCCCGATTTTGAAGTAGGCGAAGAGGTAGCCGAAGAAATTCACTTAGAAGATTTCGGCCGCCGGGCTGTAACCACCGCTCGCCAGGCGCTCATCCAAAAAGTAAAAGACCTTGAAAAAGACATTCTCTTCCAAAAATACAAAGACATCGTAGGCGAAATTATAAGCGGAGAAGTATATCAAATCCTTTCGCGCGAAGTGTTGTTAACCGATGCCGAAGGAAACGAAATTTCTATTCCCCGGAGCGAGCAGATCCCCAAAGATCGCTACCGCAAAGGCGAAACCGTGCGAGCCATCGTACACAAAGTGGATATGGTAAACGGAAGCCCAAAAATTATTATGTCTAGAACATCGCCCGTTTTTCTGGAACGTTTGTTTGAGCAGGAAGTTCCGGAAGTGTATGATGGGCTGATTACTATCAAAAAAGTAGTACGCGAACCGGGCGAGCGTGCTAAGGTAGCCGTAGAATCCTACGATGACCGAATTGACCCGGTGGGTGCCTGCGTAGGGATGAAGGGCTCGCGTATTCATGCCGTGGTGCGGGAATTGCAAAACGAAAATATTGATGTTATCAACTTTACCGAAAACCTGGAATTATACATCCAGCGTGCTTTGAGCCCGGCCAAAATTACCAGCATCAAAGTAGATAAGGAAAACGCACGGGTAGCCGTATTCCTTAAGCCCGATCAGGTTTCGTTGGCCATTGGCAAAGGTGGACTCAACATTAAACTTGCCGGACGTTTGGTGGGTATGGAAATAGACGTGTTCCGCGAAACCGATGGCACACAAGAAGAAGAAGATGTGGATTTGGATGAATTCAGCGATGAGGTAGAAAGCTGGGTGATTGATGAACTCAAACGCATCGGGCTCGATACGGCCAAGAGCGTGCTCGCTTTAAACACCGAAGAGCTGGCGCGCAGAACCGATCTGGAAGAAGAAACGATTGATCAGGTACTGAACGTATTGAAGAAGGAGTTTGAACAATAAGAATCAGATTATAACAATAGCATAAACTCGTAAATCGAAAAAAATAAGAGATATTTGAGCTCATGGCAGAAGAAAAAGGCATACGGTTAGGTCAGGCATCGCGCAAACTCAACGTTGGGCACAACACGATTTTGGACTTTTTAGGCAAAAAAGGAATTAAAATTGATAATAACCCCAACGCTAAACTCAGTGCCGAGCAGTTTGCCATGCTGGCCAAAGAATATGCTTCTTCCGCCTCCGAAAAGATGGAAGCCTCGGGGCTTACCATCGGCACCAAGCATGCCGAAAATGTAGCCCCCAAGCCAGAACCTGAAGTGCACCGCAAAAAGACGGATGAAGAAGAGAGTATGCTCATCAAAAATTTGGGCTCGAAAGAAATCATTAAACACAAAGAAGAACCCAAACCCGATAAGGTTGAAATTGAAAAACCTAAGCTGGAGGGAATTAAAGTACTGGGCAAAGTAGAGCTTACCAAAAAGAAAAAAGAACCGGAAGAAGTAGTAAAAGAACCAGTGGTAGAAAAGGCTCCGGAAATTCAGCCTCCGGTAGAAAAAGCTCCCGAAATAGAAGTGGTAAAAGCCCGGGCCGACAAACTGCAAGGGCTGAAGGTATTAGATAAAATCAATCTGCCCACCACCCCGCCTGACCCGGCAAAGAAACCAATTCAGCAACAAAAGAGACCACGCAAACGCATTCCTAATTTCAATGAATCGAAAGGGCCTAAACCGGCCGGTGGTGCGGGCAAAGGGCAACGTCCTGCCCCGCGAGTTCAAAAAGTAGAACCTACCGACAAAGAAATTCAAGATCAAATTCGCGCTACGCTTGCCAAATTGAGCAGCGGCCAAAAGAAATTTACCGGTGCAAAATATCGTAAAGAAAAACGCCAGGCCGTTTCCGAGGCGGAAGAAGAACGTCTGCAGCAAGAACAAGAGCAATCGAAAACACTCAAAGTAACCGAGTTCATTTCAGCTAACGACTTAGCTTCATTGATGAATGTTTCTGTAAACGAGGTAATTTCTACCTGCATGAGTCTGGGCATGTTTGTTTCCATTAATCAGCGATTGGATGCAGAAGCCATTACCATCATTGCCGATGAATTTGGTTATGAGGTACAGTTTACCACATCCGAGGGCGAAGAGGAAGATGTACAGGAAGCTGAACTCGAAGAAGAGTTGCAACCGCGTGCCCCGATCGTAACAATTATGGGGCATGTTGACCATGGAAAGACTTCTTTGCTCGATTATATCCGGGAAACAAAAGTGGTAGCCTCCGAAGCAGGAGGTATTACCCAACACATTGGAGCCTATAATGTAACTACCAACAGCGGCCAAAAAATTGCTTTTCTCGATACACCCGGCCACGAAGCTTTTACAGCCATGCGTGCGCGCGGTGCCAAACTGACGGATATTGCCATTATTGTAATTGCCGCAGATGATGATGTAATGCCGCAAACCAAAGAAGCCATTAACCATGCCCAGGTAGCGGGTGTGCCTCTGATTTTTGCCATTAACAAAATTGATAAGCCGGGAGCTAATCCGGAAAAAGTAAAAGAATCATTATCCAAATTAAATATTCTGGTAGAAGACTGGGGCGGTAAATATCAAAGCCAGGCCATCTCAGCCAAGACCGGAGTGGGCATTGATGAACTTCTGGAAAAAGTATTGCTCGAGGCAGAATTGCTGAATCTTAAAGCCAATCAAAATAAGGCGGCACAAGGATCTATCATTGAAGCCGAACTGGACAAAGGCCGCGGCTATGTAACTACCCTTATGGTGCAAGCCGGCACTTTAAAGGTGGGCGATATTATGGTAGCGGGTTCAAATCATGGGCGCGTAAAAGCCATGTTTGACGACACCGGCAAAAAAATAAAAGAAGCGGGGCCGTCAACGCCCGTTCAGGTTCTTGGTTTAGATGGCGCTCCTCAAGCCGGTGAGAAGTTTCAGGTTTACGAAACCGATCGTGAGGCACGGGAAGTGGCCAATAAACGCAGCCAAATTCTACGCGAGCAAAACATACGCACCAAAAAACATATTACGCTGGATGAAATCGGCAGACGTCTGGCCATTGGTTCATTCAAGCAACTGAATGTGATTGTAAAAGGCGATGTGGACGGATCCATCGAAGCGCTTTCCGATTCCCTGCTTAAACTTTCTACACCTAAGGTAGCCGTTAGTATCATTCACAAAGCGGTAGGCCAAATATCCGAATCCGATGTGCTGTTGGCCTCTGCCTCCGATGCCATCATCGTTGGCTTCCAGGTTCGTCCTTCTGCATCAGCCCGCAGGCTCGCTGAAAATGAAGAGATCGAAATCCGGTTGTACTCCATTATTTACGATGCCATTAACGATGTAAAGGCCGCGATGGAAGGTATGCTCGAAAAAGAACTGGAAGAAGTGATTGTAGGCAATGCCGAAGTAAGAGATGTATTTAAGATTTCTAAAGTAGGTACGGTAGCCGGATGTATGGTAACGGATGGGTACATTAAACGCAACAACCAGGTGCGCCTCATCCGCGATGGCATTGTGGTATTTGCCGGCAAACTCAATTCACTCAAACGTTTCAAAGACGATGCAGGCGAAGTAAAAGCCGGGTTCGATTGTGGTATGGGCATTGATAACTTCAACGACATTAAAGTAGGCGATGTTATTGAAAGCTATGAGATGCGCGAAGTGAAAAAATCGCTCTGATCAGTTTTCGGACTGGTTAGCTTGTTTTCCAATCAGTAGTACGCCCACTAAAATCAGGGCCGTTCCCAGCAGTTGCCAAAAAGTAATAGCTTCGCCTAAAAAAATATTGGCCAGCACAATAGTGGACACCGGCCCCACACTTCCGATAATGGCCACATTATTAGCTCCGATTTTATTGATGGAAGTCGCTACCAGATACGAAGGCAACACCGTGGCAAAAATAGCCATCAGCAAACTATACAGATAGATTATAGTCGGTTGTCCAACCAACGACCCGTTGCGGTGAATAGAAAAATGAACAAGCACACCCGCTCCCGCAAAACTCATGGCATAGCTGTTGAATTTGGAAGCCCCTACTTTAGGAATGATTCTTCCACTGCCTACCATGTACCCCGCATAGGTGATGGCACATATAAAAATTAAGATCGATCCAAAAATGAAATTAGAATTTTGGGCTGACCCAAAATCTACCTCTCCTAAAAAAGCGGCTATTAAACCCAAATAGGTAATGGTCAGTGCCAGCCATTGAATGGGCTTCACCTCTTGTTTAAATAGAAAGGCCGACATCAGTAAAGCAAATGTGGGGTAAGCAAATAAAATCAGGCGTTCAATACCTGCCGATACATACTTCAACCCGGCAAAGTCGAGCAAACTGCTGATGTAATAACCCAGACAACCAATCAGCGCTATGCCCACCCATTCTCTCTTTGTAAATTTTACATTCGTGTTTTGTGAAGAAGAAACAAAAGCCGCTGCAATAAAAAACGGTAATGAAAAAATCATACGCAACGCCAGCAATGTCAGCGCATCTACCGGGGCTTCGCGATAGGCCAGTTTTACCCAAATGGCTTTGGTGGAAAAAAGGATGGCTCCACCCAGTGCTATGAATATTCCCTGAGCAAACCTGTATTTCATTTTTATTTCCATCAGGCAAAGATGATTTTAAAATATCAGTAATGTTACTGTAAATATCTTCTTTCATGAGAGATGGGGGCAGTACCTGTGGAAAAACTTTGTAAAAAATCTGAGCGGTCTATTTTCTTTTTTTTTATTTATAAAAAATTGACTATTGACAAATAGGCAATTGTCAACGCGTTTTGTCAACTACCTATTGTCAATTGATTTACTCGCTTTTCAAATTTTCCACTGGGTTTGAAAGTGCAGCTTTCATTGAATGATAACTCACCGTAGTAAATGCAATAACGAGACCAGCAACCGTGGCATAGAAAAAGACAGCCCAACCAAAGCCAACATTGTAAGCAAATCCTTGAAGCCAGCGATTCATAACGAAGTATGCAATGGGTGCGGCCAACAACATACCCATGAGAACCAGCTTCAGAAAATCTTTTGACATCATCATTACAATTTCAGAAACGGAAGCACCCATTACTTTGCGCACAGCTACAGACTTACGGCTTTGTTCTAATGTAAACGATGCAAGACCGAAAAGTCCAAGACATGATATGAACAAAGCTAAGCTTGAAAAAACGCTGAACAATTGTCCGAGTTTTCGTTCTTGCTCAAATAGTTTGCCAAAACTTTCATCTAAAAATTGGTATTCAAATTCGTGCTGAGGTATAACCCGTTTCCATGTTTTTTCTACATCAGCTATGCTCTCTTTTAAATTTCCAGGTCTAAGTTTTATAGCCATAAAATAACTTTCAAAGTTGGGCTCCAAATAAAGCACAAGCGGGTCAATGGCATCATGCAGATGTTTGAAATGAAAATCTTTGATTACCCCAATTACTCTGCCGGGTTCTTTGCCACGCTCTCCAAAATCCATCAGCTTTCCAACAGCTTCATCCATTGTCCAGCCAAAACGCTTGAGCGCGGTTTCGTTGATGACAAACTCTTTATAAAATTGTTTGGTTTCTGGTCTGAAGAATTCGCCCTTTAACATGGTCATGCCCATCGTCTTTATTAAATCAGCGTCACCGCTAAAAATGTACATGTTTACATCTTTATTCTCTGGACTGCCCTCATACCAAATGCCTGTAGTGCGCACCATTTTTCCGGGTACTTCTAACATGCGCGTTACGTTTTTCACAGCAGCCAATTTTGCTATTTCATTTTTTAACGCAACATCGCCCACACTGTCTTTAGGCAATTGAAGAATCAATGTTTGCTCTCGGTCAAAGCCAAGGTTTTTGCTTTGCATAAAATTAAGTTGACTGTAAACCACATACGTGCCAACCATGATTACAAAGGCAATGGCAAATTGAAACACTACCAATCCCTTGCGCAGCAGTTGCCCTTTGAAGTTTCCAATAAAGCTTCCTTTCAGCACAGAGGTTGGCTGAAAACCAGAAAGAAAAAAAGCGGGATAAATGCCGCCAAAAATTCCCACAAAAAAAGTAATCACGAAAAAGAAAAGAATCAGATACCCATTTTCAATGGGATTGAGAACTATTTCTTTGCCAGAGAAAGAATTAAGCGTAGGGGTAATCAAAATTAATATCACAATAGACAATACTAAGGCAATACAACTGATCGCAACCGATTCGCTGAGAAACTGAACGATAAGCTGCGATTTTTTACTGCCTATTACTTTTCTTATGCCAACCTCACGTGCGCGTTTTAAAGATTGTGCTGTGGAGAGATTCATGAAATTAATACAAGCAATCACCAAAATAAAGAATGCAATTGCCGATAAAATATATACTGTATTAATATTTCCGTTAGGTTCTACTTCAAGCCCGAGATTGGAATGCAAGTGGATAGAAGTAAGCGGTTGAAGTTTAATTCTATTAGGAGTTTGGTCGGCAGTGATATTTTGGTACTTATCCATAAAGGCAGATATTTTTTTTGCAAACCCTTCATAGTCAACACCTTTTGGAAGAACAAGATAAGTGTAGTGATTGGTCAGATAGTTCCATGCTTGTTTAGAGCTAGGTCTCATCGGTTCAAAATTGTTAGACGAAACCATAATCTGTATATGTACATGCGAGTTGGAAGGAAGAGGGCTGAACACTCCTGTAATTTTGTATTCCGTTTTGCTGTCGGGAAGCGTTAATGTTTTGCCAACAGGGTCTTCACCGCCAAAATAAATTTTGG
The DNA here is from genome assembly GCA_018267195.1 of Bacteroidota bacterium. Classification (GTDB taxonomy): domain Bacteria; phylum Bacteroidota; class Bacteroidia; order Cytophagales; family Cyclobacteriaceae; genus ELB16-189. Next base: position 88,267 of record JAFDYY010000004.1, on the reverse strand, counting down.
ACTTCTCTTCGGTAATCACCATTGAATTTATTTCTGCCAATGCCGTGGTAGGGCTGCCCTTCAACAGCTTTATGTCAAGAACATCGAACACAGAAGAGTCAGCATAAAAAACTTTTTCTTTATGCTTTACATCGTTGTTTGAGTTTAGCACAAGAGTTTCTATCGGTTTTATCCTTGTAAACTTTTCTATTTCTGGGAAATTATCTTTGAGCAGTGCCCCAATTGGAAAAGCAGAGATTGCCCACCTGTTAGCTTCCAAGTCTATACCCATTCGAAAAATCTTATCGGCATCTTTGTTTTGTTTGTCATATCCAAGTTCAAATTGAACAAAGAGCGCAATAAAAATGCAACAAGCCATGCCAATGGCAAGGCCAACAATGTTGATTGATGCATGGAGTTTATTTCTTTTTAAACTTCTAAACGCAATGGTGTAATAACTTTTTATCATGCTATAAGTTGTTAAATTTTTATAACCTTCTGTTGGTTTGATGATGCCCGGCCTAAACAGCAAGAGCACATCAACAATAAATTTTCTATCAGCTTTTCTCTTCCCTAATTCTTTTACCCGTTCATTGTATAACTCCATCAAATCCCCTTCAATGTGGTCGCGCAACTGCGGGTGGCAGTACCATTGGAAGAATTTTAAAAAATATTTTGGTGGTCTATTTTCTTCTTTTTTCATTTATAAAAAATTGACAATTGACAAATAGGTAATTGACAACATGCACGATACTAACGATCTTCATTTTGTCAATTGTCAATTGAGTTTTGTCAACTTACGTGGTAACCGTTTTTAAAGCCATCTTTGGTATCGCGCTCCATAATTCATCTCTCGTGCTCTTCGCATATTCCATTGCTCTTTTGCCAAGTGCAGTGATTTGAAAATATTTTTTCGGGCGACCTGCTCGTTCTTCAGTGGCTTCGCCCTCTCGCGATTTGAGATAGCCTTTGTCTTCCAATCTTTTCAAAGCGGTTTGCAATGCGCCCACACTTACTTTGCGTGCAAGGCGTACTTCAATTTCTTTTTTGATGGAAACGCCATAGGCTTCATTGTACAAAATGCCCACAGTAAGCATCACGATTTCCTCAAATTCTCCAAGTTGATACTTCTTCATAAGAATAAATTCCTATTTGTAGTAATAATATTCGTGCCAAAAAGAAAAACACTTAAAAGAGTAAAATTTTCCACTTAATTAAAATTTCTTAAAGAAGACTCTGTTCGGAATTGAACAGCTTGGTGACGAAATCGGGCGCAGATATTCTATTGAAAGATAAGGCTGTATCTTTTCAAATTGTGTTTTATCAATCAATTCAATTTTTTGTAAATCATCAATGTTTTTAAAATTAGTGTCTACTAGAGCTTCCGATCTGACACAAATCCACACTCAACCTGAAATCTTTATCTGTCTTAGGCTCGGGTTACATCAGGTCGTAAGACCTAACGAGCACAAAAAATTCATGAAAGTCAATTGAAAAATTCGTAGATTTTTTATAACCTACCCTGTTTTTAGAAGCCCCCTCTTCTTACTTTTACTTTAGCCTTACACTAAAGGGTGCTGTTATGAAAAAACTCATTTTTATATTTCTGCTTTTCATTTTCCGGTTTTCACCGGCCCAGCCGATGAACAGCAAACAAATAGATGACCTGGCAGCCCGGTCTATGAAAGCATTTAATGTGCCCGGCATAGCCGTAGCAGTGATTAAAGACGGCAAGATACTCCACTCAAAAGGATATGGCGTGCGGTCGCTCAACACTCTACAGAAAGTAGATGAGCACACGCTCTTTGGTATCGCTTCTAACAGCAAAGCCTTTACCGCAGCCGCTTTGGGTATGCTGGTGGAGGAAGGAAAATTGAAGTGGGACGATAAGGTACGCGATTACATTCCTGAGTTCAAACTATACAACCCTTTTGTAACAGAAGAATTTACCATTCGCGATCTGCTCACCCACCGCAGCGGGCTGGGGCTGGGCGCGGGCGATCTGATGTTTTTTCCCGACTCCAGCGACTTTACCATCAACGATGTAATTTACAATCTCCGCTTTCTGAAAGCCGTTTCCAGTTTTCGCAGCAAGTACGATTACGATAATAATTTGTACATCATTGCAGGCGAGGTGGTGGCGCGCGTTAGCGGCAAAAGCTGGGATGAGTTTGTGGAGCAACGTATCATGGCTCCGTTGGGCATGAAAAATTCGGCTGCTTCGTTCGATCGTTTAAAAGACCAATCAAATGTAATAGATGGGCACGCCCCGGTAAATGGAAAGGTGCAGGTTATTGCACGCAGCACGATCAAGGTGGGCCACTCGGCCGGTGGTATTAACTCCAGCATTGCCGACCTCAGTAAGTGGGTGCTGCTCCACCTCAACCATGGAAAATATGGCGACAACCTTTCTAAAAAATTATTTTCGGAAGAGGTGCACGAAGAAATGTGGACACCTCAAACCATTATTCCGGTGCGCAATCCCGGCCCGTATAATACCCACTTTGCCAGCTACGGGTTGGGGTTTGGACTGGCCGATGTAAAAGGATATAAACAAGTAAGCCACACCGGTGGGCTGGAAGGGATGGTAACCCAAATAACCATGCTGCCCGAATTAAACCTCGGCATTATTGTGCTTACCAACCAACAGGAAGGCGGAGCCTTCGTCTCCATTACCAACCAGATCAAAGATGGATATTTTGGCATTACCGGCACCGACCGCGTAGCCGAATATTCAGTCGGCAGAAACAAATCATTAGCTTATGCCAAACATCTTACCGATTCCATTTGGAATGAAATTGAAACGGTGCAGAAAAAAGGGGGTTCTAAAATAGAATGGAGTACGGTAACCGGAACTTACACCGACCCCTGGCTGGGCGAGGTAACCATCGCCAATAAAAACGGCAAGCTTTGGTTCGATTCGAAACGATCGCCCAAACTTACCGGTGAGTTATTTTATTTTCGGGGCAACACATTTGTGGTAAAGTGGAAAGACCGCAGTATGGATGCCGATGCCTTCGTTACTTTTTCATTAGATGAAACCGGAAAAGGAGCAGGCATTACCATGAAAGCCATTTCTCCACTAACCGATTTCAGTTACGATTTTCATGATTTGAATTTCCGGAGGACAAAATAATTATGCCTCGTCCAGGAAGGCTAACGAGGGCTCATTATCTTTATTAGTGAGCCTCCAGCCAATTCTTACCTATCCCCACTTCCACCTCCATGGGCACATCTAAGATCACGGCTGTTTTCATCAGTTCAATTACCTTGGGCTTCACGATTTCCTGTTCTGCTTGATGAAGATCAAAAACCAATTCATCGTGTACCTGCAAAATCATTTTTGTTTTCAGTTTTTCTTTCTGCAGCCACCGATAAATGTTGATCATCGCTACCTTAATAATATCTGCGGCACTTCCCTGAATGGGTGCATTGATTGCGTTGCGCTCGGCAAACTGGCGGGTGGCCATGTTGCGCGAATTAATGTCGCGCAAATATCTTCTTCTCCCTAAAATAGTTTCCACGTATTCTTTTTCCCGAGCCAGGTTAATGGAGTCGTCCATGTATTTTTTGATAGCCGAAAATTCCTGAAAATAAGAATCAATCATTTCAGAAGCTTCCGTGCGGGAAATGTTCAGGTTTTGCGATAGACCAAAGGCCGTGCTTCCATACAAAATGCCGAAGTTTACCTCTTTGGCTTTGCGCCTCATATCAGGCGTTACCTTCTCCAAGGCTACTTTAAATACCCGGGCAGCCGTGGTGGTATGAATATCGCGCCCCAAACGAAATGCTTCTACCATCGTTTCATCTTTCGCAAAAGAAGCGGCTATGCGCAGCTCAATCTGCGAATAGTCGGCCGACATAAAAAGAAAATCTTTTGCGCGGGGCACAAATGCTTTGCGTATCTGTCTTCCTTTTTCCGTTCGGATCGGAATGTTCTGCAGGTTGGGGTTGTTAGAACTTAACCTCCCGGTAGCGGCCACCGCCTGGCGATAATCCGTATGAATGCGGTGGTCGAACCGGCTCAGCATTTTAGGCAAGGCATCAACATAGGTGGAGCGAAGTTTTTCGACCTCACGGAAGTCGAGGATCTTTTTGGCAATCGCATGTTCTCCGGCCAGCTTCAGCAGCACTTCCTCGCCCGTGGCATATTGACCGGTTTTGGTTTTCTTGGCTTTATCGAGAAGCTTGAGCTTATCAAATAAAATTTCGCCCAACTGTTTGGGCGACCCGATATTAAATTCTGCACCGGCCAGTTTAAAAATTTCGGCTTGCGTTTTTTCGCTGTCTTTTTTCAGTGAACCCGACATCGCCTGTAGAGCCGGTTCATCTAACGCTACGCCTTCATACTCCATAGCTGCCAAAACATAGATCAGCGGCATTTCTACTTCACGGCTCAGGCGCCAATGTCCGCGTTGGTGCAACTCGTTTTCCAACCGGGCTTTGAGTTGCAACGTCAGATCAACCCGTTCGCCATAATTTTTTACCTCATCGGTATCGCTGGCAATCAGCTGCCGATTTAAATATTGGTTGCAAAGAATACTTAAGTCGTGCGAAGACTCGGGCTCAATCAGGTAATGAGCCAGCAGGGCATCAAACAACTGCCCCTTTACGGTAATCCCATTTTTTTTCAGGGCTTGCAAGCCGGATTTAATATTGTAGCCGATTTTAGTGATTGCTTCGTTCGAAAAAATTTCTTCCCAGCGGGGTATCTCTTTTTCTTTAACCGGTACCCAAAAGGCTTCGCCCGGAAAAAACGAAAATACCATGGCTTGCAACTTGAAATTAAAATTTTCGGCCTCGTCTGTTACTACGGCAAACGAAATTTCTTTTTGCAGTTTTATTTTTTCAATTAATGAAAGTACTTCGTTTTCTGTTTCTATTTTTTGATACGAACCCATCGAAGTCTCGGCCGACAGGGCTTCCGGAGTATAAGCCCCTTGATTGGTTTGCCCGAACATAGCGAGTTGTTCCTGCTTCGGCTCCATCACGGTCGGGGTTGGCCCGCCTGTTGTACCTGAAAAAATGCGAGGCAGCATCGTTTTAAATTCCAGTTCTTCCAAAATCGGGCGAAGTATTTTTTCATCAGGCCCTTTGTAGCGCAGGTTTTCTTCATGAAATTCGATGGGCACATCGGTAATGATGGTGGCCAGTTTTTTAGAGAGGAGCGCTTGCTCGCCAAATTCTTCTACCCGTTCTTTTTGTTTGCCTTTTAGTTTCCCTGCGTTGGCTACTACCCCTTCCACCGTTTTGTATTGCTTCAACAATTCGGCTGCCGTTTTAGGGCCGATGCCCGGGATCCCCGGGATATTATCCGAGGTGTCGCCCTGCAATCCGAGTATGTCGATCACCTGGTTTACATTTTCGATGTCCCACTTTTCGCATACTTCTTTTGGGCCCAGCACATCTACGGCATTGCCCATATAGGCCGGCTTGTAGAGAAAAACATTTTCTTTTACCAACTGCCCAAAATCTTTATCGGGCGTCATCATAAAAACCTGAAAGCCTTTGGCGGCTGCCTGCGTAGCCATCGTACCGATAATATCATCGGCTTCGTAGCCATCCCTTTCCAAAATAGGAATGTTAAATCCCTGAATAATTTTTTTTACGGTAGGGATGCCGTGCCGTATGTCTTCGGGGGTTTCCTGGCGGGTGGCTTTGTATTCTTTAAAAATTTCATCGCGAAATGTTTTAGCGGCCGTATCAAACGCTACAGCCAGGTGTGTAGGCTTTTGTTTTTGAATCACTTCCAGCAGTGTATTGGTAAACCCAAACGGCACCGAAGTGTTATGCCCCTTCGAGTTGATGCGCGGATTTTTGGTGAAGGCAAAATGGGCACGGTAAATGAGCGCATAGGCATCGAGAAGGAAGAGTTTTTTTATTTCGTTCATCGAGACAGGTTTAAAAAACGAAAATCGGCATTTTTTTGCTAACGGCTCCTTTTCCAAGAATCTTCATGATGAGGGTTGATTGTTTATGCGGTTATCACTAAATAGAAACAATATCCTTATCCATTTATGGGCTTTAATCCAATTCTCAATTCTTTTTTACGTTGGGAGAAAGAAACCCCGAATACTATTTTTCTCCGGCAGCCTGTAAACGGAACCTGGCAGGAATGGTCCTTCCGGCAGGCCGGAGTTGAAATCCGTAAAATGGCATCGGGGCTGCAGGCTATGTCGTTGCCCGAGCACAGCAACGTGGCCATCCTTTCTAAAAACTGTGCCCACTGGCTTATGGCAGACTTAGCCATTATGATGGCGGGCTTCGTATCCGTTCCGCTGTACGCCAACATCAGCGCGGGTTCGATCAACCAAATTTTAGAGCACAGCGAATCAAAAGCGATTTTTATAGGCAAACTTGATGAGTATGAAAAGCAAAAAGAGGGGATCCCTTCTTTCACTCAAAAAATCAGCCTGGATTTCTATGGCCCCGGGGAAGGAGAACGGGTAAGTGAATGGATCGCCACAAAAAAACCGATCGAAAAAATATATCCCTGGCAACCGGATGAACTGCTCACCATTATGTACACCTCCGGCACCACCGGCAAACCCAAGGGGGTGATGTTTACCTCTTCGGCCTTCTCGCACGTGTCGCAAATTATGATGGACTACCTGCAGCGGGTAAGCCCTTTGCCCCAACATCCGCGTTTGTTTTCTTACCTGCCGCTTTGCCACATAGCCGAGCGCGACATTACTGAAGTACTGGGTTGCCTTACCGGTGCCTCTATTTCGTTTGTAGAGTCGCTGGATACCTTTGCCCGCGATCTGGCTTCCGTGCAGCCGCAGCTTTTCTTTGGGGTTCCCCGGATCTGGGCACGCTTCCGCGAAAAAATTTTAGAGAAAATTCCTCAACAAAAATTATCGCGCCTGCTAAAGATACCCGGGGTTCGTTCGTTGGTCAGGCGTGTGCTGAAAAAAAAACTGGGGTTAGCCAAGACGTTGTTAACTATTTCGGGGGCGGCCCCCATGCCCTTGTCTCTTTTGCTTTGGTTTGATGACCTTGGCATACGGGTTCGCGAAATTTACGGCATGACCGAGAATTGTGCCGTATCGCATGGCAACCAAAAGCGCCTAAAGTATGGCACCGCAGGCGAAGTAATGCCCCATACAGAATACCGGTTTACAGACGATCATGAAATCCTTACCCGGCATCCTGCCTTAATGACGGGCTACTACAAAGAACCTGAAATGACTACGGGCGTATTTACCGAAGATGGTTTTTTAAAAACGGGCGATTGTGGAACAACCGACCCGGATGGGTTTCTCACCATCACCGGCCGGGTAAAAGATATCTTTAAAACCGACAAAGGAAAATATGTGTCGCCTTCGCCCATTGAAATGAGGTTGGTTAAAAATACCGACATCGGGCAGGTGTGTGTGGTGGGTATGAGCATACCTCAACCCCTAGCGCTGGTGGTGCTGTCGGAAACCGGAAGACAAAAAACAAGAGATGAAATCCGCCATAGCCTTCTGCACTCGCTCCATGAAACCAACCGAGAGGTTGAAGATTATGAAAATCTAAAAAAAATTATTGTTCTCGTAAACGACTGGACTGTAGAAAACGGCTTGATGACTCCTACTTTGAAAATCAAACGAAACGAAGTAGAGAAAATGTTTTCGCCCTCCTACCCGGTATGGTATGCCCATGAAGAAATTGTGGTGTGGGCTGAATAAAAGCTTCCCTTACGCCAGCGATAAAATAGCTTTTCGCATCAACGCTTTTTCGTCTGCGCTAAATTCTGTTTTTTCCTCTTCTTTGGGCGTGAATTCTTCCAGGTTAAAATAAAAACGAAGGCGGTATTTCCAGATCAGGTCGGCCCCAATGGCTTGTTTAAATTCCTTCAATCCTTCCCGGTTGTGTATCCAAAACAACTGAACTTCTTTTCCGGGGATATGTACCGAAACATGCCCGCGCAAAAATTTAGAGTTGTCATCTAAATGCTTGCGGTGCAGCTCTAAAAATCCCGGGTTTCCAACGACATAAATTGTTTTCATAGCTTAAAAAATCTTTCTTCTCCTTAAAACCAACGGCACGTTTATGTTTTTCTTTACGGTAAAGGTAACACGAAGGTTTAACTTACAGGGGCTACCGTAAGTCCACGCCTCAAAACAAAATATGGCACGATCTTTACTGGAAAGGGATTACCCGCCTGATAAACGGGGAATCCAATTAATATTTTTCAGGAAGTCATTTTAAACCTATTTTATTTTATTTTCGTAAAAATCTTTTTGCAACCGTATCCGAAAAAACAATTTTATATGAAGACCCTTATTTTGAATCTTTTGGTAGCCCTTACCCTCATGTCGTGTGCCAGCCCTTTCGGTCAAAAGGTAAGAGAGCCTTTTCGCGGCAGCGCTTATGAATCGAACAACCGGTTTTTTCGCGGCACCGGCAAAGGAGAAAGCAGTGCCGATAACATTGCCCGCAGCAAAGCCGACATCGAAGCCAAAGCTATCCTGGCCGGCCAGGTAAACACTACCATGAAACAAGTAAGCGATCAGTATTTAGGCCAAACCCAAAACGACCGCGCAGCCGATGTAGCCGATAAATTTCAAAGTTTAGTGCGCGAGGTAATGAATACCAGTATGGCCGACTTGCGAAAAATTGGAGAAGAAAAATATTTCGACAAAAAGCAAAATAAATATACCGTGTTCATCGCCTATGAAATTAAAAAGAATGCCATGTTCCGGTTCATGAAAAAACAAGCTAAAACCAACCAGCAAATAGACGAACGGCAACAGGCCGTCATTCAAAAAATCCTGGACGAAGAATTAAAAAAGACGGGCGATGAAAATTAAACGCGGATCATTACTCTTCGTAGTACACCACATTTAACAGGGTGTTGCCTACGGCTGCCAGCGTTTCTTTACTAATGATTGACAAATTATCTTTTCGGTTGTGGTGATACTCCCCAAAAAAACCAACCCCGGCTTGATAATGCACAATATCAATCATGGGGATCTTGGCCAGTTGGTTTACAAACACGTGGTCGTCTGTAATAGCCCCTACATTGGTCTTTACAAAATAATCGGTGTAGCCCAACCGGGCGGCTGTGTTCCATACTTTTTCTACAATGGCGGGGGCATACTCCAGCGAAGACCCTTCCCGAAAAAACTGGGCGTGCTTAGAGCCCACCATATCGAGTAAAATACCAAAGTAGGCCGAATAATTTTTTTGATGTTTGTGTTTCGCCCAATACTGCGAGCCCAGGCACCACCAACTTTGGTCGTCCGGCAGGTTAACACGGCTTCGTTCATTTTCTTTTTCGCCCCAGTCTTCGCCATCAAACAAAATTAAATCCACCCCTACTTCGGGTTGTTTGTTCTGCCCTAACACACGCGCTACTTCCAGTAAAATGCCTACCCCGCTGGCTCCGTCATTGGCTCCATCAAACGGGGCATCTTTTTTTTCTTCATCCTTGTCGGCATAGGGGCGTGTGTCCCAATGGGCCGCTAATAAAATCCGTTTGGGTGCTGAGGGATTGTAGCTGGCGATGATGTTTTTTAATTTCAGTTGCTGGTTGTCCCAGGTGGTGGCTTCAAAATCTTGTTCGGTTACTGTGGCTCCAAATTTTTTAAACCGGCTGATGAAATAGTGTGAGGCCTGCCGGTGGGCGGGCGAATTGGGCACACGCGGGCCAAACGCAACCTGGCGGGCCACATAGGCATAGGCCGAGTCGGCATTAAATGCCGGCACGTTTACGCTGCGTGCCGGTTTAGCTGTTTCTTCCGGTTTACTTTTACGTTCGCACGACTGCACTAGCAGGAAAGCCAGCCCTGAAAAAAGAATTATTTTTTTGTTCATACCCTAATGGAAATCGATTGCAAAATAGAAATAAAAAAATTGAGACGAACCGAACGAGTGTTAACGAATTTCATTTCCTACTTTTAAAATCAATCATCTGACCCCGATAGAAAATGGGAAAACCAACCGGCTTTTTAGAATTTGAACGTGAGCTTCCCAAAAAACGGGAAGTAAAAGAACGCATTCATGACTACCGCGAAGTAGAAGGTACCATTAACGAAAGCCTCACCCAAAAGCAGGCGGCCCGCTGCATGGATTGCGGCACTCCGTTTTGCCACCACGGCTGCCCACTGGGCAACATCATCCCCGAGTTTAACGATGCCGTTTACCACAAAAACTGGAAGCTGGCCTACGAAATTTTAACCAGCACCAATAATTTCCCGGAGTTTACCGGACGGATATGTCCGGCTCCTTGCGAGGCCTCGTGTGTGCTGGGCATTAACAAACCTCCGGTAACCATCGAGTATATTGAAAAAGCCATCGCTGAGAAAGCTTTTGAAAATGGGTTTGCAGCCCCCCGAAAGCCCGCTAACCAAACCGGGAAAAAAGTAGCCATTGTTGGCTCGGGGCCATCCGGCCTGGCAGCAGCCGCCCAACTAAACCAGGCGGGGCATGAGGTAACCCTATTTGAGCGGGCCGATGAAGCAGGCGGCTTGTTGCGGTATGGCATCCCCGATTTTAAACTCGATAAACAAGTGGTGGAGCGAAGAATTAATTTAATGAAAGAAGAGGGCGTAAAATTTCAGATGAATGCCGAAGTAGGCGTTACCGTTCCGGTGAGTTTGCTGCGCAATGAGTTTGATGCCCTTCTGCTCTGTGGCGGATCGACCGTGCCGCGCGATTTGCCCGTGCCGGGAAGAAATCTGAAGGGCATTCACTTCGCCATGGATTTTCTAACTCAACAAAACAAACGTGTAGCGGGCAAAGAAATAAACACGGCCGAAATAATGGCCACTCAAAAAAATGTAGTTGTAATAGGCGGAGGGGATACCGGTTCGGATTGTGTCGGCACCTCCATCCGTCATCAAGCCCAATCAGTTACTCAAATTGAAATTCTCCCCAAACCTCCGCAAGAAAGAACGGCCGCCATGCCCTGGCCAAGTTGGCCGGTAATTTTACGCACCTCCTCTTCTCACGAAGAAGGCTGCACCCGTGCGTGGAGCCTGGCTACGTTGGAATTTTTAAGCAACGACCATAACGAGTTGCGTGCTTTGAAAATAGCGGAGATAGAATGGAATGGAAAATCGTACACCGAAAAAGCAGCAACCACCCGTGAGGTGCCTTGCGAACTGGCTTTGCTGGCATTGGGTTTTTTGCATCCGCAACATAACGGATTGCTCGATGAGCTGGGGGTGGAGTACGATGAACGTGGCAATGTAAAATGTACGCAGTTTCAAACTTCCGTAGAGGGTGTTTTCGCAGCCGGAGATATGCGCAGGGGTCAAAGCCTGGTGGTGTGGGCCATCAGCGAAGGGCGGGAGGCAGCACGGTCGGTGGATCTTTATCTGGCCGGAGTATCGTCATTAGAGGCCAAAGAAAAAGGAATTTTAAGCCTTAGTTGATTTTGCTAACCGGCTTTCGCCAGTAGAGGTTCCCTTTTTTTTCATATAACTTTCGAAGGGAGGGGTTAACGTTAAATACGCCTTCCATCAGGTTTTGTTCGTCAATAACAACCTCCGGTTTTTCGTGCTCAAATGATTCGTTGATCAACACCACATGCTGAAAAATGTTGGGCTCATGAAAAAAAACTTCTGATAATGGCCAGTCTAAAAAATACGTAGCGGCCCGGTTGTTTTGGTACACTCCCCAACCATTAGCCAGCACCATTACTTTTTTTTGTTGAAGTTGATGATCCGTTGATTCCGGAACCAACATCGCGGAATAATTAACTGACGAAAGCTTATTTAGCCGGGCTGCCGTACTAAACCCTATCACCGAAAGCAATAAAACCCACCACATAGTTTCGGCTATCCGTTTTTGGCGGATCAGCAAAAAGTAGTGACTAATCAAAAACGCCAGCGGTGGGATGAATGGAATCAGACTATGCGGTGTGAAATTTCGAGTGAGCCCCACTTCCGCCAGTGCAAATCCCATCCAGATAAACATGGCCTGCAACAACTGCGACTGGTACCGGGTAAACCGGGCCTCGCGGTTGAGCATGACAAGCGATGCTACTAAAAAAAATAAAATGGGCGCCATCAGCACCCCTACCGATTTTACGGAAATAAAACCCGTGCTCACTCCCAATAGGTTTTGTGCGTAGTAGTAATAAAACAATTGTGATGCCCCATCATAAAAATAATAATAAACTAAAAGCGCCAGGTGCGGGAAAAGAAACCCAACTATAAGAAGCAGTGCCCTACGAAATGCCAGCCGGGCATAAACGAGCAACAGCAGCACGGCTCCGGGTAAAAAAATAAAATAACTCAATACAAAAAGCGAAGCTATACCAAGGTATAGCCCCAAGTTAAAAATGGTTTCTTCGCGTTGTACTTTAAAGGCTATCTCTTTAAACAAATTATTCAGCGCAAACAGTAAGAACACCGAGGCAAATAACTCCTGCGAAAGCGAAAGCATATCGAATGAAAAAAAGGTAAGTAGCGCGTAAACTAAAGCCGGCAGGTAAGTGCCCTCATTATACACCCGATTGCGAATAAGCACCACCGCAAAATAAGAAGCCTGAAAAAAAAGAAGCAGCAGCGCCACTATATGGCGGGCTGTAAGCGAACGTCCTAAAAAGAAACTGATCCATTTATCAAACCAGGCTGCCAGCCATGGGGTGGTGTCAATCAGTTGCAGATACATCATTTTTCCCGATCGGAGCGATTCGCCCACCACTATATCTTTCAATTCCAACGGGGTCATATGGCCGGGGCCGATTAAAACAGGGATACTCAAGCCTGCCATGATCAGCAGCACCGCCAACAGCCGGTAGGGATCGTTTAGTTTAAAAAATCGGAGCACGGTATTTTTTAACAAATAAATCAAAAATCAGGCACAATCTTTTGCTGATGGTACTTTTGTATCTTTGTAGCATGACATTGCGGCAACAAAAATACGGACGACTCATTCAAAAAGAATTGAGCGACATCTTTTTTCGACACAAGGGCGATTTTTTAGGGAACGTGTTTATTACCCTGGCCGAGGTTCGTATGAGCCCTGACCTGAGCGTTGCCAAAGTATATATCAGCATGATGCTGGCCAAAGACAAAAAAGTAGTATTAGCTAACCTCAATTTGCACAAAAGCGAAATCCGAAAAGAATTGGGGATTCGTATCCGCCATCAGGCACGCATTATTCCCGAGTTAGTATTTGTTATTGACGAAGTGGAAGAAAATGCACAACGCATGGAAGACCTGCTTAAAAGCTTGAATATCCCCAAAGAGTAAACGGGGCGTTGGCATGAACCTTTCTCTTTTCATTGCCCGGAGGTATTTCCTTTCCAAACGAAAAAGGAACTTCATTAATATCATCTCTGCATTATCGGTAGTCGGTATTGCCTTTTCTACAGCCGCCCTGGTTATCGTGCTTTCCGTTTTTAATGGTTTAGAGAGTTTGCTCCGCTCACTCAACCATGCCTTTGATCCGGAAATTAAAATTGAAGCCGTGATGGGAAAAACTTTTGAGGTAAATGAAAAAATCCTTTCGAAAATGAAATCCATTGAGGGCGTGGCCATCGTAACCGAGGTGCTGGAAGACTATGGCTACCTCCGCTACCGCGATGCCGATATGGTAGTAACGATGAAAGGCGTGAGTGCTAATTTTATTGATCAACACCGCATCGATCAAAGCATTGTAGACGGAAAGCTGAAACTGAAAGACTCGCTGGGGCAATACGCTATTTTAGGAAAAGGAATACAATATCAACTTTCTATTCCAGTAGAAGGGTCGGTTTACCCGCTTCAGTTTTTTTACATCAAAAATGCAAAAACCACTTTAGATCCCTCCAAGCTATACAGCGTTAGCGCTCTGCAGCCCGGTGCTGTTTTTTCTATTGAAAAGAATTTTGATGAAAACTATGTGTTGTTACCAATTGATTTCGTCCGCAACCTTACGGGCTATGATAACCGGTGCACCTCGCTGGAGATAAAAACCCAAAACGGCAGGTCCCCACAAAATGTAAAAGCAGCTTTGCAACAGGTACTGGGAAAAGATTTTGTTGTGCTTACCAACGATGAGCAACACCAGGAACTTTACAAACTGGTAAAAATTGAAAAACTTTTTACGTTTATTTCTATGGCGTTGCTGATGGCTGTTGCCTCCATCAATATCTTTTTTTCGTTAATGATGTTGGCCATTGAAAAAAAGAAAGACATTTCCATTTTCTTTGCTTTGGGGGCACCCAAAAATATGATTCAGAAAATTTTTTTAAACGAAGGGGCGTTGATTGCTTTGGCGGGTGCGGCTTCCGGGTTGCTGCTGGGGGCTCTTGTTTGTTGGGCGCAAGATCGGTTTGGGTTAGTGGGCATGGGGATGGAGAGCGCTATCGTTAATGCGTACCCGGTAAAAATGAAAGCTCTCGATTTTATTTCTATCGGGTCGGTTATTACAGTTATTACTTTCCTTACTTCCTTTTACCCGGCCACACTGGCGACCCGGTCGTACTCATCGGCCCAGCTTTAGTTTGGGAGCTTATTGGTTTCCACACGCAACCCTACGGCTACTATACCGGGCAAGCTATCGACCCGCATAAACTGCTCGACCCGTAAGTGATACGCTCCGGGTTTTTTGAACACATAATTTTTAAGCAGTGGAAACCGGTGATCGTACACATCGCCCAGACCACTGGTGCCAAAAGGCTGGCCGGTTTTTTGATCGAATAAAAATTCGGCTACCAGATTTTTAGAAAGCAATTGGTGGTCGGGAGAAGTCAGTTCGTAATTAAAAAATAAACGGGCATACGGATAGTCGAGCGAATTGCGCACGTTCAGCAGCAGGTTGTATTTTTTTACGGTATCGGAAATCTGAAATTCAAATTCGGCCGGTTCGCTTATTTTCCAGATTCGTTCTTTAAACTCTGTATTTTTTTCAAACAGGCGCTGGGAGTCGCACGCGATCAGCAGCCCACTTACGGCAGCTGCAAAAAATAAAAACTTCATCCTTTGCGCGGGTTAGAGGGACGGTTGTTTTGGGGAGGGCCAGAGTTTCGGTTGCCGCGGTTGTTGGAGTTCCCTTTCTTGGAACGGTGTTTGTTTTTACTTCGATTTTTGTATTTCCGGTCTAAGTTGGCTAAATCGCTGTTCAGTTTGGCTATCGGCACCTTCGCTTCTTCTTCATTCATCTCCAGCGTGGCGGGCTTCTTTCCTTGTTTGTTTAATTCCAAAATTTCGTTTACACGCGCCACATTTAAAGCATACCAATTGTTTTCTTCTTTGTAGGCAAACCACATAATCTGGCGGAAGATATCCGTTTTTTGAAGTTTCGCTTCGCCCTTTTCGGTGAGTAACGGAGCTTCCACATCGGGAATAAATTTCAGCGCCTCCATGTAGCTTTCCAGTTCATAATTAAGGCAGCATTTCAGGCGCCCACACTGCCCGCTTAGTTTGCTGGGGTTAAGTGACAAGTTTTGATAACGCGCTGCGCTGGTGGCCACGTTTTTAAAATCGCCCAGCCAGGTAGAACAGCAAAGTTCGCGGCCGCACACACCAATGCCACCGAGCCGGCCAGCCTCTTGCCGCAGGCTGATCTGCCGCATTTCTACGCGCACCTTAAATTCAGTGGCCAGCACTTTTATTAATTCGCGGAAGTCCACCCGCTCATCGGCCGAATAATAAAAAACCGCTTTGGTGTTGTCGGCTTGAAATTCTACATCCGACAGCTTCATCGCCAGTTTTTGTTCGCGAATAATTTCGCGCGAACGATAGAGCGAAGTCAACTCCCGGTTTCTGGCTTCTTCCATTTTTTCTAAATCTTTGGCATGAGCCAGCCGGTATATCTTTTTGATGGTTTCATCGTTCGCTACTTTCTTTTTTTGCATTTGCAGGCGCACCAATTCACCCTGCAAAGAAACATGGCCTATGTGGTGGCCGGTTTGGGTTTCAATGACCACGGCATCTCCGGTATGCAACAGTATTTTTTCGGTATTGCGGTAAAAATCTTTTCGTCCGTTTTTAAAGCGAACCTCGGCTACATCAAAGCGGTCGTTGGCGGGCATATCCATATTGCTGAGCCAATCAAACACGTTCATTTTGTTACAGCCGCCCGTGCCACAGGCACCGTTATTGTTGCATCCGGCTACTTTACCCTCTTTATTTTTTGTACCGCATGCGCAGCTCATGAAATTTCAGTTAAAATAATTTGTAAAGGTACATTGCGAAAGCACAATGTTCAAAATAGAAAGTTTAACCCAAATCATTCCCGATATCTTTTCTGTAATAGGCATCCTCCCACGAAATTTTTTTCACGGCTTCGTAACTGTTAGTAACGGCCTCGTTGATGTCTTTTCCTTTGCCCGTTACGGCAAGCACGCGCCCGCCATCCGTAATAATTTTTCCTTCTTTCATTTTAGTTCCTGCCTGGAATACCAGGGCAGATAATGATTGATCCAATCCTGAAATAATTTTTCCTTTTTCGTACCTATCGGGATAACCGCCTGCGGCCATTACCACCGTAGTTACATACGAGGGGTCCACTTCAATGATATGATTTTTCAATTTGCCCTTGGCACAGGCCACCAGCAACTCAACCCAATCGCTTTTTATGCGCGCCATCACCGACTGGGTTTCCGGGTCGCCCATGCGGGCGTTGTATTCAATTACGTAAGGCTCTCCCTTCACGTTCATCAGGCCGATAAAAATAAATCCTTTATAGTTGATGCCTTCTTTCTGCAAGCCATTGATGGTGGGCTTAATAATTTTTTCTTCCACTTTTTTCATAAAAACTCCATCGGCAAACGGCACGGGCGATACCGAGCCCATACCTCCGGTATTCGGGCCGGTGTCGCCATCGCCAATTCGTTTGTAATCTTTCGCTTCGGGCAGGATGACATAATCTTCCCCATCGGTCAGCACAAATACAGAAAGTTCGATGCCCTCCAGAAATTCTTCCACCAACACTTTCGAACTCGCCTCACCGAATTTTTTTTCTTCCAGCATTTCGCGAATAGCCGCTTTTGCTTCGGCCAGTGAAGTTGAAATCACAACTCCTTTTCCTGCCGCCAAACCATCGGCTTTTAAAACAAACGGAGGTGGAAACCCTTCGAGGTATTGTTGTGCTTCGTTGGTTTGATTGGAAAAA
Source organism: Bacteroidota bacterium (assembly GCA_018267195.1). Lineage (GTDB taxonomy): Bacteria > Bacteroidota > Bacteroidia > Cytophagales > Cyclobacteriaceae > ELB16-189. Next base: position 71,248 of record JAFDYY010000004.1, on the reverse strand, counting down.
AAAGTTTTGGCCCTTGCCGTAGGTACTTGATGCCGCACCATAAACTGCTTGGAGAAATCTTTGCTCCCTTCCAACTGTGCCCCTGCTTTTCCGGGGCCTACCATTAAAATACTTTTCAATCTTTCATCCGTTTCAAAATAATCGCGGATGCCTTTTACCAGCGGCACTTCAGGGCCAACCAATACCAAGTCTATTTTTTGTTCGATGCAAAATGCCCCCAGTTGCTGAAAATCGTCAACTGCTATCGGCACATTCATCGCTATTAAAGCCGTGCCGGCATTGCCGGGAGCAACAAAAAGTTTATCGCACTTTGCACTTTGTTTTATTTTCCAAGCGAAAGCATGCTCGCGCCCACCACTGCCGATAAGTAAAATATTCATGGTACAAAGATAGTTGTACCGGCCAAACGAACTGAAAATAAAAAAGCCCCGCCAAAGCCAGGGCTGAAATAAAACTCGTTGCTGTTACTTCACTACAAATTTGTAATGCACGACCCCGCCCACGGTTAAGATGTAAATACCCGGCATAAGCGCAGCCGGAGTAATGGCTGCTTTAAGCGAACCGCTTTCATCCGTTCCTACCGTTGCTTGAATCAAGCTAACACCCTGCATATTTACTACTTGCAAAACGGCAGGCACGTTCGCCTGAAGGCCGTTTATTTCTACATTCAGGTCCTGGCTTTGGGCTACCGGGTTAGGGTAAATTTTAATCGGGTTTAAATCGCCTGTAACGGTTACGGCAATCACTTCAAACGTGGAAACCTTTCCATCAAAATCGGTTTGCTGAAGTTGGTAATAATTGATGCCCGAAGCCGGATGATAATCCGTTAAGGTGTAGGTGTGGGGCACATTAGTGGTGCCGCTGCCCGGCACTTTGCTGATCGGAGTAAAATTACTTCCGGTGGAAGAGTGTAACACCGTAAAGTAATCATTGTTCAGTTCCGACTGGGTATTCCATTGAAGATCTACTCCATAACTTTTAGCTGTGCCGGTAAATGAAATAAGTTCTATAGGTAGAGGGGTACGAAACAAGTTAACCGAACCGATATAAAAATTATTGCTCAGGTTAGCGGTGGTCAACCCTGTTCGTTGTACGAGCGGACTGGTTAGGGTGCCACTGTTTGCGCCAGCTGTGCCTACCACAGAAGCGGCCAAACAAAGTCTCAGGTCATTTACATTGCCCACCGTTCCAAAACCAGTGCCTCCTGCATTGAGTTTAAAATTGCCGCCAGATACAATTCCTGCCGTGCTGCAAGTCCAGTATGAATCGCTTCGCAAAACAATAGTGGATGCGCCATCTGTTATGCTCGAATTGCTGGTCGTGGATATTCCAGTATGTGTTAATGAAATGGAGCCACCGGTTGAAATTCCGGTAGCAGGATTTGAAACATAAAAAGGGCGAAAATCTGTTGAACTACCCATAGGAAAGAACCCCTTGACCGATCCATCGGCAATGGTTCCGGTATTGAAGTATCGGGTAAATGTACCCCCGTAAGCCCAGCCATTAGACGATGCGCCTGCATGTGATAATGTACCGGGTGTAGCTGCTGCCGTTCCTATCGTCAGCGTGTTGGAATTGAGGTTAATATTCCCCCGTGTCATGGTGAGCGTGCCACTGCCGCCTATCACCACATTGGCGGCCAATGTTAGTTGAGGAGAGGTGCCAAAAGTATTGTTGATTACTACATTATTAAATACGGTTCCGTTGGCATTGCCGGTATTGGCAATAGTTTGTGCGGCTGTGCCGTTGAAAGTAACCGTTTGTGTGCCCTCTACAAACGGATCGGCATTAGTGCTGGAGTTGCTCCAGTTGCCGGCCACTGAAAGTGAAAAAGTATTAACACTAAAGATGGCCGTATTGAGTATGGATAAATTACCAGAAACAATGGTGTTAGCCAATAATGTTTTGGTTTGATTTCCTGCCCCTGATAATGTTAAATGATAATAGGTTGAGGCCGATGGGTTAAAAATGGTTTGCGACCCCGCTGATGAATTATAGTTAACGGTGTTTCCTGGGTTGGACGCGTTAAAGGTGCTGATGGCTATGTTAGAGCCATAGTAGATTAACGTACTGTTTGCTCCTTGCGTCCAGGTGCCTGCACCCTGAAGTGTTCCGGCTGCGGAATTAGACATGGTTACAGAGGTGGTGTTAGAATTGGTTACTGTAATCCCGGCCACAACAATTACCGTATTAAAAAAACTTGCATTCGTAGTCCCCGTGATGGATTGTGATCCCGTATTAAAAGTAGCCCCTCCGGCTGTGAAAGAGGCGCCACTGCTGGTAATCCCCCCCTGAAAAATCGTGTTAGAAGAAGTGGTTACCGAGGAGGTAGTAAATGCGCCCGTCAGATTAACGTTTCCGGTAAAGGTATCTATGCCTGAGTTATTGTTGTCTGTAAAACTGCCCGTCCCGGTTGTAGTGCCCGTTATAGACAAGTTCCCGGTATTGGCCATGGTTAGTGTAATACCAGTAATAACCACATTGTTGGCAAAAGAAAGATTTGATGCGCCTGTGATGGATTGTGAACCCGTATTAAAAGTGGCCCCGCCTGCGGTAAAAGTTCCGGCATTGGCAATGCCTCCTTGAAATATAAGATTTGCCGGGGTGGTAACAACAGTGGTAATAAACGAAGTGGATGCGCCTACACTTACATTTCCGATAAAAGTGGTAACGCCACTGTTGCTAGAGTCCGTAAAACCTCCGCTCGCAGTAAGAGTAGTTGTACCGGTAACACTAAAATTAGCCGTATTAGAAAGCGTAAGCATAACCCCGGTTATAGCTACGTTATTGGCAAACGACACGTTACCGTTACCCGAAATGGATTGGTTGCTTGCGTTGAAGGTAGCCCCACCTCCAGAAAATGTGCCGGAGTTAGCAATACCCCCATTAAAAATAAGATTGGGGGTACCGGAGATTGATGTGCTTGTAAAAGTACCCGTTACCGTGGCCAGCCCGGTAAAGGTAGTGATGCCTGAACCATTATTACCGGTATAAGTTCCGCTAATTTGTGAAGTACCTAAAACCGTAAAATTTCCGGTGCCTGAGTAGGTAAAAAAATCTAAGACTCCAAGATTAAATGCCGTATTAATAGTAAGGCTTACGTTGCCTGTAGTCTTGAAGATTCCTACAAAACCATTGGTCGTAAAAGTGCCAATGTTATTAGGCGGAGAAACATCTAACGTTAGCGTTCCAAAAGCTTCACTGAATGTAACTACGTTCGGCACAGAAAATTGCCCCGGGTAGCCTTGCGCACCCGTGGGGGTAACCCAGGCGGATCCATTATACCGTTGCCAGGTTGCCAGCGCTGACCAATTTCCTGTATTACCGAAACCAATGTTGGATTGGTAATCGCCAACAGATTGCCCAAAGCTCACAAAAGCACTCAGTATTAAAACAACCGTAAAGAGGGCACTGAAACTCTTAAAACTAGCCACCACATCCATCATATCATGGTTTTTAAAATTTTAATAATAACCCAACCAACAAAGATATGTTATTATTGGCTAAATAATAAAATTGAGAAAAAGGTAAGCCGCTTACTTCCTGCTATAATTCGGAGCCTCTCTTGTAATCGACACATCATGCGGGTGGCTTTCGGTTACCCCGGCAGTGGTGATCTTCACAAACTTTGCATTTTTTAGTTTTTCTAAATTCCTTGCACCGCAGTAACCCATGCCCGCGCGCAGGCCACCCACCATCTGATACAAAACCTCTGCCACCGAACCCTTGTAGGGCACCCGGCCGGAAATTCCCTCGGGCACTAATTTTTTAATATCATCTTCCACATCCTGAAAATAGCGGTCTTTGCTGCCATCTTCCATCGCTTCGATAGAGCCCATACCACGGTACGATTTGAATCTTCTCCCTTCGTAAATGATCACTTCGCCCGGAGCTTCTTCTGTTCCTGCCAGGACAGAGCCAACCATCACACTATCCGCCCCTGCGGCAAGCGCTTTCACAACATCACCTGAGAAACGGATTCCTCCATCGGCAATGGTTTTTGTCGAAGATCCTTTTAGTGCCTTTGCCGCTTCATAAACTGCTGATAGTTGTGGAAGGCCAACACCTGCCACTACTCTCGTGGTACAAATACTTCCCGGGCCAACCCCTACTTTCACGGCATCGGCTCCAATTTTTGCCAATGCTTTGGCCGCTTCGCCTGTGGCAATGTTGCCCACCACCAATTCCATTTCCGGAAATTTCTTTTTCACTTTCTTCGCGGCATCCATCACCCTTTTCGAGTGGCCGTGGGCGGTGTCAATGCTGACCACATCTACGCCCGCATTTTTCAACGCTTCAATGCGCTCCATAATGTCATTCGTCACACCTACTGCTGCACCCACCCGCAATCTTCCAAATTCGTCTTTGCAGGCGTTGGGTTTGTTTTTCTTTTTCAGGATGTCTTTATAAGTAACGAGTCCGGTAAGTTTTCCTTTTTTATTGACGATGGGCAGTTTCTCAATTTTATAACTCTGTAAAAGTATTTCGGCCTTCTCTAAGGTGATTCCTTCCGGAGCCGTAATGAGATTTTCTTTGGTCATGATTTTTTCAATCGGCAGCGCCATATCTTTTTGAAAACGCAAATCGCGGTTGGTGATAATGCCTACCAGTTTGCCGTTGCCATCGATCACGGGAATCCCCCCGATTTTATTTTCGCGCATGATTTTTTCGGCATCGCGCACGGTGGAGTTTATTAAAAGTGTAACCGGATCTAAGATCATACCGCTTTGCGAGCGTTTTACTTTGCGCACATGTTCGGCCTGCGCTTCGATGCTCATGTTTTTATGGATGAACCCCAAGCCGCCTTCCAGCGCCATGCCTATCGCCAGATTGGATTCGGTAACGGTATCCATCGCAGCCGAAATGATCGGAATATTAAGTTTGATTTTCTTGGTTAAGAAGCCAGATGTATCGGTCGTGCGGGGCAGCACTTCGCTGTAGGCGGGCACCAGCAAAACATCATCGTACGTAAGGGCTTCGAAAAGGAATTTGGAAGGATCGAGTGGCATGGCAAATAAGATTACGATTCGTTACTTGCCGCGCAAAGTTAATGCAATTGAGCTACACGGCAATTTCTTTTTAATAAATATTAGTTGCAGGCCTTCTCCAAAATAGTGGTAACGCAAATAAAGTTATCCCTGCCGACTGCTTCCTGCTTACGGCCAACTATTTTTAGGGCGTGAGATACTTCTTCGAAATTAGCTACCACGGCCACCACTACCACGGCTGGCAGAACCAGGCCAATGCGGTAGGTGTGCAGCAGGTGGTGGAAGATGCGCTTTCCAAACTGATGCGCGAGAAAATTGAAATCGTGGGCAGTGGCCGAACGGATGCAGGCGTTCATTGCAAGCAACAATTTTTTCATGCCGATTTCAAAAAGGAATTGAACCCAGACGATTTGATTCACCGGTTAAATGCCTTTCTTCCCCGCGACATTGCCATTCGCTCGATTCGAAAGGTAAACCCCGATGCCCACGCCCGGTACGATGCCCGCACCCGAAGCTATGAGTACCGGATTACCTTAACGAAAGATCCGCTCCTCATCGGTCAGGTCTATTATTTTTTTAAACCCTTGAATGTAGCCCGAATGAACGAAGCCGCCAGCCAACTTCTGGGGGAGCATGATTTTACCAGTTTTAGTAAAGTGAAAACAGATGTAAATCATTTTGTTTGCCGTATTACGAAAGCCCAATGGAAAATGAAGGGTGATGGTTTGACTTTTCACATTACCGCCAACCGGTTTTTGCGCGGCATGGTGCGTGCTGTTGTAGGAACTTTGCTTGATGTGGGCACCGCAAAAATTTCGATTGACGATTTTCAAAAAATTATCAACAGCAAAGACCGAAAAAAAGCCGGCATGAATGTGCCGGCCGAAGGCCTTTACCTGACGAGGGTGAAATACAAAAAAGGAATATTCCTCTGAGGATGCGTTCGCCCTCTGTCAAAAAAAACAGGAGTTTATTTATCGCCCGGTTTTTTTTCTACGTGAATGATATTTCCAACCGAGGCTGCCCAATCCATAATGGCTTTGGCTTGTTGCTCAGAAAGAGTGGCCTCGGGGTGCATAAATGTGTAGGTGCCCAGCGGCATACCTCCTTCTTTTATTTCATCGCCAATTTCTTCCAGTTTATGTTTGGCACGCTTGTCGGAGTAGGTGGCAAACTCAGAAAAATTTAAATGTTGTTTGCCCTCGTTTACATGGGAGTACTGTATCCACCAGCCGATGGGTTGAACGCTGGCATACCACGGATAATGGGTTTGGTTGCTGTGGCAATCGTAGCACGATTGTTTTAAAATAGACTGAACCTCGGTCGGCAAAGCATATTTAGTGGCAATAAAATTTTGGCCTTCGGCCTCCCCGGTGTTGCGGGTGGGGCGAATAAACTGTATCACCACAAATACGGTGGCAATGGCATATCCAATTTTTTTAGTCAGTGTCATGCTCTCTAAGGGTTAAAATTTAGTTAAGGACAGATAAAGATTTCAACATCGTTTTTCCTGCGGTTTAGACAAGGCCTGTTGCTGGTTTCATCCCAAACTTACTAATTTTTCTTCCCTCACCGATAAGATTTTCTCAGCCCGCGCAACCCGATGAATTCTCTTGATGCGATAGCCTAATCTCATATAATCTTGATGTGCTCCGTCTGTTCGGCCATGGCGCAGGTCATCACCAAATCCTTACCTTTGTTTTTATGCTTACCGTTCAAGTCTTTACATTCAACGCCTTTGCCGAGAACACCTACGTGGTTTTCGATGAAACCCGTGAGGCTGTAATAATAGACCCGGGATGTTATACACACGAAGAGCAAAAAGAGCTGGTTTCATTTATTGCAAAAAATAATCTGCAGATAAAATACATTCTCAATACTCATTGCCACATTGATCATGTGTTGGGCAATAGCTTTGTAAAAGATTTGTACCACGCCCCGTTGTTGATTCATCGGATGGAAGAGCCGGTATTGCGTTCGGTAAAAAATTATGCTCCGGTATATGGGTATGAAGGGTACCGAGAAGCACTGCCCGATCAATACCTGAGTGAAGATGAGCCGGTCTTTTTTGGAAACACTTCGTGGGAAGTTTTATTCCTGCCGGGCCACTCGGTAGGCCATGTGGGTTTTTATGATGCAAAAGAAAAAGTAGTGATAGCCGGGGATGTGCTTTTTGCCGGAAGCATTGGCCGCACCGATTTACCCGGTGGAAATTTTGATACCCTCATTAATAGCATCCATCAAAAATTATTTCACTTGCCCAATGATACCGTGGTGCACCCCGGCCACGGCCCCACGACCACTATAGGCCAAGAAAAAATTGATAATCCTTTCTGTGCTTTAAGTTTGATGAAATGAAATGGTTGAAGCATCTGCCGAATGCGCTAACATGTGGCAACTTATTGTCCGGTTGTGCGGGAATCGTATTCTGTCTTGAAAACCGCGATGTACCGGTAGCCTATTTTGTGTGGGTGGCCGGTGTTTTTGATTTCTTCGATGGCTTTGCCGCCCGGTGGCTAAAGGTAACTTCGCCCATCGGCAAAGAACTGGATTCGCTGGCCGATGTAGTCAGTTTTGGCGTGCTGCCTTCGCTGGCCATGTATAAAATGATAGGGGCTGCCTCTGCCAATGCTTATTTGCCGTTCCTGGCATTTTTAATAGCCGTTGGTTCGGCCTTGCGTTTGGCCATTTTCAATGTAGATGATAGCCAGCACGATTCGTTTAAAGGATTGAATACCCCCGCCAATTCTTTTTTTATTACGTCTTTGGTATTTGTGCCGGGCCGCATCGGCACCTTTATTCACCAAGATTGGGTATTGGTTTTGATAACCCTTGTATTTTCGCTTTTGCTGGTTTCGCGTATAGATATACTGGCTTTTAAGTTCAAAGATTTTTCGTGGCAGCATAATAAATTACGGTTTACTTTTCTGGCTACGGCCGTATTATTGTTGCTGCTCATGCAATTGCCCGCTGTGCCGCTGATTATACTATTGTACATTGCTTTTTCGTTAGCCGGGAAAGCATTGAACCTGAAAGGATAAAACCAAAAAGCCGGGTGTTTAAATCGTGTGTTTTTTTATTTTTAATACTTACGCTGAATGGATCGGCTCAAAATTCGGTATTGAGCTCGGGCACTTGGTATAAATTCTCGGTAACAACCGATGGGGTCTATCGGATTGATTATGCCACCTTGCAGCGAGCCGGGATAAATCCTGCGCAAATCAACCCCAAAAATATTCGGTTGTATGCAGGACAACCGGGGATGTTACCCCAACCAAACAGTGCCTCGCGTATCAGCGACCCGGTGGAATTGGCTATTGCTGTGGTAGGCGAAGAAGATGGAAAATTTGATGGGAACGATTATATTCTTTTTTACGGCCAGGGGCCTGACCTCAGCTCGTACGACCCAAAGACTCATTTTTTCAGTTATACCAAAAATAGTTTCAGCGACAAAAGCTATTACTTCCTCACGGTTTCAACGGGTACCGGCCGAAGATTGCAAACAAGCCCCAATCAAGCCGGTGTTTTTCCGGCTATTACTCAGTTCGATGATTTTGCTTTTTATGAAAATGACCTGTACAACATTCTGCACTCGGGGCGGCAATGGTTTGGCGAGCAGTTCGATCAATCCTTGCAGCTTTCCATTCAGTTTTCGGTGCCGGGCATAGTTCCTAACTCTACCCTCAAACTTACCAGCCATGTCATGGCGCAGTCCACCCTCAGTTGTTCTTTCAATGTAAGTATGAACGGTGCTCCGGTTTTAACTCAGCCGGTAGCTGCCTGGCCTAATACCGCGTATGGCGCTAAAGGTGTGATTCAAATAGACACCATTCAGTTGAATGAACAGACCGTGCAAGCCGCACAAAAAAATACCCAACTGATTACCTATCAGTTCAACAAAGCATCGTCCGGGTTATCCATCGGGTATTTAAATTATGTGTTGTTTTCCGTACAGCGCACGCTCCAGCTTTATGGGGCACAAACTGCTTTTGTATCGGCTGCCAGCACGGCCAATCCGATCTCTACTTTTCAAGTAGGGGCTACCTCTTCAGCCGTTTTAGTGTGGGATGTAACCAATCCGCTTTCGGTAAAAAATCAGTCCCTTGCGTTTAGCAACCCCGTCATCTCCTTCTCTACGAACACCGATACCTTAAAAAAGTTTACGGTGTTTAATCCCACACAGGTATCGCTGCCTGTTTTTGAAACTACCTTGGCTAATCAAAATCTACATGCCCTAACGCAGGCCGATGCTCTTATCATTACCAACCCCGCCTGGCAGGCCGAAGCCAACCGGCTTGCTTCGTTTCGCCAAACACAAAATCAATTGAATGTGGTCGTGGCCACTACAGATGCCATCTATAATGAATATAGCGGAGGCAAACCCGACTTCAGTGCCCTGCGCGATTTCATCCGCGATGTGTACAAAAAATCGGGCGGGCAAGTAAAGTACGTTACGCTTTTCGGGCGAGGTTCGTATGATTATAAAAACCGGGTGTATGGCAATACCAACTTTGTTCCTATTTACGAATCGTACAACTCGCTCGATCCGCTAGGCTCCTATTCTTCCGATGATTATTTTGGTTTTCTGGATGACAGTGAAGGTGCCTGGCCCGAAAGCCCGGCCGTAAATTATTCGCTCGATGTGGGGATCGGCCGGCTCCCGGTAAAATCATTGGCCGAAGCCAAATTGGTAGTAGATAAAATTATGGATTATGAAACAAACCCGAAACGCTTAGGGGCGTGGAGTACGCAAATGTTATTTATAGGCGATAGTGGCGATGCCAATCTTCACCAAAGTTCGGCCGATCAGTTGGCTACCTCCATTGACCAAAATCACAGCGAGTTTACAGCCAAACGTTTTTTTACCGATTCCTATGCAGCCGTTACCGAGCCGGTAGGACAACGAAATCCGGAGGCAGTAAAGGCACTTGATCTGGCGTTGCGAAAAGGGTATGCCGTTGTAAACTACACCGGGCATGGCTCTGAACAACTTTGGTCGAACGAACAAATTTTGACACCGGATTTAGTTCAAGGACTAACCAATGCGCCTTATTATCCGCTGTTTGTTACGGCCACGTGCGATTTCGGGAGAAATGATGACCCCTTGGTGATTTCATCCGGAGAGCTTTTACTGTTACAAAAAAATGGAGGCGGTATCGGGCTGATCACTACCTCACGCTTGGTAAATGCCAGTACTAATTTTCCGTTAAACCAGGCTTTTTATCAATCGTTATTTACCAAAAGCAATAACGCATTCAGACCGATCGGTTCAATCTTTAAAGACACCAAAAACAATAGTCTGGCCGGTATAAACAACCGGAATTTTTCTTTGCTTGGCGATGCGTGCATGAAATTGATTTTGCCCGACAACCAGCTAACGGTTAGCCAGATAAAAACTCTTTCGGGCGTAGATACGGTGAAGGCTCTTTCGCATGTTACGGTGATGGGGCAGGTGCAAGGTGGCGGTCTGCCGCTTCCTCACTTTACAGGTACCGGCACAGCCGCTCTTTACGACAAGCCTCAGAGTTTAGCCACGCTCGGCAACCCCAACAATGTTATCAACCCACCTTCTCCGGTGTACCCTTATCAGGAACGGAACAACAAATTATTTAACGGAAGCTTTTCGGTAAACCAGGGAGCCTTTCAATTTGACTTCATTGCTCCGGAAGAAATTGTGACCGCCTATGGCCGTGGCAAACTGAGTCTTTACGCCTATTCTACAACCGGTATCACGGCTACGGGAGGATTCACAAACTTTATAACCGGAGGCGCAGAGCCTGCCCCTACTCCGGATACCACTCCGCCCGTTATAAATCTTTTTCTAAGCGACAGCACATTTGTAAGTGGCGGCACGGTAAGCGCCAACACACAGTTATTTGCCCAGTTGTTTGATGTGAGCGGAATTAACACCGCATCGCTCAACCCGCAAAAAAATATTATTGCCACGTTGGATAACAAGTGGAACTATGTATTAAACGACTACTATCTGGCTGACCGGGATCATTTTCAAAAAGGTACGGTAACGTATCCGCTTGATACATTAAAATCGGGCCGGCATCATTTGGCACTCACGGCCTCCGATACCTACGGCAATACCTCCACGGTTTCAGTAGATTTTATAGTGGCGCAAGGATCAGGTATTACCGTTACCAATTTCATCAATTACCCCAATCCATTTCAGCGAGGCCAGTCAACCTCTTTTCAGTTTAACCAAACCCGGGCTGGAGAAGATTTGGAGGCCACGCTCATGATTTTTGATTTGTATGGAAATTCTGTGGCCACCATCAGTTACTCTATTCCGGCCAGCACGTATGAAGTACAACTGGGCACGTGGAGCGGAGAAAATACCGATGGCACAAAATTTAGTGCCGGCTTATACGTTGCGCGTATCGCTGTTCGTTCATTGGCTGACGGATCAGAAAATAAACAGTCAACCAAGCTAATTGTGCTGAATTGATTACCTTTAACCCCTGTTTTTGCCTATGCGGAAGTATCTAATAGTTTGGCTTTTAATGGGATGGATGTCTTTATCGGTTAGCGGTCAAGGCACTACCGGAAGTGTGGTTGGTCAGGATTCCTCAAACCACGTTATTACCACTGCGGTTCCCTTTTTAGGGATCACCCCCGACTCGCGGGCCGCGGGGATGGGCGATGCAGGCGTGGCTACCTCTGCCGATGCCAACGCCAGCTACTGGAATCCGGGCAAACTGGTATTTATTGATAAAGGAGGGTATGGGTTTTCCACCTCCTATACTCCGTGGCTCGCCAAGATCGTGAATGACATGAAGCTGCTCTACCTTACCGGTTTTTATCGGATCGACCGCAACCAGGTTGTTTCGGGCTCGCTCAAGTATTTTGATATGGGCGCCATTCAGCTAAACCATGGTCCCGATCCTTCTCAGCAAGACGGTCGGTATAATCCACGCGAGTTTGCTTTTGATGTAACCTATTCCCGGTTACTGACCGACCACTTTGGCTTGGGCGGATCGTTGCGCTATGTACGATCAAACCTGACCGGGGCTATCCCCACCAACCCCGATGCCCGTGCCGGCAACTCGGTAGCGGTAGATATCGGAGCCTTCTACACTAAGCAATTTGAGCGGCACAACTCTACCCTGTCGTTGGGCGGGTCTATCACCAACTTTGGTTCTAAAATGACTTACACCAGTGCCGCCAACAAAGATTTTATTCCTACCAACCTGCGACTGGGCGGGGCCTATAAAACCGAGCTCGACCATCTGAACAGCCTTACCTTTGCCTTAGACTTTAACAAGTTGATGGTACCCAGTAAGAATACAGCACAGAACACCAACCGCAGCACTCCTTTGTTCAGCGGTGTGTTAGGTTCATTTACAGACGCTTCGTTGGCGCGTGAGTTGGCCGAGATCAAAATCTCGACCGGGATGGAATACTGGTATAACAATTTTTTTGCAGCCCGTGTTGGGTATTTTTATGAAACCAAAGACCAAGGCAACCGCAAATATCTGACGGCCGGCTTGGGTGTTCGCTATGAAATGGCCAACCGCGATATGTTCGGTCTGGATATGGCCTACCTCATCCCCACGGTGCTCGGCAATTATGCTTTGGCCGAAACCATCCGCTTCTCCCTGTTTTATGTTCTCCCGATAAAGGAAGCCAAACAAAACGACACCCCTAACGATTGATTCGTTGTCCGGAATGATAAACCGTGCTGTAGCTCCACCCTTCTCAGAAGACTTTTCTTTTCACCTGCCTGCGGCTGATGTGCTTACACTTCCAAATGGTGTTGATTTTATTTTCCTGCCCATCCAGCAAGACGTGGTAAAACTTGAAGTGATCTTTCGGGCGGGCAAGTGGGTTGAACCCAAAAAAGGAATTTCGCATTTCACCTCTATCCTGCTCGATAAAGGAACAACAACCAAATCAGCCCAAGAAATTGCCGAGTATTTCGATTACTATGGGGCTTCGGTAGAGGTAGCCCCCGGTAACGATTTTGTATCCGTTTCACTCTATGCTTTAAGTAAAAACATAGACGATGTTTTTCCGTTATTTAGCGAAATCCTTAGTACGCCTTCCTTTCCGGAAGAAGAATTAAAGTTGAGTCAGGAAATCGTTATACAGGAATTAAAAATCAATAATCAAAAAAACAGTTTTGTAGCGTCCCGGCTAATCCGTAAAAATGTTTTCGGAGACCAACATCCATACGGAATAAGTTTAAATGAAACGGATGTTACCTCCCTTTCTGTTGATGACCTGCAACTATTTCATCATTCTTTTTTTTATCCTTTTCAAGTCTATCTGATCGGCCATGTTTCAACTGAAAAATTACATCACCTCACCGATTATTTTTCTGCGCTACAGACGGGGGCATATTCTGAAAACCAGGCTGAGCCGCATCCTTTAGACTTACATTTCCATCAGCCCGTTTCGGGCAGCCTTCAAACCTCCATCCGAATGGGGAAAACAACCCTTAACCGATCGGCTGCCGAATACCCTCCGTTGCTTTTGCTAAACCATGTGCTGGGTGGGTATTTCGGTTCGCGCTTAATGAAAAACATCCGCGAAGAAAAAGGGCTAACGTATGGAATACACTCGGGCGTTCATTCATTTAAAAACAACAGTCTGTTTTCAATCGGTGCCGATGTAAATACCCCCAACTTGTCCGTGGCTACCCGCGAAATACAGAAGGAGATAGATCGGTTAAAAGAAGAGCCTCTCTCGCAGGCTGAACTTACCGTGTGCAAAAATCATTTTCTCGGCAGCCTGCAACTGGAGGCAGCCAATCCTTTTTCCATGATGGAAAAAATTAAAACCATCTACCTGCACCAACTAAACCCTTCTTTTTACGATACCCTTTTTCAGGCCATTCAGCATACCTCGGCCAACGATCTGCGGCACTGTGCCGAAAAAGAGTTGCACTCGTTTCATTTGGTGTCGGTCGGGTAATAGTAATTTACGCTGTTCGTGCTAATTTTGCTTTTCATTTTTTTACATGTCTAAAATCGTTTTTGTAACAGGCTCGGCCGGCTTCATCGGGTTTCATTTTTCAAAAAAATTACTTTCGCTGAATTATCAGGTAGTAGGTTTTGATAATGTAAATGATTACTACGATGTGTCTATTAAAGAAGCCCGCTTGGCGGTATTAAACCAATCTCCCCACTTCCAATTCATAAAAGGTGATTTAAAAGATTGGCCTCTTTTACAAAAAATATTTTCAGAAAAAAAAATCGATTTCGTAGTAAATCTGGCGGCTCAGGCCGGGGTACGCTATTCTATTACCCACCCGCAGGCTTACCTCGATAGCAATATCCAGGGGTTTCTAAATATTTTGGAAGTATGCCGCCACCACCATGTGGCTCATTTGGTTTATGCTTCTTCCAGTTCCGTTTACGGAGCTAATAAATCCATGCCGTTTTCAGTTCAGCAAAATGTAGATCATCCGCTCTCGCTGTATGCTGCCTTTAAGAAAGCCAATGAACTGATGGCTCATTCCTATTCCGTTTTATATAAATTGCCCACTACCGGGCTGCGCTTTTTTAATGTTTACGGACCCTTCGGAAGGCCGGATATGGCCTTATTTCATTTTACCAAATCTATTTTAGAAGGCCAGCCAATTGATGTTTATAATTTTGGTAAGATGAAACGCGATTTTACTTATGTGGATGATATTGTAGAGGGAATAGCGCGGGTCATGCCTGTTATTGCTGCCCCTGATCCGGCCTGGAACGGAAACAACCCTAACCCCGCCACCAGTTTTGCTCCCTATAAATTATACAATATCGGCAACCACAGCCCGGTAGAATTACTTTATTTTATCGAGCTCATTGAGAATAAACTTAACCGCAAGGCTATTCTTAATTTAATGCCTTTACAAGAAGGCGATGTGCCTAACTCCTTTGCGGATGTGGCCGAGCTAACCGATGCAGTGAATTTTGCCCCCTCCACCCCCATTGAAAAAGGCGTTTCTAATTTTGTGGATTGGTACTTGGATTTTTATCATGTTAAATAGTTTGTTATGGAAAAAATAGGAATCATCGGGCTGGGATATGTAGGATTGCCATTGGCCGTAGAGTTTGGAAAAGTAATGGAAACCATTGGGTTCGATATCAATCCATTGCGCATTGACGAACTAAAAAAAGGAATCGACCGCACCCGGGAAGTAGAAGAAAGCGAATTGAAAACGATCAAACACCTTACGTTTTCATCCGAAATACATTCGCTTAAAACGGCAACTTGTTTTATTGTTACCGTGCCTACTCCGGTAGATGAATTTCATGTTCCCGATCTCCGGCCGTTGCAATCGGCCAGCCAAACCGTAGGATCTGTTTTAAAAAAAGGAGATGTGGTCATCTACGAATCGACCGTCTATCCGGGTTGCACAGAAGAGGTTTGCGTCCCCATTCTGGAAAAAGTAAGCGGGCTAACTTTTAATATTGATTTTTTTGCCGGGTATTCGCCCGAACGCATCAACCCGGGCGATAAGCAACATCGTTTGCCCAACATAAAAAAGGTGACCAGCGGCAGTACGCCTGACATAGCCGAAAAGGTAGATCAGTTGTACCGAAAAATTATTAAAGCCGGCACACACAAAGCTTCCTCTTTAAAAGTAGCCGAAGCCGCCAAGGTAATTGAAAACTCGCAACGCGATTTAAATATTGCCTTTGTAAACGAACTGGCCCTGATCTTCCAAAAAATAGGAATCGACACCCACGAAGTATTAGAGGCGGCTGCCACCAAATGGAATTTTTTACCTTTTAAACCGGGCCTGGTGGGCGGGCATTGCATCGGGGTAGATCCTTATTACCTTACTTACAAAGCCGAGAGCCTGGGCTATCACCCCGAAGTTATTTTATCGGGCAGACGCATTAACGACAACATGCCGGTGTACATTGCCAACGAAGTAATTAAGCTGATGGCTAAAAACCAATTGCCGATTCATGGTGGAAAAATTTTAGTATTAGGCTTGACCTTCAAAGAAAACTGCCCGGATATACGCAATAGCAAAGTGGTTAATGTGGTAAGAGAGCTTTCGGGCTTTGGCACCCACGTAGAGGTGTACGACCCCCATGCCGATGCCGAAGAAGTAAGGCATGAGTATAGCCTTCCCCTGATTAAAACACTCACAAAAAAATATCACGCTATTGTGCTGGCGGTAAGCCACCAAGAGTTTTCTTCCTTGAATTGGGAAAATTTAAAAGAACCCAACGCCATTGTTTATGACGTGAAGGGGTTTTTAGACCGCACGCTTATAACCACCCGATTGTGATGACAGCAAAAAAGAAAATACTCCTGACGGGTGCAGCCGGCTACATCGGAGCACACACAGCCGTGGAACTGATCGAACAAGGCTTCGAAACTGTACTAATTGATAATTTTTCGAACAGCGATCGTTCTCTCTTGCAAGGGATCGAACAAATTGTAAAACAAAAAATCAACTTCCGTGAAGGCGACTGTCGCGATGCTGCCTTCTTAGATTCTGTCTTTTCCAAAACCAAATTCGATAGCGTCATTCATTTTGCTGCCTTTAAATCGGTAAAAGAATCGGTTCTTCATCCGCTGAAGTATTATGAAAATAATATTGAGTCGCTTACGGCTTTACTTCGTGCCATGCACCGGCATCAGGTTAACGAAATAATTTTTTCGTCCTCGTGCACCGTTTATGGTCAGCCCGATTCCATACCTGTAGATGAAAAGGCTCCACTAAAAAAAGCAGAGTCGCCTTATGGAGCGACCAAACAAATGTGCGAACAAATCCTGGAGGATACGGTAAAGGCCCATCCCTCTCTGAAAGTAGTTTCGCTGCGTTACTTTAATCCGATTGGCGCACACCCCTCGGCACACATTGGTGAAATGCCCACCGATGTACCCGATAACCTGGTGCCGTACGTTACACAAACAGCTGCCGGCCTACGCCCCAAGCTGGTAGTGTTTGGAGACGATTACCCCACCCCCGATGGAAGTTGTCTGCGCGATTTTATTCATGTGGTAGATTTAGCACAGGCTCACGTCAGAGCCGTAGAAAAAATCAATGATTTGCCTCATCGCATCGAGTACATTAACCTGGGCACAGGCGAAGGGGTTTCGGTTTTACAACTGATCAAAAAATTTATAGACGTAACGGGCGTGCCGCTAAATTATGAAATAGGCCCGCGCAGGCCGGGCGATGTGGTAAAAACGTATGCTGATGCCCATAAGGCGCTGGCCCTTTTAAACTGGAAAACAAAACGTAGTTTAGATGAAGCCCTGCAAGATGCGTGGCGATGGCAACAAAAAATTTAGACCCCATGAAAGGAATAAAAATGGTTGATCTGAAAGGGCAATACCTGCGCATCAAAAACGAAATCGATGCGGCTATACAAGATGTATTGCTGGGCACAGATTTTATTCAAGGAGCACAAGTTAAACGGTTTGCCGAGCATCTCTCGGTCTATCATCAGGGCGCGCACGTCATCCCCTGTGGCAACGGAACCGATGCTTTGCAGATAGCCATGATGGCCTTAGAGCTAAAGCCGGGCGATGAAGTTATTCTGCCGGTTCATACGTATGTAGCTACCGCGGAAGTCATAGCCTTGCTCGGGCTCACTCCGGTTTTTACTGAAGTGAATGAAGAGACCTTCAATATAGATCCGCATCTGATCAAAGAAAAAATCACGGCCAAAACAAAAGCCATTGTTCCGGTTCATCTCTACGGGCAGTGTGCTGAGATGACTCCAATTATAAAAATGGCCAAAGAATATAATTTATTTGTTATCGAAGATCTGGCACAGGCCATCGGTGCGCAATACACATTCCCTACCGGAGAAAGTAAGAAAGCCGGCACCCTAGGCCACGTGGGCTGCACTTCCTTTTTCCCTTCTAAAAATCTGGGAGCCTATGGAGATGGCGGAGCTATGATCACAACCGACCAAGCGCTGGCTGATAAAATGCAGATGATTTGTAATCATGGCCAGCGGATAAAATACCACCACGATATCATCGGGGTAAACAGCCGGCTCGATACATTACAGGCCGCCATACTGAATGTGAAGTTGAAATACTTAGATGATTACACAAAACGAAGAAACAAAGTAGCCGGATTTTACGACACCCAGCTGAAGGATGTTCCATTCATCAAGACACCCGCTCGGGCTCCTTATTCTACGCACGCATTTCATCAATATACCTTGAGGACCGATGGCATAGACCGCGATCATTTCAAAAAATACCTGGAAGAAAAAGGAGTGCCCACCATGATTTATTACCCGGTGCCGCTGCATTTGCAAAAGGCCTACCAAAGACCCGGGTTTGGAGAAGGTTCTTTTCCGGTAACCGAGAAATTATCTAAAACCGTGATTTCGTTGCCCATCCATACGGAAATGAGCGAGGATGAATTATTGTACATTTGCCATTCCATCAAAAATTATCATGGCTGAAAAAACTTATTCGGCACACTCCACCGCTGTTATTGATGACGGCTGCGAAATAGGAGCCGGTACCAAAATTTGGCATTTCACACACATCATGCCCGGTTGCAAAATTGGCAACAACTGTAATATCGGCCAAAACGTAGTCGTGTTGCCGGGCGTAGTGCTGGGTCGGAATGTAAAAGTGCAAAACAATGTTTCAATTTACACCGGGGTAATTTGTGAAGATGATGTTTTTCTCGGTCCCTCTATGGTGTTTACCAACGTGGTAAATCCCCGCAGTGCCATTGTTCGTAAAAATGAATACAAAAAAACAATTGTAAAAAAGGGAGCCAGCATTGGTGCCAATGCTACGATTGTGTGCGGCCATGACATAGGCCGGTATGCCTTTATCGGTGCCGGTGCCGTAGTAACGAAAAACGTGCCTGACTATGCACTGGTAGTAGGCAACCCGGCCCGGCAAACCGGTTGGATGAGCGAATACGGGCACAAGTTAGTATTCAACAAAAAAGGAGAAGCCGTTTGCCCGGAGAGTGGCGAAAAATATTGGTTAAAAAATAATAGTGTTACCAAAGCGGAATGAAAAATTTTGCATTGATAGGAGCAGCCGGCTACATCGCTCCCCGGCATCTGCAAGCCATTAAAGAAACCGGAAACAACCTGGTGGCGGCACTTGATAAATTTGATAGTGTAGGCATTATGGATTCGTATTTTCCTAAAGCCGATTTTTTTACTGAGTTTGAACGGTTTGATCGCCACCTGGAAAAAATCAGACGCAACGGGCAAAAAATTGATTACGTCAGCATTTGCTCGCCCAACTACTTGCACGATTCGCACATCCGCTTCGCCTTGCGCCAGCAGGCCTATGCCATCTGCGAGAAACCGTTGGTGCTGAACCCTTGGAATGTAGATGCCCTGGAAGAAATAGAAAAAGAAACCGGCAAAAAGGTGTCGACCATCTTACAGTTGCGCCTACACCCCAACATCATTCAGCTGAAAAAAGAAGTAGAGGCCACTCCCCACAAACTATTTGATGTAAACCTAACCTACATCACCTCGCGCGGAAAATGGTATCACCACAGTTGGAAAGGCGAAGAAGCCAAATCAGGCGGAATTGCCACGAACATTGGAATTCATTTTTTTGATATGCTGCTCTGGGTTTTTGGAAAGGTGAAATCTTCGCACATTGAAAAATATGAAAACGACCGTGCCTCCGGGTTTTTAGAATTAGAAAAAGCGCGTGTCAACTGGATGCTGAGTATCAATGAAGAATATTTACCCCACGAGATCAAGCTACAAGGAAAGCGCACCTACCGATCTTTAAAAATGGACGGAAAGGAAATTGAGTTCAGCGATGGGTTTACCGATCTCCACACAAAAAGCTATGCCCAGATATTAGCCGGAAAAGGATTTGGGCTGAATGATGCCCGCCCTTCCATTGAACTGGCCCACAACATACGAGTAAAAAGAAATTGAAAAGATTGATTTTGGTTTCATCATAAAACGTAATTTGTATTTCTTAAATCCATAAGATAGAAATGAAAGGAATCATTTTGGCTGGAGGATCCGGCACACGGCTTTACCCACTTACCAAAGCCGTGTCGAAACAGTTATTGCCGATTTACGACAAGCCGATGATCTACTATCCTTTGTCGGTACTGATGCTGGCCAACATCCGCGATATTCTCATCATCACTACCCCGCATGAACAGATTCTGTTCAAAAACCTGTTGGGCGATGGGTCGCAATTGGGGGTGCGCTTTGAATACCGCGTGCAGCCCACGCCCGATGGACTGGCACAGGCTTTTATCATAGGCGAATCGTTTATCGGGCAAGACTCTTCGTGCCTGGTTTTAGGCGACAATATTTTTTATGGGTATAACTTTTCTCAACAATTAGAGGAGGCCGGCAACCTAAAGAAGGGAGCCACCGTTTTCGGATATTATGTAAACGACCCCCAACGCTATGGGGTGGTAGAGTTTGATCAACAACGAAACGTGGTTTCGATAGAAGAAAAACCCCAAGACCCGAAATCCAACTATGCTGTAACCGGTCTTTATTTTTACGATTCTACCGCTGCCCGCAGAGCCAAAGAAATTAAACCTTCCTGCCGGGGCGAGCTGGAGATTACCGACCTGAATAAAAGTTATTTAAACGATGGCCAATTGCAAGTAAACCTGCTCGGCCGCGGAATGGCCTGGCTTGATACCGGCACACACGAGTCGTTGGTTCGGGCTTCTACTTTTGTAGAGTCTATCGAAGAACGCCAGGGTTTAAAAATTGCCTGCCTGGAAGAAATCGCTTTTCGCAAAGGATATATTTCGCGCGATCAGCTGTTGTCGTTAGCCAAGCCGCTCAGTAAAAATCAATATGGGCAATATTTGATAAAGATAGCCAACGAAAAAAATGTTGCGTGAGTAAAATAAAAATAATTGAAACCGGTTTTGATGATCTGAAAATTATAGCCTGCACAAAGTGGGGTGACGAGCGGGGCTATTTTATGGAATCGTATAACTACCGCGATATGAAACAGGGCGGCATCGATATACGTTTTGTGCAAGACAACCAGTCGCGCTCAAAAAAAGGAGTGCTGCGCGGCTTGCATTACCAAAATGCACCGCATGCCCAAACAAAATTGGTGCGCGTACTCTCCGGCCACATTGTAGATGTGGTGGTGGATTTGCGAATAGAAAAGCCCACCTTTGGAAAAGTATTTCAATTAGAAATGACAGCCGAATCTGCCCAGCAACTATTAGTCCCCCAAGGATTTGCCCACGGATTTATTGTGTTGAGCGACTCAGCCGATCTGCTGTATAAAAGTGATGAATTTCATTACCCGGAGTATGAAGGCGGAATTATTTACAATGATCCTTCACTGGCTATTGATTGGAAAATAGCCGAGGCTGAACGGATCATTTCCGACCGAGATAAAAAACATCCGTTGCTAAAAAACGCCCGATTTAGTTTTTAATATATGCAGGTATTGCTAATAACCGGAGGAGCAGGATTTATCGGCTCTAATTTTATTATTCATTTTTTACAGGCCAACGAAAATTACCGCCTCTTAAATTTTGATGCCCTTACTTATGCAGGCGATCTGGAAAATGTAAAAGAAGTAAGTACCCACCCACGGTATCTATTTATAAAAGGCGATATAACAGATCGTCCGCAAGTTGAAAAAATATTTAACGAACATGATGTAGCCGGTGTAATCCATTTTGCGGCCGAGTCGCACGTAGATAATTCTATTTCAGGACCGGAGGCATTTATTAAGACCAACATTAATGGCACCTTTCATTTGTTGGATATTGCCCGCCATCACTGGATGGAGGCCCCCTTTCATGTAAAAACAGGAAAAGAAAAAAACCGGTTTCTGCATATTTCTACCGATGAGGTTTTTGGCAGCCTGGGCCCTGCCGGTCTTTTTTCAGAAACCTCACCCTACGCACCCAACAGTCCTTACTCGGCTTCCAAAGCCGGCAGCGATTTTTTGGTGCGCAGTTATTTTCACACCTATGGATTAAATGTGGTAACCACCAACTGTTCTAACAACTACGGGCCGCACCAGCACCGCGAAAAATTAATCCCCACCATTATCCGAACGGCCTTGGCCGAAAAACCCATTCCGATTTATGGCGATGGAAAAAACGTGCGCGACTGGCTGTATGTGCTGGATCATGTAAAGGGAATCGAACTCGCCTTTAAAAATGGAAAGCCCGGTGAAACTTATAACATTGGCGGAAAAAACGAACGAACCAACAATCAAATTGTACAAACCGTTTGCGCTCTGCTGAACCAACTAAATCCCCGAAAAAACGGGAAGCCTTATCAGGAATTAATTACTTATGTGCAAGACCGGGCCGGCCACGACAAGCGATATGCAATTGATGCTTCTAAAATAGAACAAGAGTTGCGCTGGCAGGCCAAAGAAACATTTGAGAGTGGCATCGAAAAAACAGTAAAATGGTATTTGAAAAAATTTAACTGACTCGCATTATGAATAAACTACTTTTAGTACTGTGTATGGCCGTGGCGGTTTCTTGTTCCCAAAATAAATCAGTCCAGTCTATAACCTATCCCGTTTCGCAAAAAGGAAATGTGGTCGACACCCTATTTGGCACCCCCGTGGCTGACCCCTACCGGTGGATGGAAAACGATACCTCTCAACAGACGGCCGGTTGGGTAGCGGCCCAAAATGAAATTACGTTTGGTTACTTAAACCAAATTCCTTTCCGCGAAAAAATACGCGCACGTCTTGAAAAAGTTTATAACTACGAACGGCCATCGGCCCCTTTTAAAGAAGGCGATTACTTTTATTTTTATAAAAATGACGGCCTGCAAAACCACAGCGTGCTCTACCGCAAAAAAGGAGAAACCGGAACGCCCGAAGTTTTTCTAGACCCCAACACCTTTTCTAAAGATGGCACCACCCGCTTGGCCGGAGTAGCATTTTCAAAAGACGGATCGCAAATAGGATTTCAGATCTCGCGTGGGGGAGCCGACTGGACTGATGCCATTATTATCCGCGCAGCCGATAAAAAATTACTGGAAGATACTTTGCGCAACATTAAATTTAGCGGCATCGCCTGGAAAGGGAACGAAGGGTTTTATTTCAGCACGTACGATAAACCCAAAGGCAGCCAGCTCTCAGCCAAAACTCAAAATCATAAACTTTATTATCACCGGGTGGGCACACCCCGCACGCAAGACCAACTTATTTTTGGCGATGATAAAAATCCGAGGCGCTATGTAGGCGGCTACCTTACCGAAGATGAGCGCTTCTTGGTGATCTCCGCTGCCAACAGCACCACCGGAAACGAATTATATATTCAGGATTTAAAAAACCCGGCCGCGAAACGGATTACAGTCGTAAATAATTTTGACAACAACCATAATGTCTTGACTAACGAAGGCAACCGGTTAATCATTGAAACGAATCTGAAAGCTCCCAATACCCGCGTAGTGGAAGTAGATTTTAAAAACCCAACCCCGGAAAACTGGAAAGACATTATTCCGGAAACAGAAAACGTACTGAATGCCAGCACGGGCGGTGGAAAAATATTTGCCAGCTACTTAGTTGATGTAAAAACACAAGTAAAGCAATTTGACAGGACTGGAAAACTGGAGCGTATCATCGAACTGCCCGGCATTGGTACCGCCTCCGGCTTTGGCGGAAAACAAGATGAAAAAGAAATTTATTACTCTTTCACTTCCTTTACCTATCCCCCCACTATTTTCAAATACAATCTTGCTTCGGGCCAATCATCACTTTACGAAAAACCAAAAATTGATTTTAATCCGGATGATTACGATACTAAACAGGTTTTTTATAACAGCAAAGATGGTACGCGTATTCCCATGTTTATCACCTATAAAAAAGGCATTGAGTTGAACGGGAAAAACCCAACCTTACTCTATGCCTACGGTGGGTTTAATATCAGCCTTACCCCTGGCTTTAACACCTCGCGCATTGTGTGGCTGGAAAACGGAGGGGTCTATGCCCAGCCTAACTTACGAGGTGGTGGCGAATACGGAGAGAAGTGGCATTTGGCCGGAACCAAGCTGAATAAACAAAATGTGTTTGACGATTTTATTGCCGCGGGCGAATACCTCATAAAAGAAAAATATACTTCGAGCGAATACCTTGCTGTGCAGGGCGGATCGAACGGAGGATTGCTGATTGGAGCCACCATGGCCCAACGGCCCGACCTGATGAAGGTGGCACTGCCGGCTGTGGGCGTAATGGATATGCTGCGCTACCATAAGTTTACGGCCGGTGCCGGCTGGGCATACGATTATGGCACAGCCGATGACTCAAAAGAAATGTTTGAATACCTTAAAAAATATTCGCCTGTACATGCTTTGAAACCCGGTACTGCTTACCCGGCCACCCTCATTACCACAGCCGATCATGATGACCGCGTAGTGCCGGCACACTCGTTTAAATTTGCGGCTACCTTACAGGAAGACAATATTAGCCCAAACCCGGTGCTGATCCGCATTGATACGAAGTCGGGGCATGGTTCTTCCAACCTTTCTAAAGCACTGGAAGTAACGGCCGATCAATACGCCTTTATCTGGTACAACATGGGCATTATCCCCCCTCTGTTTAAGAAAGGTATGTGAGATGGGTATTCAAATCCGAGAAGGAAAAAAATCAGACCTGCCCCGTGCGCTGGAACTGATTCGCGAACTGGCCGAATTTGAAAAAGCCCCACACGAGGTAACCAACACCGTTCAGCAAATGGAAGAAGATGGATTTGGTGCCAGTCCGATCTATGGATTCTTCGTGGCCGAAAATGAAAAAGAAATTGTAGGGCTTTCCCTATTCTACTGGCGCTACTCCACCTGGAAAGGAAAGCGGCTTTACCTGGAAGATATCATCGTAACCGAAAAAGAAAGAAACCAGGGAATTGGAAAATTATTATTCGACCGCACCCTATTACACGCCCTTGAGTCAAATTGTACAGGTATGATGTGGCAAGTGCTGGAGTGGAATAAACCGGCCATCAACTTTTACAAAAAATATCAAGCTAAGTTAGATAGCGAATGGGTTAACTGCAGTTTAGAGAAAAAGCAGATGGAAGAACGGGTGAAAAAATAAACCCAGATTTTGCATTAGCGATGTATAATCTGCCCAAGGGGTTGTTGATTTTCATTCGTCAATCATACCAATCGATTTTCTATTGCATGATATGGGTTAAAATCAAGCCGGAAGCAAACTCAACATCTCTTTTACAAAGCGGCTCCAAACTAAACGTAATTATGCAATGTCGGGATGTACAGTTGGTATTTTTATGTTCCTTTCTTTATTTCGTTCAGCCACGTGGAATAAGAAAGCACTTCGGAAATAGTTTCGTGACTGTATCTACTGTGGTGGTTTGTAGATTGGACCGATCGTTACAAAAATATTATAATTTGATTTTATTGCTTTGTAAGTTTACATTCAAACAATATGCTAAAGAAATTTTTTAAATATATAATTGAGGTCATTGTCGTTATCATTGGGATTTTGATTGCCTATAATCTTGAGCAATGGAGTAACACACGTAACAATAAAAGGAGAGAAATTGAGGTGCTCAAAGAATTTAAAGCGGCTCTCGGTGCAGATTTAATAGAGATAAAAAAAAATATTCGCGAGCATGAAAACAGTATTCTCGCCAGTAGAATCGTGTTAAAGGTTATTAAAGATAACCTCCCTTATAGTGATTCATTAGATGCATGTTTTGCCTACACGCATGCTTTCACTGTCTTTTCAGGAAGGGTTGGCCCCATCGAACAACTGAAAAACACCAATTTAGAAATAATTTCGAATGACACCCTTCGTTTAAATATTATTAGCATATATGACGAAGCATTTACCCGACTTCGCCTTGTTGAATTGGTTATTTTAAGAGACTATGAACAACTAAGGGATTTTGACAGACTTTATTTTGATGCTTATGATGCCGAGGGTGTCTCCACCAACAAGAGTGTACCATTGCCTTTCTGGGGAATAATGCACCCGATACGTTTTACGGAACTAAAAACAAGTCCTGAATACGCAGCCCTTCTTCGCGCAAGAATTTCAAACCAAAGAGGTCTTTTACGTGGTACTTACAACCCTATTGCAAATTCACTAAGCAATTTACTCAATCAAATTGATCGAGAACTAGAGAAGTTAGAGTAAACAAGATTTTAATTGGCGGGGAGTTACAAGATATTAAAGACGGTGAGTTTAATATGAACACGGCACTTAAAACTATTTTAACCTCAGCACTAGTAGCAGGTTAATCTTTAAATGCAATCGAAATCGAGCAAAATTTGTCGCTTGGGTTGAGTGAGCTGTATTTTTTACAGCACGTGTCGCAACCTAAATCATTGAAGCCAACGTTATGTCAAGAATAGAAAACTAATCCTTATCAGGTGGTATTATACTTTCTGTACTTTTAATTTTTTCCGCATTTCTCTTTCCCACCACGTTTATCAGTTCTTCCAAACTAGCTTCTTTTATTTTCTTTACCGACTTAAAATGAGCCAACAGGGCATCAGTTGTTTTTTTGCCAATGCCGGGAATTTTTTCCAGTTCGGTTTGAAACGTATTCTTACTCCGCTTGAGCCGGTGAAAGGTGATGGCAAAGCGGTGTGCCTCATCGCGAATTTGTTGAATGAGCAAAAGTCCGGGCGATTTTTTACTAATCAGCAGCGGCAGCGGATCATCCGGGTAATAAATCTCTTCTAGTTTTTTGGCAATGCCCACAATCGGAATTTTTCCGTACAGGCCTAATTCTTTCAATGCTTCGCAAGCGTGGCTCAGTTGGCCTTTCCCTCCGTCCACAATAATTAAGCTGGGGTACTCGCTTTGCTCTTCCATAATACGTTTATACCTACGGCCCACCACTTCTTTCATCGAGGCAAAATCGTCCGGGCCCACTACCGTTTTAATGTTAAAGTGGCGATAGCCCTTTTTGTCGGGCTTCCCATCAACAAAGCGCACCAGGCTGGCCACGGGCGAAGTGCCCTGAAAATTAGAGTTATCAAAGCACTCTATAATTTTAGGAAATTGCAGCAACCGCAGGTTTTGCTGAAGGATGGAAAGCACTTCGTTCTTCTTTGTCTTTCGGGTCTCTTTTTCTATTTCTTTCCCGCGCTTCAGATACAGCGCATTCTTAAGTGAAAGATCAACCAGTTTTTTCTTGTCGCCAATCTGCGGCACAATATTTTCAAAATCATTTGATTTCAATGTCATTGCCAGATTGGTATATACTTCCGGATTCGTACTGCGGTATGTTTCGCGCAATCCGGCTACGGTAAGGTCGAGAATTTCCTGATCGCTCTCCTCCAGTTTTTTCTTTACTTCAATGTTTTTTGAAAAAATAATGGCTCCTTCTTTTACCTGGAGGTAGTTTAAAAATGCACCTGTTTCCGAACTGGTAATCGTGATTACGTCAATATTGGTAAGCTTGGGGTTTACCACTAATGATTTTACCTGAAATTTTTCAAGAAGGCTCAGCTTATGTTTGTATAAATCCGCTTTTTCAAATTCCATTTTGCCGGCAGCCTCTTCCATTCGCTGGGTCAATATTTTTTTCACAATGTTTAGATCGCCCTTCAGCACATTGCGAACTTGAGCTATGTCTTCCTGGTAATCCGGTTCGCTTTGAAGCCCTTCACAAGGTCCTTTGCAATTGCCGATATGGTACTCTAAACACACTTTAAATTTTTTGGCACGGATATTCTCTTCCGACAAGAGCAGCGAGCAGGTGCGTATGGAATATAACTGCCGTACCAGTTCCAGTACATTTTTCATAGCCCCAACACTGCTATACGGCCCAAAGTGTTCGCCTTGCTTTGGTATGTATTTACGGGTGTAGATAATACGGGGAAATCGCTCTTTTAAAATACAGACGTACGGAAAAGTTTTATCATCTTTTAAAAGAATGTTGTACTTAGGTTGATTTTGTTTGATGAGGTTATTTTCCAGCAACAAGGCATCAAACTCTGTATTAGCCAAGGTAAACTCGATCCGGGCAATTTCAGAAACCAGTTTTTCGGTTTTCCGGTTGTAGGGCGATTGTCGGTTAAAATAACTACTTACTCTTTTCTTTAAACTCTTGGCCTTGCCTACGTAAATCAAAATATCTTCTTCATTA
This sequence comes from Bacteroidota bacterium, assembly GCA_018267195.1. Taxonomy (GTDB): domain Bacteria; phylum Bacteroidota; class Bacteroidia; order Cytophagales; family Cyclobacteriaceae; genus ELB16-189. Next base: position 43,246 of record JAFDYY010000004.1, on the reverse strand, counting down.
TAATAGCGGTAAACACCGGGCGAATCAGGCAAGGATGTCAATAAATTTTTTATTAGCTCGGATTTAGCCATGGCGCAAGTTCGGTATAAATCCGAATTAGTACAGGCTAAAATAATTCCATCCCGGCCTTACACGTTTAGGGTTTTTCAGATACTTTTAGGGAAGTATTTTGTGGAATGAAAAAAGTTTTTGTGGTTCCTCTCTTCTGGTTGATCTCCGGGGTTTTGCATAGCCAACCGGCCAGCGATCCGGGCTCTACCGTTACCTTTTACTACAATTCAAAGTATGAATTAACTACTCCGGAAAAATCATTTTTTAAACGAATCGCCCAGTTCAATCTGTATGATATGGTGTTTGACGGGGTCTATAAAGATTACGATCTGGCCGGCCGCCTGATAGGAGACGGATATTATGACCACGGCAAGCTAACGGGATTTCAGAGCGAGTATGATGAATCGGGGGCTACTAAATCGTCTGTGGAATACAACGGAAAAGATTTTACAATCTGGCAGTTAGCCGATGGCGAAAAGGGGTTGAGCGTAGCCCGAGGCACAGGCATGTTTACCTTTCCGTACTACTATTTTTTTGATTGGAAACTGAAGCACGGCACCATGACCGGTGAATTTCGTAATGGCGAGCGATCTGGCACCTGGGTTTATTCGGATGCCACCAACCAGATAACAGACAAAGAAGTTTACGCACGAGGCCGGTTATTATCACACGTCTATTTTAAAGGAGAAGACTCCATAGCCGTACCACATAAAAAAGAAATTATTTTATCGGTCCGGGTTTTTTTAGCCGAACTTTTGTCTTTCGACCGGAGTTCTTTTGGCGGGCTGAATCAGTGCCTAGAAAATCTGGTTCAATACCCAGCCGATTTTCAGCGACCGGTAACTTATGCCGGTGGATTAAAAAAGTTATTGCTGCTGTTGGGGCAACAAGCTACTGTACCCGACAAAAATTTAGTGTTGGTTAAACTAAAAATAAATGAACACGGCATGATATTGAAAAGTACCATTGTACGCTCAGTAGATGGTGAAACCGATGTACGCGTACTCAATGCCATTGAAAACCATCGTCCGTATTTTCTTCCACCTATTAAAGGAGGCAAGCCGTATGCTACCACTGTTTATTTGCCTGTGGCCGGAGGCGATGAGTGGACAGACATGATTAACCACATGCCCACCGAATGGTTTTTAGATCCCAACAATTTTTATTAACGGGGTTACAATCAGTTTCGGAAATCTTCCGGTTCTTGCTCTTTTGTTTTAAGGGAATCGGATTTTACTTTATAGGAATCCAGCGAAAGATCGACTCCCGACAAAGGCCGTTTAAAAGATCCTTTCACTATACCGGTGGTCTGATCGGCATACGCTTTTTTCATGTACTTAGCCCAGATGGGCCGTGCTGTTCTGCCGCCCTGCCCAAAACTCCACGAGGGAAAATGGATGGCCCGCTCATCTCCGCCTACCCAAATGCCGGTAACCAAATCATGCGTAACCCCCACGTACCAACCGTCTGAGGCATCGTTGGTGGTTCCTGTTTTGCCTCCAATCTCATTGTCTTTGCGCAAATCCAAATCAAGCCCTTGCGATGTGCCACCTTGTTCTTCCACACCTCCGCGCAGCATAAATATCATTTTATAGGCTGTTTGTTCGCTAATCGCTTCCTTGGTTTTGGGAACAAAGTTTTCAATTACGTTTCCGTTTTTATCTTCTATTCTCGTAATAAAAAACGGTTTGGTATTGATGCCTCCGTTTACAAAGGTGCAGTAGGCACCCACCAGTTCAAACAACGATACATCGCTGGTGCCCAGGCAAAGCGAAGGCACGGCATCCAGTTTACTTTCTATTCCTACTCGGTGAGCAAACTCTACCACATTATCCTCGCCCAGAGCCTGCATCATCTGGGCGGTGATGGAGTTAACCGATTGCGCCATGGCCTGGCGGATGGTCATCTTCTGGCCGGTGCCTTTAGACGGCCCTGCTGCATTGGCCGGATACCAGGCCGGTTGTCCTTTTATTTTAAACTGTGGAGAAATATCGCGCAACATATAAAAAGGAGAGTACCCTGTTTCCATGGCAAGCCCGTAGATAAATGGTTTAAAGGTAGAGCCCGGCTGCCGCTTACTTTGGCGCACATGGTCGAACTTAAAATATTTGTGGTCCACCCCGCCTACCCATGCTTTGATGTGCCCGCTGATGGGGTCCATCGACATCATACCGGTTTGCAAAAAACGTTCGTAGTAATTAAGCGAATCAAAACTGCTGAACAGTGTATCGCGCTCGCCTTTGTACGAAAAAACAGTCATCGGCTTTTTTAGCTTCAACATAATTTTTAGTGAATCCGAATTTTCGCCATACTTTTCTGCATAAGCTTTGTAGGCATCTGTTTTTTTTATGCGCTTGGCCAGAAAATCTTTAATCTCTTTGCCGTCTTCATCAACCCACGGGTTGCGGTTGCGGGTTTTCCATTCGGAGTAAAATTCCTTTTGCAATACTTTCATTTGCTCGTACATGGCTTCCTCAGCATATTTTTGAAGACGGCTGTCGAGCGTGGTATATATTTTCAGTCCGTCATTATATAAATCAAGACCTTTTTCTTTGCAATAATTCAATAAATAATTTTGTAGTACCGTGCGGAAATAAGTTGCCAGCCCCTGATTTTGGTTTTGTACGCTATACTTCAGGGTAATTGGGAGCGCTTTAATGGAATCAAATTGTTTTTGGGTTTTGATTTTATAACCATGACGAAAAACTTTTAGCAGTACTTCGTTTCTTTTTTTCAGCGCATTGTTAGGATTGCGTTTGGGGTTGTAGAACGAAGGTGCCTGCAGCATGCCCACTAAAATAGCCGACTCTTGCAAATTCAGGCTATCGGGTTTTTTATTAAAATACGTCTCAGCCGCTACCTTAATGCCAAAGGCATTGCTGCTGAAATCGCATGTGTTGAGGTATAACGCGATAATTTCTTCTTTGGTAAAATTTTCTTCCAGGTTAACCGAGATAATCCATTCTTTTGTTTTTTGAATAAACCGCCTGGGGTATTTGCCCAGCCGGGCCAGCGGGCCATCTAATTTTTTATCGGTGTTTTGGGTAAATAAATTTTTGGCACATTGCTGGGTAAGTGTGCTGCCGCCCCCGGCCGAGCTGAAGGTAACAAGCCCTTTTATTACCCGGAGGTAAGCCGGCAAGTCTAACCCGGAGTGTTGGTAAAAACGGTGATCTTCAGAGATGAGCAGGGTATTGACCAGCTCGGGCGAAAGCTGTGCATAGCGCACCTGGCTGCGGTTGTAGCGAAAGTATCTGCCCAGCGATACACCATCGGCCGAAATAATCTCAGACGATAAATCGTTTTCGGGGTTTTCAATTTCGCGCAAGCTCGGCATGCCTCCATACAGACCGAACACATCAATGCTAACGGTAAACACATAGAGTGGCAACCCTAAAAAAATGACGAGAAAAAAAATCCATAGGTATTTTACTGCCTTGGGTATCCACGGCAGGCGGATTTTTAATAGGGATTGAATCTTTTTTTTGAGTGGTGTCATCAATAAAATGAAAAGTTACAGTTTTAAATAAAATGGTTTATCGTTCGATCACTACCTGTTTGCGAAGCACGGCCTCCTTGTAAAACACATTAAGATAGTAAATGCCTGGCGGGAGGCTGCCCACCGGAAGCTGAATCGTGCGCAAATCGGACTGGACGGAATAAACAGTGTTGCCGAAGTGATTAAACAGACTTAACTGGTATGGTTGCGGCAAAAAACCCTCATTGCCCTTGGAGAGGCTGTCCGTAACCGAAACAGTCATGGTAGTGGACGATGGGTTTGGGTATGAGGTCATATACATTCCACCTCCACCGGAACAGTCTTGGATGGAAGTAAAATAACTTTTACCCGTTGTAGCGCAGGTATTGGAAACCGTAACTGAAAAAGTACACGTGCCCGATGCAATAGCCTGGAGGTTCACGTAGGTCGAAGATCCTGATGCTTCCAGCATGGAAAGATTGTTGGAGACCCATGAGTAGGAAGAGGCACCCCCAACAGGATTGATGGAAGCAATGACCGTAGCCCCTACACAAAAAGGGGGGTTGTTGATGTTTTTGTTCAACGAAAGCGGGCTGCCTGGTTGTCCCACCCAAACATTTTGGGAGACACTGGTACTGCACCCACCACCACTCACTGTGGCGGTAACTGTTACTTGACCGTTGTAATTGTTTACGCGGGTGGCCGCACCTGTTGAAGAATTGACCGAAAGGCCATTGGGGTTGGAGGATGACCAAGTGACCGATGAACAGGATGGACTTACTGCATAGTAAGCCGAGGAACAAACAACTGTTGGTCCCGTAATTGTAGGGGTTGCTATCAGTCCTGATAAAGTTGAGCTAGAGCCAAGGACTGATCTTATTCGTGTCCCTTGCCCACCTGTAATATATTGCAAGCAAGAAGGTCTAGTATACCCCATGATGTTATGTGGATCAGGAGAGTAATTCTGCCCATTAGAATCTGTTAGGCTAATAAGCCATTGGCAATTTGAATTATCTTCCCACCTATAATTTGGTGACTCCGCAGGTGTATCGCAAACTAAATCACCCGCAGTTGTGCAATTAGACTCATTTACGAACTCGCTTCCGAAATAAGTTTCAAAAGTATGGTAAAGTCCCAAACAATGACCAACCTCATGAGCAGTAACAAGGGATGAAACAAACGGCTGAACTGATGTTCCGGCATTTGGGAACCCATTCTGAGAAGAGTACGAGCCACCCACGACACAGGCATTTCCAGGTATCCCGCTAGCTTGACCGCCATTAAGGTTGCAGTTATCTCCTAGTAAATAAATATTTATAGAATTATTTTTTGAATTCGTAGCTACCAGCTGGTTATAAAGATTCTGGTACGAACTACTTGAAAAACTAAAACTTGCTGAATAATAACTGTCGTTGTTGATGTTGTCGCTTCCCAAATTCAAGAAACTTATATTCTGTGTATTGTACGCTGTAGCCAAATTGTTCATTACTGTATTAATTACACTTTGAGATTGTCCTCCAGAACCATCACTTTTATTAACGAGATGGAAAAAACATTGATCGCATAACATTGGCTCGCAGCCATTCTTGCCTGAGTTTGTGAAACATTTTGCAACGGGTCAGCACCAATTGGAGTTCCGCAAAAATTCTGGGCATTTACCCCATTTGTAAATTCAATAGCAAGCGCAACGAGAAAAAAAAACATTCCTCTATGCGAAAATTCCATAATTCAATTAGTTTTGGATGAGTGAGATTTTAGCCGTGTAGTTGGCGGGTTTTATGTTCGCATCACGTTCCGTTATATCAATAAGACCAATTTTTATTCCATAGATACTTTCAACATCCATTGCTGGGTTCCCAATTTTTAAATCGCCTGCTGGGATGCAACCTACCCGATGAAGTTTCAATGTATCAAAAGTTTTAGAGCCTGATTTCTGAAAAACAAAATAGGCATAGACATAGAGAGGCTGGCCGTAATACAATGAGCAAGTTTGCGAAGTGAGCCTTTGCTCGACAACATGATCAAATTTTGTCCACAAGCTTAGAGTCTCATTAACTTTCAATTGTTGGGTATCCCCTACCTGAAACTGATTATATTGGCTTTGAGTTGTGCTATCTTTTGAGCAGCAGTACAAAATGATTGAAATAAACATTAGCCTTTTCATGTGTTGTATTTAGATATCAATTTACAATGAATTTCTGTTAAGATGAAAAAAATTGCAAGCGTCACCCTTGTGCCATGATAAGTTTTATTTGCCGCGGTTCCCTTTGCTTTGTTTGTGAACCACCCTCAATCCCACGCGCAACGCCAAAGGCGAGGGGTGTGCCCAGTTGGATGTTTTCGTAATGTTGGTTATTTGCGAGAGTAGTAGTAGTAAAATGGATCATAGGCATTATCAATTAGAACCAAATCATTATTTTGAATGCTGCTTACAATAAGATAAAACGAGAATGCATAAAGTCGATGCGCCCTGTAGGACAGAAGGTATGTTGAGTCATTGAATATATCTTTGGCCCTTCGCCAAACTATCACCATGTCAACTTGAATACCTGTATTATCACCGATCGTTATGTGATCTTCATTGATAATCATGTAGGCATTATTTGTGGAAGGATATGTCTTTCCCGCCAAACCACCAGTAACCTTTTGTAGTTTCCATTTGCCTTGAGCATACGATTTAATTACACCCAACGGCTTGTCAAAAAGGGTAACATTTAAAGCTGAATTGTGATAACTGCATCTCAAACCAACCGCCAAGTAGAAAATACTCAAGAATCCTATCACTGCAGCAAAGGGTTTACTTATGGTTGCAAAAAGGAGATTCATCAACGGCTTCATGCCCCAACTGCTTTAACGTTTTTCGCCTTGTGTTTCAAAATATGCAATAAGGTGGAGTAAAAATTATGGCAACTATTTCAGAAAAATTTTATTTAAAATTCTCAACCAAAAGTAAATCCTTTTGTTTGTTCTGCCATCGACAACTCTTGCTCATACAACATAACTCACTTCTATCAAATCCATTTCACATAAAAAACCCTCACGCTGCTGTAACAATTCTCCTTTCAGCAAATTCCCCCTCAATCGGATTGTCATATTTCGTATACTGTTCTAAGCCGAACATTCTTTCATAATCGCGTTCTTGATTTCTTTCGTAATGAGTTATCTAAAGTAATATTTTTGGTTTGGCCTTACAACTATTTTAAGACTATCAGCCCTTTCGTTCGTTGAGTGAGCTATCGTAAAAAAAATCTGGAAATTCAGATCTAATGCAATCTTTGATTTGAATCAGCCGTGGTTACTTTTGATAGTTTTTGTCGAAGAAGGTGAGGTACTCATCCAACGCTTTGTTTCGGTATAAAATCTGGAAGTTGTCTTTGCTGATGACAAAATTATAGAATTTGTAATTAGAAAAGGGTTTGCTTTTTTGCTGTTGGGTTATAAACTTATAATAATAGCCCAGAGCCGTTTCTTTATTCGGAAATTCCGAACACAGAGTAAGCGTATTATCATTCAGCCCTACGTTGCTGGTGGTTAGTTTTAGCTTAGTATATTCATCAGCATTAAATTTTTCCAGCGCATCTACCACCGGACCGGTTATCCGCTCGGCCGAGCTATACACCACCACAAAGAGATGAGGCGCCTTGGCATCGGCTATAAATTTTATGCCTTTGGCTTTCTCCATTTTTACCACAAAATCTTTTGAGGCTCTTGCTAATTGCTCGGCATATTTCTTTAACGGGTCTTTAGGATATTTTTTAATAAACTCACTTAGCTCATATTGGTAGCGGCTCACATCTTCTGTGCGGGCCATAATCAATACCCGCAATAAATCGAGTTGTGAAGTAAACGAACTCTCGCCTGCCGCAAGGGCCTCGGTTACACCCTCCATGGCTGGCTTTAAATTATTATCCTGATAAAGCTTGTAGGCTTCTTTGTACATCAGCTTTTGTTTTTCGGCCAGTGCCGTGGTTTCTTTAATATAATCGGGGTTTACCAAAACCCGGGCAAAAGTAGAGGTAGGAAATTCTTTTTGCAGACGAGCGGCATACCCCTCGGCCCGTCCGTCATTTTTTTCTTTATGAATAAGGTAAAGTTTATACAATACTTCGGCCATACGCTCAGAAGCCGGAAACCGGGCAATCAATTTTTCGTACGATCGGGAGGCGTTGTCTTTTTCGTTCAGGTTAAAGTAGTATAAGTCGCCCAAGTGGTAGTAGGCATCTTCTATTTTGGCCAATGCCTCATTGCGCTGTGCCTCCGTTTTAGGGAGCTGGGCTATTAGTATTTTTACAGGATCTGCCTTAGCTTCTTTTTTTTCCGGCTTTACGGCTTCCGGTACTTTATCGGGCAGTTGTGCCGCTACTGCCGTGGGGTCTGATGCGGCTGCTGAGCGGCTCGATCTGCGCCAGTTATCTTCTAACACGATAGACCCCCACACGCGATGAAATTCGTTTTGGCCGGTGGCTACCAGATCGGAGCTACCAAAATACCAACCACTTGAATTGGGGTCGCTGGAAGCCGTGGTGCTGCTAAAGGCCGAGCCTCCACCGGAGTCGGTATCTTCTGTTATTTTTTTCTTCTTTTTCTTTTTGGCGGTGATCTCTTTTTTATTCGTAGCCCAAATTGAATCTAACCGGTGGCGTATTTTGGCGGTATCCAGCGAGGCATAAAACAACAAGCTATCGTTTACGATAATCGTTTCAGTATATTTTACAAATTCGCCCAGCACACTCTGGCGTTTTTTTATGGAAGCCAGATTTTCAAAATCGGGAGGCAGAGAAGTTACGGCACTGTCGTAATACAGTTTGGCCGGTTTGTACTGTTTCAAAGAATCGAAATTAATTTGCCCGATGCGCAAGTACGCCATGCCTTTAATGCGTTTGTTTTTGCCGGCATGGGCTGCCAACTTATATTCTTGCACGGCTTCCTTCAGGTTATTCTGTTTCCTTTCAAACTCGCCCAACTCAAAATAGATTTTGTCTTTGAAGTCAGCATTCTTCGTGTCTTTTAGCATTTTAGAAAACTGCTTGCGCACCAGTTTAATATCGCGCTGGTTATCGAGCTGGGTTACTTGCGCCATATTGAGGCGGGCATAAAAATCAATTTCATAATCGGGGTTGGTGGCTAAGCATTTCTTATAGAAATTATACGCTTCAGAGTTAAAGCCCAGTTTCTGGTATACCTGCCCGAGAATAAAATAGATACGTCCTTTGCGGTCTTGGCGGGTAAGCAACGTATCTGCTTTCGACAGGTTTTGCACCATGTTATTATAGTCTTCGCGTATCTGGTAGTAGTTGGCTTTTTCGAGATATAATTTTTTTTGATTCGCCCGGTTCAGTTTTTCTTTTTCTAAAAAACGAAAAGTTTCTTCGGCCCGGTCGAAGTCTTTCATTTCGGTAAAGGTGCGGGCCAGGTTGAGCAGCGCGGTGTGGCGCAGGTGGATGTCGTGGCTTTTTGTATTTACATACTTAAAGGTAAGGATCGCATTTTGCCAATCGCAGGCATAGAGCCGAGCCAGCCCCACCATCAGGTAATCATCATCTACCCACCGGCTGTTGGGGTGGCGCTGGATGGAGATGCTGGCCATTTTTATAATCTCGTCTGTATTTTTTTTATACGTTTTGGCCAGTACGGTATCCCATCGGGGGTAAATTAATAAGATTTTATTGTGGTCGTCATCCAAACTTTTCAGGATCAGTTTCTCTACCTCGCGGGCACCTTCTTTGGCATAGAAGTAACCGTTAAAGCGGGCTGTCATATTATGGAAAATGCTGCTGGTAATGGTGTTCTGCTCGATCGAGCATCCTACCATTAGTATGGATAGAAAATAAAAAATGAAACGAAACTTCACAGGTCAAATATCAGGTAATTATTTGGAACGGAAAGGCGTAGCGGCTATTGTGCCTCCCCATCGTTTTATCAAAAAAAAAACAGTACGGTATCTATTCATTTATAGAACCATTCACTGGGGGGAGCGGCATCTCATCCCTTTCATTGTCAGTTGGCCGAAAAAAGGATTTCCCTCAATTACCTTGTTGCACTCAATCGTACTCATGGGCGATATTCAAAGCATGAAATCATTTCTTCTTTTTTTTCTTCTGATTCTGGCCGGGTGCGATTGCGAAAAATCTTCTTACTATCAGATTAAATCAGTTGTGCCGGATGCCTCTCTTCCCTGGAAGTGTCATTATATGGCCCAAGGCATGAGTACTTGTGCTACGTGGCAAAAAAGTCCTCAAATCGTTTTTGCTGATTCGTGCGGAAAATTTGTGCTGAGCGAAGTAGTGAGCCAGACTCGATTAAGCAAATACCGGTAATCTCTCAGGTAATTAAATCTTGGATAATCAGCCGGGCATGGTCGCGTGAGTTTTCAATAAACCACTTATTGGTTTTCAGTCCTCCACATACAACTCCAGCCAGATAAAGGCCCGATACATTTGTTTCCATCGTCCTTTCATTGTAAACGGGCGTATGAAACGCATCGTCTTGAAAATGAATGCCCATAGATTTCATCAGGGCAAATGGGGGTTCGTAGCCCGTCATGGCCAGTACAAAATCGTTTTGAATTTTGAGGGGCCCTTCCGGGGTTTTTATTTCAAGATGGGTTTCGGTAATGTGGGTAACGGCTGAATTAAAAAATGCTTTGATGGAGCCTTCTTTTATTCGGTTTTCAATGTCGGGTTTTGCCCAATATTTTACGCTTTCGCTCAATGCCGGCTCGCGCACTACCAGCGTAACTTCGGCTCCTTTGCGCCATGTTTCTAAAGCCACATCTACCGCTGAGTTGGCAGCCCCGATAATGGCTACTTTCTGTTTAAAGTAAGGATGGGGTTCATCATAATAGTGTTTTACTTTGGGTAATTCTTCGCCCGGCACGTGCAGCAGAAACGGGCGGTCGAAAAAACCCAAGGCCAGCACTATGGCGCGTGCCGAGTATTTTCCTTTGGTAGTGGTAACCGAAAAACTGCCCATAGTAGAAAGTTTAGCCTGCTTTACCTCTTCATACAATTGCACATTCAGATCCCAACTTAAACACACCCTCCGGTAATATTCCAGTGCCTCGATACGGGCAGGCTTAGCGTTATTCGATACAAACGGAACGTCTCCTATCTCCAACCGTTCGGAAGTAGAAAAAAAGGTCATGTTCATTGGGTAGTTGTAGAGCGAGTTTACCAAACAGCCTTTTTCAATAATCACATAATTTAGGTTGGCTTTCTTTGCTTCAATGCCGCACGCAAGCCCAATCGGGCCGGCCCCAATGATGATCAGATCGTATCCTTCCATAGTAATCAAAGGTAACCTAAATAAAAATTACCCTTCATCTATAAAATACGATTAAATTACACAGGTTGTTTGTGCGCTGAAAAGAGTACTCCATTCCCATTTGTAATGAAAAAAATACCTCCGGATGATATCGAAAAATATTTTTTGGCAATTATTCCTCCTTCTCCCGTGTTTGACGAGATACAAACCATTAAAGAATACATAGGAAACAAATTTAACTGCCGGGCTGCTTTGCGCTCTCCTCCGCACATTACCCTGCACATGCCATTTTGGTGGAAAGAAAAAAAAGAAGACACTCTCTGCCGGTCGATCGATAAATTTTGTAAAAATCAGCCACCATTTATCCTGACTCTTTCCGCGTTTGGTGCGTTTGAGCCTCGCGTAATTTTTATAGATGTGCCCGAAAACGAGCCCCTTAAAAAATTACAATATCAGTTGCACCGGTTCTGTAAAATAGAATTGAACTTGTTTAACGCACACTATCGCGAATTGCCTTTTCGCCCACACCTGACGGTGGCTTTCCGCGATTTAAAAAAAGAGATGTTTTACCCGGCCTGGCAGGAATTTCAAACAACTTCATTTCATCATTCGTTTGAGGTGTCCGGTATCTGCATTTTAAAACACAACGGGAAAGTATGGCTGCCATTTCAATTCTTTTCATTCGGAAATAATACTTAATTTAACATGAAATCAACAGCCATGAAATGGTGTCTTTCTATTTTTCTTTTCCTGAGTGCGCTCTTCGGAAAAGCCCAAGGCGGATCGGAAATCTTTTTATTTGATCTCCGGGTAAGTTCTCATAAAATTTCTATTTCCAATCCAAAAAATATTACCCAACACAAGGGCTACGATAACCAGCCTTTTTTTCATGCCGATCAGCCACTGCTTTATTACACCTCATTTAACGACAGCAGCCGGGCCGAAATTAAATCGTATCATTTTATAAATGCTGAAACCAAACTCCTTACCCAAACACACGAACGCGAATATTCGCCCACCCTTACCCCGGACCACCAATACATTTCGTGCATTATTCAGCGCGACAACGGGGCACAAGATTTAGGCAAGTACCCGGTGGAGGGCGGCAGCCCAATGGTGATTATTAACAACCTCACGGTAGGCTATCATGCCTGGGCCGACAACAGCCATGTAGCCCTTTTTGTGCTGGGCAAAGACAACCTCCCCAACACGTTACACTTTCTGCAATTGCCTACCCGGCACGATACCATCATGGCCGAAAATATCGGGAGGTCGTTACACCGGGTACCGCATGAAACCGAAATCAGTTTTGTGCAAAAATCTTCAGGCTCAAATTGGATCATCAAAAAATTTAATACGTCAACAAAAAGAATAACAGAGCTGACAAAAACACTGCCCGGACGGGAAGACTTGTGCTGGACCCCGGACGGAAAAATAGTAATGAGTGACGGCACCAAACTTTTTTGGATCAACCCGGCTAAAGACAACCGCTGGGGCGAGGTAGAGGTAAAATCAGGGCAGGAATTTCTTAAAGGGATTACCCGGTTGGCTGTTAATGCCGCAGGCAATAAATTAGCTGTGGTGGTAACTGAATAAAGTTTATTTTTCGCCAAAAGCACCTTTAGCTAAAATCAATTTTTTTATTTCAAATTCCAAAAGGCCGGCCCGTACTGCGGGGTCTGATTCTATTACGGCCGGGTCGAGATCGCCTTTCATAACAAGCACTCCACCATCGGTATCGTTGAAGATACCTTCGGCCACCACGTTGCCCGACTTTTTTAGTAAACTCAGATATTCATCATGCTGCTGCATCAGCTGGGGCAGATCGTTTACATTAAACTTGGCGATGTATGAAGTAAAGCGCACCCATTGATACGATACCACCTTGTGCGGTAGGGAGGGTGCCTGCGGCTTTCCGTACCGGGGTTGGTACGGAAGAATTTCTATTCTCCATTGGTTAGAGCGAATGGCCGGATCGGTCTTTAGCCATTTATCTACTTCATCGGCAGAATTAGAATTAAAAATAAGAATACCACCACCGCCATCAAATGAACCATTTACCAAAAGCTTACCTTCGTTAGCCATCTTTTGAAGATTGGCCCGATGATCTTTTATCCGTTCGTTAAGTTGCTCATTCGGGGTTTCCGGTTTATCGCTGCGAGGATGCAAAAAGACCATCACCGCTGGCTGAGCAGACAACGTTCCGGTCAAAAAGAAAATCCAAATGAAAAATCGCATTACTTTTTCTTTTGAAAGTAAGTAAATATGCAAACTTTAAAGGCGAAGCATTGTAACTTGCCAAAAAAATAATTTTTACATGATCATTATTGCAGACAGTGGTGGCTCTAAAATAGACTGGCGGTTTTTAACCAAAGACGGAAAAATTAATCAAGCCAATAGCGTAGGGTTTAATCCTTATTACCAGCCGCTGGGTCATTTGCAAAACATCATTCACGAAACGCTGCTTCCGCTGGCTACCGAAGATGTAACTAAAATATTTTATTATGGCACGGGGGTATCTTCCGAGAAAAACGTAAAGAGCATCCACGGTGTTTTTATTAAGTATTTTCCGCAAGCATCAATTGAGGTAGGCTGGGATCTGCTGGCCGCTGCCCGGGCTCTGTGCGGCCATGAACCCGGCATTGCCTGTATCTTAGGAACCGGCTCAAACTCTTGTCTTTATGATGGCGAAAAGATTACCGGCAATGTGGCCAACCTGGGGTGGATTTTAGCGGATGAAGGATCGGGCACCTATATGGGCAAGCGCCTGATCTTTGATTACTTTCGCGAGCAAATGCCTCAAGAATTGGCGGCTCAGTTTAAAGCCCGCTTTCCATTTACACGCGAAGAGGTGTTGGAAAAAGTATATCAACAAGAAAAACCCGGTGCCTTTCTGGCCAGTTTTGCCAAATTTATCTTTCAGCACTTAAAAGATCCGTATTGCTACCGGTTAGCCTATCAAAGCTTTTCCGATTTTTTTGAAAATACGGTGATGAAATACGAGGGGTATCAAAATCTGAAAGTACATTTTGTGGGCTCCATCGGGTTTTATTTCAGCGATGTAGTAAGGCAAGTGGCCAACGATAAAGGCATTACGGTTAAAAATATTCTAGAAGGGCCCATTGCCGGGCTTACGTTGTTTCATCAACGCGATCTATGAGGCCGCCAAAGGGGAGCTATACTGAATCGCCATCGCATTACAATAACCTGGAGGCGATGACGGTGCGCCAGTTGTTAGTTAACATCAATCGCGAAGATGCTTCTGTTCCTCTCACTATAAAAAAATCAATTCCTCAAATTGAAGCATTGGTAAAATCCATTGTAGAAAAAATGAAAAAAGGCGGACGCCTATTTTACATCGGGGCTGGCACGAGCGGACGGCTCGGCATATTAGATGCTTCCGAAATCCCTCCTACTTATGGAATGCCCCACACCCAAGTAATCGGGCTGATAGCCGGTGGCGATAAAGCTATCCGTAAAGCAGTAGAAAATGCTGAGGATAGTTATATCCAGGCTTGGAAAGATTTACTAAAACATAAAATCAATAAAACCGATGTGTTGATTGGCATTGCTGCCTCCGGACGAACCCCTTATGTACTAGGTGGCGTAAAAAAGGCTCGCCAAAAAGGAATTACTACTGGCTGCATTACCTGCAATAAAAATTCGGAGTTGGCAGCCTCTGTTAATCATCCTATAGAGGTAGTCGTAGGTTCTGAATTTGTAACCGGCAGCACGCGAATGAAAGCCGGCACTGCACAAAAACTTGTGCTGAACATGATCTCTACATCCGTTATGGTACAACTGGGTCGGGTAAAAGGAAATAAAATGGTAGATATGAAATTAACCAATACCAAATTGGTTAACCGGGGTGTCCGTATGATTATGGATGAACTCGGAGTGGCCGAATCGAAGGCGATCCTTCTGCTGAAAAAATGGGGCAGCGTGCGTAAGGCCATTAATACATCGGCCTGATTTTATTCCGAACTCTAAATTTTAATCTATAGCAAAGATAGTTGTGCACTGCCAATCTCCATATCGGCTGGCACTAAGTATTGTCGGCTCGATTTTACCTCCCGGCACAAAACACGCGTTCTGCGCAGCTTTCCTTTGGTAAACCATTTGCCCTGCAACTGAAATATACTTCCCTCCGGCACCTGAGAGAGCAGTGTAGCCGGTTGTTTTTTCTTATCTAACGCACGAAAAAGACGCGTAAGTTCAGGATCAGAAAAACTGGAGGCTAAAGGATTTTGCATGTGTGCTTTCAAACCACTCAACAAAGGCTCCGGAAAATGGACGGGATTGAGCAAAGGCAACAGTAAGCGTTGAAAGGTTTGTTTCCATTCGGCTCCGTGGGCTTCGGCTTTATATCCTTGTTGGATATGTACCCGTAGGTGGGCTACCTCATGCACGTAGGTCATCAGAAATAAGTGGGGGGTTAGGTTGTCATTCACCGTAATGCGCGGTCGTCTGTTCGTGCCGCAGGTAAAATCGCCCACCTTGGATAAGCGGTTTTTTCTGAGTTTAAAAATAAAGCCTGATTCTTGCCATAAAGAGAGGCAGTAATCAATTGCCGAAGGGGGCACATGATGGGTTAGGGTTTGTCTTATTTCTTCCAGCGGCATAAAAAGAAAAAGGCTTTAGTTTTTCTAAAGCCTTCCCGGGAAAATCTCTTTTTATTAGAGATTACTTCTTCTTTTTTGCTGAAGCGGCTTTAGCTACTGAATCTGCTTTTGCAACAGAATCAGCTTTAGCTTTTGCCTTAGCGGCAGCAGCCTCTTCAACTTTCTTAATGGAGTCAGCTTTAGCAGCAGCGGCAACAGAATCAGCCTTTGCTTTAGCAGCAGCTTCTTCTTTAGCCTTATTGCCACAAGCAGTAAATGCTACAGCAAAAGCGGCTACCATCATCATTGCGAACAATTTTTTCATAGTTGTTTACAGGTTATAAATTTGCCCGCAAATATAAGTGTAGAGTTTGATTTTAAATCAAGAAATCAAAAAAAATATGAGTTTTCTCATCAAATAGCATTAAAAAGAGCTACTAAAGACGGGCGCAACCGTTACCAGTTATTTTTTTCTGAAAAACAAACGAATCGGAGTGCCTTCAAAATCAAATTTTTCTCTCAGCCGGTTTTCCAAAAAACGTTGGTACGACTCCTGGATATATTGGGGCAGATTACAAAAAAATGCAAAAGATGGGGTTTTAGCAGACACCTGCGTAATGTATTTTATCTGGATTAGTTTGCCCTTTATAGCCGGGGGCGGATAATGGCTAATTTCGGGAAGAAGAGCTTCATTCAGGGCTGACGTGGGTATTTTTTTAGTTTTATTTTGATATGCCTCCACGGCCTTCTCAATCACTTGAAAAATGCGTTGTTTGGTTAGGACGGAGGCAAAAACAAAAGGAATGTAGCTAATGGGGGCTATTTTGCTGAGCATTTCTTTTTTCAGTTTATCGGCTGTTTTACTGTCTTTCTCAATCAAATCCCACTTATTTACCATAATTACCATACCCTTACCCTGCTTTTGTGCCAGGCTGATGATGTTTACATCCTGCGACTCCAGCCCCCGCTCGGCATCAATAACAATAATACATATATCGCTTTCTTCCAAAGCCCGGAGCGAACGAAGCACCGAATAAAACTCTACATCTTCCACCACTTTGCTTTTTTTTCGGATGCCGGCCGTATCAATCAAAATAAAATCCTTTCCGTACATTTTATAGTGCGAGTGGATGGCATCGCGCGTGGTGCCGGCTTCATCGGTAACAATACTGCGCTCCGAGCCAAGAAGAACATTAAGCAATGAAGACTTCCCTACGTTGGGCCTACCCAGAATAGCAATTTTAGGAATACCCGCATAGGGGTCTTTTACTCCCTCGGATGGAAATGTTTTAACCAAAGCATCGAGCAGTTCGCCTGTGCCCGATCCGTTCTCGGCCGACAGGGGATATATTTCGCCCATGCCAAGCTCATAAAACTCAGATGCTTCGGCTGTTTTGTTGGGCGTATCTACTTTGTTGGCAGCAATGAACACCGGTTTTTTTGATCTGCGAATGAGGTTGGCAAATTCTTTGTCGTAGCCGGTAAGACCCTGCTGGCAATCTACCATAAAAATAACGGCAGCACATTCATCCAAAGCCAGCTCTACTTGTTTTCGTATCTGCGATTCAAATTTGTCGTCTGAGCCGGTAACATAGCCCCCCGTATCAATTACCGTAAAAAACTTTCCAGTCCACTCGGCATAGCCATAGTGCCGATCGCGCGTTACCCCGGGCATATCATCCATAATAGCCTGGCGTTGCTCTACCAGCCGGTTAAAGAGGGTGGATTTACCTACGTTGGGCCTGCCAACTATTGCTACGATGTTTGCCATTTCTATTTAGCCGGTGGAACTTATTTTTTTACGGGTGCAAAGGTAACGCAACACCGGGTAATCGGCTAAAGCTAATTTTCGTAGCCGAATTGTTTTAATCTTAGTTTTTGCTTGCGCCAATTGGCCGATACCTTTACGTGGGTTTCTAAAAAAATTTTCTTTCCAAAAAATGATTCTAAATCAAGTCTTGCTGCAGTGCCCACTTTTTTTAATGAACTTCCGCCTTTGCCAATCAAAATGCCTTTCTGCGAATCGCGTTCTACAAAGATCGTAGCCCGGATGCGGATGATGGTTTCTTCGTCTTTAAATGACTCAATAGCTACTTCGCAGCTATAGGGGATTTCTTGGTCGTACAGGAGAAATATTTTTTCGCGGATTATCTCCGAAGCAAAAAAGCGTTCGCTGCGGTCGGTCAGTTCATCTTTGGGGTAGAAGCCCGGATGTTCTGGTAAATAATTTTTAATGACGGCTAATACCTGATTTAGGTTCTCGCCCGTCTTAGCCGAAACCGGAATGATTTCTTTAGCTTGAATAAGGTTTTTCCAGTACTCGGTTTTGTCTTGCACCTGTGAGCCTTTGGCCAGATCTATTTTATTGATGAGTAAAATAACCGGGGTTTGAATTTTCTGAAACCGGGCAAACAGGTTTTCATCCCACTTTTCGCTCAACTCTACAATCAGCAAGACTACATCCGCATCTTCGAGCGATACTTTTACATAGTTCATCATAGCTTCGTGCAACTCGTATTTTGGTTCGAGCAGCCCGGGCGTATCTGAATATACAATTTGAAAATCTTCCCCATTCAAAATACCCATGATGCGGTGGCGGGTAGTTTGTGCCTTAGCCGTAATAATAGATAGGCTCTCGCCCACCAGTTTGTTCATCAAACTACTCTTGCCCACATTGGGCTTACCGATGATGCTGACAAAACCAGAGCGATGCATGTGGCAGGTTTTCACAAAAATAAAAACACCCGGAGTTCTCGGGTGTTTTTATTTCAATTTATCGTCAATTAAAATTTTACTTCGGGGGCTTTATCGGCTCCGGCTTGTGCCTGGAAAAATCCTTTTTCCTTAAATCCGCCTATCATGGCTATCAAATTGCCGGGAAACCCAACAATAGTGGTGTTGTAGTCGCTCACGGCATCGTTAAACCGCTGGCGCGAAACATTAATGCGATTCTCGGTTCCTTCAAGTTGTGCCTGCAGGTCTAAAAAGTTTTGGTTAGCCTTTAGATCAGGGTATTTTTCGGCCACTACCATCAGCCTGCCCAAGGCTTGGCTCAACCCACCCTGTGCTTGCTGAAACTCCGCTAATTTTTCGGGGGTGAGGTTGGTGGGATCTATTTTTACCTGTGTAGCGCTGGCCCGGGCTTCGATTACTTTGGTGAGTGTTTCTTTTTCAAAGTTGGCATAGCCTTTTACCGTATTTACCAGATTGGGTATCAGGTCTGTTCTGCGTTGGTAATCAGATTCCACATTTCCCCAAGTCTTTTTTACTGTCTGGTCTTTTCCGACAATGCCGTTGTATTTGCTGATCGCCCAGAGAACAACCAGAGCAATGACAATCCACGGGATATATTTTCTAAAATTCATACGTATTGTTTGTTTAGTGAGGCGAAGATAATCCTTTTAATGGCGAGTATGAAAATTAGCCGGCCACTAAGCTTTTCTCCATCAAAAACTCGGCTATCTGCACGGCATTGGTAGCCGCCCCTTTGCGCAGGTTATCGCTCACAATCCACATATTAAGTGTTTTCGGTTGCGATTCATCACGCCTCAACCTGCCCACAAAAACTTCATCTTTTCCGTGCGAGTGGATCGGCATAGGATAGACGTTGTTTTTTACATCATCTTGTACCACCACTCCGGGGGTTTGTTCGAGCCGCTCGCGCACCTCTTTCAAATCAAAGTCTTTATGAAACTCAACATTCACTGCTTCCGAGTGGCCGCCAATGGCAGGGATCCGCACCGTGGTAGACGTTACTCCAATAGTATCATCTTCTAAAATTTTCCGGGTTTCGTTCACCATCTTCATTTCTTCTTTGGTGTAGCCGTTATCTAAAAACGAATCTATGTGGGGCAGTGCGTTCATATCAATGCGGTGCGGATATACTTTTATTCCGTTGGCTACGCCTTGCCGTTCTTCCATCATCTGCTGCACGGCATCTTTACCGGTACCCGTTACCGACTGGTAGGTGGAAACCACAATGCGTTTAATCTTGTACTTTACATGAAGCGGAGCCAGTGCCATTACCATTTGTATGGTAGAGCAATTGGGGTTGGCAATGATGCGGTCGTCAATTTTCAATACGTGACCGTTTATTTCGGGCACGATCAGTTTTTTGGTGGGGTCCATCCGCCAGGCCGAGGAGTTGTCTATCACAATCGTTCCTTTCTCGGCATATTTGGGAGCCCATTCCAGCGAAGTGCCGCCACCGGCCGAAAAAATGGCCACATCGGGTGCCAGTGCACATCCTTCTTCTATACTTTTAATGGTGTATTCCTTCCCCTTAAATTTTACTTTTTGCCCTACTGATTTGGCCGAAGCCACCAGATATAATTCGTCAAACTCGAGGTTGCGTTCTTCTATTACTTTCAGAACTTCTTGGCCTACTAAACCAGTAGCGCCTACAATGGCCAGTTTCATTTTTAATATAGAATTAGTGAGCGGCAAAAATAGTATTTTTGATAAGACACTATGAAGAAAACAAACTTCCTTTTTTTGTTTTTGATATTAACAACCGTTTGTTTCGGGCAGACTTCTGAAATTTTTTCTGCCGGTGAGTATATCAATAATCCGGTCTGGTCGGGTTCGTCCTCACAATTTATCGTTAACTCCTCCGGCCAGTTGCAACTAAACAGTTCCGGTTTTGGCACTTCGTATTTATCTACCGCATTCGTGGCTCCCTCCTTAGGCAACTATGAGTGGCAAGCTTATGTTAAACAAAGTTTTTCGCCATCCGAAAGTAATTACGGCCGGCTTTACCTGGCGAGCGACCAAAGCGATCTGACGCAATCCCTGAACGGATACTTTCTTCAGTTTGGTGAGAAGCTGAATAACGATGCCATTGAACTGTTTCGGCAGAATGGATCCGCTCTTCCGGTTTCGGTGTGCCGGGCTGCCAACGGAAAAATTGCCAACTCCTTTGCTGTGCGGGTAAAGGTTACGCGCGACAGCACCGGCTTGTGGAAATTGTTTGTAGACTATACGGGCGGCACCAACTTTATCCTTGATGCCAGCGCAACCGATACGGGCATTACCTCTTCCGCCTACTTTGGCATACGCTGTAGTTACACTGCCAGCAACGCCACAAAATTTTATTATAATGATTTCTATGCCGGACCCTTGCTGGTCGATCGCACCCCGCCTGCCATTAGCAGCGTACTGGTAATTTCCGCCAACTCCTTGTCGGTTGTTTTTTCCGAAGCTATTGATAAACTCTCGGCCGAAACAATCGGCAACTATATGGCTAATCTATCCATAGGTTCTCCGGGTTCGGCAAGCCTTCAGCCAGACGGAAAAACAGTACTGCTTTCCTTTTCAACTAACTTTCAAAACGGAATCCAAACCCAACTAACCGTTTCTCATGTAAAAGATCTGGCGGGCAATGAAATGGTTCCGGTTAATTTTCCTTTTGTGTTTTTTGTAGCCGTGCCTCCCCACAGCAAAGACATTATCATTTCCGAAATTTTTGCCGACCCCAACCCGCAAGTGAGTTTGCCCACACAAGAATACGTGGAGATTTACAACCGGAGCAACAGCCCGTTTAACCTGAGTGGGTGGAAATTTTCGGACGGGGTTTCTACCGCTACTTTTCCCAGTCAGGTTATTTTGCCGGGTCAATATTGGATTGTATGCGCTTCGGCAAACAAAAGCCTGTTTTCTCAATACGGAAATGTGCTGGGCGTTTCTAATTTTCCTACACTCAACGACAACGGAGATAACCTGACCTTACGCGCACCCGGCAACCAAACTATTGATTCCGTTACTTACACGCTCGACTGGTATCACGACACCGACAAACAGCAAGGTGGGTGGTCGCTCGAAATTATTGATGTTAACAACCTCTGTAGCGGCTTAGACAATTGGACGGCCTCCGAAGATGCCACGGGCGGAACGCCCGGAAGGCAAAATTCGGTATATGCCAACAAGCCTGATTTAACCGGACCTCTATTGGTTTCGGTGGCCGCCATCAGTGCCACCCAAATCAATTTAAATTTTAACGAAACATTGGAAAAAGATTTGTCGCAAGTATCCGTTTCTTTTTCGCCAGCCGTGAGTATTCAAAAGATAGGATTTGGCAATGCCGCCCTCACGCAGCTCTCTGTTCAACTCAATGCTGCCTTGTTGCCACGCCAACTCTACACTGCCAGCATTTCTAATCTGGCCGACTGCAGTGGCAATATAATACAACCTGAGTTTAGCCGGCTGTCGTTTGCGCTGCCTGAACTAGCTGACAGTTTAGATGTAGTGATCAACGAAGTGCTTTTCAATCCCCGATCGGGCGGTGTTGATTTCGTTGAAATTTATAATCAATCGCCCAAGTATTTAAATCTGAAAGACTGGGCATTGGCCAATTACGAATCGGGGGCTGCTGTTAAACCTAAAGTCATCGCAATTTTCGATTTCATTTTGCCTCCGGCCGGGTATCTGGCTCTCACTTCCAGCGTAGCTACTTTAGCCTCGCATTACCCTAATGCCAATCAAAGATTTTTATTTACTACCTCTTTGCCCAGTTTGCCCGATCAGGCCGGAACGGCTGCGGTGGTAACGAATCAGGGCTTGGTGGTCGATCATTTTGCCTACACGGAAAAAATGCACTCTTCTTTTTTGAAAGACAAAGAAGGCGTTTCGTTGGAACGCATTTCGTTTACCGAAAAAACAAACGAAGCCGGCAATTGGAAATCGGCCGCTTCTTCGGCTGGTTTTGCCACCCCGGGGTATGTTAATTCTAATGCCCGGCCCGACTCTAAATTCAATGACCATGCTGTAACCGTGGAGCCTGAAATTTTTTCTCCTGCTGCGCCCGGTCAGGATTTTTCCAAAATCAATTACAAGTTTGACCAAAGCGGTTTGGCCGCCAACATAAAAATTTTGGATGTGGACGGGCGGTTGATAAAGACCGTAGCCAATAATGAGACACTAGCCTACGAAGGTTTCTTCCGATGGGATGGCGACCAGGATGACGGCTCACGTGCACGCGTGGGTTATTATGTAGTTTGGTTTGAAGTGTACGATACCGGGGGCGGGTTAACGCTTTTCCGAAAGCGCGTAGTAGTGGGGCGATAGACGGTAGCCCGCATTTATATTTAAACCTAAATCATACATAGAAAATTTATTTAATGATAGACGAATAAAATAATCTCCCCGAAATGAAAGTTGAAAGAACCATGCAAATTTTTTTATTTCTGTTTGTCCTGCTCTCGTGCACCCGTCCAACTCAACTCAATTATATGAATCAAGATATTAAGCTGCATAGATCGCCTGCAACGGTAGGATTAGGAACTCTCAGTGCCTTGTTTCTCCAGCCTGTCCCGCTGTACTATACAGCGAACGACAAGCTCCCGTTTGATACCCTGTCTTTTGAAAAAACGCCAAATGGTGTTATGCTTTATAAAACAACCCTGCTTAAATCGTTCACCCCTTACCGCCTGTCGGTCGGAGACTCCGATAAAGAAGCCTCTGCCCATATCAAAATGGGGCTCGTGCGTTCTCCGGCAGCACTTGTTTTTAGGGTAGTGGCAGAAACCGACCTTTTTTATCAGGTTGTGTTGAATGAAAAAACTTTTGAAACCGTAGCTCTCAAAAAAAATCAGGAGAATCTTATCTATGAAACCTGGGAGCATTTATTATTGCGGGCAGAGTATGTAAATTTTAATACCCAGTATGAGGTGTACGATAAACCTGAAGGGAAAATCATTTTCAAAAAAACCGGACGCGAGTTTTTTCCATATAAAGTTGAAGAAATTAAGAACGAATGGATGAAAGTGAAAAAAGGGCCTGGTCGTGAGTTCAACTTTGCGGGGTATGAAAATGCCGAGGGCTGGGTAAAATGGAAAAACGAAAAAGAAATAGTAATTCGCATTACCGAATACACCATCGAATAAAAAACGGCTGATCTCATCTTTCCCCATAGTGTTTTCGTCTGCGTTTTATATTCCATTATTTTTGTCCCTCCATGAGCAAAGTTTTTACCGATTCTTACTTAGACGATCTCGATCCGAAGGAATACATCATCATTAAACGGGCACGCGTAAACAATCTTAAAAATTTAAGCGTGGCCATCCCGCGCAATAAACTGGTGGTCGTTACCGGCCTATCGGGTTCGGGCAAATCTTCTCTCGCATTCGATACTTTGTTTGCCGAAGGCCAGCGTATGTACGTGGAAAGTTTGAGTTCTTATGCCCGTCAGTTTTTAGGGCGCATGGAAAAACCCGAAGTAGATTACATTCGCGGAGTTTCGCCCGCCATTGCCATCGAACAAAAAGTAAATACGCGAAATCCCCGCAGCACCGTAGGCACCTCTACCGAAATTTACGATTACCTCAAGTTGCTTTTTGCCCGCATCGGCCAAACCCTGTCGCCCGTTAGTGGCCTGGAAGTAAAACGGCACACGGTTACCGATGTGGTTGATTTTATCAACCAACATAAAGAAGGAACGCGGGTCATGGTTTCTTGCCCGCTCAAAATTCAAAAAGGAAGAAAAACAGCCGATGAACTAAACCTGCTGCTGAGCAAAGGATTTGCCCGGGTACTGATCAACGGTGAAACAAAATTTATTGAAGAGTTAGTGGCCTCGGCATCCACGCAAGAAAAAAAGAAACCCAAGAGCAAAACGGTTTCGCCCGATGAAATGGAAGTACTGATTGACCGGGCCGCTATAAATCCATCCGATGAAGACCTCACCTTCCGCTTATCCGATTCCGTACAAACAGCATTTTTTGAAGGGCATGGCGACTGTCTGGTTTATGTGGAAGGGCACGACAAGAAACTCTTTTCAGACCGGTTTGAATTAGACGGTATTACGTTTGCCGAACCCTCGGTCAATTTTTTCAGTTTCAACAATCCGTATGGCGCCTGCCAGACCTGCGAAGGGTTTGGAAAAATTTTAGGAATAGACGAAGAGTTAGTCATCCCCGATAAATCGCTGTCGGTTTACGAAGGTGCCATCGCCCCCTGGCGGGGAGAGGTCATGAGCAACTGGGCCAAGCCTTTACTGAAAAACGGAATAAAGTTCGATTTCCCCATTCACCGGCCGTATGGCGAACTTACCCAACAACAGCGCGACCTGCTCTGGCACGGCAACGAGTATTTTGAAGGTATCCATTCCTTTTTTAAATACCTGGAAAGCAAAACTCACAAAATACAATATCGGGTTATGCTCTCGCGCTATCGCGGCCGTACTACCTGCCCCGATTGCCGCGGCACCAAACTGCGGAAAGATGCTTCGTATGTAAAAATCAACCGCTTGTCCATTACCGATTTGGTGCTGATGCCCATTGACGAGGCTCTGCTTTTTTTTCAGCAACTAAACTTACCCGCCTACGAACAAAAAATATCCGAACGGATCCTTACCGAAATAAAATCGCGGCTGGGCTATCTGGTAAAAGTGGGATTAGGCTACCTTACCTTAAACCGCGTTACATCAACCCTGTCGGGGGGCGAGTTTCAGCGCATCAAACTGGCCACCTCGCTGGGCAGTGCGCTGGTAGGCTCTATGTATATTTTAGATGAACCCAGCATTGGACTGCACCCGCGCGATACGGCCCGTATGATCGATGTGTTAAAAGAACTTCGCAACTTGGGCAACACCGTAATCGTGGTAGAACACGAAGAAGAAATTATGCGCGCAGCCGACCAGATTATTGATATTGGCCCCGATGCCGGGCAACATGGCGGGCAGTTGGTGTTTCAGGGAACACTAAACGAACTGAACGGGGAAATAAAATCGCACACCACCGATTATTTAACCGGCAAAGAAAAAATAGAAATCCCTGCCCGCAGAAGAAAATGGAAAGACGCCATTACCCTTACCGGAGCGCGCGAAAACAATCTGAAAAATTTAAAAGTTACTTTCCCCTTGGGCATCCTTACCGTAGTAACCGGGGTAAGCGGCTCGGGCAAATCTACTTTGATAAAAAAAATATTATATCCCGCTACCGGGCGAGCCAAGGGCGAAGTGGCCGAAGCCCCCGGCAAGTACGATCAGTTTACAGGTGATATCAGCAAAATTGACCATGTTGAATTTATTGACCAGAACCCGATTGGCAAATCATCGCGCTCCAACCCGGTTAGTTATATAAAAGCCTACGATGCCATCCGTACGCTCTATGCAGACCTGCCCCTGTCGAAGCAGCGCGGCTACAAACCTTCTCATTTTTCTTTTAATGTAGAGGGCGGCCGTTGCGAAACCTGCGAAGGCGAAGGCGAAATAAAAGTAGAGATGCAATTTATGGCCGATATTTTTCTTACCTGCGAAAGCTGCCACGGCAACCGTTTTAAACAAGAGGTGCTAGAGGTAGAACACAAAGGCAAAAACATTGCTGATGTGCTGGCCATGACGGTGGAAGAAGCCCTTGTTTTTTTTGACGATAAAAAATCGATACACGAAAAAATACTTTCGCTCAATGAAGTAGGCCTGGGGTATGTACAACTCGGCCAATCGTCTAACTCGCTCAGCGGGGGCGAAGCCCAGCGGGTAAAGCTCGCTTCCTTTCTCGGAAAAAATTCAGAGGGGAAGGGCCATATTCTTTTTATTTTTGACGAGCCCACCACCGGCCTGCACTTTCACGACATTTCTAAATTATTGAAAGCCCTCCAAGCCCTCGTCAATATCGGCCACACCGTAATTATAATTGAGCACAACCTGGAGATTATTAAATGTGCCGACTGGATTATAGACCTCGGGCCCGAAGGCGGGGAAAAAAACGGAGGCCACCTGCTCTTTGCCGGCACGCCCGAAGATATGGTGAAGAAAGGGAATAGCTACACCGCAGAATTTTTAAAAACTAAAATTAGCCTGTCATAAAAAAAGAGGCTGCCCTTTTGAGACAGCCTCTTTCGTTTTTCTTATCTTGACATTCCACCTGAAGCCACAATAGCTCCAATAATTGTTCCCCATAGCAAAATAAATAAAACCGTTCCAATAGCAACCCAAATTAAAGCTGCCTTAGCCCAATTCGATTTATTAGGGTTTTCTCCTGAACCAAACGCCCAGACAAACAGCATAATGAATCCTACCAAGGGAATAAAAGTAATAAGCTGAGTGATGAGCCAATCTTTTGTTGTCATTACCGGTGCCTGCTGATTTTCCATAGTTTTTTAAATTAGGTTTTGTTTTGGTAAAATTAATTGAGGTATTTTCTTAAAGTTATCAAAAGTTTTGCGCAATACAAATAAATAGTTTTTTGAAAATACATTTGTCTCCATGGCCTTCAAAACGTTTGTGTTAATATGGAGACACAAGCTCAAGACACGGCAGCCTATATTTCTAAAAAAGATTCAGTCGTTAAAAAAATATAAAGTATTATTTAGAGCCGATCCCGATTAAGCATGTACTAAGTCAAGAAAAATAGATTTTCAGAATGACACGCATAAATCTTTTGTGAAAGATATAATAATCCGGTTCTGCATGAACAAAATTCTATAACTTTAGTTTTTAACTATTATTCGTTATGAAAATAATCCTCACTTCACTTTTTATTTTTGTTTCATTGTTTGTTTTTTCACAATCCAAACTTCAATCGCCCGAAGAATTTTTAGGCTACGACCTGGGCGACCGGTTTACGAGGCACTATCGTATGGTAGAATATTTTTACCAAGTAGCACAGGCGGTTCCGGCCCAGGTGTCTGTTCAACAGTATGGCGAAACCTACGAACACCGTCCGCTCATTTATGCCATCGTGGCTTCGCCCGAAAATTTTAAAAACATCGAGTCAATCCGGCTAGATAATTTAAAGCGTGCCGGGCTGGCCGAAGGGTCGCCCGCTACCAAAATGGCCGTGGTGTGGCTGAGCTACAACGTGCATGGCAACGAGGCCAACTCCATGGAAGCTTCCATGAAAACAATTTATGAATTAGTAAACCCCGCCAATACCAAAACCAAAGAATGGCTGAAAAATACCGTGGTTATTATTGACCCGTGCATCAACCCCGATGGGCGCGACCGCTATGCCAATTTTTACAGCCAATATGGAAACACCCCCGCCAACAGCGACCCCCAAGCACGCGAGCACCGCGAACCCTGGCCGGGCGGGCGGGCTAACCATTATTTGTTTGACCTGAACCGCGACTGGGCTTGGGAAACCCAAACCGAATCGCAAGCCCGTATAAAAATTTATAACCAGTGGATGCCCCATGTGCACGTAGATTTTCATGAACAAGGATACAACTCCCCTTACTACTTTGCCCCCGCGGCCGAACCTTTTCATGAAGTGATCAGCCCCTGGCAACGCGAGTTTCAGACGGCCATCGGAAAAAACAACGCTAAATATTTTGACGAACAGGGGTGGCTGTATTTTACCAAAGAACAATTTGATCTGTACTACCCCAGCTATGGCGATACCTACCCACTGTATAGCGGAGCCATCGGCATGACCTACGAGCAAGCCGGCATTGGCGCGGGGCTTTCCGTTACCACTACCGAAGGCGACCCGCTTACGCTGAAAGACCGCCTCACCCACCACTTTACCAACAGCCTGAGCACCATCGAAGTGTCTTCGCAGAATGCCACACGCCTGGTGGATGAGTTTGAAAAATACTTCCGCGAAAACGCTACCAACCCGGCCGCCCCGTATAAAACATACGTAATCAAAGCCGATAACAACCCGGATAAAATAAAAAAGATTACCGACTGGATGACCACCCACCACATTACCTTTGGCCATGCGGCTGTAGCCAAAGCTACCCGCGGATATGATTTCAATTCACAATCTCTTGCCAACGTCAATGTTTCTACTGACGATATCCTCTTCAATATCTACCAGCCCAAGAGCCGCTTCATCACTACGGTATTTGAACCGGTGAGCAAACTTACCGACTCGCTTACCTACGATATTACCGCCTGGAATTTATTTTACAGTTACGGCCTCAGCGCGTATGCCCTGAACGAAAAAATAGCTGTAGCCAAACCCTATGAAGCAAAGCCGATGGTTTATCAAACCCTAAGCACCAAGCCTTATGCGTATCTCTTTACTTACCAAAGCCTGAACGATGTTGAGTTCCTGGCCGCATTGATTAAAAAGGGAATTAAAGTACGTACGGCCGGCAAGCCCTTTACGTTGCAGGCACAGCCATTCGACCGCGGCACTCTCATCGTTACCCGCCGCAACAATGAAAAAATTACCGACTTTGATAATACGGTGCAGGCTCTGGCCAAACTGTATGGTCGAAAATTTTTTGCGGCTCCTACCGGTTTTGCCGATAAGGGAGTTGACTTGGGCTCGGGCAACATCAATTACCTGAAAGAACCGAAAGTAGCGTTGCTCGGAGGCGAGCAGGTGTCGTCATTAGATTTTGGTGAAGTGTGGCATTTATTTGAGCAACAGATTCATTACCCGGTAAGTGTAATCGGTACGGATTACGCCAAACGAATAGACTGGTGGAAATACAATGTGCTGATTGTGCCCGATGGCAACTACCGGTTGTTTGATGAAGCCATGATCAGCACCATGGATCGCTGGGTAAACGATGGCGGACGTCTGATTGTAATGGCCGGTGCCACCGCTGAGTTGGCCGATAAAAAAGAATTTGGACTGAAAGTTTTTGTCGATGACGAGGCCAAAAAGAAAGCCGAAAAAGATGAAAAAGATACGAAGACCAAAGAAGGCCCCATGAAGTACGCTGATGCCGAACGAAAACAACTAAGCGAAAATATTTTTGGTGCGATCTATAAAGTATCGTTAGACAACACTCACCCGCTCGCCTTTGGGTTGGGCAATTATTACTATTCATTGCGCACAAACGACCTGCACTACAGCTATCTGGAAAATGGATGGAACGTGGGCACCTTAAAAGGAAAACAAAAACCCGTGATGGGGTTTGCCGGGAATAAAGTAAATAAGAAATTAGAAAACTCCTTGGTGTTTGGGGTAGAGAACAAAGGCAAAGGCCAAGTAGTGTATCTGGTAGATAACCCCACCTTCCGTTGTTTTTGGGAAAACGGCAAAATGATTTTTGCCAACGCGGTGTTTATGGTAGGGCAATAGCTACCCGAAAAGACTGTTTAGCTCCAGGTCTATTTTGCCGACAATCGAAGAAAAGTCTTCGGTATTGTTAACAAAATCGATCCGGTTCATATCGACCACCAGCAGTTTGCCCAGGTTGTATTCGCCAATCCATTTTTCGTAGTGTTCGTTTAACGAGCGCAGGTATTCCAGTTTAATGTTGAATTCAAAATCGCGGTTGCGTTTTTGAATTTGATCAACCAGTTTCGGAATGTCGGCTTTCAGGTAGATGAGCAAATCGGGCGGCTGCACAAAGTTGATCATGGAGTGAAACAGGTCTAAGTAGCTTTGGTAATCGCGGCTGTTAATGTGCCCGGCCGTGTGCAGGTTGCGGGCAAAGATGTAGGCATCTTCGTAGATCGTGCGGTCTTGAATGATCGTTTTTTGACTTTCGCGGATATTCCTGATTTGTGTGAACCGGCTGTTGAGAAAATAAATCTGCAGGTGAAAAGCCCAGCGCGCCATGTCTTCGTAAAAATCACGTAAGTATGGGTTGTGGTCAACCGATTCGTACAACGGAGTCCATCCGTAGTGGCGCGAAAGTTTTTCGGCCAGCGTGGTTTTACCCGAGCCGATATTTCCCGAAACCGCGATGTGTTTAATTTTAGTCACCGAAAAAAATAATTTTTCAAAAATCGACATTCACATCAGTAAATAAAATTTCGGCAAGCATATTTCTGTTAATATTGAAGATTAATATATGATAGCATGAAGCAGATCCTACTCGTTTGGGTAGCCTTCGCTGCGGGGCTTTTATCTTGCAGCCGCGAGCCGGAAATACCGTGTGTCTATTCGCCCGACAAACCGGTCAATTTTACATACGAGGCCCTGCACGATTCTTTTCCTTCCATTCGCAGTAAAAAAGAATTAGTGCATCTCTTTACCCGCCATTTGGCCGTAGCCGATATTTTTTTCCACCGAAAAAATTATCCTAACGACTCAGCTTTTGTTAACCACTACTACCGGTGGTTTTCGCATCCGTCTATGGATACTCTCTTGATGGAAACAAAAAAGGTATTTGGCGATGGAACGGAATTAAAAAATGAATTTCAATCTGCCTTTTCTAACCTCAAACATTTCTATCCCGATTTTAAACCGCCCCACGTGGTAACCGTGCTTACAGGGCTGGAAAGCGATCTCTTTGTGAGCGACTCGCTTATTATTGTAGGGCTGGATTATTATTTGGGAAAGAAAGCCAAGTACCGCCCCAACATGCACCAATATATGTTGCAGCGATACGAAAAAAACTACATTGTGCCCTCCTGTCTTTTATTGCTGGGCATAGACAGCCGTTATAACCAAACTCGCTTAGAAGACCGAACCGTACTGGCCGATATGATAGCCTATGGAAAGGCCTATTATTTTGCCAAGCAAATGTTACCCTGCGCGCCCGATAGCATTTTTATAGGATACACCGGCCGGGAGATAGCCGGTGCCGAAGCCAACCAGGATGTAATCTGGAAAAAACTGATCGAAGAAGAGGCTTTGTTTTCTACCAACCAGCAGATTAAACAACGATACCTGAACGAGCGACCTAAAACCTACGAAATTGGCAATGATTGCCCAGGGCGGATCGCCACTTGGGTAGGGTGGAAAATGGTAAAGGCTTATATGAAGGAAAACCCCTCGGTATCGCTCATACAGTTAATGGGAACCGGGGATGCCCAAAAAATATTTAAGGGTTCGAAGTACCGGCCCGAAAACCGGTAAGGGTCAGTGGCAACCTTTCTTTCATTGGCATTGATGGAGTGGAAATTATTTTCTACGTTCACAAAAAAATAATAGTATTATGAAGTCTGCCGTCTTTGCCAAGCTTTCGCTGATGATGCTGCTCCAGTATTTTATTTGGGGCGCCTGGTATGTTACCATGGGCACCTACATGAGTGAGTTCCTTCATTCATCGGGCTTGCAGATCGGGGCGGCCTATAGTGCGCTGGCCATTGCCACTATGATTTCACCTTTTTTTGTGGGCATGGTGGCCGATCGTTTTTTTGCTGCCCAACGCATCATGGGTGTACTCCATATCTTAGGAGGGGTTTTACTTTATACGGCTACTCAAATTTCTAACAATACATATTTTTATTGGATGATCGTGGCCTATTCGTTGCTGTATATGCCCACGATAGCCCTGAGCAACAGTATTGCCTTTCAGCAAATGACTGACCCCGGCAAACAATTTCCGTGGATCCGGGTATTTGGTACTGTTGGATGGATTATAGCCGGAGGACTGATTACGTTGCTGGGTATAGAGAAAACACCGTACACCTTTTACATGGCGGCCATTGTTTCGGCCGGGTTAGGACTCATTTCATTTGTGTTGCCCGATACGCCTCCCAAGGGCAAATCGGCTGGCAGCGCCATCGGCACCGAAGCGTTTGTGCTGCTCAAAGAAAAATCATACCTCGTATTTTTTATTGCCGCTATTCTGGTATGTATTCCGTTGTCGTTTTATTACGGATTTGCCAATGTGTTTCTTAATGAAATCGGGCTGGAGGGTACTGCCTTTAAAATGACGTTGGGTCAGTTTTCGGAAGCGTTATTTATTTTAGCGATCCCATTCCTGTTTAATCAGATCGGTGTAAAAAATATTTTGATTGTAGGTATTTCTGCCTGGATACTGCGCTACCTCTGTTTTGCTTTTGGCAATCTGGAAGCCAACCTGTGGATGCTTTACGCGGGCATAGTTCTTCATGGTGTTTGTTATGATTTCTTTTTTGTAACGGGCTATATGTACACCGAAAAGAGAGCGGGAGAAAAGATTAAAAGTGCCGCACAAGGGCTCTTCACTTTTGCCACGTACGGATTGGGTATGTTTATCGGCACCTGGTTTTCGGGGCTTACCGCAGACAATTATTTAGTGGATGGAAAACACTCTTGGCAACATATCTGGTTAGTGCCGGCCTACATCGCCCTGGTCGTGTTGGTTTATTTTATATTATTCTTCAAAGAAAAAAGAGAAGCCTAGAGGTAGGCAAGCCGGATCAGAGCGATTCGGCAATTAGTTCGGCCAGGTCTTTCACTTTTACCTCGGCTTCTTTCTCTTTGTTTTTTACACCATCCGTCATCATGGTCATGCAGAAAGGGCAGGCCACCGCTATGGTAGTTGCCCCTGTGCCCAATGCTTCTTCTGCTCGCTCTACGTTGATGTCCTTTTTCCCTTTTTCCGGTTCTTTAAACATTTGTGCACCTCCCGCTCCGCAGCATAAACCGGTGGTGCGGCAGCGTTTCATTTCTACCAAATCGGCATCCAGTGCCTGAAGTACTTCGCGCGGAGCTTCATAGATATTATTGGCCCGGCCCAAATAGCACGAATCATGGTAGGTAATTTTTTTGCCCTTAAAGGCACCTCCTTCTTTCAGTTTAATTTTTCCGTCATTAATCAGTTGTTGTAAAAATGTGGCGTGATGAATGACCTCGTAGGTACCGCCCAGGTCGGGGTATTCATTTTTTATTGTATTGAAACAATGCGGGCAAGCCGTAACAATTTTTTTTATGCTATAGCCATTCAGTACCTGAATGTTGTTCATGGCTTGCATTTGAAACAAAAACTCATTGCCGGCTCTTCGGGCCGGATCTCCGGTGCAGGCTTCTTCCGTGCCTAGTACGGCAAACTTTATCCCTACGGCATTTAGTATTTTAACAAAGGCAACGGTTACCCGCTTGGCACGGTCGTCAAACGAGCCGGCACATCCTACCCAAAACAACACATCGGGGGTTTCGCCTTTAGCGGCTAAATCGGCTACGGTTGGTGCATTCATTTCATTCTTGTTTAGACCAGTTAAATCGGTCGGCCGGAGAGAATTTCCAAGGGGCAAAACTGGTTTCAATATTTTGAAACATAGCGTTCCAGGATGCGGGCGAGCCGCTTTCTTCCATGGCTACATATCGTCTCAATTCTAAAATAATTTCTAATGGGTTAATCATTACCGGGCAAGCTTCCACACAAGCATTGCAACTGGTGCAGGCATTAATTTCTTCTTTGGAAATATAATCGCCCAACAAAAATTTTCCGTCATTTGCTCCCTTCCCTTTTTTATCCAGGCTTTTGCCGATTTCTTCCAGACGGTCACGCGTGTCCATCATGATTTTACGGGGCGAAAGTTTTTTCCCGGTCAGGTTGGCCGGGCATTCGCTGGTGCACCGTCCGCATTCGGTGCATGAATAGGCCGCCAATAAATTATTCCAACTTAAATCAACTACATCTTTGGCGCCAAATCTTCCGGGTTCTGTTGGAGTTGCTGCGGCCGGGGCGAGGCCAAGCATCGTCTTTACTTCATTCGTTACTACCGGCATATTATTGATGTGCCCTTTCGCTTCCAGCTTGGCATAATATGTATTAAGGAAAGCCATAAAAATATGCAGGTGCTTGGAGTAGGTAACATAGAGTGTAAACCCGAGGATACCTACGATGTGGAACCACCAACAAAAACGTTCGATGAAAATAAGGGTGGAGGTGTCGGCTTGTTGAAGAATGGGCATTAGGTACGAACTGAGAAATAGAACGCCCGTGTTTACATAATGTTCGCTGCGGGTTTGTAAAATCTGATCGCTGGCATTCATGGTAAAGATGGCGCACATCAAAGCAATTTCGGTGGTCAGGATCAGGTTAGCATCGAGCCGGGGCCAGGAGGTCATCTCGGCCGACCAAAAGCGGGGGATCTTTAGCACATTTCTCCGGACAAGAAAAATGACACAGGCCGTTAAAACAGCAAATGCCAAAAACTCAAACACGTTCGTGGCAATAGGGTAAATACTGCCTAAGTAAGGAGCCAAGATGCGGTGTGTTCCAAGAATGCCATCTATTACAAACTCAAGCACCTCCAGATTGATAACCAAAAAACCGATGTAAATAAAAAAATGGAGAATAGCGGGCAGTGGGCGCTTAAACATTTTCTTTTGCCCAAATGCCAGCAGCAGCATATTTTTTAATCGTTCCCTTCTACGATCGTGAATTGATTTTTTTTTACCTAAAAAAATATTTTCACGAATGCGCAACACACGCTGGCGGATGAAAAAGCCGGCTACAGTCAGTGTGCCTATAAAAACAATTTGCTGAACGATGGCCATCCCTCAAAAATAAGAATTTCAGGCTGCAATTTGTGCACGAGGGATTCTGTTTATGGCTCGTACAAAAAATTTTCTATTTAAGTGAATTGTTTTACTTTTGTGCCCCGCAATATTTAAAAAAGCGGCATTTCCGGTGACGTAGCTCAGTTGGTAGAGCAAAGGACTGAAAATCCTTGTGTCGGGGGTTCAATTCCCTCCGTCACCACAAGCCCTGATAGGCAAATACTTGTCAGGGTTTTTTATGCCTCACTATGTGTATATCCTGCAAAGCCAACGTAACTTCTCTTTCTACAAAGGGGCACACAAGCCCTGATCGTTTTTTGCAATTTTTTGTTCAGGCAAGAAAAACTCTCTACTCCTATAAACTGCTGATCATTTTTACCTCTTCTTCTTCCGTTTCTTTCAACGTAGGTCTTTTAATCTTCCCTTTTCTTCCCAAGCAATAAACGGTTAACGCCAGCAATGGACAACACGCCATTACCCCGGCCATAGGCAAGGCTGTATCATTTTGCAAAACACTAACAAGCGCAGAGGCTCCCGCCCCTATACCCAGTTGCACCGCTCCGAGCATGGCTGAAGCATTTCCGGCACTATGGCCAAAGGCGGCTAACGATAATGCCGATGTATTCGGAAAAATAAAACCCTGGCAACTCACAAAAAGAAAAATCAGGATAATGACAGAATAGAGGTTAAAGAATCCTATCCCCACTGTAGCAACCAAAGTAATCCCCACCCCTGTCTGGCTCACCAGTGCCCACAGCACTAATTGCTCACTCGTATAATTTTTCAGTGCTAAAGTGTTGAGTTGGCTGAAACTGATAATGCCCACCGCAATAATGGCAAAAATCCAGCCGTATACTTTCTCACTCACCTGAAAAATGGTGATGAACACCTGAGGTGATCCGCTGATATAAACATACAATCCGGAAGAGGCAATGGCACCCGTCAGCGCATACACATAAAACTGTGGATGGATAAGAATGGAAAAAAAATTTTGGGTAATGGCTTTGGGGCGCAGTGAATACCCCGCATCGGGCAATTTACTTTCCGGCAACAAAAAATAAACTCCGACTATAATGAGCAGGTTTACAATAATTAATAAACCAAAAATTATTCGCCAACTATATGCGGCAGTAACATAGCCACCGGCCGTGGGCGCAATAATAGGCGACAAGGCCACCACCAGCATAAGCGTAGAGAATATTTTGGCGTTTTCTTTTACCTCAAAAAGATCGCGCACCATGGCGCGTGCCGCAACCATGCCGGCACAGCCGCCCAGAGCCTGAAAAAAACGAAACAAAATCAGGGCTTCAATAGAAGTGGCCAGCGCACAGCCAACCGAAGCTAGAAGATAAAGCGAGAGCCCCAAATACAATGGTTTCTTTCGGCCGTAGCGTTCAAGCAATGGGCCATAGAGCAATTGTCCGGCCGACACGCCAATAAAAAAACTTGAGAGGGATAACATTACCTGTGCCACTGTGGTGTTCAATTCTCTGGCAATGGCCGGGAAAGCCGGCAAGTACATATCAATTGAAAACGGGCCAATGGCCGTAAGCAGCCCGAGTATAAAAACAGTTTGTAATCTTTTCTTGCCGCTCTTTTTCATCATAAAAGCAGCAAAGATACCAACCGTGATAATACCGGGTTACTCTTATTTTTGAGTTCCTTCAGGCTGCTTCAAAGTGGTTTACTCTTAATCGCTACTAAGTCCTGCAGAAATGCCAGATGGATAAAACAGGCAACCTATTTTTCGTTTCATACCATTTACTTCTCTTTTCCGGCCTCCCTTAACACCCGCGTCAATGAGAATAATAAAAGCAGTTTACAAAAAATAATTTTGTGCGAGTGAATCCCCTGCAAGGCTCCATCCAAAAACACCGATGGCCTAAATCTTATTATAGTTTTACGTAGTTTTACGTTATTTTTTAAACTCCGATGGCCGAAAATACTTTTAAGACAAACTCATTTAAGAAACCCGAAAAGGAAAAGAAGCCAAAGGCCGGCAAATCTAAATCGAGGTTTAATTTTGGCTTTTTTAAAGATCCGAAATTTATTTTAGCACTTGGATTTTTTCTAATCGTTGCTTCGCTGTTTCTGTTTACCTCCTTTCTCTCTTATCTGTTTACCGGCAAAGCCGATCAAAGTGTAATTGAAGCCATGGATACCACGGCTCTGGCCGAATCGGGCAAGGAAACGAGCAACTGGCTGGGGTTATATGGGGCGCTTACCTCGCACTTTATTATTTTCAGATGGCTGGGTATTTCTGCTTTTTTTATTCCGCCACTTATCTTTTTATTGGGCTATCGGCTGGTCTACAAGCGCGATCTGGTCAATCTGTTTCCGGCATTTATCTTTTCTGTTTTTGCGGGTCTTTGGTTGAGTTTGTTGCTGGGTTATATTACCCACAGCCTGGCCGGAGTTACGGAAATAGGCTTTCTCAGCGGAGGGTTAGGATATGAGCTGGCCAAAATTTCGGATGGGCTTTTTGGTTGGGGCACTTTCCTAATACTCATTCTCAGTCTTTTTATTTTTATCATCTACTACTTCAACGTAACTACTGTACCTTCCTTTACCCGCAACCCCAAACCCATGGGCAACGATGCACTGGTCCCTCAAGAAGAGAGCATAACATCGGCCTATACAGACGAGCGCGACAACTGGCCGCAGCCAGAAGAAGTTTCAGAGCCGGAATTGTTGACGGAAGATATGGAGGAAGAAAAATCCAAGCCTGAAATAAAACTGGAAGTAGAGCCGATAAAAACCGATGAAAAAAAACCGCTCGATTTAATCGTGAATGAACCCCCCTCCGATACCGATGTGCTGGCTGAAAAACTGGTAGAAGAAAAAGGTGAATATGATCCCACGCTAACCCTGAGCAGTTACCGTTTCCCCCCGCTTGAGCTACTGAATGAATACGAAACCGGTAAAGTGCAGGTAACGCAGGAAGAGCTCAACGCCAACAAAGACAAAATTGTAGCCACCCTCACTAATTTTAAAATAGGGATCAGTAGTATCAAAGCCACCATTGGCCCTACCGTAACCTTGTATGAAATAGTACCCGAAGCAGGCATAAAAATTTCGCGCATTAAAAACCTGGAAGATGATATTGCCCTGAGCCTCTCAGCCTTGGGCATACGCATCATTGCTCCTATTCCGGGAAAGGGAACCATTGGTATTGAGGTGCCCAATAAAAACCGCGAGATGGTAAGCATCCGGTCGGTGCTTTCCAGCCAGTCGTTTGCAAAAACAGATAAAGAATTACCGGTGGCGCTGGGCAAAACTATTTCCAACGAATTATATGTAATTGATCTTACCAAAATGCCCCACTTGCTCGTAGCCGGTGCCACCGGGCAAGGAAAATCAGTAGGCCTCAATGTAATCCTTACTTCGCTGCTCTACAAGCGCCACCCCAGCCAACTGAAGTTTGTACTGGTCGATCCAAAAAAAGTGGAAATGAGTTTGTTCAGCAAAATAGAACGGCACTACCTGGCTAAGTTACCCAACAGCGAGGAGGCTATCATTACCGACACCAAAAAAGTAGTGTACACCCTTAACTCGCTTTGCATTGAAATGGAGAACCGGTACGAAATGCTAAAAGATGCCGGAGCTAAAAATTTAAAAGAATACAATGCCAAATTTGTTGGGCGAAAACTAAATCCTAAAGAGGGCCATCGGTTTTTGCCCTACATTGTTTTGGTAATTGACGAGCTGGCCGACCTGATGATGACGGCCGGCAAAGAAGTAGAAACCCCCATTG
This sequence comes from Bacteroidota bacterium, assembly GCA_018267195.1. Lineage (GTDB taxonomy): Bacteria > Bacteroidota > Bacteroidia > Cytophagales > Cyclobacteriaceae > ELB16-189. The sequence goes on along the minus strand of JAFDYY010000004.1, from coordinate 5,032 downwards.
CCCGGTTAGCCCAATTAGCGCGTGCTATCGGCATTCATTTAGTGGTGGCCACCCAGCGCCCATCCGTCAATGTGATCACCGGAGTAATCAAAGCTAACTTCCCCGCCCGCTTATCGTTTCGGGTTACTTCTAAAATTGATTCGCGCACCATTCTCGATACAGGCGGAGCAGACCAACTGGTAGGCCAGGGCGATATGTTGCTCTCGGCCGGGTCAGAAATCATCCGCTTGCAGTGCCCTTTTGTAGATACTCCTGAATTGGATAAAATTGTTGACTTCATCGGCTCACAGCGCGGAAATGATTCGGCTTATTTGCTGCCCGAGTTTGAAGGCGAAGATGAGGGCGGAGCCGCTGCCGTAGATCTGTCGGACCGCGATGCTATGTTTGAAGAGGCCGCCCGCCTGATCGTGGCGCACCAGCAGGGCAGCACTTCGCTAATCCAGCGTAAATTAAAATTGGGCTACAACCGGGCCGGCCGCCTGATAGACCAATTGGAAGCCGCAGGCATTGTAGGATCATTTGAAGGCAGCAAAGCACGCGAAGTGCTGATTCGCGATGAAATAAGTTTGGAACAATTATTGAATACCTTGAAAGAAAAACATAGTCCGTCTTAATTTTGCATTTTTTAAACCATGAAAAGAACCGTATTCCTCCTGATCGTCATTCTGTCATCTTCTTTTTCTTTTGCCCAGTACGACCCCAAAGCATTAGAAGTACTGGAAGCCATGAGCAAAAGATACAAAGCCATTACTTCCTTTGAAGCATCCCTCTCTTCAACACTTACCAATGAATCGGCCGGAATAAAAGATGAATTTAAAGGGAAAATCACCGTTAAGGGCGACAAATATGTATTAGCCTTGCCTGAACAAGAAGTGTATAACAACGGCAAAACCGTGTGGACCTATCTGCCCGAACAAAAAGAAGTGAACATTGATGACTTCGATCCTAAATCGGACGACCTCAATCCTTCTAAAATTTTCGAGATGTACAAAAAAGGATTTAAGTACCTCTTGCTGGGGCAACACACCGAGGGCGGAATCCCCTGCGATGAAGTTGATCTCGTGCCCGAAAAAAAAGAGGCACAATATTTTAAAGTGAAAATGATGATTTCAAAAAAGGACAAAACCGTACAAAGCTGGACTATGTTCGATCGTGGCGGAAACCGCTACAAATACACCATTACCAAGTTTACGCCTAATATTAAAGTGGATGATTCATTTTTTACTTTCGATTTAAAAAAACATCCGGGTATTACCTCTAATGACCTCCGGTAAAATATTTATCTCTTATTTGAAAGCCGCATCCTGCGGCTTTTTTATTTTTACTCTATGAACCGCTCACAGCTATTCGATCAGATTAAAAAGAAACAGTCGTACCTCTGCGTAGGGCTGGATCCCGATCTGGAAAAAATTCCACCCCATTTGCTTACGTGTGATGATCCCATTTTTGAATTTAATAAACAGATTATAGATGCCACCAAAGATTTTGCCATCGCCTATAAACCTAACGTGGCTTTCTACGAGTGTCTGGGTGCCCGCGGATGGGAGAGCCTGAAAAAAACACTTGACTACTTGCCCCGAGAATGTTTTAGCATTGCCGATGCCAAGCGTGGTGATATCGGGAATACCTCTGCCCTCTATGCCAAAGCCTTTTTTCAAAATATGAATTTCGATGCCCTCACGGTAGCCCCTTACATGGGCGAAGATTCGGTAAAGCCATTCTTAGATTTTGAAGGGAAATGGGTAATCCTTCTGGCCCATACTTCTAATCCGGGCAGCGAAGATTTTCAGCTTTTAGAAACACGCCAGGGAAAATTTATTTATGAAGAAGTAATATTTGCCGGCCAGCGTTGGGCCACTGCAGACCAAATGATGTTTGTGGTAGGTGCCACCCACGAAGAAAAAATTGATTCAATCCGCAGGCTGGCACCCGATCATTTTTTATTGCTACCGGGTGTAGGAGCGCAAGGCGCTAACCTGGAAGTAATCTCTAAAGAAGGCATGAACCAGCAATGCGGCATGATCATTAACTCGGCCCGGTCTATCATTTATGCTTCTGCCAAAGAAAACTTTGCCGAAGCCGCCCGTACCGAAGCGCAAAAGCTACAACAAAACATGAGCCGGCTGTTGGCTGAATATTGCCAATAACTTCGTGGCTTGGACTGAGTTATTGGTCGCTTTCTTTTTAAATCCGATTCGTTTTCCGGTTGGGCTTCTGCGGTTGTGGTTAATGAAGGGGAACCGAAAGAAGTCATTCAGGCAACTGCTCAGTGAATATGAAGTAAGAGAGGTTTGCCTGCACGGCACCAATTCGTTTTTGCAATTAATTGCGGCCATGGGCATCTTGCTCATGCTCGGCCTGATAGTAGCCACCATCATTTCAATTTTCAGATTCGGTTTTACTCATTAATTTTATTGAAATGCAATCATCATGAGCGAATCTTTCCTGCATTATGTTTGGCAATTTCAATATTTCAAAAAAGAAAATTTAACTACTACCGATGGCGAGCCGCTCACCGTATTGAAAACCGGAAGTGCCAATACCCATTCGGGGCCCGATTTTTTTAATGCCAAAATTAAAATTGGTAAAATGGAATGGGTTGGGAATGTAGAGGTGCATATAAAAAGTACCGATTGGTATGCTCACCGCCATCAGCAAGACGGGGCCTACAAAAACGTAGTACTTCACGTAGTATGGCAAGACGACCAACCGGTATTTCGCGGCAAAGAAAAAGTAGCTACACTGGAACTGAAAGGCAGGGTAAGTCAATCGTTACTGACCCACTATCAAAAATTAATCAACAACCCGGCCTCCATAGCGTGCGAAAAATCATTTCACCAGGTAGATCGGCTGATTAAACTTTCCGTGCTTGATAAAACATTAACGCAACGTTTGGAAGCCAAGGCGCAGGAGGTAGAACGAATACTGGAAGCCACCCAAGGCGATTGGGAAGAAACGGCTTATCAAGTGGTGGCACGAAATTTTGGGTTTAACGTAAATGCCGATCCGTTTCAGCAATTGAGCAAAAGTGTGCCGTATAAAATGATTCGTAAGCAAAACAGCCTTACACAGGTAGAGGCCTTGTTGTTTGGCCAGGCCGGTATGCTTCCTGCCAAAAATAAAGACGAATATATTTCTTTGTTGTATCGGGAGTATCAACTACTGGCGCAAAAGTTTTCATTAGCTTCAACTCAACTCAATCTATCTCAATGGAAATTTTTGCGGTTGCGGCCGGCCAATTTTCCTACGTTGCGTATCGCTCAATTTGCTGCTTTCCTATTTTCTGTTAAAAATATTTTTGCAACCTTCATTGATTCTGAATCTTCTTCTGAGTGCATCAACTATTTTTCTTTTGCCACCTCCGGTTATTGGCAAACCCATTATCGGTTTGGGGCAGTCTCTAAAAAAGGGGTATCCGGGTTGGGTAAAACGAGTGTACAAATTGTCATCATCAACTCCATCGCTCCTCTCTTGGTAGCGTATGGCAAACACAAAGACGAACAACGGTATATAGACCGAGCCATAGACTTATTACAAAATCTGCCGGCCGAAAATAATTCGATTACACGAAAATGGCTTGCTCTTGGATTGACAGCCGCCCATGCTGCCGACTCGCAAGCCATGATAGAACTCTATAAACAGAGTTGTTTAAAAAGGTTGTGTTTAAATTGCAGCATTGGCACCTCCATTTTAAAACCAAGTGTGTGATTATCATTACTTATATTTTACACGGTATAGTTTTATTTTTTTTGTCGCGTTGGTTGGCTACCCGGTGTCATGCTAAAAAAAGTATTTTTTTCTGGGCTTCCTTATTGGCCCATATAGGAGGTGGGCTGGCCGTGGGGGCGATTTATCTTTTTTATTATTCTGCGAACGACACATGGCAATTTTTTAGCGATGCCAAAGTGCTTTCAAGCATAGCCAGAAATGATTTTTTAGGTTATCTAAAAATCTTAGTTGACTTCAGCGATAATCTGTTCGTGTCGGGAATAGTTACAGATGATTTCCGGTCGCTGATTTTTGTAAAACTGCTTAGTCTTTTTTGTTTAATAAGCCACGATAGCTATTGGATTTCGTCCGTCTATTTTTCCTTTATTGCTTTTGCTTCATCTTGGTTTTTATTCAGCCGGGTAACGGCCCTCTTCACCAACTCATCGGCTGCTGCCGCTTTGGCATTTTTATTTTTTCCTTCCGTAATTTTTTGGGGTAGTGGCATCGAAAAAGAAAGCCTGGCATTGGCTTCTCTATATTTTTTAGCTGGCCTTTTTATAGAGTGGATGATGCAAAAGAAAATCAGGAGATGGTATGGGTTACCAGCCATTGTAGCTTGTGTTTTACTTTGGACTTTAAAATATTACTGGGCTGGTATTTTTTTTATCAGTTTAGGTGCCGCATGGATTGTTGTAGCTCTTCCCAGTCGGTTTTATATCACTAAAATAAAGATGGGCTTTATCTATTGGGCTGTATTTGCAGGAGTGGCTGTGGTCGTTAGTTTTCTTCATCCGAATTTTTATTTATACCGGCTTTTAGATGTATTGATTTCAAACCATAATGCCTTCGTTCGTATTTCGAGTCCCGGCAACCTGATTCATTTTTATAACCTAAACCCAACTGTTGCCAGTGTGGCCATTAATTCGCCCTGGGCATTGGTATCCGGTTTCTTTCGTCCGTTTATTGGAGAAGGGCACGGCTGGCCGGGGGTACTTGCCTCTGTAGAAAACAGTTTCATTTTATTATTATTTGTCTTCTTTGTGGTCGCCTCTTTTAAAAAAAAACCGATTGTTTCTATTTTGTTTTGGACGGTAACGAGCTATGTTGTGGTGCTTTGTGTTTTCCTTGCCCTCTCTACCCCCAATCTGGGTACGCTTTCCCGTTATCGGGTTGGATTTTTACCTTTTCTTGTTTTTATACTGGCTTACCAAAACCCGATCATAGACCGGGTAGAGAAGAGATGGCGTTTGTTGAACCCCCATCATACAATAGAAAATCGATTGGCATGATGGACGAATGAAAATCAAAAACATGCGGATGA
>JAFDYY010000049.1 GCA_018267195.1 Bacteroidota bacterium | reverse complement strand
ACCAGTCGCAAAAAAGAAGTGCTCGATAAAACCGCTGCCGAACTGGAACAACAAACCGGAGGAAAGGTATTGGCTGTAGCCTGCGATGTGCGCAAGTACGAAGAAATTGAAAACGTCATTAAAGAAACGGAAACCCATTTTGGCAAAATAGATGGTGTGCTCAACAACGCAGCCGGAAATTTCATCAGCCCTACCGAGCGGCTTTCGCACCGCGCTTTCGATATTGTGGTGGACATTGTGCTGAAAGGAACTTATTACACCACGCTGGCAGCCGGGAAAAACTGGATCAGCAAAAAACAGTCGGGTGTTTTTCTAAATATTGTTACTACCTATGCCTGGACGGGCTCGGGCTACGTGGTGCCTTCGGCTTGCGGAAAAGCCGGAGTGTTAGCCCTGACCCGGTCGTTGGCGGTGGAGTGGGCCAAGTACAACATCCGCAGCAATGCTATTGCTCCGGGGCCGTTTCCTACAGAAGGCGCGTGGAGCCGCTTGTTGCCGGGCGAGTTGGTAAAAAAATTTGATCCGGCCTTGCGCATCCCGCTCAGGCGGGTGGGCGACCATCAGGAATTAGCCAACTTGGCGGCTTACCTGCTGTCCGATTATTCAGCTTATGTAAATGGCGAAGTAATTACCATAGACGGAGGCGAATGGCTGAAGAGCGGGGGCGAGTTCAGCCATTTGGAAATGGTGCCGAACGAGATGTGGGACAGGCTGGAAAAAATGAGGGGCAAGTGAACATTGAATGTATTAAATTTTTTCTCTTTGCGGGATCCGTTTTCTTAACTACAAAAAATCTGGCCCAAACCGATTGCCGGTTGCGCAAAGAGCAAGACAGTATTAAAGTTTATACCTGCTTTACCGATACTTCCCGGTTTAAGTTGATCAAAGCCGAATTTAAAATCCACACCTCGTTAGAGAAACTGGAAAAATTTCTTCTCAATTTTTCCAATTACACCACCTGGCAATACAACACGGTTGAGTCGAGAGTGATAAAAAAAATATCCGACACCGAATACATTTACTACGCCAAAATAAATGCACCTTGGCCGGTAACCGACCGGGATATGGTAGTGCGGCTGGCTATCCGGCATATAGGTAACTATTTGTATGTTTCCGCCCATAGCACCGGAGGCGTACCCATTAAGAAAGAGTTGGTTCGGGTGCCCTCTTCTCATTCCGAATGGATCGTTACTGAAACAAGTCGAAACATACTATCGGTAAAGTATGTCATACAAATAGACCCCGGTGGAAATGTACCGGCATGGATTGTAAACTGGGTTAGCGCCATTGCGCCTTACCAATCATTTAAAGAATTGAAGAAGCAAATGAGCCGATATCCCTAAAGCACTTGCTTTTCGATGAGCAGCATTAAAATGTGAATAACCTTAATGTGTACTTCCTGGATACGGTCGGCAAAACCGTGATGCGGTACCCGAATCTCAATATCGGCCAGCGGAGCCAACTTGCCTCCATCTTTGCCGGAAAGGATGATCACTTTCATTCCTTTCAATTTGGCCGTTTCAGCCGCCCGGATAATGTTGGCTGAGTTGCCGCTGGTGCTGAGCCCCACAAGTACATCGCCTGCATTGCCGAGGGCTTCCAGGTAACGGGAGAAAATAAATTCATATCCATAGTCATTGCTCACACAAGAAATGTGGCTGGGGTCTGAAATACAGATGGCTGGAATGGCTTTCCGGTTTTCGCGATAACGGCCGGTAAGCTCTTCGGCAAAGTGCATGGCATCGCAATGAGAGCCCCCGTTTCCGCACGAAATAATTTTTCCACCTTGTTTAATGGAGTGGGCAATCGCTTTGGCGGCTTCCTCTATTAAAATGAGATTGTGCTCATTGGCTACAAATTTAGTAAGCACCTGAGAAGCCTGTGCAAACTCCTCCTGAATGGTTTGTTTGAAATTCATAAACTAAAGACCGGGTTTCTTTTTTGATTCGGCCCGGGTCCAGAAAAAATCAAAAATTAAAAAAAGCACCCCAACGAATGCCCCGTATTTAAAATACGATATATAGTTAAAGGTGGTAAACAAAAAATTAAGATCATCTTTTTTTGACTCCATAAAGATGGTAAACACGAATGTACCCACCTGGTAAAGTGCAAAAAGACAATAAAAGCCAACCCGTAATCTGCTCATGAACACTACAATTAGTTTGCAAACTTATACCCTTGAAGATAGACAAAAAATGCAATTCCAAGCAAAATCTTGCATACCGTAGCCGGCCGGGTTAAACTGTTTTTTGTATATCTACCAGCTTTTTATACAATCCGTTCTGATTATTCAGTGCTTCGTGGGTGCCACGTTCCACGATTTCCCCGTTCTGCACAACAATGATTTCATCGGCATGTTGGATGGTGCTTAGCCGGTGGGCAATAACAAGGGAGGTGCGGTTTTTCATCAGATTGTACAAGGCTTCTTGTACTAATTTCTCCGATTCCGAATCTAAGGCCGAGGTAGCCTCGTCTAAAATAAGAATAGGCGGATTTTTTAGTACTGCACGGGCGATGCTCAGGCGCTGCCGTTGCCCGCCCGAAAGCTTAGACCCCCGCTCACCAATGAGGGTTTGATAGCCGTTTTCCGTTTGTTCAATAAACTCATGGGCATTGGCAATTTTGGCTGCCTGCACTACAGCTTGCTCGCTAATGTGGGGGTTGCCAAATGCGATGTTATTAAAAATAGTGTCATTAAATAAAATAGATTCTTGTGTAACTACCCCCATTTGTTGACGCAGTGATTCTATTTCATACTCTTTTAATGATTTTCCGTCAATCCACACCTCGCCCTGCGTGGGGTCGTAAAAGCGGGGCACCAGATCGGCCAAGGTAGATTTGCCCCCGCCCGATGGGCCCACCAACGCAATCGTTTTTCCTTTTTCAATTTTGATATTAATGTTTTTTAATACCAAGTCGGTTTCATAAGCAAACGATACATTTTTAAATTCAATATCATTTTTAAACATTTTCAGTTCAACAGCATTCGGTTTGTTTTGAATGGCCGGTTTGCTGTCAATCATTTCAAAAATACGTTTGGCAGAGGCCGTTCCTTTTTGCAAGGCGGTTATGCCATTCGAAAAATTTTTGGCCGGCTGAATGATCTGTGCGAAAACCGCTATAAATCCTAAAAACACGGCCGCATCTAACGTAGAGTTTTCGCTCAGCACCATGTTGCCTCCAAAAAAAATGATCCCGGCAATAATCAGTACACCTAAAATTTCCGAAACCGGTGAAGCCAGTTCGTTTTTGTACGACATGGATTTATTTACCTTCCGGTAAAAATCGCTTTCCTTTTCAATTTTTTCGATAATGAAATTACGTGCGTTAAAGGCTTTTACTACGCGCATACCGCTGAATGTTTCGTCTAAGATATTTACAATCCGGCCTAACGATTCCTGGCTGGCGGTAGCTTGTTTTTTCAATCGTTTAATAATTTCGGCCAGCACCCCGCCCGTCAGCGGAAGCACCAGTAACGTGAACAGGGTCAGTTGGGGTGAAATGGTAAACAGCACAAAGAAATAAACTACAATGGTAACCGGTTCTTTCAGCACAGCTTTCAGGCTGTTCATTACCGCATTTTCTACTTCCATTACATCATTGGTGAACCGCGAAATCAAATCGCCTTTGCGTTCATTATTAAAGTAGCCGATGTGCAGCAACGATACTTTTTTAAAAATTTCCATCCGGATATTTTTTACCAGATCTACCCGTATTTTGGTAGCCATTACCCGCTCTAAATATCGAAACAGGTTAGCCAACACCACGGTTACTACAATCAATCCGATCACAAACAACAGCGAATTAAGGCGGCCGTAATTTTGAATGATGGTGAGGTAGTAATGATTAAACACCCCCACCGGATAGTCGGTAGAAAAACTAAAATTGGGAAGAGGTGGTACCGTCCAGGTTTTTTGCTGCTCAAACAACGATTTAAGCATTGGAATAACCAACACAATGTTGAAGGCGCCAAAAATGATCCCTAACACTGAGTACATAAAAAAGAACGCTAACCTCCGCCCGATGGCGTTGGCATACGATAAAATACGGAAGAAAATTTTCATCAAGTGTATTTAATGCAAAAAGGCCGACTGAAAGAATGGACGATCGGACACAAAAAAGATTGTTTTCATTCGACCAAAATCATATTGTTGCAAAATTCAGCCATTTTAGGTCGACAAAAAAATTTAAAGCATCTTTATTGCCATACCGCCCCAAATCCCTACTTTTGCAATCCTTTTAAAGAAAAACATGAAAAAGAATATCCATCCCAGCTATCAGGAAGTGGTTTTTTGGGATACTTCCAGCGATTTTAAGTTTCTGAGCCGTTCTACCAATGTGCCCAAAGAAAAAATTAAATGGACAGACGGCAAAGAATACCCCGTTATCAAGGTAGAGGTTAGCTCGGCTTCGCATCCTTATTTTACCGGCAAAAAGATGTTGGTCGATACCGCTGGCCGGGTGGAAAAATTTCAAAAGAAATACGGCAAAAAATAATAGTACGCTTAGCGTTTTTTACCAAAAAGAATCCCGCCTCTGCGGGATTCTTTTTTTGCCTTATTTTGCAAGACCAACTTCGTATGAATCCGATTTTATTTGATGCCCCCTCCCTTCGCCTAAACCTGTTGCCGTTAACTTTTACCCGGCCGGTGGCAGCCCTGCGCGTAGGCATTCTAACAATTGCCGAAAAGTGGGAGCAGGTTTTAGGCCAGCCTATTTCATTCGCTACCACCGAATCCCTTTCAAAAAAATTTAAGAAAACAACTACCTCCGATAATCTCTGGATAAACGGAGCCTTGTGCCCTGACGAAAATATTGTAGCTGCCATTAAAAATCTGAAACCAAACTCTTCGCTCCTAAAAAATTCAGTTATTCTCGCGGTGCGCAATTCAAAAGATGAAATACCTGAAGCTGTTACCGGAGCAGCAACAGAATACCCTCAAGACATTACTCTCATCGACCAACCTTGGAAAATCTTTCAGCAGAACGGAAATCAAATCCGGTCTGATTTTAAACGGATCACTGCCACCCGAAAATCCAGCCCTATTAAAGACCCGCACACAAGGGTTTATAAACCGGAAAATATTTTTTTGGAGGAAGGGGTCGTTCTTCATGCTGCTATATTGAATGCCGACAACGGCCCGATCTACCTCGGAAAAAACGCACAGGTACAAGAGGGCGCCATGGTGCGCGGTCCTTTTGCACTGGGTGAAGAATCGGTCATTAACATGGGTGGCAAGATGCGTGCCGATACCACCATAGGCCCGTTTTGCAAAATTGGTGGCGAGGTAAGCAACTCCGTGCTGTTTGGAAATACCAACAAAGCACACGATGGTTTTCTCGGCAACTCGGTGCTGGGCGAATGGTGTAACCTGGGGGCCGACACCAATACTTCTAACCTGAAAAATACGTATCAGAATGTGAAGGTGTGGAGTTATGCACAAAATGATTTTATTGACATCGGAAGTCCCAATTGCGGGCTGATTATGGGCGATCACAGCAAGAGCGGCATCAACACCATGTTTAACACCGGAACAGTAGCCGGTGTCAGTTGCAATATTTTCGGAGCCGGATTAATACCCAAACACATTCCCTCGTTTAGCTGGGGTGGAGCCGATGGGTTTGACGAGTATCCGTTAAAAAAAGCGTTGGCAACAGCCGAGAGAGTGCTGGCCAGAAAAAATTTGAAGCTGAGTGAGGCTGACCACCACATTTTAAGTTTTCTTTTTAACGAACACACCCGGTAGCCGCAGCTCTCTCCGCCATGATGTTCTCCTCCATTCCCGGTCTGCACGAAATAAAAGAGAAACTGATTGCATCAGTGCAGTCCAATCATATTGCACATGCCCAGTTACTTGCCGGACAGCCCGGCTCACTCGCGTTACCAATGGCATTGGCGTTTGCTCAATACTTGCATTGTCAAAATAAGAATGAAAATGATGCGTGCGGCACCTGCCCGGCCTGCAGCAAAAGTTCAAAATACATACACCCCGATACTCATTTTGTCTTTCCGCTCGGCAATGTTAAAAACGATAAAGATGAAGATCATTTTCGTTCGGAGATTTTAAAAAAATGGCGTAGTTTTTTGTTAGGCCAGCCGTTTGGCAACCTGGCTGAGTGGATTAGTTCGTATGGAGGCGAAGACAAACAGGCGTTGATTGCCCGCGAAGAAAGTCGTGAAATTATACGGGCACTTTCGCTTAAACCATTTGAAAGCCACCGCAAGGTCATGATCATCTGGTTGCCTGAGTTCATGCACTCCTCTGCCGCCAACGGCATTTTAAAAATCCTGGAAGAACCGCCAGCCCAAACTTTTTTTCTGCTGGCAACCAACGCAGCCGAGCAGTTATTGCCCACTATTTTGTCGCGTACGCAACGTGTTTACATTCCCTTGCTTGGCGATGAAGACATCAACGGGTATTTGCAACAGCACCACCCGATGGAAGAAAGCAAGCGCCAAGAAATTGTACAGATAGCCGAGGGTGATTTGAATTTTGCTCTCCAGCTTACTGAGAGTGAAGAAGAGCCCCATCAAACACGGTTTGCCGACTGGATGCGCACTTGCTTTAAAAAGGATTTTGCCAAGCTGATTACGGTATCGGAAGAGTTTCATGAACTGGATAAGCTGGCGCAGCGAAACCTGCTCACCTATGGGCTCAGTATGATGCGCGAATCGCTCTTGCAAGTTTCCGGAGCCGGTAAAATAAGCCGGGTAAAAGGGGCGGAAGAAAAATTTGTTCATGATTTCAGTAAAATTATTTCCTTATCGAAAATTGAATTTATTGCCCGGCAGATGAATGAGGCCGTGTACCACCTTGAACGAAACGGAAGTGCTAAAATGATTTTTATGAACCTGTCGTTGCAGATCAGTAAAACCCTCCATTCCTAAATCCGATACCTTGAAAAAATATACTCTTGCACTGGCCTGCTTTCTCTGCTTTTCTGCCTTCGCACAAAAAAAAGAAAAAGTATTTACCCTGCATACTTCGTATGGCGACATGGTCGCTATTTTGTATAACGAGACGCCTAAACACAAAGCCAATTTTACCAAGTTAGTAGCCGAGCGCTATTACGACAGCTTATTGTTTCACCGCGTGATTGCCGGGTTTATGATTCAGGGGGGCGATCCGGATTCGAAGCGGGCCAAAGCCGGGCAGGCTTTAGGTAGTGGTGGCCCCGGCTACACCGTAGAAGCAGAGTTGACTCCAACCCGCTTTCATAAAAAAGGAGCGTTGGCCGCAGCTCGTTTAAGCGATGCGCAAAACCCAACCAAGGCTTCGAGCGGAAGCCAGTTTTATATTGTACAAGGAAAGCAACTCACAGCCGATGAAGCCAATGAACTGAAGTTTGATCAGAGCCTGCTAAACCAAGCCTTGCAACGATACCTGGCGGAGCCCGAACACCAGTTGCTGCGCGATTCATTAACTAAATTGTATAGCTCAGGAGATCTGTTCCATTTTAAACAGAAAATTTTTGCCTTGGCTCCTGCCTTGGAAAAAGAAAGTGGATTAAAAATTGGGAAAGAAATTCCCGAAGAAAGGATCAAGATATATACCACGTTGGGTGGTACGCCTCGTCTGGATGGAAGCTACACGGTATTTGGCGAACTCATTGGCGGCCTGGAGGTGCTCGATAAAATTGCGGCCGTTAAAAAAGATGCCAACGACCGGCCCACCGAAAATGTGCGCATGTTTATTTCCATGAAAGAACTTTCTAAAAAGAAGATTGCTAAATTGTACGGGTATCATTTTTCTTCTTTGCAAAAATGAAAATATTGGTAACAGGCAGCAACGGCTTGCTGGGGCAAAAATTAATTGAGCTTATCTCTTCTAAACCTGCTCATCACCTTATTGCCACCGCTAAAGCTAAGTCCGTATTTTCACATCGGGTAGAATTTTACCCGATGGATGTTACTTCTTCCATCCAGATTGAAAATGTGCTCGCCACAACCCGGCCCGAAGTCGTGATCCATACGGCTGCGCTAACACAGGTTGATCAATGCGAAAGTGAGAAAGAAAAATGCTGGCTTAACAATGTTACGGCTGTTGAGTACCTGGTAAAGGCCTGTCAAAAAATAAATGCCCATCTCATCCATCTTTCTACCGATTTTATTTTTGACGGATCCCACGGCCCGCTCGATGAAAACGAAAAACCAAATCCATTGAGCTATTATGGCGAAAGCAAATTAGCTGCTGAAAAAATTGTGCAAGCAAGCACCATCAGTTGGTCAATCTTGCGCACCGTTTTGGTTTATGGAGTAACCCAAGACATGAGCCGTAGCAACATTGTGTGGTGGGTGAAAAAAAGTTTAGAAGATGGAAAGATAATTAATGTGGTGACCGACCAATGGCGCACGCCCACGTTGGCCGAAGATTTAGCAACCGGTTGTTACCTCGCGGCCCTAAAAAAAGCAAAAGGCATTTTTAATATTTCGGGGGAAGAGATGATGACACCTTACGACATCGCCATGGCCACGGCCGATTTTTTTAAACTGAATAAATCATTGATTCAGCGAACTGATTCAACCCGGTTTACTCAACCCGCCAAGCGCCCGGCAAAAACGGGTTTTATCATTGATAAAGCAAAGCGCGAGTTGGGCTATCAACCCCATTCCTTTAAGGAAGGCCTTTCCCTTCTGGCAGGGCAACTGCGTTGACAACCGGATAAAAATTTTTGACATCAAATCCCTAACACACTTTTCAATTTAGCATATCCCGGTTGGCTCAGGGGAATTCGGGTTCCGTTTTTAAGCAAAGCCAAGTGGTTATCTTTTTCAGCCGGCTCAATGCGGATGAGTTCTTGCAAGTTCAAAATGTAAGAGCGGTGCACGCGTACAAATTGATGAGCATCTAATGTTTTTTCAAAAAATGCCATCGTTTTCTTCTTCAGGAAAAAGCCTTCGGCTGTAAAAATTTTAACATAGTCGTCAAACGCTTCGATGTAGAGAATTTGATGAAGCGGCAACACAATAATATTCTGGCCCTTTTTTACCACCACCCGATTTTGGCTTTCGGGCGAATTTATTTCTTCTGAAAAAGAGGGAGGCAGAAAAACATTTTTCCGGTTTAAAAATTTATTCACCGCTTTATCGAACCGGTCCTTCCCAAAAGGTTTTAATAAATAATCAAGAGCGTGTACTTCAAAGGCTTTCATTGCGTATTCATCAAAAGCCGTAGTAAAGATTACGGGCGGAGGGGCATCCATCAACTCCAGCATTTCAAACCCATTGATCTTCGGCATTTGAATGTCCAGAAAAATTAAATCGGGTTGGTGTTGCGCGATGGCCTTTACGCCTTCAAAACCATCGTCACATTCGGCCACCATCGTTAGTTGAGGGAACGAACGAAGGTATTCTTTTACCAAACTGCGTGCGAGCGGCTCATCGTCTATGAGAATGACTTTAAGGAATGTAGTGGGTTTATTCATAGGCAATGGTCACAAAAATAAATTCTAATTTTAGAAAACCTCTTTTTCGGAGCGATCAATGCTGTTGCGGAATTTTAATTGACGTACTAAACCAATTTTCCTCTTGTGCGGTAGTCAGTAAATCGTTTCGGTTGTAGAGCAAAGCGAGCCTTCGCTTAACTGAACGAAGGCCAAAGCCGGTTCCCTTCCGGGGAGCAGAGGCCATTTCTCCATCGAACGGATTTTTTACTTCTATATACAAAGTTTCATTTTCCAGGCGTGCCCGGATCCGGATTTCTACCGGCCCGGTGGTATCGTACAATCCAAACTTAATGGCATTTTCTAAAATCGGTTGCAGCAAAAGAGACGGGAGTTTTCCTTGTTGGGCTGGTTCATCCGCTTCAAGGGTAGTGAGCAGCCGGTGCCCAAACCTTACTTTTTCTATTTCAAGGTATAAATGGAGATGATGAAGTTCTTCGCTGAGGGGAATCAGTTGGTTTGCTTCTTTCTTTACCGTTCCCCTCAGAAAATCAGAAAGCTGTTCAATCATTTTACGGGCTTGCTCGGGCTGTGAAAGCGTAAGAGCGCTGATGGAGTTTAAACTGTTGAATAAAAAATGAGGTTGCAGTTGCTGGCGCAGGTTAGAAAGCTCGGCTTCGCGCATGAGCCGGTCCGATTCTTTGGTGCGCAATTCGTTTTGTTGTTGTTCCTGAATAAAAAAGAAAAGCCAGCCATTTGTGGCGGCCATCACTACCATCAGCTTGATAAAAATAAACCGGATAAGGAGAGTTGAATTAATCCATCTTAAATAGTAATCGCTCTGCGAAAGAAACTGTAGAGAAGAAAAAATAATAAAGCCGCTGAATACCGAAAGTGCCAGCGCACTAACCATAACAATAACAGCATTTTTTATGGTGGGGCGAAAGTATTTTACAATCGTAATCATAACATAGCTTGCCATAACCAAAACGGTACTGGTTACGACTGCATCCAGGCATGATTCCCAAAAAGAAAGCCCATACTGCACCAATACCCACGTTTGGAGGCAGCCCAGCCCCAGCCAGAATCCGATAAAAAGTTTTTGTACCGTCTGCTTCATACTAATAAGCAGTGGCAGTTGCCCGCATACGCACCGCTCGATGATGGATGTAGTTGATATAACTGGCCGCTTCTTCTACTTCGCGCACTTGTGAGTATAACTCCATTCCGTTTTTAAGTTCTTTCACCGGCTGAATGTCGGCAACATTTACGAACTCCCAGCACACCGAACCATGTGCCTGGTTCATTACGGAATCTTCTGAGTTGATTCCAAAAATACGTGCCTGAAGAAATGCCTCTTCAAAGGCAGGGGCTTCAATTAAACGAAGGTGTTCATCGAATTGAGGTTTTTGCATTCCCTCGCCTTTGATTTGAAATATGAGTTTAGCGATATACCACATAACTTACGGGGTAAGTATTAATAACTCTTGATTTCAATCCCGCCAAAAACTACCGTGCCTTTCAAGATCAATGTTTTGTCTGAGGTTTCGGAGGTGTCGCGTCTTTTATCTTCTACCGAAGCAAATACACAGTCCACATCCGATTGTATTTTCCAATGGGCCGGAACAATTAATTTCACTCCGCCAAACACTACGTTTACCTCCAGCATAGCCGAGCCGTTGATGTCTGCCTGGGTAAAATCAATGTCGTTTCCGCCAAATACGGTATTGATTTCTCCACCTTTAAAATCGTGTGTCATTATTTTTTTTTTCGAACCGCCAAATACGGAATTGACATCAAGCTGGTCGTCTGTGGCCGGGGCGTTATCGTAACGCCATTCTCTCCGGTGTTTTCGGGGTTTCATCATCATCCAAAGCCCCACCAGAATAATGGCCATCGGCCAGATGTAATGGCGAATGCTGATTTCTGCATATTCATCTAACATAAAGGCCCCGCCTACTACTAATAAAATCATCCAGCCACCGGGGCGAAACATACGGCGGGCTCCCAGGAAAACACCCAGGGCGATTAAAAACATAGGCCAGGTTAAAATCCACTCAGGAATTTCCAACCCCATCTGGCGGCCCAGCAGCACACCTCCAATAATAATTAATAGCATCCCGGCAAATACTTTGCCGGATCTGGGTTCAGTAAAACGATCTTTTGTTTCCATTGTTTTTTTGAATTGATACTCAAAAGAACGAAGATTTGGCAGGTGGGACTATTGCCAATAGGCCGCTCCCCAGAAAAAGTAGGCGAATGCAGGGTTGGTGTAGGTAAAGGCAGTCTGTTATCTTTATCTTTAGCCTCAATCATTCATTATGAAAATCTTAAAAATTACGGGTACTGTTTTGGGAGTTTCCCTGTTAGTAATTATTGCCCTGCTAACGTATGTTAAAACGGCCTTGCCAAATATGGATGCGGCCCCTTCTCTAACGATAGAATACACTCCTGAACGAATAGCCCATGGTGAATACTTGGCAAACCATGTAACGGTGTGTATGGATTGTCATTCAAAACGAGATTGGTCTAAATTTTCCGGACCATTGGTGGCCGGCACAACAGGCCAGGGTGGCGAACGGTTCGATCAAACAGTAGGCATGCCCGGTATCTATTTTTCTAAAAACATTACGCCCGAAGGCATTAGTCGATATACCGATGGGGAGCTGTTTCGGATCATCACCACTGGTGTAACCAAGGAGGGCAAAGCACTCTTTCCGTTAATGCCATTCACCTATTATGGCCGGATGGATCCGGACGATATTTATTCTATTATCGCTTACGTTCGTTCTTTGAAGCCAATCAAAAATGAAGTACCTGAGTCTGTGTCCGATTTTCCCATGAATTTTATTATCAATACACTTCCTAAAAAAGCTGATCTGCACAAGCGCCCCGATACTACTGACCTGATTGCTTACGGTGCGTATATGACTAACGCCTCAGGCTGCCGCGAATGCCATACCCGCATAGAGAAAGGGCAAATCATTGAAGAACTTGCTTATAGTGGCGGGCGCGAATTTCAGATATCAAAGGGTTTGATAGTACGTTCCTCTAATTTAACGCAAGACATCGGGACCGGCATTGGCCAATGGACAGAAGAGCAATTCATTCAGCGATTTAAAATTTATACCGATTCTTCCGGAAAAAATATATCCGTTAGGCCGGGCGAATTCAACTCAATTATGCCCTGGACCATGTATGCCGGTATGAATCGCCAAGACCTAAGGGCGATCTTCGCTTATCTTAAAACGGTAAAAGCTACTCCTAACAAAGTAGAAAAATTTACATCTGTCGTAAACTAATGATTAACTATTCGGCACTCCCATGCCGGTCGTGAATTTTTATTTTCGATAAGTCAATGTCGGCATCTTCCTGCTCGGTGTAAAAGCCGGGGTCAAATTCGTCTATGAGCAGTTTCTCTTTGTTTTTCCGGGCCTTGTCAAACGTCATAATCAATGCTGGCAGTAAAAATAAATTAGTAAACATGGAGATGACCAGCGTGGTGGAGGTAAGAATACCCAGCGCAATGGTACCTCCAAACGAAGAAAAAGCAAAAATGATAAAGCCGGCAAAAAGTACAATGGACGTGTACACAATGCTCTTGCCGGTTTCTAAAATACTTTCGCTTACCGAAAGCGGCACAAAGAAATTATTAACAAGTTGTTCTTGCCGGTATTTGGCCAAAAAGCGGATAGAATTATCCACCGATATACCAAACGTAATACTGAAGATCAGTGCCGTGCTGGCCTTGAGGGGAATCCCCAAATAGCCCATCAGCCCGGCTGTAATCATCAAAGCCAGCAGGTTGGGTACAAGCGATATAATAATCATGCGCACATTGGCAAAGAGCAATGCCATAGAAAAAGTGATCAGAATAAATGCCAGCAACAAGCTTTCGCGCAGGTTATCAATTAAAAATTTATTGCCTTTAATAAACAGTTTGGTGGTGCCGGTAATGCTGGCCGTAATAGGGCTTCCCTCAAAAATTCGCTTCATCTGCGGCTCAATAATCTGGTGCACCAATGAATCCATTTTTATGGAACCGATATCGGCAATCTGGCAGGAGATGCGCATACGGGTGTAGGTAGAATCTACAAACGAGCGAAGCAGCCCCGAGTTGTCGTTTTGCCCTTTCATGTAGCGCAAAATATAGATGCTCTCGGGCTTCGTGGGCAGATCGTACTTAGAAGGATTGTTTCCGTAAAATGCCTGGCGCGATGCCTTTACCAAACTGATGATGGAAATGGGCCGCGAAACCTCGGGCAGCGAATCGAGAAAGCATTCAAACTCATTTACTTTTTGCAAATTGGCAATGGTAAGTACGCCCCTGCGTTTTCCGGTGTTGATCTCTACCTCCAAGGGCATAATCCCTCCGAAGTTAGCTTCAATAAATTTCATGTCTTTCTTTATATCCGTATTATCGGGCACATCGTCCACCATAAAAGTGACGGATTTTAATTTGGTCATTCCAAGGATCGAAAAGAAAGCGAGCGCGCCCGAAACCAGGTAGATCAAAGGCCTGCGCCTATGCACTGTAATGTCGTTCAAATGCAGAAAGCCCCCTAATATTTTAAACTCCAGATGCCGCAAATGCTTGGGCTTGGGCTCGGGCATCCACGAAAAAATAGCCGGCACCATAATGAGGCTCACCATAAACAACACCAGAATATTAAGCCCCGCCACAATGCCAAACTCGCGCAACAGCAAAATATCAGTAGAGAGAAGTGTGAGAAAACCGATGGCTACCGTAAGATTGGTAAGGAACATAGCTAAGCCCATTTTCTTAACTACTACAGAAATAGCCTCGGGCTTGCTTTTGCATTTAAAAAATTCAATATGGTATTTGTTGAGAAGGTAGATGCAGTTGGTAATGCCTAATGTTACAATGACCGGGGGTATCAGTCCGCTCAGCAACGTAATCTTATAGCCAAACAAGGTAAGGGTGCCCATTACCCACACCACGACAATACCGATGATGACCATGGAAAACAACACCGCGCGCACCGAGCGGAAAAAGAAAAACATGATCAACCCTGTAATAATAGCCGACAGGTATAGAAAAAACTGCATCTCCTGCCGCACCTTGGTAGCCATGATGGTGCGGATGTAGGGAAGGCCGGCATAGTGCAACTTGATATGAGTGGCTTCGGTAAATTTTTCTCCGGCCCTTTCCAGTTCTTTCATTAGCCCCACACGCCTGGCTGAGTTCATCACTTCTTTTTGTACAGACACCAGCATCAGCGTAGCTCCGTTGTGTTCATTTACCAGTTGGCCCATGTACACCCGCTGGTTTCGCAACACGCCCAACAAACTATCTAACTCCTGCTGGCTATTCATTCTACTTTTGGGGAAAAGCGGAGTGAGCTTAAATTTTTTGTTCGCTGTATCTTTAAAAATAATTTTTACTTCGGGCAGGCTCAGTACGTTGTTTACACCTGGTATTTTTTTAATTGCATCGCTCAATTCGCGAAACCGGCTAAAGTTAGGGAGTGAGAAAAGAGCGCTGTCTTTTACAGCAATACCTATGATATTGGCATCTTCGCCAAACTGTTTTTTAAAATTGATTAAGAAAATTTGCTCAGGATCATCTAACGGCACGGTACGAGCCAAATCATAGCTCATTTCTACTTTCGAGGCATAGTACCCCATTAAAATCGTAACCAGACCGATGGCAATAATAAACCACAACCTGAACCGAATAATTAAAAACGCTACTTTATCCCACATGGGTGCTTCACATTAAGCAGTAAAACTAAAAGAATTTTATCCAGATTGCGTATCGGCAATACATAATCTGCATCCGGGAAGTCTGCATTATAAATTGATTAGAATAAAAAGAGGTCATAAAAAAAGCACAGACGGTGAAATCTGTGCCTCTGTTTTTATATTTCCTTATGGAATTTAGGCCTCGGCCACTACCGATACAAAAGAACGGCTTTCTCTTCCTTTTTTAAATTGAACTATGCCGTTGGTTAAGGCAAACAAGGTGTGATCTTTGCCAATGCCTACATTTTTTCCGGGGTGGTGTTTGGTGCCCCGTTGGCGAACAATGATATTGCCGGCTATTACCTTTTGGCCGCCATATATTTTAACCCCTAACCGTTTGCTTTCCGATTCGCGGCCGTTCTTTACTTTACCTTCCCCTTTTTTGTGTGCCATAATTTTCTAATTTGAAAATTTAAGAATTTAGTTTATCAAGAGTTAACAAGTCAATCTGTCTTCAAATTGGCTCATTCTCAAATTACCCGATAGTTTCAATCTGGATTTTAGTGAACTGCTGGCGATGGCCGTTTTTCTTGGCGTACCCTTTGCGTCTTTTCTTTTTGAAAACAATTACCTTATCGCCCTTTACGTGCTCCAATATCTTTCCCGATACCTTTACACCGGCCAAAGCAGGCGTACCTACCTGAACAGCGGTTCCGTTATCTACCAAAAGAACCTTATCAAAACTAACCGCCTTACCGGCCTCGCCTTCCATTTTGGGCGCATATATATATTGGTCTTTAGCAACCTTTACCTGCTGACCGGCAATATCCACAATAGCGTACATGACTTTTCTTTTTAAAATGGGAGCGCAAAGATAAGGCAAAGACCATGAAATACAAATGCCCAACAACAAAATATGCCACAAAAATGACCAAAAGGCTTTATTCTGGTGGTTTTTAAACCCAGATTATGCATCACAGAATACATAATCCAGCCAAAGGATTGACGAATGTTAACGAAAACATCAGCCTTGTCAAGGTTTAACCCTGACGATGAAAATCACTATTGGGTATTTTATCTTCATGGATTTGTTGTTGATTTTCATTCGCCAATCATACAATAGATTTTCTATTGTATGATAGGGGTTAAAAGCAAGACCGAGTTTTTGAGATTTTTTGTGTTACGATTAATTCTTAGCGAACTTAATAACCTCATGGCTATATGTTTGGCCAAAAAGTACCGTTCTGGCCGTTTCATTGAAAGTCTTTTGCAAAAGACTTTCGGACAAATACTCTTTCCCACTTATCCAAAATTTTACCCTGAAAAATCTTTAAAATATTTTTCATTGAAAAGCTACTTAACTATTCAAAGCTAAGTGAATGAAAATGAATTGCTTTAATTTCTTCCGGCTATGTTGACAGTTTGCCGGCCATCTCCCGCACTCGTTTTCGCGTTTTGAAAATCTTCTTGGGTTTAGAATATTTGTTCACCCTATTTTGGGTTAGTATCCTCTTTAAAAAAATCAATAAAAAATATTTACTCAAGTTGAGCCCTATTCCTATTCACAAACATTAATCTCTTTTACCATGAGTACCTCATTTCAAGAACCAATCCTGGCCGAAAACAAAGACCGCTTTGTCTTATTCCCCATCCGCCACCACGATATCTGGAAATTCTACAAACAGGCCGAAGCCAGCTTTTGGACAGCCGAAGAAATCGACCTGAGCCACGACCTGAAAGACTGGGCCAACCTCAACGATGGCGAACGGCACTTCATTACCCATGTGCTCGCCTTCTTTGCCGCCAGCGATGGGATCGTGAACGAAAACCTGGCCGAGCATTTTGTGAGCGAAGTGCAATACACCGAAGCCAAATTCTTTTACGGCTTCCAAATTGCCATTGAGAATATCCACTCCGAAACCTATTCGCTGCTCATTGACACCTACGTGAAAGACGCCACCGAAAAAGACAAACTCTTTCACGCCATCGAAACCATGCCCTGCGTGAAGAAAAAAGCCGACTGGGCCCTGCGCTGGATAGACCAGGGAAATTTTCAGGAACGCCTGGTCGCTTTCGCGGCCGTAGAAGGTATTTTCTTCTCCGGTTCTTTCTGCTCCATCTTCTGGCTTAAAAAACGGGGACTCATGCCGGGCCTGAGTTTCTCCAACGAGCTCATCTCGCGCGATGAAGGTCTGCATTGCGACTTCGCCTGTCATCTCTACACCCAACACGTAACCCAAAAACTACCCGAACAACGGGTCATTGAAATCATCCGGGATGCCGTGGCCATCGAAAAGGAATTTGTAACCGATGCGCTGCCCGTCAACCTGATCGGTATGAACGCGGCCCACATGTGCCAGTACATCGAGTTTGTGGCCGACCGCCTGCTCCATGAACTGACCGGCAAAAAAATCTACGGAGCCACCAACCCGTTCGATTTTATGGAGATGATCAGCCTGCGCGGGAAAACCAATTTCTTTGAAAAAAGAGTGGCCGAATACCAAAAGGCAGGTGTTCTGAAAAGCACTGAAAAAGAAAGTGCACCAAAGTTTTCGCTCAATGAAGATTTTTAATATATTCGTTTACAATTTTTTAAACTTCACCTAACAACCCAACAAGCAATGCTCGTACTCAAGCGTGACGGACACAGGGAGTCCGTTAAGTTCGATAAAATTACCGCCCGTATTGAAAAACTCTGCTACGGTTTAGATCCCAAGTTTGTCAACCCGGTAGAGGTGGCGATGAAAGTGATCAATGGTTTGTACGATGGCGTGTCCACCCAAGAGCTGGATAACCTCGCGGCAGAAATTGCCGCAACGATGACAACCCGCCATCCGGATTTTGCAAAACTAGCTGCCCGAATTGCCATCAGTAACCTACACAAGGTTACCAGCAAATCGTTCAGCACTACCATGAAGCGGCTTTACACATACATTGATCCCAAGACCGGTCAAAATGCACCGCTTATTTCCAAAGAAACCTGGAAAGTAATTCACGAGCACGCGGCCGAACTGGATGAGGCCATTATCTACGATCGCGATTTCAGCTATGATTATTTCGGTTTTAAAACACTGGAAAAGTCATACCTGATGAAGATCGATGGCAAAGTAGTAGAACGCCCGCAGCATTTACTTATGCGCGTGGCCGTAGGCATTCATGGGGAAGATATTCCTGCTGCCATCGAAACCTATACACTTTTATCGGAAAAATGGTTTACCCACGCCACCCCTACTTTGTTTAATGCCGGCACCCCTAAACCACAACTTTCATCCTGCTTTTTGCTGACCATGAAAGATGATAGCATTGATGGGATTTATGACACCCTGAAACAAACCGCAAAAATTTCTCAGTCGGCCGGAGGAATCGGGTTGAGCATCCACAATGTGCGGGCGAAAGGCTCTTACATTAAAGGAACCGGTGGCACATCAAATGGCATCGTGCCGATGCTCCGTAATTTTGATATGACGGCACGTTATGTTGACCAAGGTGGGGGCAAACGCAAAGGCAGCTTTGCCATTTACCTCGAACCCTGGCATGCCGATGTTTTTGATTTCCTCGATCTGAAAAAAAATCACGGAAAAGAAGAATTACGTGCCCGCGATTTGTTTTATGCCATGTGGATTCCGGATTTGTTCATGAAGCGCATCGAAGGCAATGAAATGTGGTCGCTCTTCTGCCCCAATGAAGCCCCCGGCTTAGCCGATTGTTGGGGTGAGGAGTTTGAACGCCTCTACGAAAAATACGAGAAGGAAGGAAAAGCCCGCAGACAAGTAAAAGCACAAGACCTTTGGTTTGAAATTCTGGAAGCCCAGATTGAAACCGGAACGCCATACATGCTTTACAAAGATGCCGCCAACCGTAAGTCGAATCAAAAACATTTGGGCACCATCAAATCGAGCAACTTGTGTACCGAAATTATCGAATACACTTCGCCCGATGAAGTAGCCGTATGTAACCTCGCCTCCATTGCGTTGCCTAAATTTGTTACCGAAGAAGGGAAATTCGATCATCAAAAATTATATGAGATTACCAAAGTAGTAACCCGTAACCTCAATAAAGTAATTGACATCAACTACTACCCGGTAGAAGAAGCCCGCAAGAGCAATATGCGCCATCGCCCCATCGGTATTGGCGTGCAGGGATTGGCCGATGCCTTCATTATGCTTCGCATGCCGTTTGATTCAGAGGAAGCACGCGGCCTCAACCAAGACATTCACGAAACGATCTACTTCGCAGCCATGGAATCTTCCATGGAATTAGCTAAACAATTAGGCACCTACGAAACCTTTAAAGGCTCGCCCGTGTCGAAAGGAATCTTTCAGTTTGATATGTGGGGGGTAACTCCCCAGAGCGGGCGGTGGGATTGGGAAAACCTGAAACGCGAAGTAAAACAACATGGTGTGCGCAATTCGCTGCTGCTGGCTCCTATGCCTACGGCATCGACTTCACAAATTTTGGGCAACAATGAGTGCTTTGAACCTTACACCTCTAACATCTATACCCGCAGAACGCTATCAGGCGAATTTATTGTAGCCAATAAATACTTGATGAAAGACCTAATCGGCCTGGGGCTGTGGAGCGAACCGATGCGTCAAAAATTAATTGCCGCCAACGGATCGGTTCAGTCTATTGCAGAAATACCTCAACACATCAAAGACATTTACAAAACAGTTTGGGAGATTTCTCAAAAGGCAATCATTGACATGAGTGCCGACCGCGGTGCCTACATTTGCCAATCGCAAAGCTTAAACATACACCTCACCAATCCAAACTTTGGCAAGTTAACCTCCATGCATTTTTATGCCTGGAAAAAGGGATTGAAGACCGGTATGTACTACCTGCGCACAACGGCAGCAGCCGATGCCATTAAGTTTACGCTGGATAAGTCAGCCATTCAGCAACCGGCTGTTGAGCCCTCCGTGGCCGAATCGGTGGTTACTACTCAAACAGAAGCTCAGCATATTCTTCCGTACGAACAACACACTGTAGCCGGTTATGAACAAAAAATATCGGACATGACTTGCTCGCTCGATAATCCGGATGCTTGTGAGGCCTGCGGATCTTAAACCAAATTTTTAAACCCAGATGATGCATGAGGGATGCATCATCTGCCCTAAGGGTTGACGAATGTTAACGGAAACGTCAACCTTGTCAAGGTTTAATCCTGACAATGAAAATCACCATTGAGTATTTTACCTTCATGGGTTGTTGATTTTCATTCGTCAATCATGCAATAGGTTTTCTATTGCAT
>JAFDYY010000048.1 GCA_018267195.1 Bacteroidota bacterium | reverse complement strand
GTTCATCCAACCGAAATGATTTCACACCCATAATGATCTCGTTCAATTATTGAATTGTCGTATTTGTAATACGAATATACAAAGTGTAATACATTAATACAAATGTATTTTTATTGCCCTTATCACCAGTTTTAATGTCTGGCTAGTTTGACAAAATGAATTGGAGGAATAGTCGAAATAGTATTACAGTTGACGATAAAACTCTTCATCAATCTTTTTGCCAGAAGTGGCTTCTTGTAATTTCGGATGATTCAAAATCTTGTTGTCGTATCCAACAAACTTTAAGATGAGTACCGCAAGCAAAGTGTATAACCTGAGAGCAACATAATAAATCTCTAAGTTGGTTGAGTGAACATCTTCGCTTGGTGAAAGGGTCAGCCTGCCATGCAAAAAATCATTGCGATGTTCTATTGCTTTGACATCCTCATCTGTAAGTTTAAAGCCAAGATTTTCGAATGGTTTTGTTAGTTTACTTCGGTTCGGGATTTGATTAATGTGTTCGATTTTGGCTTTCAATATCTTGAGACCGTCTGTTGTTAGTTCAGATGAGTGAGCGTCTATTATAGCTGTTAATTCTTGTTTAAGTTTTTTAGCAAGTTGTTTGCCAACAATGGGAGATGCTTTCTTATTTTCTCTCATAAGCAAATCCGTCAAACCTTCCAGTGCAACTGAAAAGCCAGTCGGCATTACCAACAGAGATGATGTACAAGATTCGATTATCAGGAGCAGGATGGAAGAAAATTCTATCGAATTGTGTGTCCATTCACAAAGTTTTGAAAACTCAGTTGATGTTAATGTTCTAAGTTTTCCTTTGTACAGTTCAGCCGATTTTCTATCTCTTATGTAGCCATGAGGATTGCTATAAATTGGTGAATAGATTGACTCCAAGGAATCCCTTAATTCAGTGTAACAAAAATGTATCGGATTTTTCAGGTCTGATTGGTCATAGCCAAAGAAGTATCCTTCGTCCTGTGGCATTTTCCCGGTCACATACCCCGTTGCAACAAGGGTTGAAAAGCAGTAGTCCTGGAATTGTTTGAGCGTCATTCTTTCAGACGCATCAATAATCAAATAATGCAGATTATCCTTTTCATCGAACAGGTAGAGATCAATATTTAAACCGCTGTGGTTTACTCTCACACATCGCACGCTCTCAAGTTGATTTGTCCTATAACTAAAAAGACTTAGGTAAAAGTGAAAATCAAACTTCTTCTTTAGAGGAATAAAAAGACGATAATATTTAGGTTCATTCCTAAAACTCTGACTTTTGAATTCATGAATGTGACCGGTGACGAACGGAGGCGATATCAAGTTGATGAACCCTTTTTTAACAGATAACTCAAATTTTGTGGTAGAAATTTTCAGATCATGAATATCTCTTAAATCATATTTGAAATTGCTGGGAGCTTCAAATCTTAGTGAAAAACCTTTGGTTGGGATTTTAGATAAGTTGGCAATGACTTTTTCAAGTGAGCTGTTTGGTTGATCAAAGATGACGTAGTGATCCTTGTTAAGCTCCTTCAATAATTGCAGTGATTCCGAAATGTTCTTGTAGTTTGGTTCAGTAGGCTTGATAATTGATTTCATTCAATTGACGCTGTTAATTCTAATGTATTAAAGATACTAATTCTCATTTCTTTGTTGTTTAGCATTACACAAGGCTTTGTGCGATGATAAGTGGAAGACAGATTTCTGTGGCTGGTTACAGTGTGGGCATATTAATTTTTCAAGTTCCATCTTTTTAAATTTCTCTAGCTCCTCTGTTAACAAGAACAGTTGATCAAAATCTTTCTTCGATTGATCAAGTTCGCTTTTCGTCTTTACTAACTCCCTTGTCTGTTCCTCGTGCAACAGTTCCAGTTCTTTTAATTTTTCTTCTGCGGTCTTCTCCCTCCTTGATTCCTGCCATGCTGATAGGAAAAGACTGCTAAAAACAATATTAATATAGGCTACCAGTATCCCAATGAAGAACCTCTTGAAGTAATCGAGCAGGGATAGTCCACCATCAAACCCATGAAGGAATAGTAGGATTATCAACCCACTGCATACCGCCATCGCAATTGGAATCTTCTTACCGATATAATTTGTGTTCACAGTAGTTAATAGTACGGTTAGTTCCCAGGCACACGCAAGCGTCCAGGTGGCAATCGACTTCTCCCATTCAGTCATTCCACTTGGGAAAACTTCATAAAAAAGGGTATGACTGAAAAATGTTCCTGATGCAACGACCATCGCCAACACAAAGATGATGGCGCTCATGGAGGTGATTGCTTTTCCTAAAATTTCAAAGATTTTCATGGTGACGGTTGGTTAGTTTACTAGTTGGTTGATGATCTGAATTAGTTCGCGGCTGAGGTCGGTCTCGATAATATTATCCTCCTCAGGATGGGGGTCGTATGTGTATATCCGGAATTTGCTCTTGGGGATGTCCATGCGGATGAGTTCCGTTAGCAACCCCTGGTTAGTTAGTATCGATGGTAGGTTGATATGATAGAATTGGATGTCATTCTCAGCTTGGTGGTTCTTGAGAATAGTGGTTATATGGTGGATGGATGGACGCCTACTCTTCAGATATAGCACCACCTTCCGTTGTTCAAGACTTAGGTAGGAATCTATCCCACCTTTGAGTGATGATACGTATCGTCTAAGTATATCGTCATAGAACCTAAGTTTCCCCCGATCTGCAATTGACTTTGAGTAACAATTAGTGAGGAGCAATCTCCCATAGAGAACTTCGATGTCACTTGCGCTTGCACCCATCATTGATTCGGCCAGCATCAGGTTGAACTTGTCTATGGTGATGGTGAACATGTCCTTACCGCTGTCGCGATTCACATAGGTAATGAGATCATTGAGTCGATAGCATTTTAGATTGAGGATCACCTCATGCGGGGAGACATACTCAGTAGTCATGGTGCCACGCGATGCCAGGTACGACACCCGGTAGGTGAAAGGTAGGGAATGAAAAAAGGGATGGCTCTCACCATCCCCTTGAGGAATTGAAATTTGATTAGTCATATTAGTTGATATTCATAAGTGGATTGATAGGTGAGAGAAAAATATTTCCGACTTGAAGGAAAGCATCTCCGAGCCACTCGGAGTATCCAGATGGTATTGAAAGACCATCGAAAGCTTGTATCAAAGGGAAGCCAAAGGAGAAAGGTGATGACTCAGGAAAGATTGGAGAGTAAAGCAGCACGGTTGCAAAAAAAATAAGCGGACTCGAACAGTACAATGGGTGGACGTTTCGAATTACTTGCAGTAGGCCAGGCGTCAAGAAATGAAATCCATTTCACCCCCATAGATTAATCCCTCCCTTGCCCAACACCAGGTAGTACTTGACAAAATATAGTCTCGATATTTTTCTTTGCTGCCTTGGAAGCGATTGATGGTCAACAGGAGAAATAAAAATATGGCAGCCGTCCCCCGTCTGCCTTCCGAAAGCGGAAGTCAATAGTTAAAATTGTTGAAGCCCTCGGCACTTCAGTGACCGGGGGTTTTTCAGTTTTAGGCCAATGGCAGCCGTCACCGTACCGCTGCCGAAATGAACTTTAACAATGAATTCAAAATACATCGGCAACTCACTCGACTTGATGAAGTACGACCTTCTCACCCATCTTGTCAAATGCTCAGAAGGACTTGGACTGTTTTATGTACCCATGCTGACCGAACCGAAACCAAAAGAGCGCAACCCCAAGTATGAGACCTATGAGATCGGCACACTTAACAAACCACTACTTAAAATGATGCAACGCGAATACCGCAAAGAGTATTCTGACATTAAAGTGATCAAGAAATACTTTGTGGAATCCGGGATTCACCTGTCGATGCTCAACCAAATAGGCAAGAAATATTTTTGTGAGGAAAACCGGAAAGATTATTTTGTTGAAGCAGTCAGTCATTACAAAAGCCTGGTCAATCAAACATTGGTTTATGTTGATCCAGATGTCGGATGCGATATTGGCATAACACGAAGTTTCCGTTCAAACAAGCAGAAGTACATTCGTAAACACGAAGTATTGTTATTAAAAGAAAATTTGAGTAAAGGCGGTACGCTTTGTTACTTCCAACATTTGGGCGATTCCAACTACTCAATCTTAGAGCGAGTTGCAGACCTGACCGAAACTTTTGGCGAACTCACACTCTTTGTCGCCTATACCCGGATACAAGCAGGTTTTGTTTTCATCTTCAATGATGAGCAGACATACTTTGACAAACGAAGATTGATCGAACAATACTATTATCAATATGCCCACCTGAAACATTGCGACAAATTCATCATCAGCGGAAAACCACTCAAGTCGAGTGGTTTTCTTGCTTTATGAGCTTTGGCAGCGGTACGGTGGCGGCAGCCAGTTCAACCAAGGTCAACAATTAAACTAAATAGAATATTTATGAAGTTCACTGCATCCAGATTGTCCGAAGGAAACTCAATGTTTCCGGCACAGATTGAAATACAAGATTCCGGGTTATCAGTCAAGCTGCCAGGCTTCTTCAGCGGGAAGAATACCTTTCTTCCATTCGTCAACATCAGTAGTGTTTCTGTTGACAGTCCTATGATTGGATATTCCACCATCTCATTTTCTGCACAAGGAGTTAGGGTCGCAGTCCATGGATTCACCGTAGATGAAGTTGAACAGATCAAACAGGCTATCGATCAGGGGCAGTCACAATCATCACCCAACGCTTTCCAACAATTTGTGGAACAAGATGAAAATGAAACCGAGGCTGTAAAGCTCGAACGGATCAAACTGGAAAGGGAACTGATTGCAGACGAGAAGCGGCTACAAAGATACCGCGATCCCAAATCTATTGGCAACATCAAGTTTGGTAAGACACCGGATGATATTATTGCTGAATTTGATCTGCTTGCTACGAACGCAAAGTCACTACTCGAAAATCCAAAGTACAACACGAATTATGCTGTGGTTGTTGCTGCATTGATCAGCAAAATGCCAGAGGCTATAAAGAAACTTGAAAGGCTAGGAGGGCAAGACAGTCATGAGTTCAAACAAGAGCTTGACAGGCTAGTTCGGAAGAAGAAATCCAAAGATCGGACAGTGCTGATCCAGCGTTGGGCTAAATACATTATCCCGATGGTGCTCTGGACGATAGCCATAAAGATGTTCACAGTCCGTCATATCAAATGGGGCTGGGCCATTAGCATGGCCCTATTCACTGTTGTAGTCTCCATTTATTCCCTCTTCAAAATGATGGATACGGATGACGAAGTAGAGGACTGATTTTCTTTATCAATTAATAATGTCAACAATAAAAACCAAAACAATTATGAACAAACTATTGAAAGGAACAATCGCCCTTTTACTTTTCGCGCTCGCTATCGGGGTCTTCGAAATGTGCTCCAAGGAAAATGTAATTGCTCAGGCTGCCAGCTATGTTTTGCCGATTGCAACTCCGTCCGTACTTGGAGGAGTCAAGCCAGATGGCACAACTATTCTAGTTGATGCGACTGGAAAAATCTCCACCGCTGGAACCCCTTCTCTTCCAGTTGCCACAACCACAACACTGGGAGGTGTGAAACCTGACGGGACTACAATCACCGTGGATGCCAATGGAAAAATCTCCAGCACAGTAAGTCAGCAGCAAAACAAAATCATCTTTTCAGCAATGTCAGGAACGGGCGGCGCTCTCTACCAAGTATGGATCGCTAATTCTGACGGTACAAATCAGGTTCAAGTTCCTTTGACTAACCTTCCTTCGAATTTAGAGTTTCTAGTTCCAGCTAAAATTTCGCCTAATGGCCAAACCATTTTTCTAGTCGGACACGTACCCGGTTCAAGTCCATCAGACTACCAAATTTATTCCATGTCAACCACGGGTACTAACGTTACAAAACTGATTGAACTCACTGGCCCTGGGGGTATCAACGATATTGTGATCAATGATATTCAAGCTTATTAACTTGACGCTTGAAAGATTAAACTTAGGGACTTGAGAGAGACCTTGATTCGATATTGCGAGAATCGCAATACATACTTCTCGAACTGCTATTTGTTTTCAGATACATACAATAAAGGGAGTTTTAAACTTCCTGTTTAAAATCTTGACAGGCAATCGTGGTCGCGAGCCGCGATTCCTTTCCCTTTAGCATTTAATATTGTTGGATCAAGGTGACATTTTTTTTCTTATCTATCAAAATCAGTTCTATCGAACTCAAGAGTAATTCCTTTTCATGGGTTAAACTCCCATATTTTTATCAATAATTTTTTTCTTAATTTGAAGCTACCAAAGTCCAAAAACAAGGTGGGGGGAATGACTCGATTCTATTTTAAAATTTTATCAATGCTAACAGTATTGATTAGCGCGAGCCTTCACGCTCAAGTCACCCCTGATCTTTTGAACAGTGATCACTTCCGTCCTTACTTATCCGAGCAAGAAAAGAGAGAGCAATTATTGCAATCAAAAACTCCTCATGCTCAGACGTCAAAAGAAATGTATCCTCAGCTTTACCAGTATTTTAACGAGGATTACATAAATCCAGTCAAAGGAACGCCAGGCGATCCTTCAAAGGTATTCACTAACTATTCAAAAACTCAATATCTAAAGACTACTGCAGGGAATAGCATAAGCACACCAATTTATGCCGCTATACCGCAAAGTGTTTATCAGCCAGGACTTTCAATCCAGCAGAGAAATCAGATGATGTTTGACGCTGATATGAAAGCTTACGAAGAGCAAAAAATGCGTTCACAGCAGCTCGTTGATGAAGCAATGAAAGAATTGTTTACGCCAACCATTAACTATAATCTTGGATTACATAGCGGTTCAAAGGCTGAAAGATTTACCAAAGCATACACGCAACTTCAATCCATGCTAAACGGTGAAGAGAAAATAGACTTTGTAAAAGCAGTATGGTTAGTGGAGAGCGCACTAGATGAATCGCTTTCATGGCAAGAATTCAACGGTATGTTTCAGGATGGCGTACAGATCATTTCGCAGTTAATGATTCAGGACAAACTTTCAACGAATGATAATCTCTCCAAAATCATGACTGTTTTCAAATTCATGTCTGACACAACGAAAGTTTTCATCAGGGCAAAAGAGAAAACAGTTGTTTCTAAACCAATGTTGTACGACTTTGATGACTTTGCCGGAAAAAAAGATGTCTCAAAAGTATTCGTAAGCAAGCTTTTACGGACTGGCACAGGACAATGCATGAGCTTGCCGATGTTATACTTCTTGTACGCAAAAACCTTTGGAGCTGACGTTCATATCGCTTTTGCACCACAACATTCTTATGTTACGTTTAAGGACAACCTCGGCAATTGGCAGAACATAGAATTGACAGGGCGCATGTTCATTGCTACCGACTATCATTGGCAGAGCGGATTCATTACAACCGAACAAGTAAAAAGCGGAATCTACTTACGGCCATCAACTGATAAGGAAACCATTGCCTACTTATTAACAACGTTGGCACTGACTTACCTGAAAACACTCGGAACTGATGATCGTGTGTTGCAAATGGCAAATACTGCAAAGCAATATTTTCCAAATAACTTAACTGCAAACATGATCTATGCAGGTTACTATAGAGATTTATGGAATAATGTCCTTCGACAATATGATGTATTCCGATTGCCAGAAGATAAATTCAACAGCGATGAGCAAGCCAAATCCATAAAACAAAAAGCTGAGTCTGCAGCACTACACATTAAAAGAGATTTGGGGTGGAGAGAAATGCCAGATTGGGCATATAAGAAATGGCTTGAAGGCGTGAATAATCTTGCAAACAGAGACCAGCATATAGTTCGAAAGCGGCAACTTGAACAGCAATTAAACAGACACAAATAAATCATCAACAATAATTAAATGTAGCGGTATGAATAAAGTATTCCTTACGACAGCACTGATAAGTTTAGCCTGTTATTCCTTTGGTCAGGATATGAATGCCAAAATTTATTATGATCAAACATTCGCGGAGCTAAACCAAATGTTGGAAGGAGAACAACCGATGTCCTTTAAAAGAGCTGTGTTTATCACAGAAAATGCTTATACTGAAAACCTTTTAAGCTATGATGATTTTTGTTTTCAGATTGATGCATTGATCAAGTTAACCAAATCAGTCGCTGCAACTGATGGACTTGACTACAACAAAGGAGATCGTAACCAGGTCTTGTTGGCAGGCGCAATTTATAAAGTGATGAAAGATTCGTTAAAATTTAGAAGCACTGACAAGAAAGTTAACTTCACGAAAATTCCCTTCACCTATGACATGGATGACTTTTGGGGCGGAACAGACTGGACGAAGATGTTTGTAACTAAACTTTTGTATGAACAAACCGGCAACTGTCACAGCCTACCTGCGCTATACAAAATACTTGCAGATGAACTTGGTGTCAAAACTTGGCTTGCTATTGCACCTAATCATACATACATCAAACAATGGAGTGATAAGACCGGATGGTACAATACTGAATTAACGACAGGACGATTTCCTTTCGATGCAGAAATCAAGCATAACAGTTATATAAAAACGGAGGCCATTGCGGCTGGTGTCTATATGGACACACTATCCTCGAAAGAAACGATATCCTATGTCATCACCGATCTTGCACAAGGTTATGTGAAAAAATTTGGTTACAGTGATATAGCTACGCCAGTCAAATGGTTAGACGCAGCACTGGCGTATTATCCTGATTATCCCAATGCGATGATTATGAGAGCCGAATTGCTGAAGAAACAGTATGAGCAATTAATGGCAGAAAAAGGAGCAACAAATTTTAGTAAACTCTGGAATGACCCAGTTTCTAAAAGTAAATTTGTCACACTCGAACAGTCTTATTATCAGATATACCAAGCTGGCTACAGGAGGATGCCAAAAGAGATGTATCTGAACTGGCTATATCGTGCAAGAAAAGATACCACGCGGAAACCGTACAAGTTTGAATCACCTCAACCTTTCAAACAATACAATTACAATGTTCGGATGGTTACCGCTGGCGATGGAGAGAACTACGAATTCTTCGATCAGGAAAAAGTTACAAGAATAGGAACAGTGGAAATCGATAGGCTGACTGGAAAAATTGTAAAGTTTATTGAACCAGAAAAGGATGATATGCCAGATGAAGTTATCAGTAGGATGTACGACCCTGCTTTAGGAAGGTTCTGGCAAGTTGATCCAATGGCGGAAAAAAGATATTGGGTTACTCCATATAATTTTGTACAGAATAATCCTATAAATAGAGTTGATCCAACCGGTCTGACAGATTTTGCTATGAACAAGAAAACTGGAGAAATAACTCAAGTGGGTGATAAAAATAATGATCCCGACAGAATAGTGAGGACTGATAAAAATGGAAATGTATTGAAAAAGGGTGATGGTTTTTTGGGATTCCTTGTGAGCAAGGCTCATCGCGGAGAAGCAAAAACTGCCATTGGCGGGATTGAAAAGGGTATCTTAAGTAATGGAGTAAACTTTCAAAACAATCACACAACCATCGCTGTTGGAGGAAAGGATCAACCGTCTCTTGCAGGAGTAAGAGACTTTGCTTTGAAGCTATCAAATTATGTAGATAAGGAAGTAGGCGGTCAATATTTGTCTAACAAAGGCTCAACATCAACTGATTATGTGGCCTTCGGGCCATATAAGAATAATGATGCTCAAAACGAAAGGTCTGGGTTGATATTGGATCCATCTTTGTTGGGAAAAGTTAACATAACGGCTGACTGGCACACACACCTATCAAGATTTGGTGATAGCGATAGACTGGTTCCATCAGGTCTCAGTACACCTGGCGGGGACATGGAATACAAAAGAGGTAGTGCTCCAAATTACCCATCCTTAAGGTTTCTCATAATTACCAATCCATCGACAACAGATCACACGGCAACGGAAATCGAATATTAAGATGAGACTCGATCTACTAATTCTAGTGTTCACAATCGGAACAGCTTTTTCACAAGGTGATTGCAACAAATATTCCAAGGATTACATTCCAAAAAATTTGAATGATGCATTAGATTATATGGACTGTGTGTGGAAGGACAAAGAAGTGTTCAAAAATAAGAGTGAGGAAGATGCAGTTGCAGATGCTCATTTTACTGGAGGGCAATGGATAAGAAACGATTGGGAACTTTGGAAAGGAAAAAACTCACTTTACAAACAATTCAAATCCTTAGGTGTAACTTTTCCTGAAGATATTTCTTCAATTATCTTAATATCATTTCACAGACGACTAAATCACAAGGACATTGACCTTAGCGGGCAAATTCAACAGTATAACGAGCACAAAAAGCAAAAGGAATCTTTAATGGCTGAGAGAAGCGAGCTTGGTAAAAATTTAAAAATTGGTGATGCTGTCAATGTCGTCTTCTCTCGCAATGCAATCAAAGACGGTTATTATTTAAGCCAGATGGCCTACACTGCACCACTTGATAGGTCTACAAATTGTTTTGTCGAGGGAAAGGTGATATCTAAAAAGAAAATAAAGGGTAGCTACAATCTTACGATTGAAGTTACCAACAGTACCAACTGTGAAAACTCTAATTATGAAGGTAAACCGATGACTAAAGGGCAAACATTTTCTTACAATATGACGTATTTTAATCTGCGAGTAGCCTCTAAATAATTGTGAGTTGATTCTGTCCGACTATTGCGAATTCAATTCCCAATATCCCTATAATTCTCTCTACAAGCTCTTTCCAGATACATAGAAAAAGGAAATCTTAAACCAGGCAAAAAAATCTTGACAGCTATCGTGGCTCGCGATGCCACGATAGCTTTTGGTTTATAATTGAGTATCGCTAATCAAAGTGAGATACACTCAATTTTCTTATCTATTCAACCACAATCAAAATCGATTTACAATAATTCCGACCTTGGCTCTTCTAAAACTAATTCAACATTAGTTGACCAAGTACATCGCCGTATAACTCGGCTAAGCGATACCTCATACGTGACTTCCTGCCAATTTCAAAGTAATTATCGCCTTCCTCATATGTCAATTCATTCCAAGAATCTTTGTCGATTTTGAAATGAACTGTTTTTAAGTCATTAGATAAATTGTCTTTGTATGAAATCATTGCGACATATTTCAGTTGAGCACCATAAATGGGTTGGTCTTCTCGAAAAAGCCCTTTGATTTTTTCCACTGTGCGATCTTTGTTTGTCTTGAAAATCTCAAAAACATCTCGTCCTCGATAACTTCTTAGGATGCCGGTTCGTTTCTCAGGATCGCGAACACAAATGCCATCACTCACTGGAATAATTTTGAAGGTGTCTTCCCGAAACACTTCCAAAAAAAGCTCAAGATGTATATAATTGATCTCAACCTTGTAGCCTTCATTTCGCAACTCAATTGCAAACAGTATGTCCTTTTTTCCATCACAGTTTATCGTATCGGTGAACCAAGTTTTAACACGAAAGTCAGGGCGAAATGGAATCTCCGACAGTTTTAAAAGTCTCCTTTGAGTAAAGTAATTATCCAGTTGAGATAAAACAGTGGCAATTGTGAGCACCACAGTAAAGATCAGAGTAACGTAAGTCTTGATTTTTTTCATAGTCTGTTGTTTGGCTAAGTTGTTAAATTGTTATCTTAACTCAATAATTCAAATCTATTCAATTTGTTCAATCTCAATACTCTTCAAAATCGCGCTAATGTTATCATACGATCGTATAAAGATAAGGACGTGGTTATCTATGAAGACCACAGATATTTACTTAACGCTCTATTCTTTGCTCGTCAGAAGTTTGGTGATTTCCCACTTGAAGGACTGTCATTGATTTGTTTCGATCGTCATAGTGATGGCAATAATATTGAGCTAAGTAGAAGCATTCGTTCCATGAGAAACCGAATTTTGCATGGACAGGAAATTACACAAAAAAAATCTTGGGAATTCGTTGAATTTTCTTTGAGCCCGAATGATGATGACTGGCTTAAAGCGGGCATGGAACTCGGATTGATAAATCATGTGGTTTGTATTGGAAATACCGAAGACGTTATTTTCGATCGACCGGAAGACGTCTATATAGATCACCTTGATGTTCATCATAAGATTTATTCTTTTGACGATTTTTCGGTGTTACTGGATAACAATGCTCAACAAAACATAAGAGAGTTGTGTTCTTCAAGCAAGGTGATTTTAGATTTCGATCTCGATTGCTTTGTCTATGCAGAAGACAACCACAGACCGTTCAAAGAAGAAGATTTTTCCAATCAACTTAGGAGATTCATTAGAGATGTGATTGATGAAGCTGAGTTTGTAAGCATTGCTCGTGAAAGTGAGTATTGCGGGGGATTTTCAAAATCAAATG
This sequence comes from Bacteroidota bacterium, assembly GCA_018267195.1. Taxonomy (GTDB): domain Bacteria; phylum Bacteroidota; class Bacteroidia; order Cytophagales; family Cyclobacteriaceae; genus ELB16-189. Next base: position 8,633 of record JAFDYY010000048.1, on the reverse strand, counting down.
AGATTTTGGAATTATTGGATAGATTGTTTTTCGAAGGTCGACTTAGTCATGACTAATTAAAGTGTTGCCACAAAGAGATCATGTTTATGAAATAAGTTTGACAAAAACAGGAACCAAATCACGGTGTTCCAAAAATATTGTTGAGTTCACTTCTTATCTGACTCATCTTAGCGTTACGTCTTTGACCGTCAATGTTGAAATTTTGATCAGCATTAATTATTATAAAATTCGCATTGACAATTTGCGATCCAGCTTGGATGATATTTTTGGTAATTAACTTAGCATGATGCTCCCATTTATACTCAATCAATAGAATGTGCAGTTTATCGTAATTCGTAAAAGGAGGATTCGTAAGAATTTGAACAAAGCTATTTGTGTTTTCTATAGAAGGACAAAGAGCCGAAAATAGATTCTGCCCACCCTCAGGTGCCACTGGAGCTGCCGCTATTCTCTCGTTGACTTTGTCTACATACTCTTGCCCCCACAGATCATCGTTTGACTGTGATTGTACTGTAAATTGGTCGCTAAAATTTACTCCGTTCATCCGATACAAATAGCCATATAGAAATTTCTTCTTCCCAAATAGATCAAATATGATCGTTGATTTCCCCCAATTATTAAATCCGGTGATAAAAAATGCCTGTTTCATAATTTTAGATTACAGTTAGATAGTGAGCATACCTTATAAGTTACACTTCCGGTTCATCTACCACTTGATTGTCATACTTTCTAAATCAAGTCCTTTTGACTTTTTCAATTCAGTCTCTACAAAACCATATTTGCCAATCTCATTTTCTTCGACCAAGAATTCATTTCTTGCAACATTCATTAAATCAAAATTCTCTTTCGTTACGTGCTGCTTATTGATGCAAAAATTCATTCCTTGTCCATTGAAAGGAACACTTGGGTAATATATTCCCGCGGCTTTTTCTCCTGCCAGGTACAACGAAACATTACAATAAGCCGAAGTTATTATATAGGTTTTAATATCTTTTTTGGCTGGCTTTCTAAATTTTTCAAAAAGGTATTGATAAAAAAGCTTGTTGGCCTCTTTTGTTTCGCCTTTGTGGTCATCCATAAACGTATCAAATATTTTTCCGTGAGTTTTGTCAAACTCTGAGATTCTTTTTTCCTGGTCTGGTGTTGTTACTATTATGAGAGGTAGACTTGGCCTTAATCTCCACTCACTAATTGTCACATAAACTTTATCTCCTATTTTATTTGTATCAATCCAGTTCTCAATTAGCTCCATATACGAAGTTGGCCTGTTCTCAGAACAGTAAAATTTCACCTGAAACGGTCTGTTGCAGCGAGCGTAACTTTCTATTGCTTTATCGGGAGGTAGTGAGATGTCTGAGATGTTCTCAAAAAGTGTATTTGATTTATGTGTCCTTGACCGAAAGAATATCATTTCGATCGGCAAATCAACAATGAATATGGGTAAGAACTTTATTGTCAGATAAGTAAGGACAGCCTTTTCGTAAGCAAACTCATCGTTTGCATCTATCGATTCGAGTTTAGAGATCGCGTCCTGTACGTTCTGTTTTGTAAGGCTTACAATTTTTTCAGTCATTCAATTTTTATCACAGTCTTTTGCTATCCAGATTATTATTGTTTCATATTCCATTCTATTCTCGAAGATAATCAATTGACTTCTCAGTCCACACAGTACTGGGATTGACAACTTGTGTCATTAGAGATCAAATAGGGGATTGTGTGACATTTTCTCCGCTGCTTTCTTTGTGGTTTCGAGGCGTGTAAATAGCAACCGAATGTCAGAATACTTTTCAATCGCACCAGAAACCCCTTCGTTTCCGCACCGTTTCCGCAAGGAGACTTTTGGAAACAAAAAACCCTCAAAAGAGGCCGGAAAAGGCATTTTTGAGGGTCAGGTTGTAGCGGGGACAAGACTCGAACTTGTGACCTTTGGGTTATGAGCCCAACGAGCTACCAACTGCTCCACCCCGCGATATATTATTCGATGAGAACTTCTTTCTCATTTTTTAAACTATATTTTTTGAGCGATGAGCCCAACAAGCGGCTTCCAATTAATCAAGACCTCACCGCAATAGGGACGCAAAAGTAGAACCCATCCTGTTAAAAACCAAATCTAAATCAAATTGCTGTTATCTTGAGCCGCACTTTCGTAATTTAATGCCCTTTCTTTTTTAAAATGACCTGCGACCTGAGAAGCGATACCGTAACGCTGCCTACCCCCGAAATGCGGTCGGCTATGATGCAAGCCAGCATAGGAGATGATGTGTTTGGCGAAGACCCTTCTGTTCGTCAACTCGAAGAAAAATGTGCCCGGCTTTTGGGTATGGAGGGAGCTTTGTTTTGCCCTTCGGGAACGATGACCAACCAAATCGGTATAAAAATTTTAACCCAACCTTACGAGGAAGTAATCTGCTATCGCGGTTCACATATCTATAAATATGAGGGAGGCGGCCTGGCCGGCAATAGTAACGTAAGCGTCCGTTTGCTCGAGGGCAACCGAGGCAGAATTTCAACGGAAGAAGTTCAGGCGAATATTAACAATCCGAAAGATGTTCACCTGCCATTTTCTACGGTAGTGGCTTTAGAAAATACCGTAGTGCGCGAGGCGGGGAGCTTTTATACTTTACAAGAAATTGAAAAAATAAGTGCGTTAGCCCGATCGAATAACTTAAAAATGCATTTAGACGGAGCCCGTTTATTCAATGCGCTGGCCGAAACAGGCGAACCGGCAGCCAACTACGGAAAATATTTCGATACAATTTCCATTTGTCTTTCTAAAGGATTAGGTGCCCCGGTAGGGTCAGTGCTGGTGTTTAAAAAAGAATACGAAACAAAAGCCCGCCGGGTACGCAAGGCATTGGGTGGGGGCATGCGGCAAGCCGGCTTCTTAGCGGCAGCGGGAATTTATGCACTCGACCACCACGTGGCTCGTTTAAAAGAAGATCATCTGCGGGCAAAAAAATTGGGCGAGGCCCTCCAAAAAGTATCATGGGTAAAATCGCTCCTGCCCATTGATACAAACATTGTCATTTTGAAAGTAGCAGAAGGGCACACACCTGAAAAAGTAGTACAGAAACTAAACGAGCACCAGATTAAAGCACTGCCATTTAGTGCTACCGAAATACGGTTGGTTACCCACTTGGATTTTTCCGATACGATGTTAGAGAAGTGTGTAGAGACATTTCCGAAAATCAAATTTTGAACAATGAGGTGTACGACAAAAAGTTTCGGAAGATTTAATTGCTTTTTTTCGTTAAGAGATAAGAAACCAGGCAAGACATGTTAAATTTTTCTACGCCCCCATTGGCAGAGCGTATGCGGCCTGCTTCACTTCATAACCTGATTGGGCAAGAACACTTGGTGGGCGAAAACGGAATCATACGCAACGCCATACAGCGCGGCAATATCCCCTCCATGATTTTATGGGGGCCACCCGGAGTAGGTAAAACTACGATTGCCAATATTATAGCACACGAAATTAAACGGCCTTTTCATACCCTTAGTGCCATTAGCGCAGGAGTAAAAGAGGTGAGAGAAATAATAGAGAAAGCCAAGTACTCCTCGCGGGCTATTTTGTTTATTGATGAAATACACCGGTTTAATAAATCTCAACAAGATGCCCTGCTCGGAGCCGTAGAAAAAGGGACGATTACATTGATTGGGGCCACCACCGAAAACCCTTCTTTCGAAGTAAACTCAGCACTGCTTTCCCGCTGCCAGGTTTATACCTTAAAACCTCTTGAAGAAAAAGACCTTTTAAAACTGGTACACCAAGCCCTTGAACAAGATGACGAATTAAAAAAAAGAAAAATTACAATTATAGAGCACCGGGCACTACTTGATATTTCGGGAGGGGATGCCCGGAAATTATTAAACCTGATTCAGTTAATAAGCGAAGCATTGCCCGGAGATATTGAACTTACCGATCAATTGGTGGTAAATACGGCTCAAAAACACATCGCTATCTATGATAAAAGCGGAGAGCAACACTACGATATTATTTCAGCCTTCATTAAATCCCTTCGGGGCAGCGATCCCAATGCAGCGGTGTATTATCTGGCACGAATGATAGAAGGCGGAGAAGATGTAAAATTTATTGCCCGCCGGATGGTGATCCTCGCCAGCGAGGATATTGGCAATGCCAACCCCACCGCTTTAGTAATGGCCACCACTACTTTTCAGGCCGTAGATGTTATTGGGTATCCGGAGGCGCAACTGATTCTTTCGCAATGTGCTATCTATTTGGCTTGCTCGCCCAAAAGCAATTCAGCCACAATGGCCATAGGCGCGGCAATGAATGCCGTACATGAACATGGCGACCTGCCCGTGCCATTATCTATCCGCAATGCGCCCACCCAACTGATGAAAGATATGGGGTATGGAAAAAATTATCAATATGCCCACGATTACGAAAACAACTTTATAAACATGGAGTTTATGCCCGATAAAATAAGAGGCAGTAAATTTTATGAACCCGGAAAAAACTTGCGCGAAGAGGAATTGAAAATTTTTTTAAAAAAAATGTGGAAAGAAAAATACGGATACTGATTATTTAAAAACGAATTTAACACCCATCCGGATAAATGTTCAATAGTAAATTCTGACGTATAGTGCAGCACCTCATCTTCGAATCATCCCCCGCCTATATTGTAGCCTGTTTGTTGGCAGGCTTGGGCTATGCTTTATTACTATACCGGGCTAAGCACCCCTGGAGCAAGCCATTTAGCCGAATATTATTTGCCTTACGTATGGGGGTAGTATCGTTATTATCCTTTTTGCTTTTAGGACCTGTTTTGAAAATGGTAACCAACAGTAACGAGAAACCGGCCATTGCTATCGTGATTGATAATTCTATTTCCCTTTCCGGAAAAGCCGATACCACAAAAATAGAAAGTGAATTAATGGATGCCACCCAACGATGGAAAGAGGAAGGCTATGAAGTCGTTTGGAAAGATATTTCAGATAAAAATGTAAAAAAAATTAAATGGGAAAATCAGTCTTCCGATTTAACCGGGGCGCTTCATGCGGTAATGAATGAATGGGAAGGGAAAAATCTAACGAACATTGTTTTACTGACAGACGGCATATACAACTCCGGGGCTTCGCCACTATTTACCACCTGGCGTGTGCCGATTTCTACGATAGGTTTGGGCGATACGGTTGAACATGCCGATCTTATACTTAAAAATGTAGCCTACAATAAAATTGCATACCAAGGAAACCGATTCCCTTTACGGGCCGAAGTGGCCATACAAAAACTGCCCCATCAGGATATTACAGTTTCGGTTTTTAAAGAAGGCGTCCGGCTTCAGCAACAAATGAAAAATACAGCTAACAAATCCTTATTGGATTTTGATTTTCTGATGGAAGCAAAAGAAAAGGGGGTTCACCGGTTTGAGATAGAGGTGGAGCCGGTAAACAGCGAGGTTAATTTAAAAAATAATCGGGCGGTGGTCTTCGTAGAAGTAGTGGAAGGAAAGAAAAAGATTTTGCTGATTGCCCCGGCTCCTCATCCCGACATAAAAGCCTTGCGTTCGGTAATTGAAAATAATCCTAACTATGAATGTATTGTGCACATTCCCGGTATTTCCAAAACCGATCCAAAATGGCTTCAACCCAACCAGGTCGAGGTAGTGTTATTTTTTAATCCGGCCGATCAGACTATGAAAACGAACGCGCTATGGGCTCAATTAAGCAAGGGAAAATCTTCTGTTATGCTTCTTCTGGGTAGCCACACCAACTTGCGTCAACTTCAGTCGGCCGGTATCCCTTTTTCGTTTACCAATTTTTCTCAAACGGATGAAGTGAATCCCTCAGTCAATTCTACTTTTTCTATTTTTGATATAACCGAGAGCAGCCGGTCTGTCCTCCCTTTTTACCCACCGGTACAAGTACCATTTGGCCAGTTTACTTATCCACCCAATGCTCAGGTGTTACTTTACCAACGGATTGGTAGTGTAGCGACCGATCGCCCATTATTGTTGTTTTGGAATGAAGATGAAAAGAAACGGGCTGCTTTTGTGGGCGAAAATTTTTGGCGTTGGCGTATGGAAGAGTTTTCGAGAACTGAAAAAAGCATTGCCTTTGATGAGATATTCGCCAAAACCATACAATACCTTGCCACCTTAGACGACAAACGAAAATTCAAATTCTTCCCACTTCAAAATGAATTTAATGAAAATGCACCGGTTGTGTTGGAAGGCCAAGTGTACAACGATCTGTTTGAAAGAATAGGTGGCCATAAAGTGGATATCGTTTTAAAAGATTCAAAAGGGAAAACGACCTCTTATAATTATGTTATTAGCCCGGGTGGCGAGCGTTATACCATAGGCGGATTAAAGGAAGGGGTCTATCAATACTCTGCCTCTACTTTAGTGAATGAAAAGAAAGAATCGGTCAGCGGTCAGTTTTTAGTTATAGCGCAAAGTATTGAATCTCAAAATTTGGTGGCCGATCATCTCCTATTAAGAAAACTGGCTCAAGCATCGGGTGGTAAATTTTTTAAACTTACCGAATGGGGAAAGCTTCAATCCACTTTTGTTGAAAAGAAAGCAGCGGAAGTTATTCATTCCGAAGAATCTTTTCAGCCATTAATTCACGCTAAATGGTATTTCTTTCTTTTGCTGCTGCTGATCAGCAGCGAATGGGCGGCCCGTAAATACATGGGCAGCTATTGATTCCGACAACTCAAACTTTGAGGTTATCTTTGCCAAATTTTGAACCACTGCAGAAATGTACACAAAAAACTGGCTGGTCATTCGGGATGATACAAAACGTACATTTGAAGTGTATGGGCAAGAAGAAAACACCAATGCCTTTACCAATAAAACCATTGCCATGCAGCGCGATGGCATGAATGTGAGTTGTGTGATACTACCCGTTACCAACAAAAATGCCAGTAAGACAACGATAAAAATTACCAACTATGTTGTAGAAGTTGGTTTATATGCACGCTTACTTAAGCAACATCAGGAAATTATACTGCGCCACTATGGGCAAGAAGAACCTGAAGTTTAATTTTTTTTGAAATATGATTATTCCTCAGGAGAACGAAGAACCCGATGACGATTTGTTTGAACATCATCGCATCGTGGCCGATGCCGGCCAAAATCTTTTGCGTATAGATAAATTTTTAATGGATCGCCTGCCCAACGTAACCCGCACCAAAATTCAAGGCGGAATACACGAAGGCTACGTTAAGGTTAATGACAAACCCATTAAGCCAAATTATAAAGTACATCCTCATGATGTAATTATTGTGTCGCTGCCCGAGCCGCCCCGCGATACAGATGTAAAACCGGAAAATATTCCGCTGCATATTGTTTTTGAAGACGATCATATTTTGGTAGTAAATAAAGCAGCCGGCATGGTCGTGCACCCGGCCTACCAAAACTGGAGTGGCACCCTCGTTAATGCACTAACTTACCACTTTCAAAATCTTCCCAATATGCCGGGCAATGAAGGCCGGCCCGGCCTGGTACACCGCATCGACAAAGATACATCGGGCTTATTGGTGATTGCCAAAACCGAGCAAGCCATCAACTCTTTATCAAAACAATTTTTTGATCACAGCATCGAGCGTACATATCATGCGCTGGTGTGGGGTGTGCCTGATCCGCCCGAAGGAAGAATTGATATTAATTTAGGTCGGAGTCTGAAAGACCGGAGAATAACAGCGGCTTTTCCAAAAGGCGATTGGGGCCGTACCGCTATTACCAATTATAAAAAGCTGAAAGATTTTCGGTACGTTTCACTGGTAGAGTGCCAACTTGAAACCGGACGCACCCATCAGATCCGCGCCCACATGAAATACATAGGCCACCCTATTTTTAATGATGAAATGTACGGTGGAAGCGAAGTGGTAAAAGGAACCGTGTTTACAAAATATAAACAGTTTGTAGAGAATTGTTTTAAAATGATTCCACGGCAGGCACTGCACGCCAAGTCGTTGGGGTTTGTTCACCCGGCTTCACAAAAATTTGTTCGGTTCGATTCTGAACTCCCCCCCGATTTTCGGGAGGTAATGGAGAAGTGGGAGAATTACGTGAAGTATAATTGAGGGGAAACACTGTAGGCAAGAATTCTTTTTTGCTTTAGTTTTCCTCTGTTATCTTTTTTATTTCATAAATAATTTCTTTTGATTTTTTGATGATAAAATCGTTACTGTTGTATAATTCAATTCTGAACTTTAAAAGATAAACAATGTTTAAAAATTCTTTAGTTCTGAATGGATTAAGATCAACCTTAGGTAATTGCGCTGCATACACACTATTTGTAAAGAGATTATATTTTAAGGCACTTCGGTCGGAGTGTTTGTTTAAAAGAGGCGTCAGATATTCTTTATAGAAATTTTCACCTGCTAAGGACACATTTTGAATGTCAATTATTTCGTATAATTCCTGTAATTTTTTAAATGTAGAATCTTGTTCAAAAGAAGTAATCCGGCCAGAGCTAATGATTGAATTATACGTGGGTCGTTGGCCGATTAAATGAGGGAAATACTCGATGTCGTGAAGTGATACATAAAAGGAGTCGAGCTGGATATTCTCTGATTCAATGGCGTTAATCAGATAATTGAAACTGACACTGTCCAATTAAGTGTGTAAGTGTCGCGTCTAAGCAACTGCGTAAAGGGT
>JAFDYY010000047.1 GCA_018267195.1 Bacteroidota bacterium | reverse complement strand
GCTTTAATCTTATGGAGTGCATGTGCGTCCCCCAAACCTTACTATGAAACTTCGTTGGGCAAGAAAAAACTGAAATACTACAATGCCATACAGTATGGGCAAAAAGAAAGGCCCAAGGTAAAGTTTTAGGCTTTGATTACTTATTTGACAAATAAAACGGAAAGCAGAAAACCTGCGTAAACAGTAGAGAAAGACCGTAATAAGGAGATCGGATAAACCCGCTTTTCCCCTGCTTTCTAATTTTTTCTACTGCCCTCTTGTTAGCTTCACTTTAGTTCCTATCTTTGCAGTCCTTTTTGCGGGGAAAACCCCAAAATCGGTTCAAAATCAGCTAAATAGGTTTCAATTATGCCCGGAATATTAGGACGTAAAGTAGGAATGACCAGCATTTTCGGCTCGAATGGCGAAAGCATAGCCGTTACTGTAATCGAGGCGGGGCCTTGTGTGGTTACTCAAGTAAAAACGGCCGATTCGAAAGATGGCTACAAAGCCGTGCAGTTGGCTTTTGGGGAGAAGAAAGAAAAAAATACCCCGGCCGCTATGCTGGGTCATTTTAAGAAAGCCAATACGACACCCAAACGTCATGTAGTAGAGTTCCGTGATTTCAGTGATGAGTTTGCCGGCCTTATTGAATTGGGTAAAGAAATAAAAGTAAGCGATGTATTTGCCGAAGGCGATTTTCTCGATGCAATAGGCACCAGCAAAGGAAAAGGTTTTCAGGGTGTGGTAAAGCGTTATGGTTTTAGTGGAGTGGGTGGCCAAACTCACGGTCAGCACAACCGCCTCCGGGCCCCCGGCTCTATGGGTAACGCTTCTTTCGCAGCCCGTGTAATTAAAGGCAAGCGTCTGCCGGGTCGGATGGGTGGTGACCGCGTAAAACTTACAAATCTGAAAGTGGTAAAGATCATGGCAGACCAAAATCTGATTCTGATAAGCGGATCTATTCCTGGTGCAAAAAATTCAACGATAATCCTTGAAAAGTAATGGACTTAGCGGTTGTAAAACAAAATGGTGAAAAAACCGGTCGCAACATAAGCTTGACCAGCGAAGTGTTTGGCATTGAGCCCAACGATCATGCCATTTATTTAGATGTGAAGAGCTATCTGGCCAACCAACGTCAGGGCACTCACAAATCCAAGCAGCGGAATGAAATTTCCGGCTCTTCCAAAAAGATTAAAAAACAAAAAGGAACTGGAGGGGCGCGTGCGGGGAATATCAAAAACCCTCAATTCAAAGGAGGCGGCCGTATTTTCGGACCGGTACCACGCGATTATTCAATCAAATTAAATAAGAAGGTAAAAGATTTGGCGCGCAAGTCTGCCTTAACATATAAAGCAAAAGATAATTCCATTGCCGTAGTTGAAGACTTTACTTTTGAAGCCCCTAAAACCAAACAATATATTCAGTTGTTGAAATCACTTTCGTTAAGCGCCAAAAAAACATTATTGGTTCTTCCAGAAGTGGCTAAAAGTGTGGTGCTGTCGGGACGAAATTTGCAAAACACCAAGGTAATTACAGCTTCCCAGATCAATACCTATGATGTGCTCCATGCCGATCATTTGATTCTGGCAGAAGGGTCAATAGAGAAAATCAGCAACCTGTTAAACAAAGCATAAGATGAGTGTTTTAATAAGACCTTTGGTAACAGAAAAAGTTTCTGCCCTAAACGAAAAAGGCAAGTATGGTTTTATTGTGAATAAAGAAGCCAATAAAATCGAAATAAAGAGCGCAGTTGAAAAGACATACGGTGTCAACGTAGAAAAGGTAAACACAATTAATGTGTTAGGTAAGAAAAAATCACGTTTCACCAAGGCAGGTACGCTAACCGGCCGAAGGCCTGATTATAAAAAGGCCATTGTAACATTAGCGGCCGGTGAAGTTATTGATTTTTATAGCAACGTTTAAATTAACAGACACCCTTAACGAAGGTCAGTCATGGCAATGAAAAAATTAAAACCAGTAACTCCGGGCACCCGCCACAGGCTTTCGCCCGGGTTTGAGGACATTACTGAGTCGCGTCCCGAAAAATCGCTGGTGATAACACTAAAAAAATCAGGCGGCCGCAATAGCGCTGGCCGTATGACGATGCGCTACATTGGTGGTGGACACAAACAAAAATTGCGTTTGGTAGATTTTAAGAGAGATAAGTTTGGCGTTCCGGCTGTTGTTAAATCAATTGAGTACGACCCTACCCGTACCGCACGAGTTGCTAAATTGTATTATGCAGATGGTCATAAGTCATACATTGTGGCTCCTAATGGGATAAAAGTAGGGCAGACGGTAGTGTCTGGCGAAGAGGCGGCTCCTGAAGTGGGCAATGCTTTACCGTTATCTAAAATACCGGTAGGTACAGTTGTTCACAATGTTGAGATTCAACCTGGTAAAGGAGCCGCTATTGCCCGAAGTGCTGGTTCATTTGTACAATTAGTAGCAAGAGAAGGAGAGTATGCTACGCTGCGTATGCCTTCAGGCGAAATGAGAAATGTGTTAGTAAACTGTATTGCTGTAGTGGGTTCTGTTTCCAATGCCGAACACATGAATGAAAAGGTGGGTAAAGCGGGCCGTACTCGTTGGAGAGGCAGACGCCCGCGTGTTCGTGGTGTGGCAATGAACCCGGTAGATCACCCGATGGGTGGTGGCGAAGGACGTGCCTCCGGGGGGCATCCTCGTTCACGTAAAGGGTTGTTGGCGAAGGGTAAAAAGACTCGCCACCCTAAAAAATATTCTGATGGTTTAATCATTGCAAGGAGGAAAAAATAATGGGAAGGTCAATTAAAAAAGGTCCATACCTCGATCAACGCTTGCTCAAAAAAGTGCAAGTAATGGAGCAGTCGGGTAAAAAATCAGTGATCAAAACTTGGTCGCGCAGAAGTACAATAACCCCTGATTTGATTGGGTTTACGTTTGCTGTTCACAACGGAAATAAATTTATTCCGGTGTACGTAACCGAGAATATGGTAGGACATAAACTGGGCGAATTTGCCCCGACACGTACCTTCAAAGGGCACTCTGGAAATAACAAAGCAGAGGCGGCTTCAAAATAGATTTAATCAGGCGTAATTTTTTAAAAGCCCTGAAACATGGAAACGGAAAAGAAAAAGAAAAGATCAGTAGTAAAAAGAGAAAAGATTGAGGCCATTAAATTGGCTGCTCAGTCGGGGCCGGCAGTGGCTTATCTCCACGACTCTCCTTCGTCACCGCGTAAGATGCGATTGATTGCAGATTTGATTCGTGGCGAGCGGGTTAGCAAGGCACTGAATATACTAAAGTACGATGCCAAGCATCCATCTGCTAAAATGGAAAAACTGTTGCTCTCGGCCATTAACAATTGGGAAGCAAAAAATACCGATGTCAAGCTGGAAGAAGCTGATCTTTTTGTAAAAGAAGTACACGTAGGGGGGGGGCGCATCTTGAAAAGATTGAGACCGGCTCCTCAAGGACGTGCACACAGAGTAAGGAAGCGCTCCAACCATGTTACCTTGGTGGTAGATCGCATGCCAGCCAAAGTTGTAAAACAAGCAGTTAAAGAAATCAAAGAATAATGGGACAAAAAATTAACCCGGTAGGCCTTCGTTTGGGCATCGTTCGCGGATGGGACTCCAGCTGGTTCGGTGGAAATTCATTCTCTGATAAGTTGGTAGAAGATCACAAGATCAGAAAATACGTTAATGCGAGGATTCAAAAAGGAGGAATCTCCAAAGTAGTAATTGAACGAACCCTTAAAAGAATTACCCTAACAATACACACGGCTCGCCCGGGTGTGGTAATCGGCAAAGGTGGTACCGAGGTTGATAAGATTAAGGAAGAGTTGAAAAAACTTACTAACAAAGACGTACAGATCAATATTTTTGAGATCAAACGCCCTGAGTTAGATGCCAAATTAGTAGGAGAATCAATTGCCCAACAACTAGAGGCTCGGATTTCGTATCGCCGGGCTATGAAGCAAGCCATTGCATCTACCATGCGGGTAGGGGCAGAAGGAATTAAAGTGAAGTTGTCAGGTCGTTTGGCCGGTGCCGATATGGCGCGTACCGAACAATACAAAGAAGGCCGTATTCCTTTACATACACTTCGTGCTGATATAGATTATGCTATTTCTGAAGCACAAACAGTGTATGGAAAAATTGGTATTAAAGTATGGATCTTTAAGGGCGAGGTATATGGTAAGCGCGATTTGTCGCCCAACGTAGGTATGATTGGGAATACAGGAAATGAAACAAAAGGCGGTGCACCGGGTGGTGGCGAAAGAAGATCGAGAGGAGAAGATCGCAGAAAAGGGGGCGAAGGAGATGACCGCAGAGGAAGAGGCGAAGGACGTGGAAGAAAAAAATAATTTCGTAAAGAACGATTTAAGGTAAAATAGTCATGTTACAACCGAAACGAACGAAATTCAGGAAAATGCAAAAAGGCAAAGTGAAAGGGTTGGCCACCCGCGGTCACCAGATTGCCTTCGGATCATTCGCTTTGAAAGCATTAGAACCGGGTTGGATTACAGCTCGTCAGTTAGAGGCGGCCCGTGTTGCCCTTACCCGCGCCATGAAGCGCGAAGGTCAGGTATGGATTCGTATTTTTCCCGATAAGCCAATTACCCGTAAACCGGCTGAGGTACGTATGGGTAAAGGCAAAGGAGCACCTGAATATTGGGTAGCCGTGGTAAAACCGGGCACTATTTTATTTGAGGCCGGAGGCGTAAACACAGCTACTGCTAAAGAAGCCTTGGCATTGGCAGACGGTAAACTTCCGATCAAAACAAGATTTACCATTCGAAGGGACTATGTAGAACAAGAGACAGCAAAATAATAGAATCATGAAAAATGCTGAAATAAAGGGATTAACTATAGCTGAGTTGCAAGACAAAATTGGTAGTGAAAAAGAAAATTTACGCAAAATGAAATTTGCGCATCATGTTTCGGCTATCGAAAACCCGATGCGTATAAAAGAAACCAGAAAGCTGGTGGCCCGATTGAAAACAGAATTGACCGCGAAGGAACGTCAAAAATAATTATCCATGGAAACGACAGCAACAACCACCGCCATTGCCGAAGTGCGCAGCAACCGGAAAGAACGCATTGGTAAAGTGGTAAGCAATAAAATGCAAAAATCCATTGTGGTGGCTTTGGATAGAAAAATAAAACACCCGATCTACGGAAAGTTCATGACCAAGACTACCAAGTTTGTGGCTCACGATGAAAAGAACGAAGCTGGTATTGGCGATGTGGTACGCATTATGGAAACCCGCCCGCAGAGCAAAACCAAGCGTTGGAGATTAATTGAAATTATTGAAAAAGCGAAGTAGTTATGATATCAACCGAAACCCGACTTACGGTAGCCGATAATAGCGGAGCAAAAGAAGTTCTTTGCTTGCATGTGCTGGGAGGTACGAAAAGACGTTCAGCCAGTGTAGGCGATAAAATTGTAGTTACTGTAAAATCTGCTTTACCTACCAGCCAGGTTAAGAAAGGCACAGTAAGTAAAGCAGTTATTGTTCGCACCAAAAAAGAAGTTCGCAGGAAAGACGGATCGTATATTCGTTTTGAAGATAATGCTGCGGTGTTGTTAACAGCGCAGGATGAACCCCGCGGCACCCGTATCTTTGGCCCGGTAGCCCGCGAACTTCGCGAGAAGCAGTTTATGAAAATTATATCGTTGGCGCCTGAAGTATTATAATCTATGGAAAGGAAATATAACTCACAACAGAAATTGCACATCCGCCGGGGCGATACGGTAAAGGTGCTGTCAGGAGATGACAAAAATAAAACCGGCAAAGTGCTGGAAATACTACGCGAAAAAGATCGCGCTATTGTAGAAGGAGTAAATATTGTTACCAAACATCAAAAACCCTCGGCCGGTAAGCCCGAAGGAGGCATAAAGAAAATAGAAGCCGGTGTTCATCTGAGCAACCTGATGTTGATTGACCCGTCATCGGGCAAACCAACCCGCACAGGGCGCAAACTCAATGAAAAAGGGAAGCTTCAGCGGTATTCAAAGAAAACAGGAGAACTTATAAAATAAAAAAGTCATGGCAACGCCAAGATTAAAAGAAAAATACACGAAAGAAATTGTACAGAACCTGAAGCAGAAGTTTCAGTACAAATCGGTTATGCAAGTGCCCAAGATTGAAAAGATATGTGTGAACAAAGGATTAGGCGGAGCCGTAGCCGATAAAAAAATAATTGATGTTGGTATTGAAGAGATTACCACGATTACCGGACAAAAAGCAGTCGCTACCAAATCGAAGAAGGATATATCTAACTTCAAATTACGTGCGGGGCAGGCAATTGGGGTAAAAGTTACCTTGCGAGGCAACCGGATGTACGAATTTATGGATCGCCTGATGAATGTAGCACTCCCTCGCGTGCGCGATTTTAAAGGGGTTAGCGATAAAGGATTTGACGGCCGCGGCAACTATACATTGGGGGTAAAAGAACAGATTATCTTCCCAGAGATTTCGATCGACAAGGTGGCTAAAATCAATGGGATGGACATTACCTTTGTAACGACCGCACAAACTGATGAAGAAAGTTATGAACTCCTGAAAGCATTTGGGATGCCTTTTGTAAATAAAAACTGATCATGGCAAAATTATCAATCGTAGCTAGAGACAATAAAAAAGAAGCGTTGGTAAAACGCTATGCTGAAAAGCGCAAAGCATTGAAGGAGGCCGGTAATTATGCGGCACTTGACAAATTGCCCCGCAGCTCTTCGGCCGTACGCTTGCGCAGCCGTTGTAAACTAACCGGCCGGCCACGTGGTTATATGAGTAAATTTGGCCTTTGCCGTAACCAATTTCGCCAACTGGCAAGCGAGGGGAAAATACCCGGCTTGACAAAGGCAAGCTGGTAGGCCTTAAAATATAGGTTGCTGAGTATCCAGGTCATCCTGATTTATTATCCGGATGAAACCAGGTAACAGTTTGGAGAACCAAAATTGTTAATTATCTTTGCAGCCCGTTTAATAAAACGGGTTTGCTTTTTTAAAGTAAATGATATGAAAATTACTGACCCGATTGCTGATTATTTAACCCGTGTGCGCAATGCCATTAAAGCACGCCACCGTGTGGTAGAAGTACCTGCCTCTAACCTGAAAAAGGAGATGACTAAGGTACTTTTCGATAAAGGCTACATTCTCAATTACAAATTTGAGGACACTGAAAACAAACAAGGAAAAATTAAAATTGCCTTGAAGTATAATCCCGATACAAGAGAATCGGCCATTACCCATTTAGAACGAGTGAGCACACCCGGTCTGCGTCAATACCGGCCTTCTACAGATTTACCTAAAGTACTAAGCGGGTTAGGGATTGCGATCTTATCTACATCAAAAGGTGTAATTACCGATAAGGAGGCAAAAGCAATGAATGTTGGAGGTGAAGTTTTGTGTTACGTTTATTAATCGAGCGAAACCATGTCACGAATAGGAAGATTACCCATTAGTTTACCCAAAGGTGTTACGTGCACCTTTTCGGAAGCAGATCATAAAGTAACCGTAAAAGGTCCTAAAGGCGAGTTAAAGCAAGCCATTGATGCCGATTTCAAAATTGATTTGGAAGAAGGCAAGGTAACAGTGCAGCGCCCCACTGAACAAAAAAGACACAAAGCTATGCATGGCTTGTACCGTTCGCTCATTGCAAACATGGTAGAAGGAGTAAGCAAAGGCTACCGCAGAGAATTAGAAGTGATAGGAGTGGGATACAAAGCGACCGCTCAAGGTAATGTGTTAGATTTAAGTTTGGGATATTCGCACAGTTTGATCATGGCCGTTCCATCTGAGCTGAAAGTTCAGGCGGTTCAGGAAAAAGGTCAGAATCCCATGATTATTTTAGAAGGAACTGATAAGCAGTTGATCGGCCAGGTGGCCGCCAAAATAAAATCACTTAGACCGGTAGAACCTTACAAAGGAAAAGGAATTCGGTTTGTGGGTGAGTATGTTCGTAGAAAAGCAGGAAAAGCAGCCGCTAAAGCGTAATAGTTATGCCAAATATTAAAGACAGGAGAAAACGGATCAAACTGAGTATACGCCATAAAATTGAAGGCACGTCTGCCCGGCCAAGGCTTTCAGTTTTTAAAAGCAATTCGGCCATCTATGCGCAAGTAATAGATGATACGAAAGGTTGTACACTCACGGCCGCTTCTTCAAAAGAGTATGATCTGAAAGGAGTCAATCAGAACGTATCGAAAGAAGTCGGAAAAAAAATTGCCGAAAAGACTATTGCTGCGGGGATTACGCAGATCGTTTTTGATCGGAATGGGTATTTGTATCACGGAAACGTAAAAGCTTTGGCGGATGGAGCCAGAGAAGGCGGTTTAAAATTTTAAACGAATGACACAGAGCAACGTCAGCACAGTTAAGGCCAGCGAAATTGACTTAAAAGAAAAAGTAGTCGCAATTCAGCGCGTGGCAAAAGTGGTGAAAGGTGGACGCAGGTTCAGCTTCGCAGCCATTGTAGTGGTAGGCGATGGCAACGGAGTAGTCGGGTACGGATTGGGCAAAGCCAATGAAGTAACCGATGCCATTACCAAGGGCATAGATGATGCCAAGAAGCATTTGGTAAAAGTGCCTATTATTAAAGGTACGGTACCTCATGAATCGTTAGGGAAATTTGGAGGAGGCTTTGTATTATTAAAACCGGCTTCTCCCGGTACAGGTGTAATTGCCGGTGGTGCCATGCGTGCCGTGCTGGAAAGTGCAGGTGTACATAATGTACTGGCGAAATCCAAAGGCTCGTCTAATCCGCACAACGTGGTAAAAGCTACCTTTAAAGCCCTCACTACTATGCGCGATCCGCAGACGATAGCCCGCAACCGCGGTATTTCTTTGTCGAAAGTATTTAACGGATAAGCAATATGGCTAAAGTAAAAATTACCCAAATCCGCAGCACCATAAAAAAACCAGCCACTCAATTGAAAACTATTCAATCGTTGGGTTTAGGTCGAATTCATTCATCCGTTGAAGTGGAATATACTCCTCAGATTGAAGGGATGGTAAAAAAAGTAAATCATTTAGTGAGCGTAACCACTTTATAAATATGAAGTTGCACACATTGAAACCGGCAGAAGGTTCAACCAAAAATAATAAGCGGAGAGGCCGCGGACAGGGAAGTGGCGGTAGTACGGCTGGCCGCGGACATAAAGGGGCACAATCGCGCTCAGGGTACCATAAAAAAATAGGATTTGAAGGTGGGCAAATGCCTTTGCAGAGACGCGTTCCCAAGTTTGGATTTAAGAATAACGAGAAGATTTATTACAAACCAATAAATCTGGATACACTAGAAGAATTGATTAAAAAGACCAACACGGCTTCCATAAACCTTCAGATGATGTACGACAATGGGATTGTCGGCAAAAAAGACAAAGTAAAAATTTTAGGAAGAGGCGAGTTAAAATCGAAAGTAGCAGTAGAAGCACATGCTTTCTCAGCTACAGCAACTAAAGCAATTGAAACCGCTGGCGGCAGCGTGACCATCGTTAAATAATGAAACGTTTTTTCACCACCATAAAGAACATCTTTTCCATTGAAGACCTTCGAGTAAGGATTCTTAACACGATGGGCTATTTGGTGATATTCCGGTTAGGATCCTATATTGTGTTGCCGGGTATAGACGCTAATAAGTTAACCGGAAACCAAGGCGGCATCTTTGATCTGCTGAATACTTTTTTAGGTGGATCGTTTACCCGGGCCTCCGTTTTTGCGCTGGGTATCATGCCATACATTTCGGCTTCTATTGTAGTACAGTTGCTTACCGTAGCTGTTCCGCATTTCACTAAACTTCAAAAAGAAGGTGAAAGCGGAAGAAAAAAATTAAATCAGTTTACCCGTGTGCTCACTATTTTGATTACCGCAGCACAATCGTTTGGTTACCTGAGATCTATTGTAAACCCGGAAGCCATCATTCAGCCCGGAATGTTTTATACTCTTTCTTCCATGGTCATTATCGTAGCCGGAACCATGTTTTGTATGTGGCTGGGCGAGCGTATTACCGATAAAGGAATTGGCAACGGCATCAGCATGTTAATTATGATTGGGATTGTATCCCGTTTCCCGGTTGCTATTATTCAGGAAGCACAAGATAAAGCTTTGACCGGTGCTCTGCGTTTGATTATCGAATTCCTCAGTCTGTTCTTTGTGGTAATAGGTGTAATCGCTCTGACCCAGGCTGCCCGGAAAATTCCGATTCAATATGCCAAACAAGTGGTGGGCAATAAGCTTTACGGTGGGAAAAGAGACTTTATTCCGTTGAAATTGAATTCAGCCGGGGTAATGCCAATCATCTTTGCGCAAGCCCTGATGTTTATCCCTCCATTGATGGCTAGCATCTGGAGAGAAAATGATTTGGCAGCCTACGTAGGCACTACGTTTTCAGATTTCACTTCCTGGCAGTACAATTTATTGTTTGCTTCGTTGATTATCATATTTACTTTTTTCTATACGGCTATTACAGTACCATCTAATGATATTGCCGATAACCTGAAGAGAAATGGTGGGTTTATACCCGGTATTAAGCCCGGTAAACCAACTTCCGAATTTATTGATGCGATTTTATCGAAGATCACGCTACCCGGTGCAATTTTCTTGGCCATTGTAGCCATCCTTCCGGCTTTTGCTGTGTTGGCTGGCATCAAACAGAATTTTGCTTACTTCTATGGAGGCACCTCACTGCTCATTTTAGTGGGTGTTGTGTTGGACACGCTACAGCAAATAGAAAGCTATTTACTGATGCGCCACTATGAAGGTATGATGAAATCGGGGAGAGTAAAAGGACGTTCTCAGTTTGCAGCGGCTTGATTTTGAATGATTCATTACAAGTCTGAAAAGGAAGTTGAGGTTATTAAAGCGAGCGCCCAGATTTTGGGGAAAGCGCATGCGGAAGTAGCTAAGGCCATCAGACCCGGGGTGAAAACAAAAGACCTCGATAAGATTGCAGACGAATATATACAAGACTGTGGCGGGCGGCCATCGTTTAAAAATTACAGAGGGTATCCGGCAGCACTTTGCATTTCGGTAAACGAAGTAGTAGTGCACGGTATTCCGAATGAATATGAATTGCGCGAAGGAGATATTGTGTCGATAGATTGCGGGGTGAAGTACAACGGTTACCACAGCGATTCAGCTTACACGTATCCGCTGGAAGGCGTGAACGAGGAAGTTTTGAAATTGCTGAACCGAACGTACGAATCTCTTTACCTTGGAATTGCTCAGGCAAAACCGGGTAACCGAATTGGCGATGTAAGTTTTGCCATTCAGCATTTTGTAGAGCAGTTTGGATACGGAGTGGTGCGAGAATTAGTGGGGCATGGGGTAGGGCGCGATTTGCACGAAGACCCGGAGGTGCCCAACTACGGAAAACGGGGAAAGGGTCCCATGATCAAAGAGGGAATGGTGTTTGCCATTGAACCAATGATCAACATGGGGTCTAAAAACGTAGTGCAGGAAAAAGACGGGTGGACAATAAGAACGAATGACCGTAAACCGTCTGCTCACTATGAACACACGATAGCGGTTTTTAAGGATAGAACAGAAATAGTAACAACACACGAGTATATAGAAGAAAGTTATCAGTTCAAATGGCGAAACAAAAGTCAATAGAGCAAGACGGAACGATACTCGAGGCACTTTCCAATGCGATGTTTCGGGTGCAATTGGAAAACGGACACGAAGTGTTGGCACATATTTCAGGGAAGATGCGAATGCACTACATCCGCATTTTACCGGGCGATAAAGTAAAATTGGAAATGTCGCCTTACGATTTAACAAAAGGCAGAATAACTTTTAGAT
Source organism: Bacteroidota bacterium (assembly GCA_018267195.1). Taxonomy (GTDB): domain Bacteria; phylum Bacteroidota; class Bacteroidia; order Cytophagales; family Cyclobacteriaceae; genus ELB16-189. Next base: position 9,366 of record JAFDYY010000047.1, on the reverse strand, counting down.
ACAAGTAGTTATGAAAGTAAGAGCATCAATAAAAAAACGGAGCGCAGATTGTAAGATCATCAGGCGCAAAGGCAAGTTGTATGTAATCAACAAAAAAAATCCACGGTATAAACAAAGACAAGGATAATTATGGCACGTATTGCAGGTGTTGACATTCCGGATAACAAGCGGGGCGAAATAGGCCTCACGTATATTTTTGGCATTGGCCGCAGGTCAGCGCAAAAAATTCTTAGCCAGGCGAATATCAGTTTCGATAAGAAAGTGAAAGACTGGAATGACGAAGAATCGAATACAATCCGTTCGATCATCAGTGAGAATTTCCGCATTGAAGGATCCCTGAAGTCGGAAGTTCAGTTGAGTATCAAACGTTTGATGGATATTGGTTGTTACCGCGGCCTTCGTCATCGCAAAGGTTTGCCGGTACGTGGCCAGACTACTAAAAATAATGCCCGCACGCGCAAAGGAAAACGCAAGACCGTGGCGAACAAGAAAAAAGCAACTAAAGGATAATTGAAACGATAACACTTTTCGTATGGCAACAGCACCAGTAGCAGAAAAGAAAAAAGATAAGAGCAAGAAGCGCACCGTAGTGGTAGAAACCATGGGGCAGGCTCATATTCAGGCTACCTTCAACAACATTATTATCTCGCTGACGAACAGTACCGGTCAGGTAGTGGCTTGGGCATCAGCGGGGAAAATGGGCTTCAAAGGTTCTAAGAAAAACACACCTTATGCCGCATTAGTGGCTGCTCAGGAAGCGGCTACAAAGGCTTTTGAGCAGGGGCTACGAAAAGTAGAAGTGTTTGTAAAGGGGCCTGGCGCAGGTCGTGAGTCGGCTATACGCAGCATACAGGCAGCCGGTATTGAAGTAACAATTATTAAAGACGTTACCCCACTGCCGCACAATGGATGCCGTCCACCGAAGAAAAGAAGAGTATAAGGAATTAAATTAAAAAAGAGTTAAACGATTAATGATGGAAGATCGGTATCCGAAATCAAAAATCTAAAATCAACAATAAAGAACATGGCGCGATACACTGGACCGAAGGTTAGAATTTCCAGAAAATTTAATGAGCCTGTTATGGGCGAAAGCAAAGTTCTGGCAAAGAAAAATTATGCTCCCGGGCAGCATGGCAAAACCAAGAAAAGAAAACTTTCCGAGTATGCAATGCAGTTAGCGGAAAAGCAGAAAGCCAAATATATCTATGGTGTGTTAGAACGCCAGTTTGCCAATACTTTTGTAAAAGCGTCACGCAAAAAGGGTGTTACAGGCGAAGTGTTATTGCAGATGTTAGAAGCTCGCTTGGATAATACGATTTATCGCTTAGGCATCGCCCCCACCCGTAGGGCAGCCCGCCAGTTGGTAGTGCATAAACACATTACCGTGAATGGAGCAGTGGTTGGAATTCCCTCGTTTCAGTTAAGGCCAGGCGATAAAATTGCCGTTCGCGAAAAATCAAAATCATTGGAAACGATCGCTAATTCAGTTTCTATAAACACAGCTAAAAAGTATAACTGGCTGGAGTGGGATATCAAAGAGTTAGAAGGAAAAGTGATCAACCTGCCTCCGCGCGAGGAAATCCCGGAAAACATTAACGAGCAGTTGATCGTTGAATTGTACTCAAAATAATAGTTGAAACAAAAAGTAATAAACGTATGTCAATATTAGCATTTCAAATGCCGGATAAAGTGGTGATGGAAAAATCGGATGATTTCCATGGTTTCTTCACCTTCAAGCCTTTGGAGAAAGGATACGGTGTAACGATCGGCAATGCGTTAAGAAGAATTTTATTGTCTTCGCTGGAAGGGTATGCCATTACCGGAATTAAACTACCCGGGGTATTGCACGAATTTTCTACCATCGAAGGGGTGGTGGAAGATGTTTCTGAAATCATCTTGAATTTGAAACAAGTGCGCTTGCGCAAAGTAGGCGAAACCAACGAAAGCAAAGTAACGGTAAACATTAAAAAACAAAAGCAATTTAAGGCTAGCGATATCGCCAAATTTACTTCCGGTTTTGAGGTTTTGAATGCCGACCACGTAATCTGCAATCTGGATGAGTCGGTTCATTTTGAAATTGAACTGACTGTTGAAAAAGGACGCGGCTATCTTCCGGCAGAAGAAAACAAACCCAACGAGCAGGTGTTTGGTTTTATTCCGATTGATGCCATCTTCACACCTGTTAAAAATGTAAAATACAGTGTTGAAAACACCCGCGTTGAACAAAAAACGGACTATGAAAAACTAACGGTAGAAATTGAAACCGATGGTTCCATTCATCCTGAAAAAGCTTTGGAAGGAGCCGCCTTTATTTTGATTCAGCACTTCCGTTTGTTTTCAGATAAATCAATTGAACTGGAAACAACCAAAGACAGCGAAGTAGAGCAAGTGGACGAAGAAATGCTGCACATGCGCAAGCTATTGAAAACACAATTGCACGACCTCGATCTTTCAGTACGGGCATATAATTGCTTGAAGGCGGCAGACGTAAAAACATTGGGCGACTTGGTTCAGCTCGATATTTCGGATATGATGAAGTTCAGGAATTTCGGCAAAAAATCATTGGCTGAGTTAGAGCAATTAGTAGCCGATAAAAACCTGACTTTCGGAATGGATCTCGGAAAATATAAATTAGACGAAGACTAATGAGACACGGAAAAAAAATAAATCATTTAGGAAGGACATCAGCTCATCGTCATGCGCTGCTTTCCAACCTGGCCTCATCACTGATCCTTAACAAGCGGATTACAACTACTGTGGCCAAAGCAAAAGCATTACGCAAATATGTAGAGCCTTTGATTACCAAGGCTAAGACAGACTCAACTCATTCGCGCAGAACGGTTTTTGCGTATCTTCAAAACAAGGAATCGGTAAAATCATTGTTTGGAGAAGTGGCAGGCCGCACAGCCGAGCGCCCGGGTGGCTATACACGGATTATTAAACTAAGCGATGTACGCTTAGGCGATGCCGCAGATATGTGTCTGATGGAGTTGGTTGATTTTAACGATCTCTATAAAAAAGACAGCACTGCCAAAAAGGGACGGACCCGCAGAAGCGGAAAAGGAAAGAAGGAAGAGACTACTCCGACTTCGGAAGCAGCCGTGGCTGAGGCTAAAGAAGAAAAGCCTAAGAAGGCCAAGAAAACTAAAAAAGAAGAATAGGTTGAGCCTTACTGTTATTTATAAAAAGGGATTGAATTTAGGTTCAATCCCTTTTTTATTTTATAACACAATTAGCCGATAGAGTTTATTAATTTTGCCCAACCACATTAGATTTTTATGACTGACAAAGCGTACCTCTTATTGGCTGATGGCCTCTTGTTGGAAGGAAAACCGATTGGCAAACGCGGTACATCGGGTGGAGAAATTTGCTTTAATACCGGAATGACCGGCTACGAAGAAATCTATACAGATCCTTCCTATTATGGTCAAATAGTAGTGAACACAGCGGCCCATATCGGCAACTATGGTACGGTGGAAGATGAACAAGAATCGGCTCATCCGCAAGTTAGTGGTGTGGTGGTAAATGAATTTTCCCACGAGTATAGCCGGAAGGCATCAAAAGAAAGTTTGCAGGAATATTTTGAAAAACACCAAGTGGTGGGCATCTCAGACATAGATACCCGAAAACTGGTACGCCACCTGCGCAGCAAGGGCGCTATGAATGCCATCATTTCATCCGAACATACACCCGAACAACTAAAAGAAGAGTTAAAAAAAATCCCATCAATGGATGGCCTTGAGCTGTCGTCAGTGGTAAGTACCGGTAAGCCTTATTTTGTGGGAAATGCATCTGCCCCCTTTAAAGTAGCAGCACTGGATTTTGGGATTAAGATAAATATTTTGCGAAACCTGACAGCCCGTGGATGTTATGTGCAGGTTTTTCCGGCTAAGACACCAGTAAGCGAAATAGAAAAGTGGGCACCGCATGCTTACTTCCTTTCGAATGGCCCCGGTGATCCTTCGGTAATGGGCTATGCCATTGATACGGTAAAAAAAATTATTGCACTAGATAAGCCGGTATTTGGTATTTGTTTGGGGCATCAATTGCTTGCCTTAGCAGTAGGGCTCACTACTTTTAAAATGCACCATGGCCACCGCGGGCTGAACCATCCGGTAAAAAACCTACTTACCGGCCTGGGCGAGATGACTTCGCAAAACCATGGCTTTGCAGTAAAGAACGAGGGGTTTGAAAAACATCCGGAGGTAGAGGTAACACACCTTCACCTCAATGACGATACCATCATGGGTATTCGGTTGAAAAACAAAAAAGTATTTTCGGTACAATATCATCCGGAGGCCTCGCCCGGCCCGCATGATTCAAGGTATTTGTTCGATCAGTTTGTGGAAATGATCAAATCCTGATCTCTCCATCTTAATTTCTGGCCGTAGAATAGGCAAGTTTTAAAAGCAAACGCAAAGGTTTGCACAACGTATTTTTTATTAACCGGCCGGTTTCTGAAAAAGTAGGTATAAAAGTATCGGGCTAACCTTTTATCTTTAGCCATAAATCCAAAAAGTTCATTGCTATCTTTGCCATCTGACCTATAAAATTTTAACAAAAAACCTCCAATCAAAATTATAATCAACATGAGTTTAATTGAAAGTATTCATGCCCGCCAGATTCTCGACAGCCGCGGCAACCCCACCATAGAAGTAGATGTGTTTACTGAAAATGGAGCTTTTGGCCGGGCAGCTGTTCCTTCGGGCGCCTCAACCGGAACCCACGAAGCGGTTGAGCTGCGCGATGGCGACAAAAAAAACTATATGGGCAAAGGTGTGCTAAAGGCGGTTGATAATGTAAACACAAAAATAGCAGCCGAAGTGGTAGGTCTTGATGTGTTTGATCAGAACCTGATAGACAAAGTAATGATTGAGCTGGATGGTACAGCCAACAAAGGAAAACTGGGGGCAAATGCTATTCTGGGAACTTCTCTTGCCGTGGCCAGAGCAGCCGCACAAGAAGCGGGACAACCTTTATACCGGTACATTGGAGGAGTAAATGCCAACACGTTGCCGGTGCCGATGATGAACATTTTGAACGGAGGCAGCCATGCCGATAACTCCATCGACTTTCAGGAGTTTATGGTGATGCCGGTAAAGGCCGATACTTTTTCGCGGGCATTGCAGATGGGCACCGAAGTTTTTCATACACTGAAAAAAGTACTGCACGATAAAAAATTTTCTACCAATGTGGGCGATGAAGGAGGCTTTGCGCCTAACATCAAATCGAATGAGGAGGCTATTGAAATTGTACTGACCGCCATTGAGAAAGCAGGCTTTAAACCCGGAGTCGATATTTTTATTGCCATGGATGCTGCCAGTTCTGAATTTTATGATAGTAAGAATAAAGTTTACCATTTTAAAAAATCGGATGGCAAAAAACTAAAATCTGATGAAATGGTGGAGTATTGGGCGAAGTGGGTAAAAAAATACCCGATCATTTCTATTGAGGATGGGATGGCCGAAGAAGATTGGGCCGGCTGGAAAAAACTTACTGATAAAGTAAAAGACAAAGTGCAACTGGTGGGCGATGATTTGTTTGTAACCAACGTGGCGTTTTTGAAAAAAGGAATTGATATGGGAGTAGCCAATTCAATTTTAGTAAAGGTGAACCAGATTGGGTCGTTAACCGAAACCATTAATGCGGTAAATCTGGCTAAGAAAAATTCGTACAAAAGTATTATGTCGCACCGCTCGGGCGAAACAGAAGACAGCACCATTGCCGATTTAGCGGTAGCGCTCAATACCGGGCAAATTAAAACCGGGTCGGCTTCGCGCTCCGACCGGATGGCGAAATACAACCAACTGCTGCGTATTGAAGAAGAATTGGGTGAAACGGCCTATTTTCCCGGAAGAAATTTTTAACCCATCAATATGAAAGCGAAATTGGATTCGATCGACCGTAAAATATTAGAGTTGCTTCAGATTAATTCTAATATTACGAATGCACAATTAGCCCAAGAGATTGGGCTTTCGCCTGCCCCTACCTTGGAGCGCGTAAAAAAACTGGAAACGCAAGGCGTTATTAAAAGCTACCATGCCGTGGTTGATATGGCAAGTATCGGGTTAGGTGTCTCTACATTTGTAATGGTAACCTTAAAAGGGCACAATAAAGAAAACATGGCCAAGTTTACCAAAGCCATTGCCCATATACCTGAGGTAGTGGAGTGCCACCATGTAACCGGCCAAGCCGATTTTATTTTAAAAGTAGTGGCGTCCGATATTCCGGCCTATCAAAATTTATTGTTGGAAAAAATAACCAATATAGAAATGGTGGATAATATGCAGTCAACCATTATCCTGTCAACCATTAAAGATACGCACGTTATTCCGCTGCCATGAACCCGGCTGCCACAGATGGAACGTTGGTACTCAATACCAAACAATTGAACCAAAAAGTTCATCGCATATCCTATGAGATTTACGAAAATAATTTTTCGGAAAAGACGATTGTATTAGCGGGTATAGATGGCCAGGGTTTTGTATTAGCTAAACTTATTCAAAAACAAATCGAAACTATTTCACCTATCCGTGTAAATCTGATTTGTGTGTCGTTAGATAAATTTTTACCGACCCAAAGCACAGTGAAGGTAAATGCACCTCCCTCTGAGCTAAAAAAGAAAACAATTGTGTTGGTAGATGATGTATTAAATACCGGCCGCACCTTGGCGTATGCACTGAAACCTTTTTTGGAGATTGAAGTAAAAAAAATAGAAGTAGCGGTATTGGTAAACCGAAGCCACACACTTTTTCCGATTGTCCCTACCTATTCGGGATATGAGTTGGCTACCACTTTAACGGACCATGTAGAAGTAAAACTTGGAAAAGAAGCGGCCGTTTACTTGCGATAATTTTTTTTGATAGACAGATATAATTTGTAAAAGACAACTATGTCCGTTCATAAAAAAGCCGAAGTGAAAAAGATTACGACTCATCAGCTTCAGGAAATGAAGATTCGCGGTGAGAAAATTGCCATGTTAACTGCTTATGATTACAGTATGGCGCGCATTATTGATAATGCCGGCATAGATGTGATTTTGGTGGGCGACTCCGCTTCAAATGTGATGGCCGGAAATGAAACAACCTTACCCATTACCCTCGACCAAATGATTTATCATGCGTCTTCTGTGGTGAAAGCGGTGAAGCGGGCGCTGGTGGTGGTAGATATCCCTTTTGGTTATTACCAGGGAAGTTCCGGAGAGGCCTTGCGATCATCTATTCGCATCATGAAAGAATCCGGAGCACATGCTGTGAAGATAGAAGGCGGAAGCGAAGTGAAAGATTCGGTACTCCGCATTTTAAGCGCGGGTGTTCCGGTAATGGGGCACTTGGGTCTTACTCCGCAGTCTATTTATAAATTTGGAACCTACTCGGTGCGTGCGAAGGAAGAACAAGAAGCCAACAAACTGTTAGAGGATGCCCTCTTGCTGCAAGAGTGCGGTTGTTTTGGTATTGTACTTGAAAAAATACCGGCCGAACTTGGAAAAAAAGTGTCGTTACAATTACGTATTCCAACGATCGGCATAGGAGCCGGCCCCGATACGGATGGGCAGGTATTAGTAATGCAGGATATGCTGGGCATAACCCAAGAATTTAAACCCCGATTTTTACGAAGATATGCCGATCTGAATTCGGTAATTACCTCTGCTGTGAACAGCTATGTAAGCGATGTAAAGGCCAAGTCTTTTCCGAGTACGGAGGAGAAATACTAACCGCCTCCGCCTGTCAGGCTAAAATCTTTTCGGCTACAGTTACCGGGATTCGTACCGTAAACTCGCTTCCCTTACCAAGTTCAGTTACCAATGAAATTTCTCCATTCAACCTGTCCACCAGGGTTTTCACAATAGCTAAACCTAAGCCGTTAGAGGTTTCGCCAGAAGTAGGCCGGGCACTGAGTTTTTTAAATCGTTGATACAAAAATTCCTGATCGGCTGCTGAGAAACCGGGGCCATTATCTTTTACAGACAGGGTAAAAATATTTTTTGTAATAGAAGCGGTAACCTGTACACTTGATCCGGGGTTAGAGAATTTAATGGCGTTGGAAACCAAATTATCAATGATGCGCGTAAGGTAGCCTACATTAGATTGGATCGGATGGATTAAGGTATGAAGGAGTTGAAGCTCTATTTTTTTGTGAAGACTGGAATATTGAAAGAAGGCAATCCGTTCCTGCAGCAAGGAGCCTAAATTGATTTGAACCGGAGCTGGAGTTTCGGCTTGATGATCGAGCGCATTCACATCCAGCAAGTCGGTAATTAAGTTAAGGTTTGATTGGGTAACGTCTTTCATCAGACGAACGTACTCTTGTTGTCCGGGCGAAAGAGGATGCTCCATTCCCATTAGATTGGCTAAGCCCATGATGCGGGCCAAGGGCGATTTCAGATCATGCGCCACGATGTTCATCAGCATATCTTTTTCGTGGTTGAGTTCTTCCAGCCGCTGGTTTTGATGCGTGAGGTCTATGTTTCGTTTTTCAATTTGCTTGCGCTGCAGTTCAATAAATTTATTTTGGGCCGACAACAACTCATTATTTCGGCTTCGTTTTTTAAAATAATACCCTAACGTAACCGCTACGATGGCGGAACAAAGTATGCCGATAAGCAAGGCAATGTTTTGTGTTTTCTGTTGGGCAATGATAGCCTTCTGGTTGACTTGGGCTAATTTCAACAACTGATTTTCCCGGTCTTTCTTTTCGATCTCTAACTGAAACTGAAGACGATCTACCTGGCGGGCTAAATCCAAATCTTTGATGGAATCTTTAAGGACCAGATATTGGTTCATAAAGGCCATTGCACTTGTCTTGTCTTTCAGTTGTTCGGATAATTTCCAAAGCTGCTGGTAAGCATCCATTTGCCCCTGAAGGTCTTTTATTTCGATGGCTACGTTTAGCGAAGACTGTAAATATTTTTTGGCTTCTGCATACGCATGAAGCTGAAGTTTGATCTTCCCTAAAATCAGCATGGTTTCAGGAAGGATATGTCTGTATTGAGGCAACCGGGCAATGACCTCCGCTCCATGGGTAGCGGCTTTTTTTGCTTCGCTGATTCGGTTTAACTCAAGGTAGGTTTTGGCCAGTAACATTTTTACTTCGGCCAGATTTACAGCATCTTGAATTAAGGAACCTACCGAATCGGCCTGCAGTAATATTTTCTCGCTCTGCCGATACTCGCCCCGTTCAAAATACAAACGACCCAACATGGTGTGAGCGGCCATGATGTCGCGCTGGTTTCCTAGTTGCAGCCGGATATGGTATGCTTCCTGGTAATTTTTTTCGGATTGCACAAAATCCCGTTGGGTACGTTGTAGCGTACCTATGTCTCGTCCTGAAATAGGTTTACACGAATTAACGTGTAAACAAGATGCG
>JAFDYY010000046.1 GCA_018267195.1 Bacteroidota bacterium | reverse complement strand
ATTCTGAAAATATTCAATCATGTAAACATGAATCTGGAAGTGGATGGGCAACGCATCAGCCGCTCGTCCATTTCTAATTATGCCCAATCGTTAGACATGAAGCAGGCATCCTTAACCACTACGTTTGAGGTAGCCGATAAAATAACCGTTACCCATACGCTCATAGCGTTGCGCCATCTTCCCTATACCGCTTTAACGTTGGTCGAGATCAAAGCCAGAAAAAATGTAATGATCACCCCAATGAGCGTAATTGAAGCGCCCGACCACCTGGCAGAGGTTCGTAATTTTTACAGTGAAATAGACCGGCCTCATGTGCTCATTCCACTGCTGACATCAGTAGCTAAAAGCCCTTCGGGGAAACTGACGGTGGCCGTAAGCAACAGTATTATTTTTGAGGAGCCGCACGGACAAGAACCTCGCCTGATTCACGAAGATTGGGATTACAATATGCACCTGATGAAATTTTCCCGGCCATTGAAAGCCGGAGAAACCTATCGGTTTGCCGTAGTTTCTTCGGCAACCTCGTCAGCTCAGTATAACGACCCAATGAATGAGGCCGAGCGGCTTACCATTTTTGCCAAATTAGAAGGAACACAACGTCTGCTTCAGCGACATGTGGAGGCGTGGAATGAATTATGGAAAAGCGATTTGGTAATAGAAGGCGATGAGCAGGTTCAACGCGATGTGCGCTTAGCATTGTATCATTTGTATTCCTTTGCCCGGGCGGGCACCGCACTCAGTTTATCGCCCATGGGGCTCTCCGGCCTGGGCTACAACGGCCATGTGTTTTGGGATACTGAACTGTGGATGTACCCACCCTTGTTGGTATTGCACCCCGAAATAGCCAAATCATTTTTAGAGTACCGGTTTCAGCGATTAGAGGCAGCCCGTAAAAACGCGTTCTCTCATGGCTACAAAGGAGCCATGTTTCCATGGGAATCTTCTGCCGAAGGAAGTGAAGATACCCCCGTGTGGGCACTGACGGGGCCCTTTCAGCAACACATTACCGCCTGTGTGGGGTGGGCATTCTGGAAATATTATCAGGTAACGAAAGATAAAGTTTGGTTGCAGGAGCGAGGCTACCCGGTGCTGAAAGAGGTAGCCGATTTTTGGGCGAGCCGGGTGGAGCGGAACGGCCCCGGAAAATTTGAAATTAATAATGTGATTGGCGCCAATGAGTGGCAAGAAAATATTGACAACAATGCTTTTACCAATGGTATTGTAAAACTGGTGCTGAAATATGCATCGCAGGCAGCCCGCGAACTGGGAATGACACCGGATTCTGATTGGGAAACCGTAGCGCAGAACATCCCGATTCTGAAATTCCCCGATGGCACCACGAAAGAAAATGCCACCTACGATGGCGTCATGATTAAACAAGCAGATGTAAATTTGCTGGCCTACCCGTTAGATGTAACTACCAACCAAGACCAGATAGAAAAAGATTTGAAATACTACGAAGGACGCATGTCGCCTGCAGGCCCGGCTATGGGTTACTCGGCTTTATCAACGTTGTATTCCAAACTGGGAAACCCGGAGAAGGCCTATGAGTTGTTTAATAAAAGTTATAAACTAAACCAGGTTCCGCCCTTTGGGGTGTTGGCCGAAACCCCCGGAGGAACAAACCCCTATTTTGCTACCGGGGCGGGCGGTTTTTTACAAGCCGTAATTTTCGGCTTTGGCGGATTACAACTTACCGATCAGGGAATTGTTCAAACAAAAAGTAAGCTGCCAAAAAATTGGAAAAGTTTAACGATGAAAGGAATGGGGCCGGCCCGCACAGATTACCGAGTTAAATAGCAATATGTAATATGAAAATGAACCGACTATTAATTTTTTTGATTGGCGTACTGTTGATGGCTTCTTGTAAGAAAGATTCCGGTCAGTACAAAGCACAGGTGCAAGACCCTGAATTTTTTCATCGTTCGATGAAGGAAGTTACAGACCGTATCGTGCACGATATTTTTTCTCCGCCTGTAGCCAGCCGTATATATGCCTATGCTTCAGTGGCCGGATATGAAGCAATTATCCATCAAGATAAAAAATTCAACAGCCTGGCCGGGCAGTTGAATGGACTGAAAAAATTTCCTCAGCCCGACACAACGCAGGAATACTGTTACCCGCTGGCGGCTACCGAAGCCATGCTGAAGGTAGGCAGGGCATTGGTGTTTTCGGAAGAAGAACTCGACAAGTTCTACCAGCACCAGATGGAGTTATTTAAAAAGACAGGCATTCCGGATGAAGTCTTCACCCGCTCCGTTGCCTTTGGCGACAGCGTGGCTAAACATGTGCTGGCCTGGGCCAACCAGGACAACTATAAGCAATCGCGCACCTTCCCCAAATACACCATCGAAAAAAACCCGGCTACCTGGCAGCCCACCCCCCCGGCCTACATGGATGCCGTAGAACCACATTGGAATAAAATTCGAACCTTCGTAACTGATTCGGCCTCTCAATATAAACCGGTACCGCCTCCGCCTTTTTCGAAAGACAAGAACAGCGAATTTTATAAGATGGCCGACTATGTGTATCAAACGGGTGTACACTTAACCGAAGAGCAGCGAGCCATTGCCAGCTTCTGGGATTGCAACCCGTTTGTGATGAACGTAAAAGGCCATGTGATGTTCGCCACCAAAAAAATTTCGCCCGGAGGCCATTGGATGAATATTACCCGCGTAGCCTGTACGAACAGCAACTATAATATAGTGCAATCGGCCGAAGCATACATGCGCGTATCATTGGCGGTGGCCGATGCGTTTATCAGTTGCTGGGATGAAAAATACCGCTCTAAATTAGTGCGTCCCGAAACGTATATTCATGATAACATTGATCCCGAGTGGACTCCGTTATTGCAAACTCCGCCCTTCCCCGAATATACTAGTGGCCACAGCATTATTTCGGCTGCCGCCCAACAACAACTCACCGGACTGCTGGGCGATAATTATGCGTTTACCGATTCTACTGAGGTAGAGTATGGCATGCCTCCGCGCAGTTTTAAATCATTTAAGCTGGCTTCGGAAGAAGCAGCCATCAGCCGGGTGTATGGAGGCATTCATTATATGCCGGCTTGTGAAGTAGGCAAACAGCAAGGAATAGAGTTGGGCAAATTTGTTTGGTCGCGAGTGAAAACAAAAAAAGAATAATCTGCGCGCCTGTGAAACGTATTGCCATAGCCGGTCCTATTCCGCGAGATTACATCACGACCTATCAAGGTGAGCTGATCCAAAAATGGGGGTGTGTTACCCACCCGGTCATAGCGTTATCGGTTATGGCGGGTACCAAAATGGAAATCATTCCCGTTTCTCATTTGCGCCAAACCGATTTGGAGTCGGTAAAAAAAATATTTGAAGGGTATGCCGGGCTGAACCTAAACCACCTCACGGTAAAAAATGATCAGGGCGACATTATCAGTTTACGCTTTGTCGATGTAAACAACCGGCTTGAAAGACAAACCGGATTTATGGACCCAATCGTTCCGGACGATTTTAAAAAATTAGTATCGTGTCAGGTATTTGTGTTCATCCCTATCAGCGATTATGAAATCGCTCTTGATACGCTGAAATACCTGAAGAAAAAAAGCCAAGGAATTATTGTATTTGATGCCCACGGGCCCACCACGGCTTGTTTGGTATCGGGCGAGCGACAGCGTAAGTTTTGGATAGATCGCGATTTGTGGTTGCCCTACATTGATGTATTGAAAATGAATTTGGAAGAAGCGCAGTCCTCGTGGTTTAAAAAAGAATACCAGGCTTCTGATTTTTCTATTTCCGAAGAGCCCGATCGTGCTTCGTTACGAGCCTTTGCCGACCACTGCCTTAACCAAGGAGTGAAAGCCGTTTATATTACCGTGGACTCGCGTGGTTGCCTGGTGTATTTCAGGCAGCGAAAAAAAACTATAGAAGAAATGGTGCCGGCCATGAAAGTGAAACAAGTAATAGATACTACCGGCTGCGGAGATTCGTTTGCCGGTGGCCTCGGCTTTAGCTTGTTACAAAAACCAACCGATTACATCCGTGCCGCCCAATATGGAAATGCGTTGGGTGCTTTGCGAACACAGGGTAAAACATTCGATGTATTTAAACCGGAAAAAGAAATTAATGAGATAATTAAAAAAGGATATATCTGAGCCCCTGTTGATTTGACTTTTTTTTAAATAACCCCCGTTCCTGTGAAAATGATTCAAGCCGTAATTTTTGATTTAGATGGTGTGTTAGTAGATACCGCCCGTTATCATTTTATGGCATGGCAACGGTTGGCCCATGAGCTGGGCATTGAGTTTACCGAGAAAGAAAACGAGCAACTAAAAGGAGTAAGCCGCATGCGCTCGCTGGAAATTATTCTGGAGATGGGAAACCTTCAGCTGAGTTTTGATGAAATGAACAAACTGGCCGAAAAAAAAAATAAATGGTTCGTGCAATACATTAATCGTATGCAGGCTTCCGAAATATTTCCCGGAGTAAAAGAATTGATGGCCGCTATCCGCCAAAACGGATTAAAGATAGCACTGGCTTCCAGCAGTAAAAATGCCGACACGGTAGTAACCTTACTGGGTATTCAAGATTTCTTTGATGTTATGATAGACGGAACCATGATTACCCACACCAAGCCCGACCCCGAAATATTTCTTTTGGCTGCTCAAAGATTAAACGTTCACCCATCGCATTGTTTGGTTTATGAAGATGCCGAAGCCGGAGTGGAGGCCGCCCACGCAGCCGGAATGAAATGTGTGGGTATCGGTCTGCCCGAACAATTGCGCACAGCCGATTACCGGGTGGCTCTCGCTCCTGAATTTTCTATTAAAGAAATTAAAAGCATTGTTTAAACACCTACTATTGAAATGAAACAGTACCTGAAGCACCATGAGTGGCAAATAATAGAAGAAGGATTTGATCCACACCTCAACCGGATTTCTGAAAGTATATTTAGTTTAGGCAACGGAAGGATGGGGCAGCGTGCCAATTTTGAAGAAACCTACTCGGGCGATACCCACCAGGGAACGTACGTGGCCGGAATTTACTACCCCGACAAAACGCGTGTGGGCTGGTGGAAAAACGGATATCCCGAATATTTTGCCAAAGTACTGAATGCCCCTTCCTGGATAGGCATCGGTTTTAATTTTGAAGGCCAGGAACTGGATCTGGCTCACGCTTCGGTAGAAAAATTTGTACGTGTGCTTGATATGAAACAAGGGTTGCTGACACGTTCGTTTGAAGCCACTTTACCCGATGGAAAAAAAATGTCAGTGCAGGCTCATCGCTTTTGCAGCATGGCCGATGGCGAAGTAGGGGCTATTCGTTATGCCCTTACACCCATTAATTTTTCGGGCACCGTCAAAATCAAACTATCAATTGATGCAGACGTGGCCAACAAAGATTCTAACTACGATGAAAAATTTTGGGACCGGGTGTATGAAGAATCACAAATGGGCTGGGCCGTGGTAAATGCGCAAACCAAAAAAACACAATTTCAGGTTTGTACCGGCATGGAGTATAAAATAGAGATAGACGGCCAGCGGGTGGGCGGAAAAGTATATACCCACAACAAAGAAAAATATGCCGACAACATAGTGGAAATTACCTTAGTTCAGGGAAAAGAGTTGGTGGTTTATAAATATGCGGCTGTGTTGTCGTCCGAAAATCATCCAAAAGAAAAATTAGTAAAACATTGCCTGGCTAAAGTAGATGAAGCGAGCAAAAAAGGATTTGCCACCCTGCTGCAAGACCATGTAGCGAAGTGGAATCGTACTTGGCAAGACTGCGATATTACCATAGAAGGAGATGTGGCCGCCCAGCAAGGTATCCGGTTTAACATTTTTCAGTTGATGCAAACCTATACCGGAGAAGACGAGCGCCTCAACATCGGGCCAAAAGGATTTACCGGAGAAAAATATGGAGGCTCTACTTATTGGGATACTGAAGCCTATTGCCTCCCATTTTATTTAGGCACAACCAACCCTACTGTAGCGCGTAACTTATTAATCTACCGGTATAAGCATTTACCCAAAGCTATTGAGAATGCAAAAAAACTGGGCTTTAAAAATGGTGCCGCTTTTTATCCGTTTGTAACGATGAACGGAGAAGAGTGCCACAATGAATGGGAAATTACATTTGAAGAAATCCACCGCACCAGCGCCATGGCCTATGCCATGCGCGATTACATAGATTATACAGGCGACAAAAATTATTGGGTTGACTACGGACTGGAAGTGCTGATTGGCATTTCACGATTTTGGTCGCAGCGGGTAAACTGGTCGGGCGATAAAAACCGATATGTTATTTTAGGGGTAACCGGCCCCAATGAATATGAAAACAATGTTAATAACAACTGGTACACCAATTACCTCTGCGCCTGGACGCTTAAGTTTACGCTGGAAGCCATAGACTATGTAAAAGAAAATGCATCCGAGAAACTAACGGCTCTCTTTTCAAAAATTACTTTTAACGAAGCCACTGAAGTAGCCCGATGGAAAGACATTGCCGAAAAGATGTATTACCCCGAAGATAAAACACGGGGTGTATTTCTGCAGCAAGATGGATTTTTAGATAAAGAATTAATTCCAACAAAGGATTTGCCTGCCGAAGATCGGCCGCTCAATCAAAAATGGTCGTGGGATCGAATCCTCCGTTCTTGTTTTATTAAGCAGGCCGATGTATTGCAGTGTATGTATTTGTTTGAAGATGATTTTACACAAGATCAGATTAAACGCAATTTCGATTTCTACGAACCCATGACGGTGCACGAGTCTTCTTTGTCGCCCTGCGTACACGTTATTCTTGCCTCGAAACTCGGCTATGAAGACAAAGCCTACGAAATGTACCTGCGCACATCCCGCCTTGATTTGGATGATTATAACAATGACACAGAAGATGGGTGCCACATTACCAGTATGGCGGGCACGTGGATGAGTGTAGTAAAAGGTTTTGGTGGGATGCGGGTACGCCAAGGGCAATTGCATTTTAATCCGTTCATCCCCGGCCAGTGGAAATCATATTCTTTCCGGGTCGAATTCAGAGGCCGTGTGTTGAAAGTGAAAGTATCGCAGGCAAAAACGGAAGTGCTGCTGGAATCGGGCGAGCCATTAGAAATAGTAGTGAAGGGAAAGCCAGCAAAAATAAATTAAGAGCCATTAACCTCATGTTTATGAAGAAAGTAACGAACACCATTTTATTATCGCTTCTGGTGGTAGGACTTTATGCTCAGCAAAAAATAATTCGCCTATACCCAGGCCCGGCACCCGGCTCTGAACGCTGGACTTGGGATGAAGCCGAGTTGGAACAAAACGCATGGAACACCAAAATTGTTTACAATTTAAGTCAACCCACACTTACCGTTTTTCAGCCGGAGGCAGGAAAAGCCAATGGAACCGGAATTGTAATTTGCCCGGGCGGTGGGTTTCATGCGCTTTCGATTAACAGCGAAGGGTTTGATGTAGCCAAATGGCTGGTGCAAAAAGGAGTTACCTGTTTTGTATTAAAATACCGGTTGGTACACAGCCAAACCAACGACCCCATTGGTGAGATGAACGCCAAAATGGGGAAGGAAGAATGGGATAACGACATCCAAGCAGTAATTCCATTGAGTATAGCCGATGGCCGGGCAGCCATTGCCTATGTGCGCCAACATGCAGACGAATATAACCTCGAAGCCGACCGCATCGGCATTATGGGATTTTCTGCAGGGGGCACCGTAGCTGCCGCATCTTTGTTTAATTATTCGCTTGATAACAAACCCGATTTTGTAGCGCCTATTTACCCTTATTTTCCCTCCGCTATGATAGGTGCCATAGCCGATGATGCACCGCCCTTGTTTATAACCGCGGCCACCGATGACGGACTGAACCTGGCACAACACAGCGTTAATTTGTACAACGCCTGGTTGAAAGAAAAGAATGATGCCGAATTGCACATGTATGCCCGTGGCAACCACGGGTTTGGTATGCGTAAGCAAAACCTGCCCACCGATGCGTGGATAGAGAGGTTTGGCGAATGGCTCGGGGTGCAAGGGTTGCTGGCAATGCCTGATCCGGTGCTGAAACCTTTTCAGAAAAAATATTTTGAATATGGCGGCCATACGTTACCCTACCGAATTCTATATCCCGAAGGGTATGATAAAACCAAAAAATATCCATTGATTTTATTTTTGCACGGATCGGGCGAACGGGGCAACGATAACCAAAAGCAACTGGTGCACGGAGCTAAATTATTTGCTAAAGAAGAAAACCGAAAAGCATTTCCTGCTATCGTTGTGTTTCCACAATGCCCGGAAGACAGCTATTGGGCTTCAGCTAAAATAGAACGATCGAAACAGCCGCTTCAAATTGAGTTTAATTACACAACCGACCCTCCGTGGCCTTTGGTATCGGCCAATGAGTTGGTAAAAAAATTACTGACCGAAGAAGCTGTAGATAAAACGAAAGTATATATCAGCGGGCTTTCCATGGGAGGCATGGGCACCTTTGAAGCCGTGTACCGCTACCCCACACTGTATGCAGCAGCCCTGCCTATTTGTGGCGGGGGCGATACCCGGAACTATGATAAGCGCGTGGCTAAAACGGCCTTCTGGATTTTTCACGGCTCGGCCGATGAAGTTGTAGACCCCAAATTATCGCAGGCCATGCAGGCGAAGCTGAGGATGTTAAAAGCGGAAAACAAATACACCGAATATCCGGGCGTAAACCACAACAGTTGGGACAATGCCTTTGCCGAACCCGATTTCCTCGCCTGGATGTTTTCGCATAAAAGAAAGTGAACGGCTACCGTTAGCGTAAAAAAAAGAGTTACCCTATCTTTGGCCATGGTATTTATCGGGCAAGCATGAAGTGGGGGGTAACTTTTATCTTTTTTTTAGCCGCAATCATATTTCCGGAGGCGCTATCGGCTCAATACAGTAACAGTTGGATTAATTTCAGCCAACAGTATTTTAAAATACCGGTGGCTCAGAACGGTATTTACCGGCTCACCTATTCTAATTTGCAATCGTCCGGCTTTCCGGTAGGCTCGGTAGATCCCCGGTTTATACGGGTTTATCATCGCGGGCAAGAACAAGCCATTTATGTGCGGGGGCAAGCCGATGGGGTGTTTAACAATTCTGATTATATTGAATTTTACGGCACTAAAAATGACGGCACATTAGATAGCCTGCTGTATCGCCCCTCTTCTTTACAGCCGCACAAATACTACAATCTTTATTCCGATACCACGGCTTATTTTTTAACGTACGGATATGCTCCGCCACGCGGGCTGCGTATGGACTCCGTTCAGTTGGTTAATGTTAGCGGCTTGCCGGCCGAGAGCTACCAATACGCCCAACGAATGCTTATTAACCACGACCAATATTCAGCCGGGCTTACCTTAAACGATGTAACCCAGTCCACGTATTTTGATCAGGGCGAAGGGTGGACAGGTGTTGCATTACAACAATCGCAATCTGCTTATTACACCATTGACTCTTTGTTTAATGGAGTACCCGCGGGAGGAAACCCCAAATTAGAAATGATGTTGGTAGGCCGCGATTTTATGCCTCATGCCATGCAGGTAAGTGTAGGAGCTAATTCGGGCGGATTGCGCACGCTGGTGTCTCCAAATTTTTCCGGATTTCAAACCTATCTGCTTACAGCCGATTTAAACTGGAGCGACATTGGAGCCGATGGAAAATTAGTAGTACAGGTAACGGCCTCAAGTGTTACCACTAATCGCTACCAGGCCAGTGTATCATACATTAAGGTTACGTTTCCGCAATCGTATAACTTTTCGGGGGTAAGCACTAAAAATTATGAGATGGCCATCAATGCCGGTGGGCAATCGTATGTATCCATTTCAAACGCTTCGTCCGGCTTGCGTATGTTTGATGTTACCAACCTGCAAGATATTGTGCGGATCCTTCCTTCTTCGCCTCCTGTGTCTTCTTTTAATGCAATGGTGCCGGGCACATCAACTGCCAAAAATATAGTAGTATCAAATCAATTTTTTACGCCACCCATCCTTCCGGTTTCATTCCGATCAATCAATCCGGCCAATGCAAATTATATTATTATCACAAATAAAATTTTACAACAACCCGGGTTGTCGTATGCCAATCCGGTAAAAACCTATGCGGCTTATCGTGCTTCGGCAGCGGGCGGTACTTATGATACGCTGGTGGTGAATATAGATCAACTGTACAATCAGTTCAACTATGGAGAAACATCTCCGGCAGCGATTTATAGTTTTATGAAATGGATGGTTTCCCAGGGAAACATTAAATATCTTTTTTTAATAGGGAAGGGGCGAGACATTACGTATTCAGCGTATCAACGATTGCCGGTACCGCCTGCTGAATATCGTGACCTGGTACCTTCGGCCGGCTATCCGGGAGGCGATGCCGCCTACACCGCCCACTTGGGTGCGGCTGGCGATGAACCGGCTGTGCCTACAGGCAGATTACCCGCCACCAGTGCTACTCAGGTGGCCGCTTACTTAAATAAAATTATAGACCATGAATCCAAATCCATTCAGCCATGGATGAAAAATGTTTTACACCTCAGTGGAGGCGGCTACGATAATGGACAATCCGAGTTGAATGCATTTCGTGCTGTAATGGATGGATTTGCAACGATAGCGCGAGGGCCTTATTTGGGCGGACTTGTTTCCACTATTTCAAAACAAACCACGGATGTTCAGAAGATCAACGTGTCGACTAGTGTTAATCAAGGCGTAAATCTGGTTACTTTTTTTGGCCACTCCTCGTCCAACACGATCGATATAGATATTGGAAATGTGGACGATCCCACTTTAGGTTACAGCAACCAAGGAAAATACCCGGTGTTTCTGATTAACGGCTGCAATGCCGGAACCATTTTTGCCAACGAAGTAACCTTTGGCGAAAACTGGTTGCTGGCTACGCAGTTGGGCTCACGAAATTTTATAGGCAGCACTTCGTTTGGGTATTCTAATGAACTTCAGATTTATTCCAATTTGTTTTATTCGGTAGGCTTTGCCGACTCTACTTTTATAAAAAAAGGAATTGGCGACATTCAGCGCGAATTAGGCAAGCGCTTTTTAGCACAAAACGGAGTTACCATGATCAGCATAGGCCAGGTGCAGCAGATGGTGCTGTCGGGCGACCCGGCCGTAAAGCTTTTTGGTACAAACCTGCCCGACTATTCGGTGGATAATGGTTCGCTCTCCATTGCTTCATTAGACGGAAAGCCGGTAACGGCTATCAGTAATTCATTTGCTTTGAAAATTATTATAAAAAATCTGGGGGCGACCAACGCTACCCCTATGAAGGTGCGTGTAATCAGAACATTTAACGACAACTCTACGCAATCCTACGATTCTACCTTTGCTCCGGTAGCTAACCTGGATACACTTACTTTTATTCTTCATAAAGTGACTACGAATGGGTATGGCAACAACCTGTTTACCGTAATTGTAGATCCGTTAAATACCATCAAAGAAATTTCTAAAACCAATAATACCGCCTCACTCAGTTATTTTATGCCTTCTAACGGAACGCTGAATTTATTTCCGCCCAATTTTGGAATTGTCAATTCAGGCTCTCTAAGTGTCGTATTTCAGGATGCGAACCTGCTGGGGCAGGCGCGAAGTTTTACCATACAAATAGATACGGTTAATACATTTAACAGCCCCTTTCTGCAGACGCAAACCATTAATGGAAAAGTGCTGGTAAAATGCCCCGTTACGATTATTCCGAAAGACTCGTTAGTTTATTATTGGCGAACGAAACCCGTGCCGCTCAATACTTCGGATAATGCCAACTGGTCCACTTCTTCTTTTGTAGTTATTTTTGGTAGCCGCACAGGCTGGGCGCAAACTAAATTTGCACAGCTAACGGAGAACACATTAACGAATGTTGGTCCCGATTATTCCAAACAGAAAATCAATTTCATAAAAAATGTTTCGCAGGTAAGTGTTAAATCCATTGGCTCTACCAGCGCATCCCCTTTTACGGAGGCGTCTATAAAAATAAATGGAGTAGAGTACGATGTGGGTGTGCAGGTAGTTTGCCGGCCTAATACAATTAATCTGGTAGCATTTAATAAAAAAACAGCCTTGCCGTATGCCGGGGTAGTTTTATATAACAACGATCCGCGCGGATGCGGTCTTTTTCCTTCGGTTATTAACAGTTTCCTTTCTACGGAACTGGAAGCTCCCGATGGTATTAATTTATTGAAGTATGTAGATAATGTAAGCCCCGGAGATTCTGTAATTTTATTTACGGAAGGCAATGCTGCCTTTTCTACCTGGTCGCCCACGGTGTTAACTAAGCTGAGTAATCTGGGTATAGCTTCTTCGCAAATTACTTCGCTGCAAGATGGTGAGCCGGTAATTATTTTAGCTCGGAAAAATGCACCGATCGGAACTGCAAAAGTTATCCGTTCGCCTTTAACACCCTCTACATCGGCCGACTTGGCTGTGGTCACCACCATTACCGGAGGGTTTTCTTCGGGTACGATCCAATCTCCTCTCATCGGCCCGGCACATAGTTGGGGCACATTTTATTATAAGGCGGCCACGCCCGATGCCACCGATCAAGTTACTTTTTCAATTTTTGGAGAATCGCTTACCGGACAGGAAACCCTCTTGCAGACCAACGTTGCTTCAGGATTTGACCTGTCGACTATTAACCCAGTGCAATACCCACAATTGAAAGTTCAGGTTACGGTAACCGATACGGTTAATTTTTTGGCCCCTCAACTTCGTCAGTGGTTTGTATTTTATCAACCGGTGGCCGAGGGGTTATTATATTACAATGGCTCCCCAACTTCTCAAATTCTTCACGAAGGGCAGCCCTTTACCGGGCAATATGGGTTTGTAAATATTTCCTCACAAAATTTTACCGATTCCCTGTTGGTGCAACGCGATGTAAAAAATTTGACAAAAGCATCGGACGAAATGAAATTTTTTAAGATTAAACAACCGGCTCCGGGCGATACCACAAAATTTTCTATACCGATAAACACGGTAGGAAAAGCCGGGCTAAACGATGTTACGGTTTTTGTTAACCCCAAAATTCAGCCGGAGCAATACTATGAGAATAATATTATTTCGCTGAGCAGCTATCTGAATGTGTTGGCAGATAAGTCGGCTCCGGCATTAGACGTAACAGTGGATGGCCGGTATCTTCAAAATGGAGATTTTGTTTCGCCCAGCCCCTTCATTAAAGCTAAACTGATAGACGGAAATCCGTTCTTACCCGTTCAGGATACAGCCCATCTTAATTTATTTCTTACCTACCCATGTACGAACAGCCCATGCCCCCCACAACGCATTGCTTTTAGCCGCAGCGATGTAACCTGGACGCCCGCCACGGCCAATTCTGATTTTTCTGTTTCTTTTCATCCTTCTAATTTGCCGGAAGGAGAATATACCCTTTTGGCCACCGGGTCTGATGAAAGCGGCAACCGTAGTGGCGCACAACCTTATGCTGTCAGCTTTCAGGTAAAAGATGAAACTACGTTGTCTTTAAAATCGGTGTATCCCAATCCCTCAAACGATTTGTTTAATTTTAATTTTGTGCTTTCGGGAAATGTACTACCCGATGAATTTTCGCTTCAACTGTTTTCGGCTGAAGGGAATCTATTGAGTCAGTTTAATCAAAATGACATTGGACGCTTCATTATAGGCAATAACATTTTGCCGTGGAGCGCGGGGCAGGCCAATGTGGCGGCCGGACTAATTATTTATAAGCTGAGTATTAGAGCTAATGGTAAAACCGTTTCGCAAACAGGCAAACTGATTGTTGTCCGGTAGCTTAGTGATGGTGCCCACCCGGGCCATGCACGTGGCCGTGGTCTAACTCTTCCTGAGTAGCTTCGCGCACGCTCACTACCTCAACTGCAAAATTCAACTCTACACCCGCCAGCGGATGATTGGCATCTACCGTTATTTCGCTTAGCCCCACTTCGGTTACGGTTACTACCTGACCGTGGTCAGTATGGAATTGCATTCCTTTTTTTACTTCGGCACCTCCAAAGGCACTACGGGGTACGCGCTGAATCATTTTGGGGTCTTTAGTTCCGTATCCTTTTTCGGGGCTTACTTTCAGGTTCAGTTTATCTCCTTTTTGTTTGCCTTCTAATCCTTCTTCCATTCCGGGGATGAGGTTGCCGATTCCCTGAATATAAAAAAGAGGGTCGCGCCCTTCGCTGCTGTCCAGTACTTTGCCTGAGTTATCGGTAAGGGTATAATGAATGGCAGCTACTTTGTGTTTTGAAATTTGCATATCGATTTTTTTGTAAAGCTACCTTTATTATTGAATAGATAATCAGGCCTGATGGAAATACAAACTTACGGTGGTGCCTTCGCCTTGTTTGGACTCCATATTCATCTGACCACCATGTACGTTTACAATTTGTTTGCATAGATACAGCCCGATTCCATTACCGGCCACCTGATCTTTAGATTTGCTGCTTCGGTAAAAAGGCTTGAATATTTTACTAAGTTCTGCTTTCTCAATTCCTTGCCCTTGGTCTTTAATAGTTATACTCACTTCACTGGCAGTATAATCTATGAGCACATCTACCGGCTTATTGTCATCGCTGTATTTGAGGGCGTTTTCGATCAGGTTGATAAATAAGGCGCGCAGCAAATCGGCATTGCCCTCTACCATAAGTACGCTGTCGTCCACCGGGTCTTTGCTGTATTCTATATTTATTTTTCGGTTGCCCCGGGGTATGCGCGTAATGTAATGAACGGCTTCAAAAACAATTTCGTCCATACGCACTTTAGAGAAATAAATCTCGTATTTATCGCGGGTAACTTGAGCCAACCATAAAAGTTGTTCGCTTAACCGTACCAACCGTTTTACTTCGGCCCGAAAAGAGGTAAGCTGAGTTTTTAGAGCTTCCTCATTTTTTTCCAACATGGCTACCTCCAGTTCACCCAAAATGATGGATAAGGGAGTGCGGATTTCGTGCGACACGTTAGCAATAAATACTTTTTGAGTTTGAAACGATCGTTCCAGCCGCGAGATCAGTCCGTTAATATTTCTTATTAACAACATTATTTCTTTGGCCTCATTTTCAGTGGCCAACCGTTTGCTGAGGTTGTGCTCCGATATTTCTTTCAGCCCCGTGTTGATACGGGTAAAGGGCATCACCAGCCGGTAGGCAAACAACCACCCCACTAAAGCGGTAACTACCATAGAAACTAAAGCTGATATAATGAGTAAATATTTAAGGCTGGATGTTTTTTGTACTCCAACGGTATCGGGCGCTTCTACAAAAATAATGTGGTTGCCTTCGTTGTCGCGGTAAAGTATCCCTAACGATTGGTGCTCGCCCGAAACTTTCATCACGGTCTCTTTAAAGTGTACATCTTCTAAAACGGAAGCCGGTTTGGGTTTCCTTAACAGGGTAGGAGGCTCGGAAAAAACCCTTTCATTTTTTGAGTTGTAAACTTCGATAGTTTCACCGGGCAACCCGTTGGCAAAAATCTCCTCGGCCTTTTTAAAGGAAAGAGAATCCAGTTCGTCTTTTTCCAAAATCAGGTTAGCCGTGGTTTTGGCCCGCTCCTGCAGCCGTTCAAAAAAAAGATTTTGCTGCGTCTCTTTAGAAAAAAAATAAATGAACCAGGCAAAAAGCCCCAGCAGAAGAGAAACGATCAGGGTAAATACAATTGTGATCCGAAACTTGAGACTTATTCCGCTGGGCATACGGCTAACGAATTACATACCCTACACCCACTACGGTTTGAATGAGCGGAACATCATAACCCTTGTCCACTTTTTTGCGGAGCATATTAATGTACACATCTACATTGTTGTCGTTCAGGTCGTAAGGTCTTTCCCAGGCGCGCTCTGAAATTTGCGACCTTGAAAGCACCCGCCCCTGGTTGCGCATCAGGTATTCAAGCAGGGTAAATTCTTTCAGGGTAAGCTGAATTACTTTTCCTCCCCGTTTGGCTTGCCGCCCGGAAAGATCAAGTTCCAGGTCGTTACATTTCAATATGGTATTTTGTTTCAGGTCGCTGCCTCTGCGCAGCAAAGCCCGGATGCGGGCAATGAGCTCTACCGACTCAAATGGCTTCGACATGTAGTCGTCTGCCCCGGCCTCCAGCCCACGCACGGTGTCGTCAGTAGCATCTAATGCCGAAAGAATCAGGATCGGAATAGAGGTATCTGTTTCCCGAATTTTTTTGCATAGTGTAAGGCCGCTTTCGCCCGGGAGCATCACATCTATAATCAGTATATCGTACTGGTTTTCGTTGAAATGCTGCAGGCCTACTATTCCATTGTTGGCCAGGTCAACAATGTACCGGTGTTCGCTTAAAATGCGCTTAATTACTTGCGCCATTTTGTCTTCGTCTTCTACTACTAAGATTCTCATAATTTGTTTTTTTATTTAGCTATGTTTTTGGAGCGGCCATAGACCCACTCTACAATAAGAGGAAATACGTGTAAAGCCAAGATCATGTCAGTAAATAAACCACCGATCACGACAATAGCAAGCGGTTTTTGTGTTTCAGAGCCGATGCCGGTACTGAGGGCAGCCGGACTTAATCCGCAAATAGACATTAAAGCAGTCATAAATACGGGCCTTACTCTTCTCAAAGTTCCGTAAAATATAGCTTGCCGCAAGGTCATGCCTTCTTGCAGGTTTAGTTTAAATATAGAGATCAGGATTACCCCTGCTTGTACGGCAATCCCAAACAGACAAATGAAACCGATGCCAGCGGCAATACTGAAGTTGGTACCGGTAATGTGTAGCGCTAATATTCCCCCCATCAAAGAAAAAGGAACATTTAAAAAGATCAGCGCGGCATCGCGGATGTTACCAAAAGCAGTGAAAAGAAGAATAAAAATGATGGCCAAACTGATGGGGATTACTTGCTTTAGGCGGGCAGTAGCCCTTACTTGGTTTTCAAATTCACCTCTCCACTCAATGCTCATACCTTTTGGCAACGAAGGCAAGACTTTGTTTATTCTTTTTTGAGCTTCCGCTACGGTGCTGCCCAAGTCGCGGCCACTTACAGAAAATTTTACGGCAATGAAGCGTCTGTTGTTTTCCCGGTACAAAAAGGCATTTCCCGAAACGGCTTTAATATCGGCAATGCTACCCAGTTTTACCTGTGTGTTATTTACGGTAGGCACCAACAGGTTGCTCAAAGCGGAAGGAGAATTTCTGTATTCGGGCTGGTAGCGTACGCGGATGTCGAACTTGCGCTCCCCTTCAAATTTTTCGGTTACGGTTTTTCCGCCTACCGCCATTTCAATAACTGCGCTGGCATCAACGGTGGTTACTCCGTAGGCAGCCATTTTATCCTGGTCGAGCAAGATTTGAATTTCGGGTTGCCCTTTCAGGTGAATAGTACCCAAGTCAGCCACACCAGCTACTTTGCGTAGTTCATTGTTTACGATAGAAGCATAACTCTCTAATTGCTCGGGGTCGTAGCCAAATATTTTAACCGCCAGCGATCCTTTTACACCCGACACAGCCTCTTCCACATTATCCATAATTGGCTGGGAGAAATTAAAAATGATACCCGGGTATTCTTCTAAACGAACCCTCATTTCTGCAATTAGCTCATCCTTACTAATAGGGCGTGTCCACTCCTTTTTGGGTAAGAGTTCAGCGTGTAACTCAATATTAAAAAAACCAGTAGCATCAGTGCCGTCATTGGGCCGGCCGGTTTGCGAGAGTACGCGTTTCACTTCCGGGTATGAAGCCATAATGCTGCGCAGCTTTTCACTGATATCAATGCTTTGCTGCAAACTGGTGCTGTATGGCATTTGGGCGCGGATGTAGATGGCTCCTTCGTTGAGATGGGGAAGAAACTCGGTACCTAAGGTGAAAGCCGAAATGATAGCGATGAGCCACGACAGAGCAGCTATGGAATAACTAACTTTTCTATTTTTATCTACCCAGGTAAGGGTACGCTCAAAAACCCACGATAACCCCCGGGTCATAAAAGTATGCTTTTCAACTACATTTTTATCCAATAAAAAACTTACTAATACAGGCACGATGGTAAGTGCAGAAATAAGAGCTCCAATTAATGCAAAGCCGAGCGTAAAGGCTAAGGGTGAAAACATTTTACCTTCTACTCGCTGAAAAGCAAAAATGGGGATGAGGGCGGTAAGAATGATAAGGGCAGCAAAAAATACGGAACGCGATAAATTTCTGCCCGCTGTACGAAGAGTACCTAATTTTAATATTTTATTGTAACGCTCCATGCCCAGCTCATGTGCCTTTTTATCGAGCACAATAAAAAGCCCTTCAGTCATTACCACGGTTCCATCTACGATAATGCCAAAGTCTATGGCGCCCAGCGAGAGCAGATTAGCTGACATACCCATTAAACGCAAACAGAAGAAGGCAAACAGTAATGCAAAGGGAATAGTGAATGAGGCTACCAGTGTGGCCCGCCAGTCGCCTAAAAACAGCATCACTACTAGACAGACTAAAAACATCCCCTCCAGCAAATTGTGGGTTACGGTTTCAACGGTGAAATTGATCAGGTTAGAGCGATCGTAAAACGGAACGATTTTTAAATCGCCCGGCAGTACATTATCGTTCAGGTCTTTAATTTTTTCTTTCAAGGCGACAATGACTGGGCTCGGGTTTTCGCCTTTGCGTAAGATAACAATCCCTTCTACTGTATTTTTTATTGAATCGCGCCCTACATACCCAAGTGGGGGCAGGTTAGACTCTTGCACTTTGCCTACGTCTTTTAAAAACACGGGCGATCCTCCGTAGGTATCTATAATGACGTTGCGAATACTATTAATATCGGTAAGCAGCCCGATACCTCGCACTACGTAGGCCTGCTGGCTGTGCGTAATGACATCGCCCCCCACGTTGATGTTACTTTTAGAAACTGCATTGAATACATCGGAAATGGTAATGTCGTAGCGAACAAGCAGGGCCGGATCAATCGAGATCTCGTATGTTTTTACTTCTCCGCCAAAGCTTACGAGATCAGCCACTCCCGGCACGGATTTTATATGACGGTCAATTACCCAATCCATAATGGATTTCATATCGCGGGCATTGAACTGTTTAGACTCCAGCGTGAACCGGTAAATTTCGTCTGTTGGCCCTTGCGGTGGATTTAAAGAAGGCTGAACATTGTCTGGAAAATCTACATTGGCCAACCGGTTAATAACATACTGGCGGCCTTCAAAATCTTGCACGTTGTCGTCAAAAATGATATACACCACCGACAACCCAAATAAAGAAATAGACCGTACCTGGGTGCGCTTCGGCACGGTGTTCATTTCGATTTCAATCGGGATGGTGATGAACCGCTCAATCTCCTGTGCGCTTCGGCCCGGCCATTGTGTAATAACGGTAATGCGCGTGTTGGTTAGATCCGGAAATGCAACGATGGGGGTATTTAAGTAGGAAATGTAGCCGGCAATAATCAGGGCTACGGCCATCAGCAGTACATACACCCGGTTGTGTAAAGAAAATGTAATGATCCCTTTTAGTAGGCGAAGCATAATAAATTAATTGAGGCCGCTTAGTTCGTTGTAAATTAAAAGTTGGTATTTAGACACGATTACCGTGCCGGGGGTAATCTTGTCGTTGAGGTACATGGTATTTCCAACGATCGATTGCGGGCTGATTGGCAGTACTTCGAGATGGCATTTGTCTTTATAAGCTACCATAAAATAGCGGTTCTCGTTGAAGATAGAAGCCTCTGCCGGAATAGCCGAAAGATCGCGCTCGATGGGGGCATGCACGGTAACGGTGGCATACATTTCCGGTTGCAGTTTAAAATCGGGGTTATCAATAATTACGCGCACTTTGTTGGCTTTGGTAGCGGGGTCTATCGTGCGCGAAATTTTGTTCACCTTGCCTTTATAGGTTTTTTCGTAAGCCAGTGTTTTTACATCTACGGGATCGCCCACTTCAATGCCCTCCAGGTCGCGTTCAAAGGCATTGCCCAGCACCCATACTTCTTTTAAATCGGAAATGGTAAGCGCATAGTCTGATGCATCCGGGCGGATAATGGTACCCTCGGTAATTTTTTTCTCTACGATGAATCCCGGAATAGGAGATTTTAAATAATAAAATTCGGCACTGCCTCCGCCATAAAGCGACAATACTTGTTTAATACGGTTTACTTCAGCTTCGGCTACTTTCGTGTTATCGCGCGCTACCGATAAATCTTTTTCGGAGGCTGCCCCCGACTTAAAAAGTTCTTCGGTAAAATCTTGGGTGCGTTTGGCGATGGAAAGGTTGGCCAGGGATGTGGCATATTGCGAATTGTAGGCAGCAATATCCGAACTTTTGATCTTCGCTAAAATCTGACCGGGCTGAACATAATCGCCCAGCGAAACGGTTACGTCTTGTACAATGCCCGATACCGGAGGAAACACGTGTACCACTTTGTCTTCATCAAAAGAAATTTTTCCCGTCATGCGTACTTCGCGAAACAATGGCTTGGTCTTTACGGTATCAAACCGGATAATTTTGGCCAGCGAATCAGACAGGCAGTAGCCGGTTATTTGGGTTTTGTTTTTATCGGGCTTGCCACAACCAATGGCCAGCAACAGCAGGATAAAGAAAACCGAGAAAGAAAATCGTATCATAAGTTTATTTCGTGTTTATTACTTCCGTGCCAACCTTAAAATTTAACAGCTCCATGGCTTCAAAATAATCTTGCTCCAGATTGAAGGAAGAAAGTTTGGTGTCGCGATAGGTTTCAAAAAAATCGATGAACTCAATCAGGCCGATTACCCTTCGTTGAAAATTAATCAACAGCTTTTTGAAATAGGTATCAAACTTACCAATGAAGGGCCGATCGAAACTTTCGTAAGCCTCCTTGCTGTTTTGCAACTGGCTGTAGGCAGCTACCACTTCGTTGTTTACCTGCTTTTGATAATTAGAGTAACTCGACTGCTGCGATTTAAGCGACTCTTTGGCTTTGCGGATATTGCCCTGATTTTGGTTGAGCAAAGGTAAATCTACGCGTAAGCCTAACCCGATGTAGTCAATAATATAATTAGAATACCGGGTATAGTTAACCGTAACATCGGCATCGGGTATGGCCAATGATTTTTGCAGGCGCACATTCATTTCGGCTGCCCGGAACTGGCCTTCCATGGCTTTTAGATCGGCTCGCTTTTCCTGCGCGGTTTCAAGCAGAGGTTCTACCATCGGTGGAATTGGCCGCGAGTAGATGGAGGTATCGCGCACGGCCATTAGATATACATTGGGTTTTACGCCCAGCAAGGTTTTCATCTCGGCTTGTGTGTCGGCCGATTGTTTCAAAAAATCGCGCTTCATCATTTGTAAAGAAAACTCTAACGCTTGCAGGCGAATTAAATCTTTTTCGGCAAAATTTCCTTTCAGCAATTGTTCTTGTGTAATGTTCACCAGTCGGTCGGCCGCTACAATTTCTTCGTTCAGCAGTTTGATGGATTGCTGAAACTGAATGAGCAGCGAAAAATCATCACGAAGAGTGTATTTTAAACTACGCAAGGCATCATAAAAAACGTATTCGGCAATTTCGGCATTGATCCGGTTTAATTTTACCAAGTTACTGCGCTTGCCGGCCGTTTTAATTACTTGGTCAATGGACCCAATGGTTTCATTGCCCATGTATTGCCCGTTGGCATTTACCCGATCGCTGGGGAAGTAAGCAAAAAACTTTCGGGTTTGCCCGTTATAGGGGTTGGTTTCCAAATACATGGAAGGGTTGTCCCACAATTTAGCCTGAAGTACTAAGGCCCGGGCAGCCGAGATATCGTATTGCCGGGCTAACAAAATCAAATTTTGGCTGATCATGATTTTTTCGGCATCGGCTAATGTAAGCGTGAGCGTATCGGGCGGGGCAGAAACATGGTTGCCTTGTGCATAAACCGAACCGACTAAATGAATGAAAATGACGAACCCTAAGAGCCTTAAATACATTACAGGAAATTTTAGTGCAACGATCTAAAAGAATAATAAAACAGTGTTACAAAGAAAGTTAAAATTGAATTAAATACAGCGTGCTGAGCCTGCCAAAGGGGGGGCTTGCTGCGATTATTCGGGAGGGAAAACGTCAACAGTTATTTTTACCATAACTTAGATTTCATTACCCTCAACGACCAAAAGGAGATAATGTTGCCTGATTTTTTTTAATCCCAATCATGCAATAGAAAATCGATTGGCATGATTGACGAATGAAAATCAACAAC
>JAFDYY010000045.1 GCA_018267195.1 Bacteroidota bacterium | reverse complement strand
GCATTGAACAATTGGGCTGGATGCTTTTTCTAAAAATATTTTCGGATAAAGACAAAGAATTAGAGTTATTGGACGAAAACTACACATCTCCCATTCCCGATAAATTTCATTGGGTAAAAGAAAAAGGCAATTGGGCGGGTGATGATGAAGGAATGACGGGTGACGAATTACTGAACTTTGTTGACCGTGAATTATTTCCTGCACTTCGCAATTTAGATTTAAGCACAGGCAACCAACGGGCAGTGATTGTTCGTGAAGTATTTGAGGGTAACAACAACTATATGAAAAGCGGTATCAACATTCGTAAGGTGTTGAACAAGCTCAACGAAATTGATTTTAACATTGCCAAAGACCGCCACGCTTTTGGCGAATTGTACGAAACCATTTTAAAGGAATTGCAAAGTGCGGGCAAAAGCGGTGAGTTTTATACACCAAGAGCCATTACGCAATTTATTACGGAAATGATAAATCCGCAGTTGGGCGAAAAAGTGCTTGACCCAGCTTGCGGTACAGGTGGTTATCTCACTTGCGCCATTGAGCATTTGAAGAAACAAGCTAAAAATGTAAAAGATAGAAAAAGCATTGAAGAAAACATTGCCGGTTGGGAATACAAACCTTTGCCTTATTTGTTGGCAACCACCAATTTGATTTTGCACGACATCGAAATACCAAACATCAAATTTGGCGATGCGTTAGACCAACCCTTGAGCAACTACACCGAAAAGCACCGAGTAAATGTAATATTGGCAAACCCGCCTTTTGGTGGTATTGTAGCCAACAACAACGAAACCAATTTTCCGCAAACCTATCGCACTAAGGAAAGTGCCGACTTGTTTCTAATCCTGATGATTCATTTGCTCAAGCAAGACGGACGAGCAGGAATTGTTTTGCCCGATGGTAGCCTTACAGGCGATGGCGTAAAACAACGCATACGCCAAAAATTGTTGGAAGATTGCAACCTGCACACCATTATTCGTTTGCCGAATTCTGTTTTTCAACCTTATGCAACGGTAGCCACCAACTTATTGTTTTTTGATAAAGGCAAACCTACAAAAGATGTATGGTATTACGAACACCGAATGCCCGAAGATTACAAGGCATACAGCAAAACAAGACCAATACAATTAAAAGAATTTGACCCAATTAAAAAATGGTGGAACAATCGCAAAGAAAGTGACATCTGTTGGAAGGTAAATATCAAAACTATTATAGAACGCGGTTACGATTTAGACATTAAAAACCCAACCAAGCCCGAAGAAGAAAAAGAATACAGCAGTGCCGAACTGATGGAAATGCTAAACGCTTCTTTTGAGAAAAGTCACCAATTGTTAAACCAACTAAAGCAGGCGGTGAAATGAGTTTACCCCTAAAAATATCCATTCGGTTTTTTAATGACCATGAAGTACGTGCTGTTTGGGATGATGCAAACTCCAAATGGTGGTTTTCGGTATTGGATATTGTGGCTGTGTTAAATGAAGAACCAGATTATACAAAAGTTCGCAATTATTGGAAATACCTAAAAGCCAAACTAAAAAAAGAAAACAACCAGTTGGTTAGCAACACTACCCAACTGAAATTAGTGGCTGCTGACGGCAAAAAATACAATACCGATTTGCTTGACAGCGATGGCGTAACCGCATTAGCTAAAAATTTCCCCAACAACAAGTCCATAAAGTTTTTAGATTGGTTTTTGTATAGCGATACTTCTATTGATGGGCAAAGCAAGAAAAAAGCCTACACACTTTTTGAAAGCAATTTAATTGAAGATTTTGAAGTGGGAACCAGCAAAGGCTTGCAACAAATACACGCTTACTTGTTTGGTGGTTTGTATGATTTTGCAGGGCAAATTAGGGAGAAAAGCATTTCAAAAGGCGGTTATCAATTTGTGTATGCACAACATTTGAAAACAACTTTGCAGCAGATAGACCAAATGCCACAAAAGACATTGGAAGAAATTATTAAAAAATATACCACCATGAACAAAGCTCACCCTTTTATGGAAGGCAATGGAAGAAGCACAAGAATATGGCTGGATTTGATGCTAAAAAAACAACTGAAAAAATGTGTGGACTGGAGCAAAATAAAAAAAGAAAACTACATGAACGCCATGATTATTAGCACAGTAGATAGCAGCGTATTGCTACAACTAATTACCACAGCACTAACCACTAAAATTAACGACAGAGAAATGTATATGAAAGGTATTGATTACTCGTATTATTATGAAGAAAATAATTAAAAAGTTGAGGAGATGGCTTTACTAAAAATTGACGAAATATTCAACTTTGAAAAAGGTGTTCTGCAAAGTTCAAAGTGTGTTCCAGGTGAGTATGATTTTATCACGGCTTCATCTGACTGGAAAACGCATAATGAATATACTCACGACTGTGAAGCATTGATTTTTGCTGCTGCTGCATCAGGTTCGTTGGGTAGAACACATTATGTAAATGGTAAATTCATTTCAAGCGACTTGTGCTTTATCATCACTCCAAAAGACCAAGAGAACTTACCAGTTGATTTAAAATTTTATCATATTCTTTTCAATGAATTGAAAGATGAAATTGTACGAAACACCAAAGCTGGTACATCAAAAGAAGCGATTGGCTTAGGTAGTTTTGGAAAATATCAGTTGCCCTATTTTGATATTGACACACAAATTGAAATCAAGAAACGGTTTGTAAATGCCGAAGAATTAAAATCAGACCTTTCAAGCGAATTAAATCTTCAAGTTGATTTAGTAAAAAAACTCCGTCAGCAATTATTGCAAGATGCGGTGCAAGGCAAACTCCTTCCCAGCACCCCTCCTTTAAAGGAGGGGTGTCCGCAGGACGGGGAGGTTGTAAATCAAATCTCTCCGCAGGACGGGGAGGTTGTAAATCAAACCAACAAATCAATAAACAACCTTCCGTACCTCAAAACTTTTAGAAAAGAACTACGCAATAATTTAACTCCTGCCGAAGCAAAACTTTGGACACTTTTAAAAGGGAAACAATTAGGGGGCAAAAAATTTAGAAGGCAATTTAGTGTAGCCAATTACATTTTAGATTTTTATTGCCCGTCTGAAAATTTAGCAATTGAATTAGACGGACAAGGTCATTTTGAAGCTACACAAGCTGAATACGATGCTGAAAGAGATTTGTTTTTACAGCATTGTGGAATTAAAGTTTTAAGGTTTGAAAATAAATGGGTGTGGGATAATCCTGAGGGCTTGTTAGATGAGGTAAAAAATTGTTTTGGTTGGTGTAATGACCCCTCAGTCCTGCGGACAGCTCCCCTAAAAGGGGAGCAGCGAGAAGAAGCAGCCAGCGAATTGCTTAAAAAGATAAAAGCCGAAAAAGAAAAACTGATAGCTGAAAAGAAACTCAAAAAAGAAAAAGAACTGCCACCCATCAAACCCGAAGAGATTCCCTTTGAAATTCCTGAAAATTGGGTGTGGTGCAGGTTGGGGGAAATTGCTGAAATTGGAACTGGAGCAACACCTTTAACTTCTAATTCGGAATATTATGAAAATGGTAAAATTCCTTGGATAACAAGTTCTGCAACAAATAATCTGTTTGTTGATGAACCAGAATTATATATAACTGAAAAGGCATTAAAAGAAACGAATTGTAAAGTTTATCCAGTTGGCACTTTGGTTGTCGCAATGTATGGACAAGGAAAAACTAGAGGACAAATTACAGAATTGAATTTTCCAGCAGCAACAAATCAAGCTTGTGCAACAATCACTTTATTTCTCAATGAACTTACTTTGAGAAAATACGTGAAACTATTTTTTCAAAAAATATACAATGAAATCAGAGAATTAGCGCAAGGAGGAGCACAGCCTAATTTAAATATGGGAAAGATTAGGGATACTATTATACCCCTCCCCCCACTCTCCGAACAAACCCGCATTGTTCAAAAATTAGATGAACTAATGAATTACTGCAATGAGTTGGAAGCAAGCATCAAACAAAGTCAGGAGCAAAACGAAAAACTACTGCAACAGGTGTTGAGAGAGGCGTTGAGGAAAGAACCGGTTGAAAGTAATTGAACAGTTGTGCTACTATCAACACTTGTGCATATATTCAGCTGACGGTTTTCAAATGTCGCTTCTTCGGCAATACCCGAACCGTTATGCTCAATGCCGCGGGACAGAGTCGGTGCTTCGAACATTGGCACATTTGCTTGCCGCATAATCCCGCACAATCCCGCGCGACACCAAAGCAAGCAAAAGAGCCAAAAATAGGATATGAACGTTAAGGGCGGTTTTACCGTTAAATTTGGTATATTTTGGCCATGAAGTACAAAACCGCTCCAATCCAAGAAGCAGTATTTGACGTAAGAATTGATCGGATTGGCGTACAGTCTGTAGAAGAGCTCAAACGCTATAAGGATCAACTCCCCAAAGAGTATCAAAACGAAAAGAAGAAAGTTAACTTTTCCGGACTTTTTCAAGTAGCTGATAATAAAGAACTTGAGACAAAAACAAGGGGGGACTTAACTGGGTTCGTTTACTCAACAGTTGAGAATAACAAGCAAATTCAGGTTCGACTAGATGGCTTTACCTTCAACGTTCTTCGCCCTTATGACAAATGGGAGGTTCATTTTAGCGAGTTTCTAAAAACCTGGACTGAGTATAAAAATCTCTTTCAACCAAGTTCTGTTGTCAGGATCGCCACCCGATTTATTAATCGTATAGAGATACCCATTCCGTTCAGGGACTTTGAAGAATATATAATAAACATGCCTCCAATTCCAAAAGGACTGCCTCAGATTTTTAATAGTTTTTTTATGCAAATACAAGTTCCGTGTGAGGACAATTTGAGAAACGCAATCATCACCGAAACGATGGAACCTGCCACGGAAAAAATTCTTCCATTCATTTTAGACATTGATGTTTTTCAGGAACGAAGTATAACATTTGATAACTTAGCTGAAAATTTCAATCAAATTAGAGCTATTAAAAATCAAGTATTTGAAAACTGTATAACTGATCAAACTAGAAAACTATTCTCATGACAGCATACGACTATCCTGTAATTGAAGAAACTCAAAGGCCTGTTGCAGTGGGCAAAGACGCGAAATTCGTTTCGCGGAATTTGCACAATAGCCACATGATTTTTATTGGACAAAGTGTGTTCGCATCTCAGCTCTATCAAAACAGACTTAACCGTAAATTCAATTTACTAAAAAGCGTTTGGGAGAATGACACTATGTTTTCATCGAGTATCACTGAGATAACGAGTCATCCTGCTTATCATGCTGTCATTAAACTGGGACAGGAAGTTCTACCATTGATAATTCAAGATCTTCAGACAACAAATAACCATTGGTTTTATGCACTTGAGATATTGACAGGTGAAAATCCAATAAGGCCTGAACATCGAGGAAATGTAGAACAAATGAAATCAGATTGGGTCGATTGGGCGAATCGATATAACATTGCATGACGTTTGAAAATCCTAAATTCCCAAACAGTAAAATTGACCCATTTCTTTTAACCAGCCCGCAAACACCAATTTATAATTGCATTGCATGGGCCTTTGGGTCGGTCGACAAATGGTTCTGGCCAGATGTGGCGGGTACATATTTTTGGCCAAGCGACATTCCAAGAACAGAGACGTTGGATTCTTTCATAAAACTATTTGAAATTATTGGCTATAAAGTTTGTGACAACGGAGACTTAGAAAAAGATTACCAGAAGATAGCCATTTATGCTGACGGCAATGGAAAGCCAACCCACGCAGCACGACAGTTGCGAAATGGTTTCTGGACAAGTAAACTGGGACAAAGTTTTGATGTGACACATACAATACACTCAATGAGTGATGGTTTATATGGAAATGTTGCTGCATTTATGAAGAGACAAGAGAATCAAACCGCCTAAAACCACACCAATGCCAAGCCACACAAGCCCTTTCTCCTCCAAAGCTTTGGCATCAGTGTGGTTAAACATATTTGACTGCGGCACATGTGCATAACAAAAGTGGCTGTGGCACAACTACTCTTGAGAACTGAATTTTCTAAAAGTTACTTCCTACAGATCATTTTGTGAATAACTCTGTTGACAACTTCGCGTTCGCACTCTTTTTTCACTTTTCAGTTTTTAGTTAAGCCGACAGTAGAGATACAACCGAAAAAATAAGGAGCTTAAAAATTCATTGGCCTCCTTGGGCATCTGTGCGATGGCAGCATGGGGCAGAACGCAGCAGGTCGCTAAAGCCATTCCTTCGTCATTTGGCTTTAGCTCCTAAACTGCAGTAGTTTCGACTTAATCTACTCCTTCTTCACTCGCGGGTCGGGAGAATATTTTATTTGAAATTCTTTAGGAGGGGTTGCGCCCATCAGGTGCTGAATAAAATAATCCCAGCGCCTGCGCATCATGTAGTTGCTGTCTTCGGCATAGCCGTGGCGGGCATTGGGTAAAATTACCAAATCAAAATCTTTATTGGCCTTAATCAGGGCATCTACTACTAAATAGGTATTGTAGGGTGGAACGTTGTCGTCCATGCCGCCATGTACCAACATTAATTTTCCTTTCAGGTTCTTGGCTATCTGTTGATTCGCCTGTTGTTCATAGTTAGAAATGCCCTGGTCGTTCTTTGTTTCCAACCCGATGTATCTTTCGCCCCAATCGTCTTCATAGTTTCGGTTATCGTGGTTTCCGGATTCGGAAATTCCCACTTTAAAGAAATCAGGGAATTTAAACATAGCGGCAGCCGTAGCAAATCCTCCGCCCGAATGTCCCCAGATACCTACGCGGCCTAAGTCCAGAAATTTATATTTCTCCTGCAGTTGTTTCAGTCCGGCCATCTGGTCGGGCAGGGTGTTTTCGCCCATGTTGCCATAGCAGGCATCGTGAAAAGATTTAGACCGGTTAGGGTTGCAGCTCCCTTCCAGTTGAACCACGACAAAACCCAATTCGGCCAATGCCTGGGCATCGCCCCGGCCGGCCGAAAAGCCCCAATAGCTTACGCTTCCGCCCTGCGGCCCCGGATAAATATTTACGATGACCGGGTATTTTTCGGCTGTATTCATTTTTTGAGGAGTGTACATCAGTCCATATAAATCCCAACGGTTATCGGCCGATTTTACACTGAATGGAACCGGGGGTTTCCAGCCGGTGGTCGTTAACTTTGAAATATCCGTTTTTTCTAAAGTGGCAATCAGTTTTCCTTTCATATCCCTCACTTCATACACCGGAGGCACGTTGGCCTGCGAATAACTGTCGGTAAAATATTTTCCATCGGGCGAAAGGCTAACGGCATGGTCGCCTTCGTTGGGGGTAAGCAGTTTTAAATTTTTACCGGTAAAATCTACCCGGTACAGGTGCCGGAAATACGGATTGCGGCCGGGCTCTTTTCCTTTGCCTTCAAAATAAATGACCCGTTCTTTTTCATCTACTTTCAGCACTTGCGCCACAACAAAGTTTCCGGAAGTGACTGGGTTTTTGAGTTGGCCGGTGGTGGCGTTGTAGAGATACAAATGCGCCCAGTCGGTGCGCTCGGAGTACCAAAGTATTTCGTTGGTCTTAGAAAAATATTTCCAGCTGATCGAGCCGCGGCCCGATTCGTATTGCGTGGCTACTTTTTCTTCAAAAATATCTTTTACCTCTCCGTTTTCGGCATTGGCCATTCGCACATTTTCTTGCTTGTGGTCGCGGCTGGTAGAAACAAAAACCAGTTGCTTACTGTCTTCGCTCCAGGCCACATCATCAAACCCGCCATCGCACGAAATGTCATCGCACTGGGTGCTGCGCCTGGCATCGGAATTCATTTTCAGGCGGATAATTTTGGGTTCGTTGCTCACCTCAATAATCACCCGGTAAATCCGAATAATGTCGGCATCTCCGGGAATAGGGTATTTCCATTCCGACAATTCCGGTGCCCCCACTTTTGTTTTTACCAAATACATATTGCTTACGTGCCGCTGGTCTTGTTGAAACGTGGCAATCTTTTTTGAATCGGGCGACCAGGTTAAAACCGGGTTATCGGTATGTTTCCATCCGGCATTGTCGGTAGCATAGCCAAAATCTTGGATGCCATCGGTGGTAAGTTGTTTTTCGTTTCCGGTGGCATTTTCTTTCACCCACAAATTCCAGGTGCGTATAAATGCGGTATATTTTCCATCGGGCGAAATTACCCCCTCCCCCATTTGCCTCAGCGGGGGTTTGGCTCCGGCCTGGTCAAACAACTCCTTTCGGGTGTTGGCGGTTATTCGTTTGCCATCGGCTGGATTAAACAGCACGTATTTTTGTTGATCGGTTAAACTTCTGTACCAAATTTTATTATTCGGGAGCCATTGCGGCTGAATAAAATTATCTATCCATTGGCCTGTGCTAGCACCCAGCATATCGGCTGCATGTTGGTAATCGGCTACGGTGTAGGTTTTTCCGGTTTGTGCTGGGGCCTGCAAACAGAGCGCGATCAAAACGAAAATAATGGGCAATCGGGTTTTCATTTTAGAATTGATTATTCGCTAAAGTAACAAAAGATTTCCTTGATGAATTACTCATTTTGATGGATCAAAATATACGTTTGATAAACGAGCGGATATTAATTACCACCAGCCCTTCGCGGGAAGGTTATCGCATGACCCAACGACTGGGTGGCCTAACCATAGTATGGCTTCGAGCTGTAGTCGTGGAAAGAACAACCTGATTCCCTTTCCTCTATTTCCCGGTTTGGCTCAACTTATTCCCATCCTGAATCTGAGGAAGCATGCTATAAGGCATCTGTTTTATTCGTGATTCTTTTGATTTACTTATTGTTGTGGTCTTTTTTAATAAAAATGACATATAAAATAATACTGGACAGATTATTGCCAAGTACTCTAAAAATTCATTTTTCATGAAGTTGTTGAACTATACCATAGCTCTTTTTTTAGGATTCGGTACGATCGCGGCCTCAGCCCAGACCTTTACTTCATCTGCCGATGGCGCTTTTAGTACCGGCTCAAACTGGTCGGGTGGTACTGCCCCTCCGCTGAGCGGCCAAGGTTATGGCTCGGTAACCGTGCAAAATAATATGAGTACCAGCGCCAGCTATACGGTGGGCAGTATGGTACTTACTGTGTCGGCCAATAAAACATTTACCATTAACGGAAGCCTGACACTAAGTAACAATGGAGGATCCATCAATGTCTATGGCACGCTTATTATTACCGGCAACCTAACGGCTTCTTCTGATGCCAACAAATTCACTATTTATCCGGGTGGCAAAGTAATTGTGCAGGGAGACACTTATATCAATAACAACAATGTAATATCCGTAGGCACAAACGCTGCGGCTCCACCCTATGCCGATTTTGTAATGGAGGGAAATTTATTTTTTTCGTCTGGCGGTTCGGGAATGACTGTAAACAAAAACGGAAGAGTAGCATTATACGGAAACCTGACAAGCTCGGGAGGGGGTGGGCAAAAATTGCAAATCAACAATGGCGGCCAAATGTATGTAAATGGAAACATCACCTTAAACGGAGGAGGCGATCAGGTAACTGCCAATAACACTACCCCTTATGGGCTTTACGTAAACGGAACTTCTACCGTTAATGGCGGGGGGTCGAGCATTACCAGCAATAAGGGCGATAAATCGACTATGCAAAGTCAAAGTCCGGGTTTTTATAATTGGGTAGCCGCACAGCCCAGCAGCCCGTTGCCTATTACGCTTCTCTATTTCTCAGTGGCCGGAGTTTTGGATAAATCGGTGGAATTAGCCTGGGCTACTTCGAGTGAACTTAACTTCAATTATTTTCTTATTGAACGATCAGGCAACGGAAAGGATTTTCAATTGCTGGGGCAAGTACAAGGGCATGGCACCACCACCCAGCCACACCAATACAGTATTACCGATACCAATCCATTGGTAGGCACCAATTACTATCGTCTTACTTCTGTTGATTTTGACGGCTCTACTCAGGTATTTCAAATTATCGCTGCGGAGTTTTTATCTAACCGAAAAATTTCTGTTTACCCCAATCCGGTAGCAGACCACAACCTACATGTTGATACCAACTTTGATAGTGAAAACCCAACACAAGTAATTATCATGGATTGGGCCGGCACTATAAAATGGCAGACCAGTTTTTCTGAAAACCAAGCTATTATTCCGATCTCCCTCGAGCCCGGAATTTATATCGCTAAAGTTTCGAATGGTTCCCTCCGGCAAATCTGCCGGTTAGTTATACCCTAACCTCAGACCGCTACTTTTTTAAATTTCATTACCTGCCAGATTACAATAGGCGCGCCAATGATAGAGGTTAGTGCATTGAGCGGAACCGAATGTACTTCACCGGTTAGCTGCGAAACCACATCGCAAAATAGAAGCAGTGCGGCTCCCCCGGCCATAGACGCTGGTAATAAAATTTTGTGGTTGGCCGTTTGCATCACCAGCCTGGCCAGATGCGGAACCGCCAGCCCTACAAAGGCAATGGGTCCGCAAAATGCCGTAACCACACCCGTCATCAGCCCGGCCGCCACCACCATCCAAATTCTGGATCGGGACGTGTTAATCCCCAAACTGCTGGCATAATTTTCGCCCAGCAGCCAGCCGTTCAATGATTTGGTTAAACCTATACTAATGGTTGCTCCGATAAAAAAAACAAAAGCGACCACGCCCACTTCGCTCCACCCGGTATTGGCCACACTGCCCATCGTCCACAAAAAATAAAATTGAAGATCTTCTGCCCGGCTCAGGTATTGCAACACGCTCATCAGCGAAGATACGGCTGCGGCTACCATTAATCCGATAATGAGAAGCGAGGTGCTGTCGCGTATGGAACGGGCTACGGCCAGCATTAAAAGCAAGACCAGGATACTCCCACTCCCTGCTGCCAGCGCCAAACTCCACCCCCCCGCATGCCAGCTTACCTGGCGCCCCACCAATACCAGCATACCCACGGCCAAGCTGGCACCCGAGCTAAGCCCCAACACATCGGGGCCGGCCAGAGGATTACGGAAAAGTGTTTGCATCAGCAACCCACCACAGGCCAAAGATGCCCCGGCCAGCACACAGGTAACAGCCTTTGGTAACCTAAACTGCCAGATGATGGTGTGCCACGGTGACTCGGCAGAAGAGAACACATTTTTTAAAAAATCGGAAAGCGGGATGGCAACACTACCCAGTAAAACATCGGATAGAAAAAT
Organism: Bacteroidota bacterium; assembly: GCA_018267195.1. GTDB lineage: Bacteria > Bacteroidota > Bacteroidia > Cytophagales > Cyclobacteriaceae > ELB16-189. Next base: position 13,480 of record JAFDYY010000045.1, on the reverse strand, counting down.
TACTCCAAGAAAAATGAAAAGTGTAAAAAACCGGATGGGGTAAACGTGTGTTTTCATCTGAGTATCTTCCGTTCAAAGATACAACCGAACACACAGTTTTTATTTTTAACCGGTTCAATTCGCCCGGATAGCCACCACCGGATCCATACGGGCAGCTACGGCTGCAGGCACAATGCCGGCCACTAACCCAATGGTAGAGGATACCCCAAGACCTAATATAATGTTAGAAACCGACATGGCCACTTTCATGCTGCCAAACGGTGCGAATGTGAGCAACCACACCAACAACAAGCCCGTGAGCCCGCCAATCAAACTCAGAAAAATGGATTCAAATAAAAACTGAAACAGGATAAAATAATTTTTTGCTCCGAGCGATTTCTGCAGGCCAATAATGGGAGTGCGTTCTTTTACCGACACAAACATGATGTTGGCAATACCAAAGCCGCCCACCAACATAGAAAACCCACCAATAATCCAACCGGCAATGCCCAGCACATCAAACACACTATCCAGCGATTTGGCAATGGCTTCGGGACGGTTTACGGAAAAGTTATCTTTTTTTCCGGGCTTCAGTCCTCGTTTTACACGCAACAATCCGCGGGCTTCGCTTTCCAGTTCCACCAGGCCGGCATCATCGGGATGCCCCTTCATACCTATGACCGAACCAATTTCATTCCAACGCCCCGTGCCGGTTTGGAAAATTTTTCTAAACGCATCGTACGGAATGATGCAACTGTAGTCTTTGCTCGAAAAGCCTATAAAACTTTCGCCCTCACGCTTAATAACACCTACTACTTTAAAGCGCAGGTTTTTAATTTTTACATATTCTCCTACCGGGTCTTCAATCTTAGGGAAAAGAGCCTTTGCTACTTCATGGCCAATCACCACCACATTTCGTCCGCCTTCTATTTCCGGGCCTATCAGGTAACGTCCGTGATCAACCGGGATTTCGAAAAGCTTATCGTAATCGAGCGTAACTCCGTTCACTCCAATTTTGGTAATGCCGTTGCTTCCGGCCTTTACCGTGTTCGATTCGGATTCGGCATAGATACTCACAATGCTGCTGTGCTGCATGGTTTCTTTCAGAAAACGGTATTCGCCATACGAACTGTTGGGACGTTTAATATAGTCTTTCCACCAATCGCGGCTATCGCCCCCGTTGCCCCACGGCCACTTATGGATGTAGATCACATCCGAACCTAAAAAATTTAAACTATCGAGAATGTTACTTTTAAGGGAATCGACCATCGTAAGCACGGCTATGATGGAAAAAATACCGATCGTTACCCCCAGCAGGGAAAGAATAGTACGAAGAAGATTAGATCTAAGCGCCCGCCAGGCAAACCCCAAACTTTCTGCTACTAACCGGATAAACAACATCATGGCAAATTCAAATTTTAAGTTTGGCGATTATACATTGGGCATTAAACGGCATTTGGGCACTTTAAGGTTGCCAAAATTCGTTTTTTTATATAGCTGAGCAAGTAAGGTGGGTTAATGGTTGACTTTCGCCTTCAATTCGTTTAGTTTTGCGCCTCAAATTTTTTTTAAAAACCGTTCTGGATTATCCGGAACACAAGCCCGTAAGCTTATGAAATTATCTGAATTTAAGTTCGACCTCCCCAACAGTTTAATTGCCACCTACCCTGCCGAAAACCGAGACGAAGCCCGGATGATGGTGTTACACCGCGAAACCGGAAAAATTGAACATAAAGTCTTTAAAGATGTCATCAATTATTTCCATGAAGGCGATGTAATGATTGCCAACGATACCCTTGTTTTCCCGGCCCGCCTCTACGGCCGCAAGGAAAAGACAGGAGCTAAAATTGAGGTCTTTTTGCTGCGCGAACTAAATGCCGAAATGCACCTGTGGGATGTGTTGGTTGATCCGGCCCGCAAAATACGGGTGGGCAATAAACTCTATTTTGGCGATGGCGACCTGGTAGCCGAAGTAATTGATAACACCACCTCGCGCGGCCGCACCATCCGTTTTCTTTTTGATGGCGACTCGGCTGCATTCGATAAAATGGTAGAAACGCTGGGCGAAACCCCTATACCCAAATACATTAAACGGAAAGTAGAACCTGCCGACAAAGAGCGGTTTCAAACTATTTTTGCCAAACAAAAAGGAGCTGTTTCGGCTCCTACAGCCGGCATGCACTTTACCCGCCAGTTGGTAAAACGCCTTCAGCTAAAAGGCATAGACATGGGCTTCGTTACCCTGCACATCGGGTTGGGTACGTTTCGGGCGGTAGATGTGGAAGACCTGACCAAGCACAAGATGGATTCTGAAAATTTTATTGTAGGTACGGAAGTTTGTCACAAAGTAAATGCCGCCCTCGATAATAAAAATAAAGTTTGTGCCGTGGGCACCACAACCATGCGCGCGCTGGAGTCGGCCGTATCGGCTAATAACCGCTTGAAAGAACGCGAAGGCTGGACCGACCGCTTCATTTTTCCGCCTTACGATTTTAAAATATGCGGAGCCATGATCACGAACTTTCAACAACCTGAATCCACTTTGCTGATGATGGCCGCTGCTTTTGGCGGGTACGAAAATGTGATGAAGGCCTACGAAACGGCAAAAAAAGAAAAATACAAATTTCTAACCTACGGAGATGCCTTGCTAATTGTGTAATTTCGTTTCCAACGAAATTATTGATGAAGCCATTCCATTATCTCTCTCCGTATTTTTTTAGGAATTACATACCTCTTCACACTCTTGCCTTAGATGTGGGCAGGCTGAATGGTTAATTCATGGAAGCGAAAGAATACGCTCTGATTGTGGCCGGTGGCCGTGGCACGCGCATCAATAGCCAATTGCCCAAGCAGTTTATAGAACTGAACGGCAAACCCATATTGCTCCATACGGTAGAAGCTTTCATCAGCTACTCGGCTACCCTCACTATAATATTGGTGCTGCCAGAAACTGAGTTGGGTATTTGGAATTCTATCTGCCGCCAATTCAATTTTACCTATCCGGTAATTTTACAAAAAGGAGGCGATACCCGGTTTCAATCTGTTAGAAATGGGTTAGCTACTATTAAAAACGATGGATTGGTGGCCATTCACGATGGAGTGCGGCCGTTAGTCAATTCTGATCTTATTGCTGCTTCGTTCCGGCTGGCGGCCGTCCATGGCTCGGCTGTGGCTTCGGTGCGCCTGAAAGAATCCCTTCGCGAAACCGACCAAGATACCACGAGAGCGGTTGATCGATCGCGCTTCAGAATTATACAAACCCCTCAAACCTTTCAGGTATCGCTTCTAAAAAAAGCCTATCAACAGAAGGAAGACCCTGCCTTTACTGATGATGCCAGCGTAGTAGAGCGTTGGGGGCATCCTATTTCACTTTTTGAAGGCCGCTACGAAAATATTAAAATTACTACGCCCGAAGATTTGATTTTGGCTGAGGCATTGCTGAGAGCCCGCCCGTAACTGATTCTGCCATTTATTCTCTGAAAAAATCGTCCGGCCGGGTTAAACTATTTAACACCTTCCCGCATCTTTATACCTGAAACAAGCTTGAATTTTCTGTTACCGTGGCTCAAACCTTATTGGATATCGCTATGATGCATTCCGACCACCTGATCGTTCGCGCCCGAGAAGGAGATAAGAATGCCCAGGGCCGGCTGGTGCAACTCTGGTATAAGCGCATCTACAATTTTGGATATAAATTTTTCTTCGACCACGATCTGGCGATGGAAGTGGCTCAGAAAACATTTATCAGCATGCACAAAAATGTAGGGTCGTTGCAGGAAGTAGCCCGTTTTAAATCATGGCTCTACACCATTGCCGTTAACTACTGCCGCGAGGAGGCACGGAAGAAAAAATCCAGGCGCTCTTTTTCGCTGAACGACCTGCGCCCGGGCGAAGGCGAAGAAAGCTACCGGTGGGAAGAAAGCCACCAGCGGCATGAAAACCCTGAACGACAACTGCGCCAAACCGAGCTGAGCGATTTGCTGCAAGAATGCCTGATGCAACTGAGTGAAGAACAGCGCGAAGTAGTAATCATGAAAGAATATGAAGGATTGAAATTCAGAGAAATAGCCGAAGCGTTGAACATCAGCGAGAACACTGTAAAATCACGAATGTACTATGGGCTGGATGGATTGAAAAAAATATTGGAGCAGAAGAAAATAACAAAAGAAACCCTTGGTTATGAATTATAAACTCGATAAAGGCATCCTGATGGCTTACCTGTATGGCGAGCTTACTGAACAGGAGAAAGAAAAACTGGAAAATTATTTTGCCCAGCACCCCGAGGCGTTGGAACAATTAAAAGCCTTGGGCGAAGTACGAAATGCCATGAGCCAGGTGCAAGAAAAAGAAGTGATTGCACCGCCTGTTTTTGCTGATTCTAACCCGCCACCTTCAGTATGGCAGTCGGGCTATTTCAAAATAAGCCTCGGCATAGCGGCCTCCATCCTGTTTTTGCTGGTGGCCGGAAAAATTTTAGGGCCTGAAATCCGCTATGCGCAAGGAGAGTTACGCATCAGTTTTGGCCGCCCACAACCTGAAAAAAAAGAAACTCCGATGTTGAGTGAAAAGGAAATAAAAGAAATGATAGCCTCCTCGCTGGCTTCTAACAACGAATCGCAAAAAACGGTGCGCGAAGAAGATCATAAAAAACTTATGCAAACGCTGGTGGAAATGAACTCAAAAAAAATGGGTGTGCTTGCCGAAAACACTTCGCAGGCAAGCAAGGAACAGGTGCAGACATTTGTAGCCGGGCTGCAAGAGCAAAATCTGAAGCTGATGAAAGACTATCTTCAACTCAATTCCTCCGATCAGAAGAAATACATGGAAAACCTGCTGGTTAATTTCTCGCAGTACCTGCAAGAACAACGCAAACAGGATTTACAGCTCGTTCAAAGCAAAATGAATTACATCGAAAAAAACAACAGTCAATTCAGACAAGAAACAGAACAGCTATTAACCAGCTTAATTTCTACTCCTGTCAGAAAAAACAATTATTAAAAAAATAAAAAAATCAACTGTTATGAAAAATATAGTAACCGTGGCCATGCTACTCATAAGTTTTGTTGCTGGCGCCCAACCCAAAATAGACGAAGCCCGCATGCAGCGCGACCTGGAAATAACCGGAAATATTTTAAGTACGTTAATCAAGCAGCAATTTGGCAAACGCAATTTCTTCCCCATAGAAGTGCAAGCCGGGTATTTACCGGGATACGGTGTTACCTACCGTTTGCCTTCGGGTGTGCTTAGTAATTTTATTATACAAGGAGACGTGATGTTCGATTTTCAAATGCCCGAACTGCCCGATGCCCCAACGGCCTCGTACAACTCCTACGGACGCACAGAATCCGTTCCTAAAACCGGAAAGGGTCGCACCAAAACAAACCGTGCTAAAACTATCAACACCGATAGTGCCCAAACCGCTTACAACGAGAAGTTACTGGAAGCTTCCAAAAATTTTATAGCCGATTACGGAGACTTGCTCTCACAACTTCAGCCCAACGAAAAAATCATCATTACCAACCGAATGGAAGGGCGCAACTTTCAATTTGCCTGGACTGGGAATTTACTCGATAACCGAAAACAAAATATACTTTCTGTAGAAGGGATAAAAACCGATATCAGCCAGTTTCGCCAGGGAAAACTAACACGCGACCAACTCATGACTAAACTTAAAATCGTTAACAGCGAAATAAACGAAGAATTACAACCCGACTTAGAAACCTTATCCAGCATCTTCAGCCGCTTGTATAGCCGCGATCTTTCTAAAACATTTTTTACAGACGACAACTTGTATTATGAACGGCTAAAAGATTTTGGCGTAATCTATCACATGCAGGTATATGCCAGCAACCAGGATGAAGATGGCTTTTTTAATATGCCTACGGTTCGCCAAAACGACTTAGACCAGGCCGCCCGCGATAAAGAGGTAAAAAAAATGTACCCTCTGTTTGAGAATAATATTAAAGAAGATTTTTTAGAATACGGTAAAACGCTACGAAGCCTGAAAGACGATGAAGTGCTGATGCTCGAAATTCAACTTACCCGTTGCTCTGGGTGCGCCATCCCCTCCACCGTAGAACTGTCGATAAAAAATTCCTTTCTGAAAGAATACGCATCGGGCAAACTGAGCAAAGAAGCTGCGCTGGCCAAAATCAATATTAAAAAAGGAGCCGATCAGTAACCTTTTCTTTATTTTGAAACAGTTGATAAGGCATCTTATCAACTGTTTTATTTTTACATCTTCGGGTAATCAAACGAAAGAAGTTGCCCGCACCCCCATGCCACTTCGCTCCAGGTTTCGATTTTCAGCGTAGCGCTAACGATGCCGCAGGTAGGAATCGTATCAATACCCACGTTCAGTAAAGCATTGGCAAATTCGGTAATGCCGGGGTTGTGGCCAAAGGCAAATACAATTTCTTCCTTATCTGCCGGGCGGTCTTTCAAGGTTCGGAATATTTCCAGCCAGGCTTCGGCACTGGCATGGTAGAGACCATCTATTTTTTCAATTTTATGCCCATCGAAATGGAAAGTTTTGGCAAATACCTCGCAAGTGGTAAGTGCCCGTATTGCCGGGCTGCTAATGAAACGGTCGGGCACCACATTTCGTTGTTTAAGCAACTTCGCCATGTGCGGAGCATCTTTTTTACCGCGTTCGTTGAGCGGGCGTGCAAAATCGTCTATGCCCAGAGCATCCCAACTGGATTTGGCATGCCGGATAAGGTATAATTTTTTCACTTCACGAATTTACAATTTACCTTTGACGTTTTAGTCATGGAAAAACGGCCGCTACGGAAAAGGATAAAATATGCCAGCCTCTACTATTTTGTGCGGTTTCTACTATTTTCTTCTAATTTGGTTCCCCGCAAAATATGGCTGCGCTATTGCGGTGTGCTGGGGCGGGTAGCCTATTGGTTTTCGCCCAAGCCGGCTGCCCGGATGATTACCCACCTTACTCTGGCATTTGGCCACGAAAAATCGCCCGAAGAAATAAAAAAACTCAGTAAAAAAACATTTGAGATGCTGGGCAAAAATGCAGGGGATATTCTACGTTCGTTGGGTGTAAAAACATTATCCGATCTGGAGAAATTTTTAGAAACCCACGGCATAGAAAACTATGAAAAGGCCCACGCTAAAGGAAAGGGCGTTATGTTTCTTACCTCTCACCTCGGGGCGTTTGATTTGCAAATAACCAACATGGCACTGCGTGGATTAAAACCCAACATCATTGGCACAGCCCTGGGCGATGAACGACTCAATGAATTATTGGTAAGCTATAGAAATGCCTACGGAGCCATTGCCATTGAGCGCGGCAAAGAGAGCGTAAAACTTTTTAAAGCATTAAAATCGGGTGGCTCCATTGCTATCCTCATTGATCAGGACACCAAAGTAAAAAGCCGGTTTGTCGATTTCTTTGGGAAGCCCGCCTCTACCCCCATCGGGGCTACGGTGTTGGCCTTAAAAAGCGGGTGTGCCGTAGTGCCCACGTATATCTACCTCGACAAAAACTATCGGCAGCAGATGTATCTCCTGCCCGAGTTGCCACTGGTCTATACCGGAGATGACGAACAAGATCTAATCATCAACACACAAAACTTTTCTAAAGTAACGGAAGATATTGTTCGTCAGCACCCCGAACAATGGGTGTGGATGCACGAACGATGGAAAACAAAACCCGGGGAAGAGATCCGGTAACCGGGTATCAGTCTTCCTTTTCTTTTAGCCACTGAAGTGCTTTTTCTTTGTTTGTAAAAAGCCGGGTAGGCCGCAAGGGTTTATTAGCGCCTAAGAAAAAATTTCCGATAACACGACTGATCGGACTGGTGATTACCAACGCACAGCGTGTAAAGCATTTGGCATGTTCCGGGCCTGCAAAATAAGTGCGGCATTCGCGCGTCATCTTCACCACGTGGGTAAGGTCGCACAGTATAGGCAAAGGCTGGCCCGAAAGTTTCTCCATCATCCGGGTGCTGAGCAACCCTTCGTCTAATGTCATTACCGTATCGGGTTTGCATTCTACCAACGCAATGTGGTCTGGCAACAGAGTAAAGATTATTTTTTCGGTATCGATCATTGCCTTACTTTTCTTTTAACCATTTCAGTCCTTCTTCTGCGCTATTAAACATGCGAGTTGGCTTATGGGGTTTATTCAATCCCAGAAAAAAATTTCCAATTAATCGGCTCACGGGGCTGGCTACGATGAGAGCGGTTTTGCTAAAAGTTTTGGCGTGCTCTGACCCGGCAAAGTGTCTGCGGCATTCTTTCGACATTTTCACTACGTTGGTCAGGTTACACAGCAAAGGTCTGGGTTCATTTTTTACCATCTCAGCCGAGATGCGCGTGCTTTCCTTTCCGTCTTCCAGCGTCATTTCCGTGTTAGGGAAACAATCTGTAAATAAAATATTGTCTTCGGAAAATCTCCAGATAATTTTATCGTTCGATCGCTCTTCAATAAATTTTATTCCGTCCATTCTTTTATTTGCTTAACGTAAAACAAAACTGAGACCCATGGCCGGGGGTGGACTCTACCCAAATTTTTTGGTTAAATGAGGTAAGAACACTTTTTACACTGGCCAAGCCTATGCCCTGACTGTCTTGGTCGGCATCCGTGCCGGCCCGGTTAAACAATTCAAATATTCTTTTTTGATTTTCGGGGGCAATACCGGGGCCATTATCTATGATGCGAATCTCGTGATGGTCTTTTTTCTCAATTGATTTCACGGTGATTTCGCAAGTTTGTTTGTCGCAATATTTAATGGCATTCGAAAAAATATTTCGGAATATCTGCATCATAGCCGATTTATTGAACTGAACCACCGGCAACGACTGAGGTATAGACAACTTGGCAAACAAATCAATGCGATCCATCCGTACAATTTGCTGAATCACCTGGTTGGTATCGATTACTTCCAGTTCAATATCATCGGGGCTGTGCCGGGAGTAATCTAAAATACCTGTTACCAATTCTTTCATTTTTTCGGTGGTTGATTTAAGCAAAGCCACATACTGTAGTGTTTCTTCTTTGCTTTGCGATTTCAGGCTGAGCTCAATGAGCGAGGTAATTCCTGAAATAGAATTGATGGGCGATTTTAAATCGTGGGCGGCTGTGAGGGCAAATTTTTCCAGTTTAGTATTGACGTGATAGAGCTTCGATTTCTCCACCATGTTAGACTGCAACTCTTCGCTGAGCATATTGAGCCCGACAATGATAGCATCCAGCACATCATTTTTTTTACTGGCGGGTAATTCTTCTTTAAAATCAAGCGCAGCCATACGCCCGATCATATCCAGAATTTGAGCCAACCTGGGATCGTCAACTATAAGCATTCCTGTAAAATTAAACTCATTTGTGATAAAAAAGCAAAAAAACAGAAGCTAATTTCTAAGTTATAATTAGCGTACGTGGTAAGATTGTGGTTAGTAAAACAAGGATGATAAAAGTAACCGGTATAAGTAGGAAATCTTTTTACCCCTATACCATGAGTCTTTTTGTTTTATTTTTTAGTATTAATACGATCCAAGTAGATAAAACAAAAGGTGCCGTTAAGGTGATTATGCCGGTTGCGGCTAATCCTCTTTGCCACATTACCGACAAAAGAACGGCCAGTGTAACCCATACAAAATCGCTTCGCCTGGTACCGGCTAACGCAATGGCACAAAGAATACCGTTATAGCCCATCAACCCAGCGTTTAGTGTTGCCCCCGGTACTGATAAGAGCCAGCCTATAGCAAGCCCCAGCCCGGACGCATACAGTGCATACCCTGCCGAAAGCCCGGAGTTAACCAAAATACCCAACAGAAATAAAATACCCGTAACAATATTTTCCTGAAACATTACTTGTCCAAACCCGTGAGTCAGCGCAGCCATGCTATCTACACGCCCTGAGGCTGCCTCTGCACCCGGCAATACTTGGCAGCCCCATATAAAAAGAAGAAAGCTTATTCCCATCCACGTAACCAAAACAAAGGGAAATGTATATGCCGAAATTCGTTTTTTTAAAATATTCATCGCCACTGTAGCGCCCACGGCAGCCACGCATAAAACAAAAACGGTCATTGCATTTAGTTCGAAGTAGAATAATACGGCAATACCTACCAACGCGCTATTGAATCCGTACAATCCGTTTTTTATAGCTGCTTCCTCATAGTTTAAAATTCGGGCTGTGTATGTGCCTATACTTGCCCCCGCTATGGCGGCTAATCCTAAAAGCCACGAGTTATAAAAGATGCCTGCCAAAAATAATATACCGGAGTAGCTGTTGTTTTGCAGCATGATTTGCCCCACACCCCGAAGAATCGGTTGCACGTGTTGTATAATAAATATGCGCACTGTTTCTATCGTTTAGATGATCATCGAAAATACGTATGCATTTTTTATTCGACTAATTTTTTTTTATAAGATTGATAAACACCTCCGAGCCGGCTCTCGGGGCAATGCTGTTGTAGCAGGGGGTCATCGTTTTAATTTCAAAATAAGGCTCAAAGAGTAGTTGGTACTCGGTTATGCTGCCGCCAAAGGGCGGGCCTTGTTTTTCAAAGATGGTATTAAAAAGCACCCCCATTACCCGGCCATGCTCTTTTAGCAAAGAAAATATTTTTTCTGCATAGCTTTTTCGTCTGGCAGGCGGAAGAGCGCAAAAAAATGTTTGTTCGATGATTAAGTCATAATGTCCGTTGTGTTGAAAAAAATCGCCACATAGAATTTTTACCTGAGGGTGATCGGCAAATTTATTTTTCAGCAACTCCACGGCTTGGGGGGCTATATCCATGAGTGTAACGTTCGTAAATCCATTTTTTACCAGATAGTCTGCTTCATAGGCATTGCCACAACCGGGAATTAATATCGCAGCATTTTTTTCAGGATATTGTTCCAGATAGTGGGTAATGGCAGGCGAAGCATACCCAATATCCCAACCGGTTTCATGGTTTTGCCATCGTGTATTCCAAAACAACTGACCGAGTGGGTTTTCGTCCGGAGCGCCTTCTTTTTTTATGTCTTTTTTTTCGTTCTTCATTTGATTCAATTTTAATCTTTGCGAGAAAGCAGAAAGCTAAAAAAATATTCCTCTTTTTTCGTAGTAGATTGCGCACAAAAAATCTTAAATGCACATCCAAGCCCGGAAGTTGATAGGATACTGGCTGATGCTGGGAGCCGTCCTTATTTTTATTCAAGTAATAATTGGCGGAGTTACACGGCTTACCGGCAGCGGACTTTCTATTACGGAGTGGAAACCAATTGTGGGGGCTGTCCCTCCGCTTAACGAACAACAGTGGAATGACCGGTTTAACGAGTATCAGCAAATTGTTCAGTATAAACATTTGAATGAGGGCATGACTTTGCCGGAGTTTAAGTTTATTTTTTTCTGGGAATATTTTCATCGCCTGTGGGCTCGGTTGATGGGGTTTGCGTTTGTGGTTCCATTCATTTTTTTCTTGTCTAAAAAATGGATAGACCAAGCGCTGTTTCTAAAGATTGGGGTGGTGTTGCTTTGGGGTGGTGCCGTGGGTTTATACGGGTGGATTATGGTGAAGAATGGGTTAACCGGGTTGTTTGTGCCTCCTGTGTTTTTGAGTATTCACTTAATACTGGCGCTGAGTTTATATGCGTATCTGGTATGGCTTTCCACTTATGTTGTTCACTCCTCTGCTCCCCTTACCACACCGTTGCCATCTACCGTTAAAATACTTGGCGTTTCTGTACTCATTTTACTTTTTGTACAGCTGGTGCTGGGGGGCATTGTATCGGGTACCAAAGCAGGTCTTTCGTACCCTACCTGGCCCGACATGAATGGCGCCTTTATTCCGCCTGCCCTCAGCACATTGCCCCCCACCCTCTCGGGCATTTTGCACTACGACCCAACGGATGAATGGGCTCGTGCTATGATTCAGTTTATGCATCGCTCGGTAGCCTACCTGCTGGTATTGATTGTGGGGGTATATTATTACCGCTTGCGTACGCTGGCTTCTTCCGGTGCCTTCAGGTTGGGTATTCTGCTTTTACCCTTCAGCGTGTTACTGCAAGTGAGCATCGGGGTAGTTACGGTGATGAACTGCCAGGGAACTATTCCGGTTTTTTGGGGAGTCGTGCACCAGGCTGGCGCCATGGTGCTGCTGGCCAACGTTATGCTGGTTTCCTATTTTGTTTTTAGAAAGAAGAGCGGATAATCACTTCCCCTGTTTTCGTTTTTTTGCACCGGATGGCGTAATCCGAACATATTAAAATATTTTTAGCACCTCCTGTGTAAATCCGTTTTATTTATTTAACCGGGGCGAGGTGTTGTTAAAAATCAGGATCGAGCCCGAGCCGGTCTTTTAATTCTATGAGTAGTGGATTTTTTTGTGCGAGCCAATCAAATTTTTCTTTATTAGTGTACGCTATTTTTTTGGATTCTTCTTTCTGCAAAACGCTTTCCACTTTAATGGTAGCATTGCTCAGGCGGTCGCGCAGGTAGGTTAGTAACTCAGGCAAGATAGCTTGCAACAATGGCTCTTCCACTGAGTTGGCCAAAGCCACTGTTACAACCGAACCTTTAATATCTACTTGCCGGCTCAGCAGGTGAAACTCGGCCACTTGGTTTTTGCGCAAGAGGGCGTAGTCGGCCCACGCATCGCGAAGTTGCTCGCTGGTAAGTGGCTTTCCCTGCAGAGGCTCATCTATGGGGGTTATGCCTTTGGCCACTGAGGGTTCTTTGGGTTTTAGTATTGACCCAAGGTGAAGTGTTGATTTGGGGCGGGATGAAGTCGGTTGCCGCGGTGCGGAGGCAATTGTTTCGGGTTGACTATTTTCCGGGATTTCCGGCTGAACGAACGGAGCCGGTTTTTCGGATTTGCCTGCCCCTTTTTTTTCAGCGGGTATTGGTTCGGGTTCTAATTCAATTTTTTTTTTAATCCTCCCTCCGAGTTGCTTTTAATTACAGCATTTACATGCGCCATCTTCATCAGCGCCAGCTCTACTAACAGTCGCTGGTTACGGCTGGCCTTGTAGTGAATATCGCACGTGCCGGAAATATTTAGCCACGACAACAACAAAGAGGGCGCGGCCGCTTGTGCCTGGCTGATGTATTTTTGTTTTACACTATCGGGAACTTCCATCAAGGCTACCGTTCGGGCATCTTGTGCTACCAGCAGATTGCGTAAGTGCTCGCCTAACCCGGTAATAAAATTTTGGCCGTCAAAGCCTTTTTTCAAAATCTCATCTAACAATAATAAAGGAGCTACTGTGCTTTCGGCCAGCAGACCCTCTACCATTTTAAAGTAGTAGTCGTAATCGAGGATGTGCAGGTTGCTGAGCGCATCCTTAAAAGTAACTTTCTCACCGGATGAGAACGTTACCATTAAATCGAAAATGGAAAGACCATCGCGCAGGGCGCCATCCGCTTTTTGGGCAATCAGATGCAGGGCTTCCTCTTCTGTAGAAATGCCTTCCCGTTCAGCAATTTTTTTAAGTTGTTTGGCAATGTCGGAAACCTGAATGCGGTTGAAATCGAAAATCTGGCAGCGCGAG
>JAFDYY010000044.1 GCA_018267195.1 Bacteroidota bacterium | reverse complement strand
GACTTATGGCAACTTACCGTTACGGTGAGTAACATAATTGCTCCTGTGATGAATAAATTAATAATCTTTTTCATATTGATTGGATTTAATGCTAAATTTTGATCTTCTCATTTATATTTCGATGAACCCTTCTTTGGCGCCAGCGTCACGCTTGTGCTATCGCCTCCTCTCGTTCATACAATATAACTCCATTCTATAAAACCTCCCTCCTATAAAAATCCCTCGTGCTGCCGTAGCAAGGATCTTCCTGTAAACCCCGTTTTAACCGGGTTGTGATGGGTGTAATCCAACTTTTACTCAAAAGTTTTTGCGTACTTATAAAAGTAATAAAACGATTTATTACCGTGGTTCACTTTGTTTTGTTGGTCATCCCCAATGCCACGTGCAACACCAAAAAGGAGAGGGAATAGATGAAGTAGTATTACATTTTAAGTCAAATTATTGGTGTAAGCATATTTGATCAAGCCAACCAGATTGCTAGCGCCTGTTTTCTTAAGAATATTTTTTCGATGTGTCTCCACTGTACGTTCGCTGATAGAAAGAATATCGGCAATCTGTCGGCTATTATACTCTTTTGCCACCAGTCGCAATATTTCAACTTCACGCTCGGTGAGAACGCTCTTCTCTTCTTCCGCAGACGAACTGATCAGCATTTCAGTAATTTCATCACTTAGAAAACGTTTTCCTTCCATCACTTTCGTGAGGGCTTCGGTTAAACTCTTATGCGTGTCTTTTTTCAGAACATAACCAAGCGTACCCGAGCGAAGAAGTTCCTTCACTATTGCAGGGTCATCATGCATGCTTAACACAATCACTTTCATCTCGGGCTGAGCTGCTTTCGCTGCCTTCACCAGTTCAAGACCGTTGATGTCAGGCATCTCATAGTCGGTAATCAATGCATCAAAGTCAGTTGACTTAATCAACTTGAGGGCCTGCACCCCATTCGAAGCGACTTCGCAAATAATAAATGAATCCTGGATAAGGCTCCTCACCCCCTCCAACAAAATACGATGATCGTCTACCAATAAAACTTTGTATTTTCTCATCAATAGTAAAATTCGTTCAAAGCCTTTACTTATCCAAGCCATGGTATGAATCAATAGAACAAACCAACCAGAAAAATAGGTAACTTCAAATACGGGTGCTTAGGTATTTTGATCTACGTGATGAACGTAGTTTGTATCGTTTCGGAAACGAACGGAACGGTAATTGTAGTGGTGTTATTCTTTCGGCCCAACACAGAATCAAAATCAATATTGCCTTTAATAAGATGAATGCGGGTTTGAATGGTGCGGTAGCCATTACTCCGTACACTGTTCTGAAATTTTGTAAGATCAAATCCATCGCCATCGTCTTCTATCGTGATGATCACTTCTGTTTCGTATCCTGTAAACGAAATAGCGAGTTGAGTTGCGTTACCATGTTTAAAAATATTTGAAACCAGTTCTTGTAAAATTCGATACACGGAAATCTCTGCCACATCAGCAAATCTTCTGGCCACATCATGCACTACAACTTCAGCCTTCAAAGAAGACGCTTTATTGATTCTTCGAACAAGTTCGCCCACTGCCGGAATGAGTCCTTCTTTCATCAGTACTGGTGGCATCAGGTTAAAAGCGATGTTTCGAATTTCCTGTTGGATATCTACCAGCAACTGCTCTGAATTTTCCACCAACGAAATTGTTTTTGCCTGATCGTTGGAGTTCTTTATGGATTGGCTATTCAATTGCAACGCTGAGATCAATTGCCCCATGCCGTCATGAAGATCGGAAGCAAAACGCTTTCGCTCGGCCTCTTGCGAATCAATGACAGCGCGAATCTGTGTTTCACGCAGGCGTTCGTTTTGTTCTTGGGCAAGTGCTTTTTGCATTTGGATACTTCGGTATCTCCAGAAATAGAACACAACCAGTAACAAGGCCACAAATAATATCAAACCTAAAATGATCAGGTAATTGCGATTGAGTGCTGTTGACTTGAGTTGATTCTCTTGATTAAGAAAAGCGATTTCTTGTTTGTGCTTTTCCGTTTCATACTTGGCCTGTAGCTCGAGCAATGCTTTAGATTTTTCTTTCTGAAAAAGGGAATCCTTTGCTTCGGCAAACAGCAGATGTTCGCGATAGGCATTTTTAAAATCTGATGCATTTGCGCTCACTTCGGCCAATGCCTGATGAGCTTGCATAACCTGCTCCATTGCTTTGATTTTTTTTGCGATAACCAAAGCTTCTTTTGCATCATTCACAGCAGTCGAAAAATTTCCCAGCTTGCTTTCCAATTTTGCCAATTGTGAAAGTGTAAATGACAATTCTTTCTTGCTATTATATTCTTCATGAAATTTTTTCGCTATCAAAAAAAACTGCTTCGACTTCGCATATTGGTTGGTGCGTTCATAGGCGATTGCAGCATTGCTTAATGTAGTTGGCAAAAACTGGCGAATGTTCTGCTCTTCAAATTCTTTGCTTGCCAGCAATGAATAATAAATTGCGCTGTCATAATTTGGAATATTGAGATAAACAGCTCCCAAATTGGAATGACATGCTGCGATCCCAAATTTATTCTTTAGATGCTCATAAATTGTCAAGGCTTGACGGTAATTGCTAACTACATTTTTAAAATCCTTCTGTGCCCGCATCACTATACCGATATTAGTCAATACCATCGCGATCTTGCTTTTATCCTTTAATCTCTCATAAATCCTTCGTGCATCATAGTAATAAGAGAGTGCTTTGCTATAGTCGCCCTTTTCGTCATAAACGATACCAAGTGTATTTAATGTATTTGCCATCTTTGCATCATCACCAAGTCGTTTTCTGATTTCAAGCGCCTGCAATTCATAGCTCAGCGCGTCATCATAATTGCCTTGTGCTTCGTAGGTCACACCAATATTGTTCAGCGCCTCAGCTTCATAGTCTTCAATTTTTCCCGTTCGTGACATTTCAAGTGCGGCCAATCCATAGCTACGTGCCGTGTCTGCATTTACAAAACGATAACCCCAACATAGTTCTAGTAACACCAGCACTTTCTGTTTTCCCTTCGTAGTGGGGAGCACTTGTTTTAAACTATCGAGGTTTTTGGATTGGCCATGAGCGAGACAACTTCCCAAAAAGATGGCTCCCCAAACATAATATACTTTCGGTTTTGTTAAAAATAGCCACATTGCCATATACCTACTTCTCGGTACGTGCAAATTACCAAAAGATCGGGATTGAGTGATGGCCGTGATTGTATTTTCTTTGGCACAAAAAAACACAGGCAAACTCATGACTATGAACAAAAATATCTACATCGCTGTGGCGACATTGCTTGCGCTTAGCTCACAATCGGTAGCGCAAAAAAAAGGTGCCATTCAAGAGAAAACCGATGCATCAAGGTTCCGGTGGGAGCAGTCCAAGATTGTTCCCAAACTTAAAAAACTGGCGATAACAGAACTCACCGTAAACTATAAACTAACCACAACTGCGAAAACCATTGCACAAGAAAAGAGTTCAGGTAAAATTGCGGGGGCGAGGGTTACGGCTTATCTCGAGTTTACCGATGGCGAACCATCACAAGATGACTTTCAGGGAATCACTGATCACTTTTATTCCTATTTTCAAAAGAAGTTAAAGGCAAATGGAATTGATACTGTGGGTTGGAGCACTGTTACTGACTCTGAGTTCTATCAAAAAAATGGAGATGACAATGAAAAAGATGATTCAAAAAAGAAAGGCAGTGGTAACGAGTGGATTGAGTGCACGGCCAACAAAGGCAAAATCGTTCATAGGGGTGCTGCTGGTTTTGCGGGTGGAAAAGGAAAGCGGGCAGAGCAGTTCGCAAAAGAATTTGGAACAGCTGTTTCATTAAAAGTAAATGTTGACTTCGCGGACGTAGTCGTAAACATGGCCATTAAAACGAGAGAAAGAATTAATCTGTATGATGGTTGGTACTATCCTGAAGTAACAACTCAGAAGTACACGTGGGGTGTACACGCTCAAATGAGGGTGGGCGATCAGGACAATAAAAATTGGACTTACATCTGGGGCACCAAGGGCTGGCCAGAGTTTCTATTCCAATGGAGTGACATTCCAGTTGAAGGTAATTACGCCACCTCGATGACAGAGGATGTTTCGAAAGCCAGAAGTGGTCTTGCCAAACAATGGGCTTTCCGCAAAGAACTCACACCCATGCTCATTCAAACAACAAAAGATAAGTACAAATCGGCTGCCATTCATGCCGTAGAAAAATGGGTTGATGCCTTTGTGGAGCGTGCCGTTCAAATGCGCAATGACTAGCATTAAACCTATCTTCCACCCGAACATGTATCCGCTCTAAACATGTTATCGTGATAAATTCGGGATACTTTTTTGAGTACACTCTTTCATTCAACCAGTGAAATCCAAACGATTGGATTTCACTAGTGCGTTGGTGGCCTGCGGCCAACGATAACAAAAGAGGGAGAAGACATGCTAAAGTTACTTTGGGTAACCCGTTGTACTATTTCGATCAATTATTTTACCGATGTTCTCAAATATTTCTTCTATGCGGCCGATACCCTGCACGGTGTGCAGGCGGTTTTGGTTTTGGTAGTAAGGCAAAACATGAATGGTCTTGGTAAAATATTCGGTAATGCGTTTGTTCAGTTTTTCTTCTTCGTCATCGGCCCGGTTTTCCATGGTTCTGCGCTTGGCAATGCGGGCACGCACTTCGGCCTCGGGCACATCTAAGGCAATAACAAAATGAATAGCCGAACCGTTGTCTTTCATAAATTGATCGAGCGCTTCGGCCTGCGGCACCGTGCGCGGAAAGCCGTCAAACAAAAAACCTTTAGCCTGCGGGTTTTTATCCAACTCTTCCTTCAGCATGGCAATGGTTATTTCATCGGGCACCAGTGCCCCGCTGTTCATAATTTCTTTTACTTTTTTTCCTAACGCTGTATCATTTTTGGTATGCCAGCGAAATAAATCGCCCGTAGAGATGTGTACGAATCCGTATTTGGCAATGAGTTTTTCGCTTTGTGTTCCTTTGCCAGCGCCCGGGGGGCCAAAGAGTACTAAGTTGATCATTTTCTCTTGGTTAAAGATCTTAAATTATAGCGGGCAAGATATATTTAATTAGGTAATTTCAATATGAGTCATCCAGGGCAAATTCATTTTTTCTGTTTTTCCACTGGCCGTTGGTAAAATCGGGGAACTCTACGCTGGCACCATTTTGTGCGATTGATTTTTCGGAAAGCGGAGTAATGGCACTCCAGGTTACGGCATCGTACACATCTTGCGGAGGGGTAGTTTTCCGTTTTACGGATTCAATAAATGCGTTGATCACAAACCAGTCCATGCCGCCATGGCCGGCTCCGGCCGCATCATTGCCGTATTTTTTCCACAGCGGGTGGTCGTACTTTTCGAGCCACGCTTTGGCTTCTTCCCATTGGTGTGGTTTGGCACTTTGCCCTTCAATGTATATAGACCGATTCACGTCCATCCATATTCCTTTGGTTCCTTGTACGCGAAATCCGAGCGAATAAGGCCGGGGCAAATCGGTGTCGTGCTGTAATAAAATGGTTTCGTCATTGGCTGTGCGGAGCATGGTTGTTACCACATCGCCCAGTTTAAAATTGACTTTAGCATTGGGGTGATTCTCTCCTCCGTTTTTTACAATGTATTCGTGCAGACCTCGTGCTTTGGTAGAATACGAAACCAATTGGGTAAACCGGTTGCCCCGGTTGATGTTGGTCATCATGGCAATGGGGCCGATGCCATGGGTGGGGTAAAGATCGCCATTGCGGGTTACCGAGTGCTGCGTGCGCCACTGCGCTTCCGAAAATCCTTTTTCTCCAAACTCTACCCCGTGTCCGTATATGTGTTTTCCGTCATTGAATTTTACTTCGCGCAAATCGTGTTGATAACCGCCTTGCAGATGAATGAGCTCGCCAAAAATATTTTGCCTTACCATGTTCATCACAGCCATTACATCCCTACGGTAACAAACGTTTTCCAACATCATCAGGTGCATGCCGGTTTTTTCTGAGGTGTGCACAATATCCCAACACTCATCGATCGTCATTCCCACAATCACTTCGCAGGCTACCTGCTTTTTCGCCTTCATGGCATCCAGGCACATGCGGGTGTGCCACTCCCACGGGGTGGCGATAATTACGGCATCAATATCTTTGTTGTCTAATAATTTTTTGTAGCCTTGCGGACCCTCTAAAATAATTTGGGGTTTGGGTTTTCCGGCATTCGCTACTACCCCCAGGCTCATGTCTATCATACGTTGCTGAATATCGCACAGGGCAACGACTTCCACATCTTCGCGGTTCAGCGCCAACTCTAAATGGTTTTGCCCACGAGCCCCCACCCCGATAAAGCCCAACCTGATTTTATCCGATGGAGCCGCAAATATTGTTCGCGATGGCAAAATAGAAAATGCCGCACCTGCCAGCGCACTGGCCTTAATAAAGTCTCTTCTTGTTTTCATACAATTATGTTTTTTAGTTGATAATCGCCTGCCAGTACTAAGGTATTCGGTAATGAGTTAATTTATTTTTTTTTTAAAACCGGATATGATTCGGTTAACAAATCGTTTTTCAAATTGAATGAAGAAACTAAACTGGCCAAACAAAAAGCCGTATCCCAGTAAAAAAAGATTGTAAACCGGGAGGATTAATATATAATAAACCACCTTGGCCCACAGGGGAATATCGCTGCCGAATAGAAAAAGCAAAATTGGTTTCTTAAGCAACAGAACGGTAAAGCCGGTGCAGATAAAGGTGAGCAAGATGGCGATTACCTGCCAACTGTTTTTTGCGTTCCAGCGGTGTTGAAGTCGGGTAAGCCAAGACATGGCTCAATTAACTAAAAAGTTTCCAATATCCATCATCCGGCACATTGGCTGCGATGGAAATTTTTTCTTTTTTTACCGGATGAACAAACTCCAGCCAGCGGGCGTGCAAACAAATTGATTTATCGGCATTGGGTTGAGAGTATCCGTATTTTAAATCGCCCACAATGGGGCAGCCGATGGAAGCCAACTGAACTCGGATTTGATGTGGTCTTCCGGTAAGCGGATATACTTCGAGCAAAAATAATCCGTCTCTTTCTTGCAAGAGTTGGTAGGTTAATTCAGCACGTTGCGCTTCTTTCGTTTCACGGTCAAACGCGTACACTTTGTTAGTCGTTTCATTTTTGGCAATCCAGTGGATTAAAGTGTCTGCTTCTTTTTTAGGTTTTTGTTTTACGATAGCCCAATATGTTTTTTTGGTTTCGCGGTGGCGGAAGAGGGCGTTCATTCTTTCAAGAGCTTTAGAAGTACGGGCAAAAATTACGACCCCGCTCACCGGGCGATCGAGGCGATGAACCACGCCTAAAAAAACTTCCCCGGGCTTATTATATTTTTTTTTGATGTAGTTTTTACCAAGGTCAACCAGCGGCACATCGCCCGTTTCATCGCCTTGCACTAATACCCCTGCCGGTTTATTAATGGCCAGCAAATGATTGTCTTCATAAAGAATTAGCGATGCAATAGATTGTTGAATCATTTTAAAGTATAGAAAAAAGGCTTACGGATTTAAAACCTCATAGTTCTTTCCCATTAATCTTTAAACTCGCTCGTATAATGAAATTTGATTTCAGGAAAATTATCGTGCACCATTTGCAGCCAGGCTTTCGATTCTGCCATAAATACCAACTTATCTTCTTTATCGCGGGCAATGTGCCGTTGTTTAGAGGCGATGAACTCGTGCATTTTTTTGTCATCGGTGCTGCTGATCCAGCAAGCTTTGTGAATATTTTGAGGGACAAATTCTACGGTAGCTCCGTATTCGTTCTTCAGCCGAAACTGAATTACTTCAAACTGCAGGGCGCCCACCGTACCTATCACTTTTCTTTTGCCCAAATCGTATGTAAATAACTGCGCTACGCCTTCTTCCATGAGTTGCTGCAAGCCCTTCTCCAGTTGCTTGGTTTTCATGGCATCGCGGTTTACTACTTCTTTAAAAATTTCAGGAGAAAAGCTGGGAATGCCGGTATAAATCATTTTTTCACCTTCGGTAAGCGTGTCGCCTATTTTTAAATTTCCGGTGTCGTACAGCCCTACAATATCACCGGGCCAGGCTTCATCTACCGTTTCGCGATCTTGGGCCATAAAGGCCGTGGCATTAGAAAAGCGTAAACTTTTTTCTTGCCGCACATGGTAGTAATTATTGCCGCGTTCAAACGTGCCTGAGCACACCCGGATAAAGGCGATCCGGTTTCGGTGTTTGGGATCCATGTTAGCATGGATCTTAAATATAAAACCACTGAATTTTTTTTCTGATGGTTTTACTTCCCGAGTATTGGTGACACGCGCAATGGGGGCGGGAGCTATCCGGATAAAGGTATCGAGCAATTCTTTTACCCCAAAATTGTTTACGGCACTTCCAAAAAAAACGGGGGCTATTTTTCCGGCCAGGTAATCGCTTACATTAAATTCGGGGTTCACACCTTCAATCAGTTCTACATCGGCACGAAGTTGTTGGGCATAACTCTCTCCTACCAGTTTATCTAATTCTTCGTGGTGGATATCGGCAATTTCAATTCCTTCTTCTACCGTGGTTTTGCTGGGCGTAAAGAGTTGCAGTTTTTTTTCGTATAAACTGTACACGCCTTTAAATGTTTTACCCATGCTGATGGGCCAGCTTAACGGGCGAACTTTGATATTGAGCTTCCCCTCAATTTCATCGAGCAGATCGAACGGATCGCGGCCTTCGCGGTCGAGTTTATTGATGAAGCACAGCACCGGGGTATTGCGCATACGGCATACTTCCATCAGTTTTTCGGTTTGTGTTTCTACTCCTTTTACGCAATCGATTACCATAATCACGCTATCTACGGCCGTCAGGGTGCGGTAGGTATCTTCGGCAAAATCCTGGTGGCCGGGCGTATCGAGTAAATTTATTTTTACTTCTTTATAGTTGAAGCCCATCACCGAAGTAGCCACCGAAATACCGCGTTGCTTTTCTATTTCCATCCAGTCGCTGCGTGCGTGGTCTTTAATCTTAGATGATTTTACGGCTCCGGCTTTTTGAATAGCCCCTCCAAAGAGCAGCAGTTTTTCAGTTAGCGTTGTTTTGCCCGCATCGGGGTGGCTGATAATGCCAAATGTTCTGCGCTTGCTTATTTCCTGTTCTAAACCCATACAATTTATCGAGGCGCAAAAATAGGAAAACGAAGGAGATTACGGGCAGCCAATTAAAGAAATGGTGCTTGTATGCGCCCGGAGTTAATTTTTTAGAATCACAAACTCTACTCTGCGATTTAGTTTCCTGCCTTCTTCCGTATCATTACCGGCAAGGGGTTTTGTACCGCCCAGGCCAACCCCTCGGATTCGTTGAGCGCGTATTCCTTTCGTTACCAAATAATTTTTGATTTTGTTCACCCGTTGCTGTGAAAGCTCTAAGTCGCGGTCGGCATTGCCGCGGTTGTCAGTATGACCTTGCAATTCAATTTGCACGTTGGGGTTGGTCTTTAAAAAAAGATAAACCGAGTCTAACTCCGGATATGATTCAGCAAGAAGATTAGTAGTGCTTACTTGAAATAAAATATTTTTCAATTTAACGCTTATCCCTTTTTCAATTGGCTGAAGTTTAAAATCTGCTTCTACCATTTTCAAATCTGAGGAGCCCGCATCAAATAGGCTTGCATAATTAATATAATGGATAGCGCTGATACGTACCTCTTGTTTGGTGGCGGAAATAATTTTGTCAAAATGCCCTTCGGCTGAAGAAGTGCACACAGATGAATCAGGTTGAAAAAAAAGATTAGCTGCTACGCCCGTTCCGGTTTTGGCGTTGAGTACCCGGCCAGAAAGAATTATTTGGTGCGGAGGCAACGTCAACACCTTGTGCAAATCAGAATAAAACTGATCCAGCGTTTGGCGCAGGGCCATGCCCACCGTAACATTTTCTCCATCTTCCATTGTCATACTCAGCGTGCCTTCAAATTCTTTATCGGTACCATCGGTTACATAAAGTGTTTCATATTTCTTGCGGAGGTAAACGGAATGATCAATATCTGCTTGCAATTGCATGCGTACTTTAGCAAAGGACTCACCATGGATAAATCCGCGCACTTGCGGGTAAAAAATTTCAACGGATGAATGAATGGTTATATTTTTTGCAAGAAGAACGTGCTTTTTGGACAGCTTAAATTTTTTTAAATCCGAAATAATTTTTTGTTGAATCTCGGTCATGGCAGGCGATTCAAAAAAATCTTCTATGGCATGCACTTTTTTATTTTTATACACTCCTTCTCCATAGAAATCAGCCCGGTGGTCTTCCGGAGGCAATACGGTAATATCGTACCCGGCAAGGTTTAGCCCGGTGACTTTTGATGGGCTATAGTGCAACTTAGGTTTAGAGTAAAACAACCTTGCGTTGAGTTTGTTTTGGGCCACACAAAAAAAAGGAAACAGTACCCATACAAACCCTATCATTTTAGAAAAGTAATATCTAAGGTTGCCGTACTGCATTTCGTAATCAAATATTATTTATTATGGCAAGATGGGCGATGGGGATGGAAATTACTACATTTCAAATTGAAATTAAATCGCATGAAATATCTTCTTCTCTTTTTATTGAAAGCCGTAACGTTCGGGGTACTGGCTCAGGCAAACCTTATTTTTTTTAATGGACAGGTATGGACCGGTGAAAATGAAAAGTCATTTGCTCAGGCAGTGGCGATTCAGGAAAACAAAATTCTTTTTGTGGGTTCAGATCAGGAAGTATTGAAGTTCGGAAACGAGAAAACAAAAAAAATTGATTTGCATGGAAAATTGCTGATGGCCGGGTTTAATGATGCCCATATCCACTTTCTCAGCGGCAGTTTACTGCTTACACAGGTTATGTTGCTCGATGCTGCCTCGCTCGGAGAAGTTCAGCAAATCGTGAAAGAGTACGCCACAAAAAATTCTTCTTCACCTTGGATTACCGGACGCGGCTGGCTTTATGCCCTGCCGGGGTTTGGCGGAAGCATGCCCACGAAACAAATGCTGGACGCAGCCGTAAGCGACCGGCCCGTATTTTTAAAAGCCTACGATGGCCACACCGCCTGGGCTAACAGCAAAGCATTGGAACTGGCCGGCATCGATAAAAATTTTAAGTATCGTGGCTATGGCGAAGTTCTGCGCGATGCAGCCGGAGTGCCTACCGGGGTGCTGACCGAAGATGCCATGGATTTGGTAACAAAGGTAGTGCCACAACCTACGCGCGAAGAAAAACTGAATGCCTTTAAAAAAGGCTTCCAGCTGGTTTCTTCGTTGGGCATTACCAGTCTGCAAAATGCCAGCGGCTCGCCCGATGAAGAAAGTATTTATGAAGAGCTGTTGCATCATAACGACCTCACATCGAGAGTATCTGCTTGTTTCTCCATCAGCGAACAAACTACGGAGGCCGACATCCTCCGATACCTAAAAATAAAAAACACCATCGGCCAAAATCCCTTGCTAACAGCCAGGACGGTAAAATTCGTACTTGATGGCGTTATCGAATCGCACACGGCAGCGATGCTGAATCCCTACTCGGATGCCCCGGACTTATCGGGCCATTTCAGCTTGCCAAAAAATACCTACGAAAAATTAGTAGCCCGGTTCGATCAAGAAGGATTTCAGATCTACACCCATGCCATTGGCGACCGGTCGGTGCGAACCGCTTTGGATGCCTACGAAAAAGCTAAAAAAATAAATACAACTTCCGACCGGAGGCACCGCATTGAACACATCGAAACCATTAACCCCACCGACCTGCCCCGCTTTGCACAACTTGGAGTAATGGCCTCGATGGAACCCATCCATGCCGACCCCGGCACCATTGAAGTTTGGGAAAAGACCATTGGCGAAAAACGGTTGCCCCACTCATTTGCATGGGCTTCGTTGCTGAAGGCTGGAGCCCATTTAGTGTATAGCAGCGACTGGCCCGCGGCCATCAGCCTCGATCCCATTCGCGGCATACATGTAGCCGTAAACAGAAGAACCCCCGAAGGAAAACCGGTGGGGGGCTGGCTGCCCGAACAAAAAATTTCCATGGTCGAGGCATTAATGGCTTACACGCAAGGAGGAGCTTATTCTTCCTTTGAAGAAAAAATAAAAGGTAAAGTGCTGCCCGGATACTATGCCGATGTTATTGTATTATCCGATAACTTATTTACTACCAAGCCAATGGATGTGTATCAAACGAAAGTAGAACTCACCGTAATGGATGGAAAAATAGTTTATCAGGCAAAATAAAAAAGGGCAGTTGCCCGCCCTTAGTCAGAATTTTTTGCTTAAAGTTTTTTAATACTCGTCTTCGTTAAAGAAAAAATCTTCTTTGGTGGGGTAATCCGGCCAGATTTCCTCAATGCTTTCATACGGTTGCCCGTCATCCTCCAATTCCTGCAGGTTTTCCACTACTTCCAGCGGGGCACCCGAGCGGATTGAAAAATCTATTAATTCATCTTTTGTGGCCGGCCAGGGCGCATCTTCCAAATACGAAGCCAATTCCAATGTCCAATACATAAGTTCCCCCTTTAAATTTCCCGCAAAAGTAAAATTAATCTCAAATTATGCAAGGACACACGTTGCATAATTGGCAAATGAAAATCAGTTTCGCGCATGCGGTACGGCCTACGAAGTTTATATTTGCCGACTTAACTGACTTTTTTCTATGGCAGACGAAAAAATTATTTTCTCCATGTCGGGCGTAAGCAAGATTTATCCGCCCAACAAACAAGTACTTAAAAATATTTACCTCTCCTTTTTTTATGGAGCTAAAATTGGTGTATTGGGGCTTAATGGCTCGGGTAAATCTTCTTTATTACGCATTATTGCCGGCATCGACAAAGAATACCAGGGCGAGGTGGTTTCAGACCTGGGCTATACGGTAGGGTTGCTGGAACAAGAACCTCAACTCGATAAATCGAAAACCGTAAAAGAAATAGTAGAAGAAGGCGTAAAAGAAACCGTTGCCCTGCTAAAAGAATTCGAGGCCATTAACGAAAAATTTGCCGACCCCGAGGTGCTGGAAGACCCCGACAAGATGGAAAAGCTCATTGCCAAGCAAGCACAAGTGCAGGAAAAGCTCGATGCCGTTGGTGCCTGGGAGTTAGATCACAAATTAGACCGTGCCATGGACGCGCTTCGCTGCCCTCCGCCCGATGCCCAAGTAGAGCACCTCTCCGGGGGCGAAAAAAGACGAATTGCTTTATGCCGTTTGTTGTTGCAAGAACCCGATGTATTGTTGCTGGATGAACCCACCAACCACCTCGATGCCGAATCGGTGCTGTGGCTGGAAGAACACCTGCGCCAATACAAAGGCACCATCATTGCCGTAACCCACGACCGCTATTTTTTAGATAACGTAGCCGGATGGATTTTGGAGTTAGACCGGGGCGAAGGCATACCGTGGAAAGGCAACTACTCCAGTTGGCTAGACCAAAAACAAAAACGATTGATACAGGAAGAAAAAACAGAGAGCAAACGTCAAAAAGCATTAGAGCGCGAATTAGAGTGGGTGCGCATGAGCCCGAAAGGAAGACATGCCAAAGGCAAAGCACGGTTGAGCGCGTATGAAAAACTGATTGGGCAAGAGGCCCGGGAAAAAGAAGAAAAATTGGAGCTCTACATTCCACCGGGGCCGCGGCTGGGAAATAAAGTGATTGAAGCCACGAGTGTATCGAAAGCCTATGGCGACAAACTTTTGTACGAAAACCTAACCTTCATATTGCCCCCGGCCGGCATCGTAGGAATTATCGGCCCTAACGGAGCCGGAAAAACTACACTTTTTAAAATGATCATCGGAAAAGAGAAACCCGATGTGGGAACATTTTCCGTAGGCGATACGGTGAAGATTGCTTATGTCGATCAGGAGCATGACGACCTGAAACCGGACGACACGGTGTTTCAGGCTATCACCGGTGGCAACGATCTGATCTTACTGGGTGGAAAAGAAATGAACTCCAGGGCCTATGTAAGCAAATTCAATTTCAGCGGCACCGATCAACAGAAAAAAATAAAAGAACTATCAGGCGGCATGCGCAACCGTGTGCACTTAGCCATTGCCTTGAAACAGGGCGGAAATTTGTTGCTGCTGGATGAACCCACCAACGACCTGGATGTAAACACCCTTCGCGCCTTAGAAGAAGCGCTTGAAAACTTTGGCGGTTGTGCCGTCATCATTTCGCACGACCGCTGGTTTTTAGATCGTGTTTGTACGCACATCCTTGCCTTCGAAGGCAACTCGCAAGCATTTTGGTTTGAAGGCACCTTCAGCGAATACGAAGAAAACAAAAGAAAACGTCTGGGTGATGAACAGCCACACCGCATTAAGTATAAAAAACTGGTGAAGTAATTTTAAAATTGACAGATGCGATATCTTTTATAAATCTACGCCATCGTTCTTTTCAAACCTTCAAACAGTTAATCGTTAAATTATGAAGGCTCTTTACACCATTGCCTTACTCATTGCCTCCAACACCTTTATGACCTTTGCGTGGTATGGTCATTTAAAATTTAAGGAGATGCGATGGAGCGAAAACCTTTCATTGGCTTGGGTAATCCTGATCAGTTGGGGTATTGCCTTGTTTGAATATATGCTACAAGTGCCAGCCAACCGGATTGGTTTTAAAAATTATGGAGGACCATTTTCTTTGGTTGAACTGAAAGTAATTCAGGAGGTAATTACCCTTTCGGTTTTCGTTATTTTTTCAATTACATTTTTTAAAAATGAGACCTTGCGGGTAAATCATTTTATTGGATTTATTTTTTTAATCCTTGCCGTTTATTTCATTTTCAAGAAATGAATTTGTCGTACAATAAATTATAATTTCACCCTGAATTTGGAACCTGCCACATGCGCCAAAAATTGTTAAGCGAAGGAGCAAAAGAACTGAGTTACGAAATCCGTGAGATCGTAAAAAAAGCTGACCAACTTAAAAAACTTGGTGTGCCCATCTGCTGGGAAAACATCGGAGACCCCATCACTAAACATCATCAGCTTCCCCAGTGGGTAAAAAAAACAGTTTCTGATCTGGCTCTGGAAAACGACACCTACAGCTACTGCCCTTCCAAGGGTGTTTTAGAAACACGCGAGTTTTTGGCAGCTCAAACCAATGGCCTGGGTGGAACAAAAATTACAGCAGACGATATTACATTTTTTAATGGATTAGGCGATGCCATTGCCAAAGTGTATCAATTTCTCGATCCTGCCTCGCGCATCATCGGCCCTTCGCCCGCTTACTCCACCCACTCCAGTGCCGAAGCTGCCCATGCTAACCATCAGCCGCTTACCTACCAGCTTGATCCTGCTAATCATTGGTACCCCGATGTAGACGATTTGTATAAAAAAGTAAAATACAATCCTAACGTGGTGGGCATTCTGATCATCAATCCAGACAACCCCACCGGCATGGTCTATCCCTTGGAAATACTGAAGCAGATAGTAGATATTGCCCGCGAATTTGATTTGTTTTTAATCGCTGATGAGATCTATATCAACATTACCTACAACGAAGCTAAAGCATACTCGTTAGCGGAGGTAATTGGTCGCGTGCCCGGTATTTCCATGAAAGGGATATCAAAAGAATTGCCTTGGCCCGGAGCGCGCTGCGGATGGATTGAGTACTATAACCGCGAATGCGATGAAAGTTTTAATAACCTTTGTCAGGCCATAGATAATGCCAAAATGATTGAGGTATGCTCGACCAAGTTGCCACAACTGGCCCTCACAAAAATTTTGGGCGATCCGCGTTTTAAAACTTACCGCAACGAAACCAATCGGCAAATCGGCAGGCGAAGTAAACTGATTTCCTCTATTCTCGGCAAAGTAAAAGAAGTTACCTTCAATGAAACCTACGGGGCTTTTTACAACACCATTATTTTTCGTGAAGGCGTATTGAAACCACATCAGACCTTGAAAATTGAAAAGGAAGAAATACAAAAATTAGTGACCCTCTGGACGACCCCAAACATTCCGCTTGATAAACGTTTTGTTTATTACTTGTTAGGGGCTAAAGGGATTTGCGTAGTGCCCATTTCATCTTTCTGTTCTAATCTGCAAGGCTTCCGGGTTACGCTGCTCGAAGAAAACGAAGACGAACTGATCCGGATATTTACTGCCATTGCCGAGGGTATCCGGGAGTTTGCCCAATCGTAGGCGCGGTGCTACTTTACCTCGTAGGCCATTACTGAGTTGGCAAAGAAAGTAGGCACAAATAATGTTTTAGTCTTGGCATCGTAATCAATATCGGCTGAATTAATTTTTTTGTCGCGCGTATCCAGCAGTTGGGTTATAACCCCTTGCTCGCTTACATGATCAATCTGTCCATACCAACTCGATACCAGATAACCTTTACCAAAAGGCACCACGCCATCGGCACCTTGTGCGGTAGTGGCAAAGAGCATTAATTTTTTATCTTTAGTCAGTTTGAAATTTTTTCCGGTGGCAAAATTTAGAACATACAGCCCATTGCCTTCACTAAGCAAGCCATTCACTCCATTTAACTCAGGACTTTCAAAATAGGTGGTTATTTTTCCGGCCGAGAGCGAGTGGATTTTGCCGGTTTGCGTATCGGAAATATAGACCACGCCTTGGCCGTCAACGGTGATGTCGTTTAAAAATTTAGCACCTTCTATTTCTATCTGTTTTTCCATTTTGGCAGTCGCTATATCAATTATCACCACCTTGGTAAGATCGGCCACATACAGTTTACCTTTGAAGAGCCCCAGCCCTTTGGGAGCATCCAGCCCGTCAACCCATTTTAAGTTGATTATTTTTCCGTCCATACCCACTTTTGATATAAAACCGTTCCCATCCTTAGCATCGGATTTTCCGTTGATGTTAGACACATAGAGCACATTGTTTTTTTGATCGACCCAAACAGATTCAGGTGCGCGCAGCAGGGTATCGGTTTTCCACTTTAGCGTAAGCGATTGGGAATAGGCAACCCCCGAACAAATAACCATTAAAACCAGAATGCTTGTTTTCATATCTATTTTTTTGAACTCGATAACATGAAGGTAATGCTTCCTTTTCTATTTTCTTGTTTTGATAAAGAACTCATTTTCTTGCCTCCAAAATAAAACAGGTTGCCCGAAAAATCGGGCAACCTGTTTACCTAAGTTATTATTTGATTACTTCTTCACTTCTTCATAATCTACATCCTGTGTGTCGCCACCGGTACCGGTATTTGAAGAATTACCGGTATTGGCCTCTGCACCCGGTTGTTGTGCACCTGCTTGCTCGGAAGCGGCATACATTTCCTGCGAGGCTGCTTGCCAGGCTGCATTAAGTGCAGTCATTGCTCCTTCAATAGCCGTAAGGTCTTTACTGGCATGAGCCACTTTCAGTTTTTCAAGCGCACTATTAATAGCCGACTTGTTGCCTTCCGAAAGTTTATCGCCAAATTCTTTCAATTGTTTTTCCGTTTGGAAGATGAGCGAATCAGCCTGGTTTACTTTTTCTACTTTCTCTTTTTCTTGCTTATCGCTTTCGGCATTGGCTTGCGCTTCTTGCTTCATCTTTTGAATTTCTGCATCGGTTAAGCCGCTGGACGCTTCAATTCTAATTTTTTGCTCTTTGCCAGTGCCCTTGTCTTTGGCCGACACGTGCAGAATACCGTTGGCATCAATATCGAACGTTACTTCAATCTGCGGCACCCCGCGCGGTGCAGGAGGGATTCCGTCTAAATGGAACCGGCCAATGGTGCGGTTATCTTTTGCCATCGGGCGCTCGCCTTGCAGTACGTGAATTTCAACCGAAGGTTGACTATCCGAGGCGGTTGAAAATACTTCCGATTTCTTGGAAGGGATAGTCGTGTTGGATTCGATCAATTTTGTCATCACACCCCCCATGGTTTCAATACCCAACGAAAGCGGGGTTACATCCAACAACAATACATCCTTTACCTCACCGGTAAGTACACCGCCTTGTATGGCTGCCCCTACCGCTACTACCTCATCGGGGTTTACTCCTTTCGAAGGTTTTTTACCAAAGAATTTTTCTACCTCTTCCACAATGCGGGGGATGCGCGTGGAGCCTCCCACTAAAATGACTTCATCAATCTGCGATACGCTGATGCCGGCATCGGCTACTGCTTTTTTGCAAGGCTCCAAGGTTCTGCGAATCAGGTCATCGCACAATTGTTCAAACTTAGCACGCGAAAGTTTCTTTACCAGGTGTTCGGGCACGCCATCTACAGAAGTGATGTAGGGTAAATTGATTTCGGTTTCTGAGCCACTCGATAATTCGATCTTCGCTTTTTCGGCTGCTTCTTTCAGGCGCTGCAAGGCCATGGGGTCTTTGCGCAAGTCAATGTTCTTTTCAGTTTTAAATTCATCGGCCAGCCAGTTCATAATGCGCATATCAAAATCATCTCCCCCCAAATGCACGTCTCCGTTGGTTGACTTCACCTCAAACACGCCATCGCCTAACTCGAGAATGGAAATATCGAATGTGCCTCCGCCCAAGTCGTACACGGCAATTTTCAGGTCTTTATTTTTTTTGTCTAAACCATACGCCAACGCAGCAGCCGTAGGTTCGTTAATAATACGCTTTACATCCAGCCCGGCAATTTGCCCGGCTTCTTTCGTAGCCTGCCGTTCGGCATCATTAAAATAGGCGGGTACTGTAACAACGGCTTCGGTTATGGTTGTGCCCAGATAATCTTCGGCCGTACTCTTCATTTTTTGAAGGATCATAGCCGAGATTTCTTGCGGAGTGTACAGACGGTCGCCAATGCGCACGCGCACGGTGTCGTTGTTGCCGCTCTCCACGTTGTAGCTCACCATTTTTTTCTCGCTGTCTACTTCGCCAAATTTTTTACCCATAAAGCGCTTAATGGATTGCACCGTATTTCGGGGGTTCGTAATAGCTTGGCGTTTCGCAGGGTCGCCCACTTTGCGCTCGCCTTTGCCATTATCCAAAAAACCAACAATGGAGGGGGTTGTTCTACGCCCTTCGCTGTTGGCAATTACTACCGGCTCATTGCCTTCCATTACGGCCACGCACGAGTTGGTAGTTCCTAAGTCTATACCAATTATTTTTCCCATACTATCTTCAGTTTTGTGGTTTTCTAAAATATACGATGGCTTTTATCAATCATTATGCCATTGATCGGCTTTGCCAAAAAGATGACAGATTGGCGGAAATCGCTATCGCATGGTTAATTCACTTAGTCATTTGGTGCCTTCTTCTCACGCTAATTAACAAGTTTTGGCATTAGGTTATCATCTCATTAGGCCGTACCTTTGCAGAGATTTTAGCATAAGTTATTCCGTAATAGCAAGTTCTATCTCTTTTCACAGAGTCCTTCCTAACACTCAATCATTTTTAGCTGGAAATCATAAACACGGATTTTTTCCGTATGCCAATATTTCCTTATAATATGGATATGGGCAGTTTGTTGTTATTAACTTAAAAGAACGAATGAATTTTGTAAAACAGAAAAGTACCAAGGGCAGGGAAGGCAATTATCAAAGAAGGAACCGACAGCCTCATCCCCGCAAACGCCAACAAGTAGCCAGCCTACTCGACCCAAATTTATTTATTAAAAAAGCGACTCCCCTCACCGAAATTCGGTACGAGGCGAGCCGCACGATAAAAGATCTGCCGATTGATGTGAACATTAAAGCCAACCTTATTGCCAAGGGCTATTTAAGGCCGACCGAAATTCAAGATAAAACAATTGAAGCCCTTTTAAACCGAAATAATTTATTAGGCATTGCTCAAACAGGGACCGGAAAGACAGGCGCATTTCTAATTCCCATCGTTCACAACCTCATGGGGCAAAAAGCGGCATTTCAAGTGTTGATTGTGGTGCCCACGCGTGAACTTGCTGTGCAAGTTGAAGAAGAATTTAACAGCATTGTAGATGGATTGTCGATGCGAAGTTTATGTTTCATCGGAGGCACCAGCGTGGGCAGAGATATTGCCGCGTTGCGCAAACAAGCTCACGTAGTAATTGGCACCCCGGGAAGATTGACTGATTTAGCACGGCAAGGTGCGTTGCGATTGAATAATTTTAACACCTTGATTTTAGATGAATTTGATCGTCTGCTCGATATGGGTTTTGCCCGCGATATTCAGTATATTGTAAAGGCTATGACTAACCGCCAGCAAACCATTTTATTTTCGGCAACGGAAGAAAAAAATCAACAACCACTGATTCGGGAATTACTTCATCAGCCTGTCGAGGTGAGGGTTTCAAAAGGGAACGCCACAGGCGACCACATCGAGCAAGAAATTGTACGCCTAGCCGCAGGCGAAACCAAAATGGGCGTGCTATTGCGCATGGTAAAAGATAAATCATTTCAGAAAGTAATTGTCTTTGCCGAAACGAAACGCCATGTTAGTACTGTGTGTAAAGCGCTCTATCAATCCGGAGTTCGTGTAGATGAAATTCATGGTAACAAATCACAGAATTACCGGTTACGGGCATTAAATGATTTTAAATCGGGCAAAATTCAGGTACTGATTGCCACGGATGTGGCTGCACGTGGTCTTGATATTTCTGAAGTTACGCACGTTATCAACTATCAACAGCCGCGCGATTTCGACAGCTACATTCACCGCATTGGCCGCACGGGCAGGGCAGGCAAAGGCGGCAAGGCTTTTACGTTTGTCAATTAAAAATTTAAAAAACGCTAATGGCAAAATCGAACAACGCCTACATTAAAAAACAAAAAGAGTTTCAGCGCAAAAAGAAACAACAAGATAAACAAGCGCGAAAAGAAGAGCGCAAGAAAAACGCAACCGGAGGCGAGCTGGAAAACATGCTGGCTTATGTTGATGAGTTTGGAAATATCTCTTCTACCCCGCCACAAAAGAAAACAGAACAACAATAAATTTTAACAATTAATTTTTTATCAACTATGAAAGAAGGAAAAGTAAAGTTTTTCAACACAACAAAAGGTTTTGGTTTTATTACTCCCAATGATGGAAGCGAAGATGTGTTCGTACACCAAACCGGTTTGATTGACACCATCAAAGAAAATGACAACGTGCAATTTGAAACTGAACGTGGCAAAAAAGGCATCAATGCGGTACGCGTGCAGGTAATTCAATAAATAAAAAAAGAGTGACCGATAAAATCACAAATACTTTTTTTCAGGCACTCAAAGAAAAGGTTGATCATTATTTTTTAGACCAAAAGACTGAGCGCACGGGAAACAAAAAATTATACATTAAAAGTGTTGCGCAATTTTTTACGGCCCTGCTGCTCTACACTTTTTTGGTATTTATCCCATCTCCTCTATGGCTAACTCTTTTATTGGCTGCGCTTTTAGGAGTGAACTTAGCCATGCTTGGCTTTAACATTATGCATGAAGGGGGGCATCAGAGTTTTTCAAAATATAATTGGCTCAATTCGTTGGCTGGCTATTGCCTAAATATGCTCGGGGGCAATATTTATTTTTGGAAAATAAAACATAATGTGAACCACCATACTTATACCAACATTGAAGGCATTGATTCGGATATTGATGTGAGGCCGTTTATGCGTCTTCATCCGAATCAATTCAAGCATGCTATCCATCGTTATCAGCATATTTATTGGTTTGTGTTGTATGGCATATCGTATATCGTTTGGGTTTTTTATGAAGATTTTGTAAAATACTTCAGAGGCAAAATTGCTGCCCACATGAAACCGATGAACCTGCCCGTAAGAGAACATATAATTTTTTGGCTGACTAAAATTATCTATGTGATCTTGTCATTAGTGTTGCCTATTGTTTTTCTGGGGTGGATTAAAGCATGGGTTGTATTTTTGGTGGTAACATTCGTTTGCGGCCTTTTCATTAGCATCGTATTTCAATTAGCCCATGTAGTAGAATCAACTGATTTTCCTTTGGAAAAGAAAATCGAAACTGAATGGGCGGTGCATCAGATCAACACTACTTCCAATTTTGCTGTTAGTAATAAACTATTGTTTTGGATGTTAGGTGGATTGAATTTTCAAATCGAGCATCATCTTTTCCCAAAAATAAGCCACATCCATTATCCGCAAATAAACCAGTTGGTAAAAGAAACATGCCAGGAGTTTAACATTGTTTACCGTGAATATTCTACAATGGTAGAAGCCTTTGCCTCTCACTTAGTATATCTGCGAAAAATGGGAACGGTTTCGTAACACGCCTACGGAAATGATGAGGCAATTAAAGATTGTTAAGCCGATAATCAACCGCGCGAGTTAATCGCTCGATAAATATTTAACAGCGATTGCCAAGATTGACTTGATCCCAGATGATGCATTAGGAATGGATAATCTGGGTTTCTTCTACCTGAAGAAATGACCCCCCTCATCAGCTCTGGCAAGGATAAAAAATGAATACCTCCTAAAGTTTATTTTGATCCATCCAGAATGGAAAGTTTTGTGGGCAAAAATGACAAGGTAACTGGCCGATCATCAAATTACGTATTGGGAATTTTGACAAATCAGGAATTAATTCAGTTTTTTTTTGAAATGGCTTAACTATCTTTAACCCGGCTAACGATCGTATCAATGTAGTTTAGATGGTATGCTAGTAACCGACAGATTATGCTGCCCTTCTTAAAAAACAAAAACTTAGCTATTGATTTGGGCAATAACAATACGTTATTCACCGATGAAAAAGAGATTTTGTTT
The DNA here is from genome assembly GCA_018267195.1 of Bacteroidota bacterium. GTDB lineage: Bacteria > Bacteroidota > Bacteroidia > Cytophagales > Cyclobacteriaceae > ELB16-189. Next base: position 2,187 of record JAFDYY010000044.1, on the reverse strand, counting down.
TCGCAGCCTTCATTTATTGTTTTTGACACTGAAAACCACCAGGTGCAAGCCGTGGGCAATGAAGCTTTTTCGGTATTCGAGAAAAACCACAGCCAGCTAAAGCCGGTTAAACCTTTACAATGGGGCGTTATTGCCGATTATAATTCGGCTTCCATAATGATTAGTAAGATGGTACAGCAGGTACATTCCAAAAAATGGTTTGGCGGTTTTGATCATCTCCTTTCAGGCATACCCTACTATGCCACCGAGGTAGAAAGACGTGCGTTGCGCGATGTGCTGGATCAATTTCCATCCCGGAACAAGCACCTCATCTTCGAACCGCTGGCAGCCGCTATCGGCATGGACTTAGATATTCGTGAACCAGAAGGAAAAATGGTAATTGACATCGGTGGGGGCATTACAGAAATAGTGGTAATATCACTTTCGGGAGTAGCGGTATTTCGGTCCACTAAAGTAGCGGGCGACACCTTTACTACCGAAATACAAGATTGGTTTCGCAGAAACTATAACCTGATGATCGGCTGGAAAACAGCCGAGCAGATCAAACTACAAATTGGTTCGGCTATGCCGATGCTAACGGACGAACCCCCACCCCTTCGGGTAAGGGGAAAAGATATTATGGAAGGCATACCCACGGTTCGCGAAATCAGTTATGCTGAAGTAGCCGCCATGCTCGACAAATCCATCCGCTCCATTGAAGATTCGATTGTGCAGGCCTTAGAAGCTTGCCCGCCCGAGCTCTCGGCTGATATTTATCAAAATGGAATCTATCTTACCGGAGGCAGTGCTCTGTTGCGTGGGTTAAAAGAACGCCTGGAAAAAAATATTCAATTAAAGGTGCACCGGGATGCCGAATCTTTGGTTTCAGTGGGCAAAGGTATTTCGCGCGTGCTGCGCGAGCCGGAAAAATTTCGGCCGGTTTTATTTAATTAAAAAGAGAGCTGCTGCATGAAACTGATTTACCCGTCTTTCTGGAAAGAGTATGAACTACTCGACTCGGGCGAGGGCGAAAAACTGGAGCGTTTTGGAAAATACATCCTAATCAGGCCGGAGCCACAAGCCATCTGGAAAAAAATAAAATCAGATGAAGAATGGAGGGACATCTGCCATGCCCATTTTAACCGTGAGCAAACCAACCATTATCGTTTTGGCGATGAGGTAAAGGGCGGTTGGAAAAAAAAACAGGATATGCCCGAAAGTTGGAATATCCAATATGAACACGCTAAATTATCTATCACCTTACGTTTGGCGCTTACTGGTTTTGGGCATGTAGGTATTTTTCCCGAACAAGGTGATAATTGGAATTTTATTTTCGATACGGTCAACCGTTGGAAGGCACCCGCTCGCATTTTAAATCTTTTTGCCTACACAGGTGCGGCATCATCTGTAGCCCGTATGGCCGGAGCAGACGTTACTCATGTAGATGCTTCGCGGCCGGGGCTGAACTGGGCCAACCAAAATCAACAATTAAATCATCTCGATAATATCCGCTGGGTGTATGAAGATGCCTTGAAGTTTGTAAAGCGTGAAGTAAAGCGCGGAAATAAATATAACGGCATTATGATGGACCCGCCACCGTATGGCCGCGGCCCTGACGGAGAAAAGTGGACGCTGCAAGAAAAATTGGATGAACTAATTTATCTGAGCAGCCAATTACTCGAACCAAAAAATCGGTTTTTCATCCTTTCAATGTATGCCGTAGGATTATCCGCCACCGTAGGGTATAATATAGTAAAAACCCATTTTCATCACACTCATGAAATGGATTACGGTGAATTTTTTCTAAAACCCAAACAAGGGAATGATTTGCCTATGGGCACCTATGTTCGTTTCCGCGATTCGTGAGTGGGTACCGGATTTTTAGCTGCGCACCAATAAATCCTTTGCCGAAAAGAGCCTGAATATCTATTGAAACTTTACATTCTGATTTTGTGAGAAAACAAGTTTTGCCCATATTTGCAACCCCAAGTTCGCAAATGCCTGAGTGGCGGAACTGGTAGACGCGCACGACTCAAAATCGTGTGCCGCAAGGCGTGCCGGTTCGATTCCGGCCTCGGGTACAAAGCCCTCGGTAATGCTGAGGGCTTTATTTTTTTAAATAAAACAAAATGTGGTACGTATATGTCTTGCAAGCGGAAAGCAGCCGCCTCAAATATGTAGGTATGACCCAAGATGTACTCCGCAGAT
>JAFDYY010000043.1 GCA_018267195.1 Bacteroidota bacterium | reverse complement strand
AATTTGAATCAGGACTCTTAACCAAATTGTGTAAACTATTTTCAGGACGAGTCAATCTTACGGTTGCGATTTGACAGGAGCAAATGGTGCGTCCGTTGACATAACGTATAACTTATTAAGTGTAAATAATGCCCAAATTAATCCAGTAAATGGTTATTCTAACCCTCAGGTAATACAAGTTAATGATCAAACTGTCAGAACCTATAAAATGCAGTTGATCGACATGGGTAAAGCGTCCGCAGATCCCATTGAAAATTTCTGCACTAAATATACTTGGACGTTCCCAAGTAATTGGATTCAGCAAGGCAGCTATTCAATTGATGAAGCGAATCAAGCTGTTTCTGTTAGCGTTAAGCCAGACAATTGTACTGGCGGAAACGTAACTGTTCAAGGCTTTAATTGTGGCACAAGTTCAAAAATTGCAACAATTCCAGTTACGCGCACAGCTCAATATGTGCCGGCTGCCATCACTGGGTCATCAACCGCTTATTGTTCTAATACCAATCCTATTGCTTTTCAAACACTGAGCATTCCTAACATCACAATTTATAAATGGAATCTTCCTTCTGGTTGGACAGGTAGTAGTACTTCAAATTCAATAACTGTGACTCCAAATGGAAAAAATGGAGGTACTATTTCAGTTCAATCATTTGCTTGTAACTCATACTCAAATCCTTCTTCAAAGGCAATAGGTTTTCAATTGGATCCGTCTACAACTATTTCAGGAGCTAATCCACTTTGTAGGTCCGGCACTTTTTCTGTGGTCAATCAGCCAAGTGGAACGAGCACAACTTGGACTTCAAGTGTACCCAATAATCTTTCAATAAACGCCAGCACTGGAGTTGCTACTCAGCTTGGAAATTATTCTGGATATGCAACCATTACTGGCACAATTAGTGTTTGTAACTTACCTACCTCACAAACAATTTGGGTAGGCAACCCTATTTATAATTCCATTTCCATTGACGGCAATTCAGAGCCGTATCCGTTGTGCGGGTTTGACAACATTGCCTTTACTGCCAATACCGATCACATTATAGTAACCAATGCCAGTGCCAACACAAGTGGTCAGCCTGCTCCAGTGACCTATACACTAAATGGCATGGCAGGCGTTGTTTCGGGTAGCGCACTTTCATCCACTACCTACGATTTCCGGGCTAAATCCAGTAATACAAGTTTTAACATCACCGTTTCCGCCTCAAACAGTTGTGCTACAATACAGCAATGCCTGCAGTTTTCAAATGGTATTGGGCCGATGTTAGCAACTTACCCCAACCCATCGTCCAGCACCATGACTGTTTCGGTTACCGATAGCCTTTCCACAGATAATGCGAATGCTTTGCAGCAATCACCGTATCGGTTAATTCTATTTGATCGGTTTGGTGGCACGGCCTATTCAGTCGAGTCTGACCAAACGGAACTGCAAATACCAGTAAGCACCCTGCCATCGGGCATTTACTACCTCAATGTCTATTACAAAGATGCAATGCTGAAAAGGCAGGTGGTAATTCACCATTAGGTTGCGATCAGCTCAATTTCAAATTCCGGTCCAGACTTTCCTCCAACGAAATGATGGTATCGGTTCGCTCAATGCCTTCCACTTGTTGCAGTTTGTCGTAAAGAACTTCTTTCAAATGGTTAGTATCACGACAATGGATGCGCACAAACATGGAGTAGTTGCCCGTGGTGTAATGGATGCTGGTAATCTCGGGTATGCTTTTTAGTTTGGTTAATACTTTTTCGTACAAGGCACTTTTTTCCAGATAGATGCCAATGAAGGCAGAGATGTCGTAGCCCAATTTTGAATAGTTTATGCGCAAGGTGGTTTTGCCGATTACACCCGCTTCTTCCATTTTGTTCATGCGCACATGCACCGTGCCGGGCGAGACATTCACTTTACGGGCAACTTCGGTGTAGGGCCGCTTGGCATCTTCCATTAAAAGCTCCAAAATTTTCAGGTCGGTATTATCAAATTCGTAATTATTCATAGGTTTGGGATGTCTAAATTGATTTTATTTCAAAAATATCAATTAATATTAAATTATTAGTAATTATTAGTTACTGTTATTGAGTTGTATTCAATATTTATATTCCTTTGATGAAGAATTTATAATGAAGGCATCGAAAAAAACCTTCCAAGTTCTTTAACAATGTAGGGTGTTGAAACTGGCAGACATGCCCTCCTGTCTCGAGGGTGGGGATAACAGGATAAACGCGGAATAATGGGTTGACCACTAACGTTTTCTTATGTTCCGCAGCTAACTGCCCCGTGGAGGTTCGACCCCTCCCTCTACAGCTGATTTGTTTAATAAATTAAGGAAAGCCTGGGCTGTGAAGTTCGGGCTTTTATTTTTTATAGCCGTTGCCGGCATAGTTAAATTTGTACCTTACTCCGGTATTTAATTTAAAATTGATGCTTAGGGTCAGCAGCCATCGCTATGTATTAAAATTTTCTTTTGCAGCCCGCACGTCACGCGGGCCGATGACGGAAAAAAAAGCCTGGTTTATTCGCCTATGGGATGACTCGAACCCAAAAATTTATGGACTTGGCGAGTGCGGTCCGTTGCCGGGGCTAAGCCCCGAGTATGGCGATCAGTTTGAGGTTCACTTACAAGAGATTTTGTCGGCATTTCAAAACCGCGATTTTTTAATGCCACCCCAGGAAGGAAATACTTGGTTGCGACTACAAAATTTTTTTCAGTCAGGCGAAATCAGTCGGGAATGTTCATCCATTTCTTTTGGCATTGAAACCGCTTTGCTGGATTTAATGCAAGGAGGGAAACGCCTTATTTTCAACAACAAGTTTATTGAAAAATTTCCCGTGCCTATTAATGGCTTGGTTTGGATGGGCGGGCTTGATTTTATGCTGCAGCAGGTGGAAATTAAAATACGCGATGGCTACCGGTGCATTAAATTAAAAGTAGGTGGTCTGGATTTTGAAAAGGAATGTGATGTGCTGAACTACATCCGCAGGAAATATTTTCGTGAAAAAATTGAACTGCGCCTCGATGCCAACGGTGCCTTTAAAAAAGAAGAGGCACTGGATAAAATTAACTCACTCAAACGCTTCGATATTCACTCGATCGAACAGCCTATTAAACCCGGCCAGCCGGAGATGGAAGAAATTTGTGCCAAGTCGCCCATCCCCATCGCACTGGATGAAGAGTTGATCGGTATTCATTCGCCCGATGAAAAGGAAAGACTGTTAAGTAAGTTAAGCCCCTCCTTTATTATTCTTAAACCCACCCTGCACGGAGGTATGTTAGGGTGTGATGAATGGATTAAGGCAGCCGAAAACCGAAACATAGGCTGGTGGATTACTTCGGCACTGGAATCGAACATCGGGCTTAATGCGCTGGCGCAGTTTACCAGCCAATATCCATCAGGCATACCCCACGGCCTAGGCACCGGGCAGATATATGAAAATAATTTTTCTTCACCGCTTTTTGCCGAAAAAGGAATGCTTCATTTTCAGGCAGGCGAAAAATGGGATTTAAGTAATTTGTTTCCCGAAGAACGGGAAGAAGAATTTTATCTGAAATAAACTCTCTCTTGCCGGAAACGCAAGTGTAAAGAACAGCCGTCTTATAAAATTAAAAAGATGAACACATTTACGCTCAGCACATTCCTTACTTCTCATATTGAGATCGAAGCAGATTTTGTAAAAACATTAATTGCCCGATGCAAATCGTTAAAAGTTGATAAAGGAGGTTATTTATTGAAACCTGGAGAAGTTTGCCAACACTCGTTTTACGTAGAGCAGGGTTTATTGAGATACTATTCCATAGACGAGAAAGGAAAAGAGCACATTCTGCAATTCGCTTCTGAGGGGTGGTTTGTTTCCGACCGGGAAAGTGTTTATTTCCATCAGCCATCCCATTATTTTATTCAGGCATTAGAAGATAGCCGGGTTATTTTACTGGATGAAAATTTCATTACCCGGTTAGCACAGGAAAATAAATCGTTTTTGGAGTTTAACAACAAATTATTGCACAACCATATCCGGCACTTGCAAAACAGGATTAACCAACTGCTGAGTGCTTCGGCCGAAGACCGTTATTTGCATTTTGTGAAAATTTACCCTGACCTGCTGCTCCGCATCCCACAATCTATGGTAGCTTCTTATCTGGGTATTACACCGGAAAGCTTAAGTCGGGTAAGAAAAGACTTGGCTACAAAAAACTTCAAACGGTAATTACTTATCCTACATCAATGTGTGGGCTTTAAGCGAAAGCTAATTTTGTGCTTTCATATTTTAACTATGACAACAAAAAATATAGAGTTAGTAATGGCTCCGAGGGAGCCTCATTACGTAGGAAACGGATTTAGAGTACACAACTTTATTCCCAGTGGGTATCGTTTGGATATGCAACGGATGGACCCGTTTATTATGCTGGACTATAACTCAAAATTTTATTTTCCGCCCACCCATGAGCCAAGAGGTGTGGATGCACATCCGCATAAGGGCTTTGAAACAGTAACCATTGCCTATAAAGGAAAGGTAGCGCATACCGACAGCAGTGGCGGAGGCGGTGTGATTGCCGAAGGCGATGTGCAATGGATGACGGCTGCATCCGGAATTTTGCATAAAGAATTTCATGAGGAAAACTGGAGCCGGCAGGGGGGCGATTTTCAAATGGTGCAGCTTTGGGTAAACCTGCCTGCCAAGGATAAAAAAGCTAATCCTAAATATCAATCCATTCAGAACAAACAAATCAATCGCTACCATTTAAAAGATAACGGTGGAGAAATAGAAGTAATGGCAGGAGAATATCAAGGCATTAAGGGCGCGGCTTCTACTTTTACACCGATACACTTATTGAATGCAAAACTTGAAAGCGGAGCCAAAGCCGACTTTCATTTTCCAAATAATTTTAACACCGCTCTTTTGGTATTGGAAGGCAGCATCATCATTAATGATAAGGAGGAAGCGCCCACAGACCACTTTGCACTTTTTGAAAACAAAGGAGAGATGTTTAGCCTAAAGGCAAAAGAAAAATCAGTTGTTTTGATTTTAAGTGGTGAACCTATAAACGAACCAATTGCTGCACACGGCCCTTTTGTAATGAATACACGAGCAGAATTAGTTCAGGCGTTTGATGATTATAATAAAGGAAAATTTGGGTACCTGGAATAACATAAATTCTGTCGCTGGTAAAGGTTTCATCCTTAACGAATGAAGGTACTCATTAAACCCCCGTATAATTAAACGGGCTGATGGCCCTTAGTTTGTCTTTTAGTGCAGAGCTTATTTTTAAGCCGTCTATAAAACGATGGATAGATTCTTTTGTAATCTTTTCGTTTTTGCGCGTAAGTTCTTTCAGTGCTTCGTATGGGTTGGGGTATCCTTCTTTTCGTAAAAGAGTTTGGATGGCCTCGGCTACCACTGCCCAGTTTTCGTTTAAGTCGTAGTCAATGGCGGATTGGTTTAATTCCAGTTTGGCCATTCCTTTTTGCAGCGACTTCAGGGCTATCCAAGTGTGAGCCAGAGGCACGCCTATGTTTCGCAACACAGTAGAGTCGGTAAGATCGCGCTGCAGACGAGAGATGGGGAGTTTGGCCGACAAGTGCTCGAACAAGGCATTGGCAATACCTAAATTCCCTTCTGCGTTTTCAAAGTCAATAGGGTTTACTTTATGCGGCATGGCACTGCTGCCCACCTCACCGGCTTTTATTTTTTGTTTGAAATAATTCATTCCCACATATTGCCATACATCGCGGCTGTAGTCAATTAAGATGGTATTGATTCGTTTTATATTATCGAAGAGGGCCGCCAGATTATCGTAATGTTCAATTTGTGTGGTAGGGTGGCTGCGTTCCAACATCAAATATTTTTTTACAAAACGATCGGCAAATTCTATCCAGTTAATTTCCGGATAGGCTACGTGGTGGGCATTGAAGTTTCCGGTGGCTCCGCCAAACTTGGCAGAATGAGGGATGAACTTTAACAAAGTCAATTGCTTTTTAATGCGCTCACTAAAAACGGAAATTTCTTTACCCAACCGGGTAGGCGAGGCCGGTTGCCCATGCGTACGCGCCAGTAGCGGTACTTCCCGCCACTGGTTGGCCTGGGCATCCAGAAGGGACAGGAGGTGGTTAAATTCGGGCAGTAATTCTTTTTCCAAAAATTCTTTCAGCAACAAAGGAGTGGCCGTATTGTTAATATCCTGCGAGGTAAGCCCGAAGTGGATAAATTCTTTAAATGGAGATAACGACCGTTTATCAAATTCTTTTTTGATAAAATATTCTACGGCCTTTACATCGTGGTTGGTTGTTTTTTCAATTTCTTTTATTTCGAGGGCTTCGGCTTCGGAAAAAGCCGAATAGATTTTTCGCAATGAACTAAACTGATCGGGAGGAAAGGATTTTAATTGCTCTACCGGATATTCGCACAGGGCAATGAAATATTCCACTTCCACCAAGATGCGGTAACGCATCAGCGCATACTCTGAAAAGTAGGCAGATAGTTTTTTTACGGTTTCAAAATAGCGCCCATCGATTGGGGAAATGGCTGTAAGTGTATGGAGATGCAAGGGAAAAAATTTATGGCTAAAGGTAGCAAACCAATTTAACAGTTCATTAACACACAGATGAATATAATTCCTGATCTTCGCCAGCTTTTTATCCGTTTAGAGATATTTGTTTTGCACCGACTAACTATGATACGTTTTATACTTTTCTTTTTTTCTTTTTTTCTGTCGGTCGTTTGGGCGGTCGGGCAGGCTCCGATAAAAAACAAACAAGGTGTTGAATTTCAGATTACCCAAGCAAAAAGTTCTATAAAATTAGACGGTGTGTTGGATGAACCCGATTGGCTCAACGCTCATGTGGCCTCTCATTTTTATATGAACTCACCGGTAGATACCATGGCTCCTACCTACCAAACCGAGGCCCGTGTTACATTTGATGAACATTTTTTTTATGTGTCGTTTGTTTGCTACGACAATATGGATAAACCCAACATTGTGCAGAGCCTGCGCAGAGACTTTGATTTTATGCTGAACGACAACATGGGGATTTATATCGATCCGTATAATGACCACACGAATGGTTTTTATTTTCTGATCTCTCCATACAATGTACAAACCGAAGGCACCATATACGGAGGGGGCAATTTTTTCGATGCCTACAATAATAGTTGGGATAATAAGTGGTACTCGGAAGTGAAACGTTACCCCGACAAGTGGGTGGCCGAGTTGGCCATACCGTTTAAATCATTTCGATATAATAATCGGGTAGAGAACTGGAATGTTACCTTTTTGCGGCATGACTTGAAACATAATCAGCTCTCCAGTTGGATTGCCACCCCCTTTCAATATAACCCGGCTTCCTTTTCCTATACTGGTAAGTTGATGTGGGAGCAACCCCCACCACACCCCGGGGCAAACGTATCGTTGATTCCCTATGTAGCGGGAGCAAGCAGCAGCAGCGATGCTGAAAACGGAATAGCGGCTACCTCCTCAGCTACGGTTGGCTTAGATGCCAAGGTGGCGGTTACTCCGGCTTTAAATTTGGACCTTACCGTTAACCCAGATTTTTCGAATGTAGAGGTAGATCGTCAGGTAATTAACCTTACTCGTTTTGAATATCAGTTTCCCGAGCGCAGAACTTTTTTCCTGGAAAACAGCGATTTATTTTCTACGCCAGGCTATTTCGATACACGCCCGTTTTTTTCGAGAAGGATTGGGCTGGTGCGGGATGCCAGTGGCAACTTAACAAAAGTGCCGATTGCCTATGGAGCCCGGTTGAGCGGAAAGATTGGTGAAAATTGGCGCTTGGGTGTAATGAACCTGCAAACTAAAAAATCGGAATCGTTGGGGCTGCCCGACCAAAACTATACGGTAGCGGTGGTGCAGCGCCAGATATTTTCGCGCTCAAACATAGATTTTTTTGTAGTGAATAAACAATCACTTATTCAGGAAACGTACGACTCGACAAAGTTTTATCACACCGATTTAGTGCGGAAAGTTTGGAACGGAAGCGACACGGTTAAAAAACTGAATTTGTATAACCGGGTGATCGGTGCCGATTTTAACTTGTTTACTAAGAGCAACCGCTGGAATGGCGATTTCTACTATCACAGATCCTTAGATGCTTTCAATACTACCGGCACGTATTCTTATGGTGGTTTTCTGGGATATTTTACACGCTATGTCAGCGCGCTTTCCTCGTTATCCGGTGTGGGTAAAAATTACAATGCCGAAGTAGGCTTTGTTCCGGCTCAAGTCGTGTACGGTGGCTTTACGGGAGGCTTTAATCGGGTAGAAGGAAAAATTTATCCGAAGTACGGATCGATTACCAGCATGGGGCCCGGGCTGGAATTAGATTTCACACGGATATTAAACGGCACCGTTACCGACCGGGCGTGGGTGGCCGATTATGTAATCAATTTTAAAAATACCGCCCGCCTTTTTGCCTCCGGCAGAAGAATATTTCAATTACTGCCCATGTCGTACAACCCCATTGACCCCAATGGTACAGCCATATTTCTAACCGGACAAAAATTTGAGTGGAACGAAACCAACCTGCAGTTTAACTCCGACATGCGAAAAATTTTTACGTATTCGTTTAATACCTCAGCCGGCCACTATTACGATGGCACCAAGTACGGTATTGGCGGTACTATTTCGTATCGCTACCAGCCGTATGTAAACGTAATGGTTACGTACGACTATCAAAATATTAAGCTGAGTTATGGCAGCGCCCGATTTCTGCTTGTAAGCCCGCGGGTAGATTTAACGTTTACCAGTAAATTGTTTTTTACTACCATTGTGCAATACAACGACCGGTATAACAACGTGGGGTTGAACGCACGCTTTCAATGGCGGTTTAAGCCGGCTTCTGATTTTTTTATTGTTTATACCGAAAATTATTTTTCCGATTCATTTGCTTCCCGCAACCGCGCACTGGTTTTAAAACTGACTTACTGGTTAAACCTGTAATCTTTTTTTGAACTTTGAACTGCCCGATTATTTAGGTGGCTTTTAGAATTAATCCATCAATTAATGAAAGCATTTATCTGCCTTGGTTGGGTCCTGCTCTCCGGCAGCGTTTTGGCTCAAGAAGATATTAAAGGATCAAGAGACCATCCCTTATTTCCGCGTATGCCGGGCTATGTAATTGGCCAATATGAAACAGCCGATAACGACACATCCGAAATATTTATGAATACAGAAGGCATGCCCATATCAGGAGTGATGCGCAAAACCACTATTTCATACGATCTTAAAAGCGATGCTCAAGAAGTCGGTGTCGATACTCTCCTTTCATATTTTCAAGCCATTGTAAAAAATTGGAAACCTATTTCAGAATATAGAAGCGATAACGAATACTTTGCCGAAATAATAAATTCGGCCACCGATACATGGGTTCATTTTAAGCCGAACATACAAAACCACAAGATAGCAGGATATGCCTTGGTGATTGGTGAAAACCTGCGCGTTACGGGGCGTGTTCCGGGTGCGCCCAGCCGATTTTCGGGGAGCTACCGCTCGCTGGTAGGAAAAAAAATTTCGGATATAAAAGAGTTGACTGTTTTGAGTGGATTTAATTTTACGGATAAGTGGAGCATCGGCTCTGCATCCGAATACGACTTTAATGGAATGCTCTCAGTTAGCTGGTACACCAAAGGAAATTTAATTGTGGTACTTTATACCAGTGATCTCTTTGTGCCTGAGCTAAACAAAAAAATAACTATCGTTCTCGATGCACTGGAAATTACCAATGTGCAGAAAGGCCAGATGCTGACGATCGGAGTTTGCCAAGAAGGAGAAAAACCCATTTCAAGCTTGGCTGCACTGGTACAGCCGAACGATAAAGCTGATACACTGGCAGCCTTGCAAGCGTGGCACTTTAACCCTCGCACCTTTCAGATAGAGCCGTGGCCAGCTGCTAAAGTAAAGTGCTTGCCCACCGGGCAGGAGTGAGGATTTAAATTAGTGGATACCTGATCAGTAATCTTATGACGGCTTGCACCTTAGCTCAGGTGATAATTCTCCGTTATAAACGTTAAGCTTTGATGGTGTCTTTTTTTTGTGTTACGTTTTTTTGCCATTTAAAAAAACACCTATAAAAGTTTTACGTACAAAAAAATGATACGATGTCAAACAGATAGTTGTGGTGCCAAGCAATACGATTAAAAATTTTATATAGACAGAAATAAGCACATCATTGAGTAGCCCCGATAATAATAGTGCAATGAAAAAATGAATTAAATAAATCCAATACGCTGAATTTACAAAGTAAGTGATGTGTTTATTGGGAATGTCAAAAAAACGTAAAAACAAACCAATTATTCCGATGCTTAAAGAACAAGTAATGATTGAATTTATGATTTGAAGACTAATCAGATTCATTTGATTGTTGTAAGAAATCTTCAACCAAAATGCAATTACACCGATTATAGTTATTGCCAGGTCAAAATATTTTAACGTGTGTACTATTTCTTTTTTTTTGTAGAGCAGCCAACCTGTAATGTAAAAAGCAAGAAAGTAAGCCAATATCCCTAAGTCGGGAAGCCAACGAACAGATGTTTCAAAAGATTTGGCCTCAAATAAAAAAAGAATACTGAATGAAAGGCTCGTTAATGTTAATAAACGATACACAGGATTTTTGAAAGTGCGCTCAAAAAAAACCTCAAGAAATGGAGTAAAAATGTGGTTTGTTAACTTTGAAAATAAGTACACCAAAACACTAATGATAAATAAATAATAGAGAAACCATAAATGCGATAAATTATAGGGAATGTAGCTCTCGAGCGTAGAAAAATGTTTGGTAAAGGTTACTGGTGTTTCCCCATCAAAAATTGCCGAACAATATTTAAACGAAAAACTTAAGAACGGACGTAGCACAAATAAAAAAACGAGAAAGGGTAAAAGAATACGCCTGAAACGATTTTTGAGCATTTGTTCGGGGCTTTTGTTAATAAACAAAAACGCACCAAAAAAACCGGCTATCAGAAAAAATACCGGCATACGAAAGGCGTGTAAAAATTCTACTAAAAAGAAAAATACATTACTTGTATCTCTTGCCCTGAGTGGCCAAGTCATATCATCTGAGCTGCTATAATTAATTGCCGAATGAATAACTATACCTAAAGACATCATTGTCGCCCTTATAGAGTCGAATGCGTAATATCGTTTTGTGTCAGTCATTATTTTTTGTAGTGAGATTGTTGTGTGTTGTGGAATTCAGCAAATTGGATGGATCTATTTTTTAAAAGTACATCACTTTTCTGATTTCTCTGATAGGGTTGCCCAGATTTTCCCAAAGCCTTGCACTCTATTTTGTTACGCTTTTGTGCGGACGAATTTCTTACCTTTGTCTTTCCACTCTGAAATCTGAACAACTATGGCCTTTGGTCTTTTTAGGAAAAGCGAAAAAAAAGCAGATACAACTAACCATCATTACCACGAACTCACGGTAAAACAAATTATACCCGAAACAAAAGAGGCTATCTCGCTGGTATTTGAACAGCCCAAAACAGGGAAACTAAATTATAAATCGGGCCAGTTTTTAACGTTAATAGTTTCACTCAATAACAAAGAAGTGCGCAGGTCGTATTCGCTTTGTTCATCTCCTTTTACCGATGAAGACCTGGTGGTAATGGTAAAGCGGGTGGACGGAGGGCTGGTGAGCAACTGGCTGCCCGAAAATGTAAAAGCCGGCACGAAGATTAAAGTGTTGGAACCCATGGGCAATTTTACCACTGAGTTTTCGAAAGATAAAAAAAGACATGTGATAATGTTTGGTGGTGGCAGTGGGATTACCCCGATGATGTCGGTATTAAAAAGCCTGCTTACGCAGGAGCCCGATAGCATTTGTTCCTTAATATACTGTAATCGCGACATTGACAGCATCATTTTTAAAAAAGAGTTGGATCAATGGCAAACTTCGTACGAAGGCCGTCTGCATGTAATTCACGTACTGGATAACGCACCGATGAATTGGCAAGGGTACTCCGGTTTGCTTAGCCAGGAAATGTTGGTAAAATTGTTTGAACGTATTCCCGATTGGGGATTAGACAAAACCACGTACCTGATGTGCGGCCCCGAAGGCATGATGAAAAATGTAGAGAACTTATTGGGCGCACTTTCTATCCCGAAAGAAAATATTTTTAAAGAGAGTTTTGTTTCGGGCACCATTGATAAAGATAAGAAAGAAGTAGCCAAAGCAGCTACGGTTTCCGGGAACACAGCCCATGAAGTAACCGTGCGCTACGATGGCCAGGAATATAAATTTGTGGTGGAGCCCAATCGCACGATTTTAGAAACGGCATTAGATCAGGGAATAGATCTTCCCTACTCCTGCCAGAGCGGATTGTGCACAGCCTGCCGCGGCAAAGCGTTGTCGGGTCAGGTAAAACTAGATGAGGAAGAAGGTCTTTCGCAATCCGAACGGGCCGAAGGGTACGTACTCACCTGCGTGGGGCATCCCATGAGCGATGATGTGGTTATCGAGATTGGATAATTATTTCTCGCGGGCAAATTCCATGCCCTCCACATTTACTTTAGCTATTTTTCCGTTGGCATCTATAATAAAATTAGCCAGAGCTTTACCGTACCAGTCTTTTTCGTATGGCCCACGGAAGGTGTTATAATGCCAATGCTCCAAAGTGGCTTTCTCGAAATGATTGAAATCAATTAAAAGCTGGTTGTCTTTCTGTGTAATGTACAAGGTGCCATAAAGCGGATCGGAATATTTTCCGGCATACGAGGCCAGGGAAAGCGAAGGCGTAGTATTGGGCACGCGCTTGGCTTCAAACTCTTTTTCATCTTTTTCATTTCTCTCCCGTATTTTTCCATACAAACTCAAAAAATCTTTGCTCCAGTCGGTATTGCCGCCTAAGGCAAAAAGATCAAATGCTTTGTATATCAAAGCATGTCTCAACTCAATATGATCCGCATTACCAAATACATAAATACCCATTTTCTGATCGGGCAGTAGTGCGTGGATAGCGTTTAACCCATCGAGGCTGCCTGTGTGGAAATTGATTTTCTTCCCTTTGTAATCGTGCTGAAACCAACCTAGCCCGTAGGTTGTCCAGTTGGGTTTGATGAGTTGCATGGTAGGATAAAATTCATTTTCAGGTACGATCGTGGCCGGCAGAAAAAGCGTGGTCCAGGTAGCCGGTTTAAGCAAGCGGCCGCCCGGGTATCGGCTGCTGTCGAGCAGGCAGGTCATCCATTTGGCCATATCTTCAACAGACGACCAAACTGATCCGGCTGCCCCAATCGCTTCATCTTTTGTATAAGCAATCGGCTTTATTTTTTTCTCTACTTTATAATGTGGTGTTACCTGATTATCGTCTTTAATGTACTTGCGTTTAGCCGCAGTGCGCGCCATTGTTAGTGGAGTGAAAATTCTTTCCTGTATAAAAATTTCCCAGGGCTGGCCGCTCACTTTTTCAATGATCTCTCCTGCTGCGATGTAAAAAATATTTTGATAAATGAAGCTTGACCGGAAAGAATAACTTGGCTTCACCAATCGCATCCGGTTCAGCACTTCCCGTGCGGGAATATCCATAAAAGTCCAGAGAAAATCGGTGTTGCCTACGCCACTATCATGAAGAAAGAGATCTTTAATTTTTAATTCACGTGTTACGGCCGGGTCGTAAAGTTGAAACTCCGGCAGATAATTTATTACCGGGTCATTCCATTTTAGTTTTCCCTCATCTACCAACATGCCCATACACACGGCTGTCATGGCCTTAGTGGTGGAGGCACATGAAAATAGGGTTTGTGCATTTACTTTGCTGTCGTTCCCCAGTTCGCGTACGCCATATCCTTTTTGTAAAAGAACTTTTCCATCTTTCACTATTGCTACGGCCAGGCCGGGAGATTGCCAATCTTGGCGGCCCTTTTCTACATAAGCATCAAATTCTTTAATCTTTTGTTCGAGCGATTGGGCACGCAATAGAATTCCGGGAAGGAAAAAAAGGAGGATGTAAAAATATTTTTTCATGAGGTTGTAGTTTTTAAGATTTAGACAGATCATTTAGGGACAGGTACTTGTTTTTCTTGTACGCCTGCCATACCCAATATCTGTTCACGGAAAATTTTTCGGGGAAAAGGCCGGTTGCAGAGCACGATGTATAAAAAATTTTTCTCCGGAATAGAAACATAGTCGGCATAGAAGCCACCTTGTGTACCGGTATGCGAAATAATTTTTAGCCCGTTTTGCGATTGGCTGATGAACCAACTGTAACCAATAAAAGGAGGTAGGGAATCTGACCAGTTAGGATATTGTGAAATGGTTCTGGATCGCTCGATTAATTCTCTTTTCAGAAATAGTGAATTCTGCAAGGCCTTCTCATAACGACCCAATTCTTCTACCGAACTCCACACTCCGCCATTGCCGGCAGCAGCAAAAGTAGGTTCTTCGCCATAATCTTTTTCTATAAATGCCCGGCCCGATCGGAGATAGCCATGCGCTACGCCCTGCATAGGGTGAGCCCCATCCGTAATGGTACTGGTCATCATACCGGATGGAATAAAAATCTTTTCACGCACTGCTGTTTGCCATTTTTTACCGGTTAATTGTTGGATAATTAATGCCAGTCCATTAAAAGCCGGGTTAGAATAGTTGTAGTGCGAACCGGGCTCAAACTCAAGCGAATCAGCTTTAGTGATGGGCGCCCAATTTTCTTCATCTTTGGCGGTGAGCAATGCTACACTATCTAAAAAATTTCTACGGATGTCGGGCAGGCCAGAGGTGTGTGTAAGCAAGTGATGGATTCGTATTTTTTTTGCGATGGTCAGATTTTTAAACTGCGGAAAATATTTATAGAGACTATCGCGAAGGTTAATTTTTCCTTCGTCTGAAAGCATCAGGATCGTATTGGAAACAAATGTTTTGGAGATAGATCCGATATTAAACAGCGTAGTGGGGGTTATTTTTTCTTGGGTATTGAGATCGGCCAGGCCGTATCCTTTTTTTAGTAAGGTGTCGTTCCCTAAAATTACCAACACGGCTCCTCCGGGTTCATTCCCCTTAAATTCATTTTTAAAAAGGGCATCTATTTTTTCACCGATTGTTTTTTCTGGCTGAGCGCAGCTCCATAAAAAAAATATTCCAATAAAAAGGATTCCGATTGTTTTCATTTTTTCTTTCGTATCAGTTGGATCATAGCCACGGAGGCGATTACTACCCACACCACGTTAATGAAGGCCGAAGGGTACGCACAATAATACAAGGTGTTGGCAATAAGAAAAATACCTCCTGTAAAATTCAATAACTGAAAAACTAAAGAGTTGGATTTTATTTTTTGGTAGCTGTTTAGCCCGTAGGCGGCAATCACTTCAATGGAACCGATCCAACCGATAATGTCAATGAAGAGTTTCAATGATGGTAAGTGTGAGAAAACTAAAAATTAGGACCGACAGAAGATGTTGTCTTGTTGTAAACTTCTGAGACCATGGCCTAACTACTGCGCGATATCAACAATTTTCTGCAGAGGAATCTGGCCGGCCGCATTGGTAATCTGGTCTTCGCTGCAGTCGTCCATTTTTAGGGTGAGCAATGTATTATTCATTGGTATTTGTAGCTGGTAGCCGGTTTTGCCGGTTTGCGAATCGGTATTTCTGTCGAGCAGAGATTTGTATCCCTGTACTTTTATCACTTTCTGGTTTTCGTTTCGCATCATACTGCCCAAAATCGGAGTAGATAAAATAGCGTTGATGGAAGTAATCAGAGGCGAATTGTTGATAATATCTAAGCTGGCATCTTTGGCCGGGTCGGTGCCAAACGAGCGATGCACAAACAGCCCGGCCGCAGCGGTTCCCCCCATGCCGGTTACGTTATCATCTTTGGCATTGTAGTTCATG
Organism: Bacteroidota bacterium; assembly: GCA_018267195.1. GTDB lineage: Bacteria > Bacteroidota > Bacteroidia > Cytophagales > Cyclobacteriaceae > ELB16-189. The sequence goes on along the minus strand of JAFDYY010000043.1, from coordinate 9,204 downwards.
CCATTAAGAGTAGTAGGTAATAGTTTTAAAATTTCTTTGCCAATCACCCGATCCAGGTCGCTCAGCATTTGTTCCATGGCAAAGCGGGCATCGGTCAGGTTGCCGGAAGAATAAGCCGACCGGGCCGAAGAAAGGTTTTTGTTAAAATCTTGTGCCGAAAGAGCCAGGCAAGGAAACAAAAAAAGGATAACTATTTTTTTCATGGGTAAGAGATTATTTTTCGCCTAACATTTTTTTGATGCCATCTAAGTCCACTGCGTTGCAGGCGCTCATCATGTCGGGTTCAGTAGCAAAACTGCGACCTTCAAAAACCACTAATGAACTTTGCCCTACCGGCACGCTGAGTTTGTACCCGCTCGATTCGCTGTACTCTATAATAGCGCGGTATCCTTTAATGCGGGTTTGTTTCCAATTCTGCTGCCCGCCCGATTGCTGGGCATACCCTCCGGAAGTTAAGTACATATTTACGGCCGACATCCAGGCGGCATTGTTGGCCACGGTAACATCAAAATTTTTGTTGGAAGAAGGATACTTGCGCTGAATGGTAAGCCCGGCCCATCCCCAGCCCGTGCTCGTTACCTGATCTTGCTTTTGGTCGTACGAGAGCCCGCTGATGGTGGTGGGCAATGATTTTAATATCTGGTTTCCGATTTCCAACTCTACCCCCAGCATAGCTTGCTGAACGGAGTAGCGGGCCTCTCCATAAGACGATTTTCCGTAGGCGGTTTCAGCTTCTGACAGGTTTTGTTTTACATCGGGCGGTGTAGATATTAATCCGGCTCCGCCCTGGTTGCCTCCGCTACTACTTTGGCTGCCTCCGCTGCCCGGTGTAGGATTTGAGGTTTGTCCGGTTTTGTTTTGGGGTTGGTTGATCCCCAGCTTTTTGTCAACACTTTGCTCTAATGTTTTTTCAGCTTTGTTTTTCAGCTTGTTTAAAAACGACTGAGCCTGAAGTGTGGTGGCGCTTCCTAAGAGGATAGAAAAAGCGATCCAGATTTTGCTCTTCATGAGATGTAGGTTTGTTCGTTACTAAAGGTACGAAAATACACAGTAGTGCAACATAAAAAAATGACTTTTAAAGCAACTTGGGAAAGGAGTAACGGACTACGACAAATGTTTTATAAACTCCAGCCGGGTCGGTATTCTCTTTTTACAAATGCATTGGCTTCATCAAAGTTTGTGACCTTCATGTTGTGGGCATCCCACAATAATTTTTTTCTTCCCGGGTACGTAAGGTTTTGGCCGTTAGCCGAGCGCACTTGCAGTTGATAGCTGCGCACGGCTAAGTTGCCCATCAGCACGGCCTCGGTCATGGGGCCTGCATACTCAAAAGGAGAACTCAATTGTTTTTTGCCATAGCCTACCAGGCAGGCATCTACCCATTCGGTGTAGTGGGTGTGTTCGGGCCCTTTTATGCGGGGGATGGTTTCGTGTGGCAATTTTACTTCCTTCATTTTTTTGGTGGGCAACAGGGTAGGGGGCATTGCATAGTTGCCCATCAGTTTTCCTTTGGTACCATGAAAGAGATACCCACCGGCCGAGTCGCCCAGCGGTTCGTCTGGCAGAAGTTCTTCGGGGCGTTCGGGCAGCAGGCCTCCGTCCATCCAGGTAAATTTAATTTCGCCTGAGCCATCCTTGCGAGGGAATTTCAAATGGATGATGGAAGACGAAGGACAAGCATCGGCATAGTTAGCTACTTTAAAAAAATCTTCCCACGCAGTAGTGGTGCTACACTCTACTTCGCTGGGGTAATCGATGGGCAAAATACGGAAGGCGGCATCCATGATGTGGCAAGCCATATCGCCCAAGGCACCGGTGCCAAACTGCCACCAGCCCCGCCAGTTAAACGGAACATAGGCCGGGTTATAGTCAATGTACTGAGTGGGTCCGAGCCACAAGTCCCAATTCAGTTCTTTAGGTACGTCAAATTTTCCGGTTGGTTTGGGAATCCCCTGCGGCCACACCGGCCGGTTGGTCCAGGTTTCTACACGCGTTACTTTTCCGATCAGCCCGGCATCCACATATTCTTTGGCGGTACGCACATAGTCGGCCGATGCATATTGATTGCCCATCTGTGTTACTACCTGATATTTTTTGGCCGCTTCGGTAAGCATACGGGCTTCGTAGATATCATGGGTTAGAGGCTTTTGCACATACACATGTTTTTTGCGGCTCATGGCGGCCATGGCAATAACAGCATGGGTGTGGTCGGGCGTGGAAACGGAAACCGCATCTATGTTTTTTTCTTCTTTGTCGAGCAGCTCGCGGTAGTCTTTATAATATTTGGCCGAAGGAAAATTTTTGATTGACTCGGTAGCCTGGCGGTCGTCCACATCACATAAGAAAGCAATTTTTGCTTTGGGGTTTTCGGCAAATCCGGTAAGATCACTGGTGCCTTTGCCGCCTACGCCCACACCCGCAATGTATAAGGTATCGCTGGGGGCAATAAAACCTTTACCTCCGAGCACAAAACGCGGTAGGATGGTAAAAGCGGTGGCAGCCGTGGCGGCTTGGGTAATAAATTTTCTACGGGAGATCATATAATTTATTTAGGGTAAATAAAATTTGTTTTCTCTTCTTTTGTTTTGATTGGATGAACTTCGATGAAGGCGGAAGGAACGTACTCAAATTCAGGATTGGCCTTTGCTATTTCAATAGCCTCCTCTAAGGCAGAGGCTCGAATATGATAATAGCCTACCTGCACCTCTCCGGCAGGGTCTATGGCTGTCTGGTTCCAGTTGGTTTGTGTTTTTGAAATGATAACTCCTTCGCGAAGGAGGGGCTGTGCTGCGATCAGTTTATTTTCTGATTTAAGTTTTTGAATGTACAATTCGCATGCTTTTACGAAAGCTAAATGATCGGCTGCCAGAAGTGCGGCTTTGGCATCGCCCGCGTTACGAATATAAAGCATATACTCTTGCATGGCTTTTTAAAACCGGTCAGAGCTTCCATCCGTTTCTGTACTCGCGCTTTACAAATTGATTCGCTTCATCGAAGTTGGTAATCTTCATGCTTTGGGCATCCCACAATAATTTTTTGCGACCCGGGTATTTATTGCCTTGGTTCAGCATATAACTGCGGATGGCCAGGTTGCCCATCAATACGCTTTCGGTGAAGGGCCCCGCATAATCGAAGTGTGAACTTGTTTCGGCATTGCCATATCCTTTCAGGCAGGCATTTACCCACTGCACATAGTGGCCTTCGGGCACGCGTGCCAGAGTAGGTTTAGGCAGGGTTATTTCTTTCATCAACCGGGTGGGGAGCAGCCTTGGGTTGGCGCCATAACAGTCGGCCATTATTTTTCCTTTGGTTCCTTCAAAGATTACGCCTCCGCTCCAATCGCCCATGGGTTCATCGGGCAATAATTCGGCCGGGCGTTGTGGCAATAAGCCGCCATCCATCCACGAGAGAGAAATATCGGGCTTGCCATTTTTTCCGGGATATTTAAAGTGCACGATGGAAGACACGGGGCAGCTGTCGGTATATTTTGCTTCAGCGAATACTCCGTTCCAAATGGTGCTGGTGCTGCACTCTACTTCCGATGGATAATCAATGGGTAAGATTCTAAATACGGGATCCATGATGTGGCAGGCCATATCGCCCAGTGCGCCTGTTCCGAAGTTCCACCAGCCGCGCCAGTTGAAGGGCAGGTAAGCGGGGTTATATTCAATTGCTTTGGCAGGGCCAAGCCACAAGTCCCAGTCGAGTTCTTTGGGTACATCGAATTTTCCCTGCGGGGTAGGCACCCCTTGCGGCCATACGGGGCGGTTGGTCCAGCAGATCACTTTGGTTACATCTCCAATAAGGCCGGCATCATACCATTCTTTGGTGGTGCGCACATCATCTCCGCTGCCGCCCTGGTTTCCCATTTGGGTTACTACTTTGTATTTGCGTGCGGCCTCGGTAAGCAGGCGCGCTTCATAGATGTCGTGGGTTAATGGTTTTTGCACGTACACATGTTTACCCAACTGCATGGCCGCCATGGCCGCTACCGCGTGGGTGTGGTCGGGGGTAGAAACGGAAACAGCATCGATGCCTTTATGTTCTTTATCCAGCATTTTGCGGAAGTCTTTATACGATTTTGCGTTGGGGAAATTCCGTTTGGATTCAATCGTCTGGCGGTCGTCCACATCGCATAGAAATACTACTTTGGCGTGAGGGCTGCCTTTCTCTTTGCCATCGGCCGACCCGGCAAACCCGGTGAGGTCGCTGGTGCCTTTGCCGCCCACCCCGATACCGGCAATGTACAGGGTATCGCTGGGGGCAATGTATCCTTTACCTAATACAAAACGGGGGAGAATGGTAAAAGCAGCCGCTGATGTGGCAGCTTGCGTAATAAATTTTCTGCGAGATAACATGATGGGTAAGGTTTAAAAGTTACTGTATTATTAGTGGCATTTCATTCTTGTGCGAATGAACTCAGCATGTCCTATTTTTTTTAGCTATCGAATTTAACACACTCATCCAGCGTTTTTTGGTCGTACTTTAATCCGTATTGATTGAGTACTTCTTGAGGAACGCCATCCCATTGGTTGGGTCGGTTGCCTACATATCCTAGATCATCAATTCCGATTTGGCTGGTAAAAAATCCGGTGGCCGTCAGGTCGCGCATCCGGTTGAAGAAAGCTACACCTGGTTGCATTTCGGGTTTGGCTTTTTCCGGATAGGCAATCTGGTCGATTAATTCAATTTGCTGGGCGCGGGTGCAGTCGGCAAAGGAATTGTTATACTGGTGTACGCATTGCAGGTCGAGCCATTTTAGCCCGCCCCGCATCGGGGTTTGGTGGTGGGGCATGTCCTTCACGATAAACTCGATAAAGTCGGGCACTTTGGCATCGGTGGCACTTCCTGAGGTTTCGTCTTTGGGGATGATGATATCAGCCAGTATGGCCAGGGTAGCTATTTCGTGTTTATCAAAAAATGTATCGGTCTGCAGTTGATGGTCGTGTTTTAATTCATCGGGTGTGCGGTCAATGGTTGGGGTGTTAACCACTTCCGATTTTTTTTCTTCGGGTTTACAAGATTCGATCAGCCCAGTAGCAGTGGCTACGCCTACGGTGCCCACGGCAAGGGTTTTTAAATATTTTCTTCTGTCCATAGTAGTATTGGGTTGTAAGACACGAGGAGTAAGACATTCTTAATGCCTTACTCCTTAAATCTTAGGTCTATAAATTTTGTTTTTTCATTTCATCAATCAAATATTCTGAAGCGCGCATGGCAAGGGCTAAAATTGTCCAGGTAGGATTTTTATCAGCTTGCGAAACAAAGGGTCCGCCATCTACCACAAATAAATTTTTACACTCATGTGCTTGGTTATATTTATTGAGTACCGATTTTTTAGGATCGTTGCCCATACGCGTAGTACCCACTTCGTGTATGATGCGGCCGGGCGCTTGCAGTCCGTATTCATTTTCCGGGCCATCGTTGTCGCCCCAGGTTACTACGCCTCCCATTTTGTGAATGATTTCGCGGAAGGTATCCTTCATGTGTTTGGCTTGTTTTATTTCCTGATCGCTCCATTTGTAATGGAAACTCAACACAGGTATTCCATATTTATCGACCGTGTTGGGGTCTATTTCGCAGTAGTTGTCTTCGCGGGCAATGGCTTCTCCTCGGCCATCCATACCAAAGTGGGCTCCGTAGAAATATCGGTAGTCGTCTTTTAAAGAAGCACCATATCCTCCGGCCTCTTTTTGTTTTCCATCGCGGCCGGGGTATTTTCCGTTGGTGCCCTGTATGCCAAAACCAAAACCATAGCCGGGCATGCCCATGCCTCCATAGTATTCGATGTGATAGCCGCGTGCAAAATCTAATTTTTTGTTGTCGAGCCACCATGGAGTATAAACGTGCATGCCGCCCACTCCATCTTCATTGTAGCGTTTGCGTCCTACTAATTTGGGAAGGATGCCGCCCATGCCGGCTCCGGTGGAGTCGTGCAAATATTTTCCCGCGATGTTGCTGGCATTGGCCAACCCGTTGGGATGTTTAGAGGATTTGGAATTGAGTAACAAGCGAGCCGACTCACAGGCGCTGGCCGCTAACACAATGACCTTGCCGGTTACGGTATATTCCTGCATGTCGTCTTTGCTGACATACGAAACTCCGGAGGGCTTGCCTTCGCTATCGGTAAGCACTTCGCGTGCCATGGCATTGGTAACCAAATCCACATTACCCGTTTTCAGGGCCGGATTTACCAGAACAGATGAAGAAGAGAAATCGCCATACACTGTGCAGCCCCGATTGCATTGCGAACAGAAGAAACAGGCGCCCCGGTCTTTGTTAATCGGTTTGGTTAAAATGGACAAACGCGATGGGATGACAGGAATATTTAAGGCTGTACCGGCTTCTTTAATAAAGAGTTCGTGCAGGCGTGGCTTGGGCGGGGGAAGAAAGATACTGTCAGGATCGTTGGGCAGATTTTCCTTCGAGCCAAACACACCGATCAGTTTATCTACCTTATCGTAATAGGGCGCTACATCGTCATACCCAATGGGCCAGTCATCGCCCAGCCCATCAATGCTTTTGCGTTTGAAATCTTTGGGGCCAAAGCGGAGCGAAATTCGCCCCCAGTGGTTGGTGCGTCCGCCCAACATGCGCGAGCGGAACCAATCGAATTTGGTATTGTCTTTATGGGTGTAAGGTTCGCCTTCCAATTCCCACCCACCATAGGCGGCATCGAAATCGCCAAAGTGCCTGAACTTGGTGCTGGCTCCTCTTCGCGGAGATTCCCACGGCCACTTAAGTTGCATTACATTTTTGGCCGGGTCGTACATGGGGCCGGCCTCCAACAAAAGAATTTTAAGCCCGGCCTGGGCCAGTACATAGGCGGCCATGCCGCCACCGGCTCCCGAGCCCACAATTACTACATCGTACGTTTTGGGGTTTTTCTTGATTTGGAATGGCATATTTTTTTGTTCGATCTAAATGTAGTTGATTGATCGATAAAAAGAAATAGGATTTTCGGTAGATGGGAAAGCCGTTAGAAGAAAGCCGGGGTACCGATAATCCTCAGAAAAAAATCACTCATCCTTTTTTTTAGGCACCGGATCGTACCCGCTTGTGCCCCACGGATGGCAGCGTGCAATTCGCTTGGTGCCAAGCCAAATGCCTTTGAGTACACCCCACTCCCGAATGGCCTCGATGGCATATTGCGAACACGAAGGGGTATGCCGACAGTGTGCCCCCAAATATGGAGAGATGGCTAACTGATAAAAGCGGATGGGCAGGATGAAAATTTTTTTTAACAAGATTTAAAAAATTGAGTATTTACATAATGGATAACCTCACTACTCTATTTCATAACTCATCTCCCCATCCTTTCCGTCTTTCAATTGAATGCCGATGGCTTTCAGGTCATCGCGTATTTTATCTGAGAGGGCAAAGTTTTTATCTGTTCTGGCTTTTTTACGCAGGTTGATCAGTACGTTTACGGTTCCGGCTAAGAGTTCGTTGTTGCCACCGGTTTCTTCTTTCAGGCCCAGGACTTCTTCCATCATGGCAACATACGTAAACTTAAATTTTTCAAAAACCGGTTCGCTCACATTTAGTTGCTTGGCCGCTGCCCAGCTATTGATTTGGGAAGCCATTTCAAAAAGAACGGCCAGCGTTTTGGCGGTATTAAAATCATCGCTCATGTTTTGAAAGCAGTTGTCTGCTTGCTGAAGCAACACTTTTTCTGTTTCAGTATTGACCGCAGTTTTTTGCAGATGGAGCGACTTAATTAATGTTAGTGCATTATTTAATTTTTTAAATCCTTTTTCGGCTGCGTTCAGGGCTTCGTTCGAAAAATCCAGCGTACTGCTGTAGTGCGATTGTAACATAAAGAAGCGCACCGTCATCGGGCTGTATCCTTTTTCCAGCAGTTTATGATTTCCCGAAAATAATTCGGAAGGCAAAAAAGAATTGCCGAGCGATTTGCTCATCTTCTGGCCATTTACCGTAAGCATGTTGGAATGAACCCAATACCGAACGGGCGGCTTGCCATTGGCTGCGGTGGCCTGCGCTATTTCGCATTCGTGGTGTGGAAATTTCAAATCCATTCCGCCACCATGAATATCGAATGTTTCGCCCAGGTATTTGGTGCTCATTACCGTACACTCAATGTGCCAGCCGGGAAAACCCTCGCCCCATGGTGAGGGCCAGCGCATGATGTGCTCAGGCGAAGCTTTCTTCCAAAGTGCAAAGTCAATTTTTTCGCGCTTCTCATCCTGGCTGTCAAGGTCGCGGCCGCTTTCCATCAGTTCTTCTATGTTTCTTCCGGAGAGGATTCCGTAATGATGTGACTGATTATATTTTTTTACATCGAAATAGACCGAACCATTTACCTCGTAGGCCAGCCCCAAGTCAATCAGTTTTTTTACGATGTTGATTTGTTCGATGATGTGTGCGGTGGCAGTAGGCTCAATGTTAGGAGGGAGGATATTGAACTGCCGCATTACCGTATGAAAATCTTCGGTGTATCGTTTTACAATCTCCATTGGCTCTAATTGCTCCAGGCGCGCTTTCTTGCCAATCTTGTCTTCGCCTTCATCCACATCGCCCACCAGATGCCCCACATCGGTAATGTTTCGCACATAGCGCACGTGGTAGCCGAGAAAACGGAGGTAGCGCGCGATGAGATCGAACGACAAAAACGTTCGGGTATTGCCAAGGTGCACATAGTTATAAACCGTAGGGCCGCATACATACATGCCGACAAACCCCGGAATCTGGGTTTCTAATTTTTCTTTTTTACCCGTAAGCGAATTGGTGAGGAAGACCGGATATTGTTCGTAAAGTTTCATAAACACGTTGAACGGGCGAAGCTACGAAAAAGCACAGAGTTGTTGCGAGCCCCCATAAGATTTTATGATGTTACCCGGTCATTTAAAAATAGAAGACCGTACAAAAACGTGGTTGATTTTTGGTAGAAATGAAAAGAAGTTTAAAGGATTTATTAGCCGGCAGTTAGGCTGAAGAAATTTTGTTTTTTAAAAGATTACAGATATTTGAGGGCTTTTGAATATAAAAAAATTCTGATTATGTCGAAGAACTTGGTATTATAGAGTCGCCCGCGAAAGCGAGGGGCATTGAAGATTATTCTGGAAAGATTTTTTAAGGCAGGTCAACAACTGTGATCAACAAGCCTATGAGATTAATTTTTGTAATTTTTTACTGCATAACATCTTTTTCAACCAAAGGCCAAAATAGTTTATCTGTTTCAGT
>JAFDYY010000042.1 GCA_018267195.1 Bacteroidota bacterium | reverse complement strand
CCAGATGATGCATTAGGGATGCATCATCTGCCCAAAGGGTTGACGAATGTTGACGTTTCCGTCAACATTCGTCAAGGTTTAACCCTGACAATGAAAATCACCATTAGGTATTTTATCTTCATGGGTTGTTGATTTTCATTCGTCAATCATGCCAATCAATTTTCTATTGCATGATTTGGGTTTAAATTTTTTGTAAAATAAACTACCTGGTAAACCTTTGTGCCGGTTGGTAAAATATTAGGCACCCCTAATTTTTTAGGGCAGAGTATCTACTACAACAATTTTTCTAAAACCATTTTAGCAGCTTGGGCCACTGAAGTGCCGGGACCAAAAATTCCGGCCACACCGGCTTTTCTTAGAAAGGCATAATCCTGCTCGGGAATAACCCCTCCCGCCACCACTAAGATATCGGGGCGCCCTATTTTTTTTAATTCGGCAATCAATTCAGGAACCAATGTTTTGTGCCCACCGGCCAAACTGCTGGCCCCAATTACGTGCACATCGTTTTCCATAGCTTGCCTGGCTACTTCGGCAGGTGTTTGAAAAAGCGGGCCGATATCAACATCAAAACCCAGATCAGCAAAACCAGTAGCAATTACTTTGGCTCCTCGGTCGTGGCCGTCTTGCCCAATTTTTGCCACCAGAATACGCGGTCTGCGACCTTCTTTTTTGGCTACCCGGTCAGATAGTTTTTGTATCTCTTCCAGTTCTTTTTTGTTTTTCATCGCCCCCGAATATACACCCGATACCGCTTGAATGGTAGCCTTATACCGGCCAAATACTTTCTCTATGGCCAGCGAAATTTCGCCCAAGGTAGCTCGTGCGCGAGCGGCCCCGAGGGCCGCCTCTAACAGGTTTCCGCTTCCGTTGGCCGTCTCTTCTAATACTTTTAATGTCTGCTGCACGGCCTTTTCATTTCGCTCTCGTTTCAGGTTTTCTAAACGACTGATCTGCTCTTTTCGCACGGCCGCATTGTTTACCTCCAAAATTTCAAAATCCGGTTTCTCGTTTGTTGTATATCGGTTCACCCCGACAATAATTTCCTCACCGGAATCGATCCGTGCCTGCTTGGCGGCAGCTGCTTCTTCTATGCGCAGCTTGGGCAGACCACGCTCGATAGCTTGCGTCATGCCTCCCAGTTCTTCCACTTCTTCAATCAGTGCCCAAGCCTGCCCGGCCAATTGTTCCGTCAGGTACTCAACATAGTAAGCACCACCCAGCGGGTCTACCACTTTGGTAATTCCTGTTTCTTGCTGAAGATAGAGTTGCGTGTTTCGTGCAATGCGGGCAGAAAAATCGGTAGGCAAGGCAATGGCCTCATCTAATGAATTGGTGTGCAATGATTGGGTGCCGCCCAAGGCAGCCGCCATCGCTTCAATGCACGTGCGTGTTACATTATTGTATGGATCTTGGGCCGTCAGGCTCCAGCCGCTGGTTTGGCAATGCGTGCGCAAGGCCATTGATTTTTCATTTTTCGGGTGAAATTTCTTTACCAGTTTTGCCCACAGCAGTCGGCCTGCCCGCATCTTGGCTACCTCCATAAAAAAATTCATACCAATGCCCCAAAAAAAAGAAAGGCGTGGAGCAAAATCATCAATGGCAATACCGGCCTTCAAACCGGCACGAATGTATTCCAACCCATCGGCTAAGGTGTAGGCCAGTTCAATGTGTGCGGGTGCACCCGCCTCGTGCATGTGGTACCCGCTAATGCTGATGCTATTGAACTTGGGCATGGCCTTAGAGCAGTACGAAAAAATATCGGCCACGATGCGCATCGAGGGAGCAGGCGGATAGATGTACGTATTGCGTACCATAAACTCTTTCAAAATATCATTTTGAATCGTACCCGTAAGTTGCTCCGGCTTTACGCCCTGCTCTTCGGCCGCTACAATATAAAAAGCCAGGATCGGAATAACCGCGCCATTCATCGTCATGGACACGCTCATCTGATCGAGAGGAATCCGGTCGAACAATAGTTTCATATCGAGAACCGAGTCAATGGCCACACCGGCTTTCCCCACATCGCCCGCCACCCGCGGATGATCGGAATCGTAACCCCGGTGGGTAGCCAGATCAAACGCTACCGATAATCCTTTTTGCCCGGCTGCTAAATTTCTCCGGTAAAATGCGTTCGACTCTTCGGCAGTAGAAAATCCGGCATATTGCCGAATCGTCCACGGACGAACGGTGTACATGGTGGCGTATGGCCCGCGTAAAAAAGGAGCGATGCCGGCCGAAAAATTTTCTAACCCGGCCGTAAGGTTGCTTTTATCATACGAACCGGCTACCAATATTTTTTCGGGCGATAGCCATGAGTCATTTTCAGGCTGAACCAATGCACTGACCGGCTGATAATCAATCTTAGAAAAAAGCGGATGAGCCGCTTGCATTTTTTTCCAAACTTCGGAAGCGATCTGGTGGGTGAGCGACTCCATAAAATAAGAACCGGCCAGCGGGTCGTTCACTTTTGAAAACCGAGATTCATCGCGAAGCATGGAAGATATATTTTTTGCCACACGCTCCATCATTGGAGGGGATGTGTTTTCAGCTTCGCACGTCAGGGCATCGCACCCACCCATAACGGCTGCCATAGCGGCCGTAGTCTGCTTTAACATATTTCCATGAGGCTGAAATTTTTCTTCTATCCATTTCCCGGATCGTACATGTACCAATGCATCAGAATATTTTTTTACATGGTGTGCTTTCTGTACCAACCACCATAATTTTTTTAATGCGCGTATTTGTCCGATGCTTATAAAAAAATCGGAACCAATGGACAGCGAAAAGGCTATGGAGCGCAGGGTCGATTCAAATTTTTCTTTGGGTGCTGCACTAATTATATCAACAGCCGTTAACAAGCTATCCACAATTTCATCAACAATATTTTTTGCCTCTTTTAGAATAATTCCATTCGTATGAAAGTTTGGCAGGAACGGTTGATTCATTTTGTTGAATGACGAATGAAAAAATCCTCCGTAGATATTTTGAGCGTGGCCAAGTCGGTTAATTTCAGTTATCAAATCAGACAAAATAGAATGGGCATTATTTTCTGCCTGAAAAAAGACACCACAATGAGGAAGTTCAATGTTTTTTAAAAGAACTTTAAAATCTACCGGATTGGATTGAAGTTGAAAAAAAATGCCTTCGGCTCCGCTATTTAAATAGTCTAGTGATTTTTCGTTAGCTGCTCTTTCATTCTGCACGACAATGCGCGGGGCATTAATCCAGGCACGTGCGCCTAAATTTAAAAACGTGCCCGGTTCAGTCTTTATTTTCGTTTCGTCAGGCCTGTCAAAGCAATCATAATAAGGCTTTAGCGTAATTCCGTATTTTGAAAACGCTAAACTTTCCCATGGATTTTTACCACCTAATTCATGTTGTGCCGTTTTTTCCCAATCGCGGACATCCGCTGTCGGGAAATCAATTTTATTTTTTTTATCTGCCATTTCTTCCGAACAAACTATGTTTCAATTTATGCTTAAAACTCATTTAAAAAATGAAAAAATTTATTTTAGAAAAAAACATTTCATATGATTTCTATTCTCTACCTTACCCACTATGATTTCAATTCATGCGCAAAGAAAAAAATACAAAAAATCCAATTGTGAAATCATTTTTTGTTCTTCATTTTTTTTACACCTTTGTCGCCCTTTAAAAAAAGCAAGGCCCCTAAACTAACCTAACTATACATGGAAGTTGATACCACCACCTCCGTTTGGAACGATTGCCTCGATATCATCAAACAACATGTAGAAGAAAAAGAATTTAGCACTTGGTTTAAGCCCATTGAGCCGGTACGTGCCGAGGGCAATGTACTTACCATACAGGTACCTTCCCAATTTTTTTATGAATGGCTGGAAGATCACTACGTGCCCGTGCTGAAAAAGGCCGTTCATGCCATCTTGGGCCAAGAAGGCCGGCTTGAATACTCGGTGGTAGTGGATAGCGGCAATAAACAGAATCCACCGGTTACGGTAAACTTGCCCAACGGAAACGGTTTAAACAAAACCAGTCAAATTCAAAATGTAAATGGTACGGGCGAATATTCTCCTTTTGCTTACAAAGCGTTAGACCCCCGCACAGTAAATTCCCGCCTCAATCCAAATTATACATTTGAAAATTTTGTGGAAGGCGATTGCAACCGCCTGGCCCGGTCGGCCGGGGTAGCCGTAGCCAAAAAACCGGGCACTACTTCTTTTAATCCGTTAATGCTCTACGGAGGCGTGGGCGTGGGGAAAACCCATTTGGTGCAGGCCATCGGCAACGAGATAAAAAAGAACATGCCTGAAAAAGTAGTTTTGTATGTAGATCAAAACGATTTTACCAACCAGTTTTTAAATGCCCTGCAAAATCTGAAAATGCAGGAGTTTCAGAATTTCTACCTGCAAGTGGATTTACTTATTCTGGACGATGTGCAGTTCTTGGCCGGACGAGAAAAGACACAGGAAATTTTCTTTAACATCTTTAACCAACTTCACCAATCGGGCAAACAGATTATTATGACGAGCGATTGCCCCCCGCGCGACCTGAAGGGATTTCAGGAACGATTGCTTTCGCGTTTCAAGTGGGGCCTCACAGCCGATTTGCAAGAACCTGACTTTGAAACCAAACTCGCCATCATCAATAATAAAATGCAATCAGATGGCATTGAAATCCCAACCGATGTAGCGGAGTACCTAGCCTACAGTGTTGATACCAACTTGCGCGATATGGAAGGCGTACTCAATTCCTTACTGTTTCATGCCACCTTGCTGAAACGAAATATTGATTTAGACCTGGCCAAAGAAGTATTAAAAAATATCATCAAAGAAATTCAGAGCGATGTAAGTGTGGATTATATTCAAAAGACCGTGGCCGATTATTTTAAAGTAGATACCGAGCAACTGAAGGGCAAAGTAAAAAAACGCGAAATCGTAATTCCCCGGCAAACGGCCATGTACTTTTGCAAACGCTACACCCAATTAACCTTAGCTTTGATCGGTGAAAATTTTGGCGGGCGCGACCACAGCACCGTCATCCACGCATTAGAGTCGGTGGAAGATATGATGAAAGTGGATGCCAATTTTAAAAACAGCATGGACGAACTCACCAAGAAATTTAAATCGCGCATGGCTGTTTAAAAACCGTATTAAAAAAAAATAAGTCTGCCGCCATTCCTATTTATACTTTCAATTTTTAGCTGTTGTCGCTGCCACTGGGCAATAAGCTAAGCATCTGGCCGTTTAGCTATCTTGATAATCTATAATATTAACTAACTTGGCAGTTTAGTATTGTTCATGAACAAGTTCTTGGTTGCCCTCAGTGCAGTCATTTTTTTAGCTCTTCCTTCTCAAAGCCAAAACCCATTTTGGTCTGATACCTCAAAAAACATGAGGAAAATTATTATTCCCATTGTCGTATTTACTCCGGAAACTCACTTGGGAGCTGGTGCATTGGGGGTTTTACTTTGGAACAATGTAGATTACCTTATCCCAACCCGTACATCCAATGCTGAATTGGTTACACTTTATACCAGCCGGCACCAACTTATTCTTATCCCCCGCTACACCATCTTTACGAAAGGTGAAAAATATTTTATCGAAGGATTTGGTGAGGAGCTGATTGGCTTTCGCGATTTTTATTTTGGCCGCGGCAACAATACTCCTTCTTCCAACCGCGAAACGATCATGTACAGTGCTTTAGGGTGGGAAAACAAGATCGGCAGAAAAATTTTTCGGAACCAAAAACTCTTTGTTGGGTTGGAGACACGGGTTATCTCCTATTTCAGTCTTGATTTACCCAAAAAACTTTCCGAACAGAAATTTACCGGCTACAATGGCTCTACTTCTACGGGGCTTGGCCCGGCTCTCATTTGGGACACCCGCGATAACGTAGTAAATCCCAGTAAAGGAATCTATTGGGATTTCCGCTATTCAGCATATTCGCCTGCCTTGGGCGGAACCGTTAGTTATCATCGCACGTATTTTGATTTTAGAAAATACATTAATGTCCTTCCTGCCCATCGTCATATTATAGCCTTTGAAGTATTTGGCAATTTTGTGCGCGGCAATATCCCTTTTAAAGAACTGGCCGAGTTAGGCGGGCCGCGTATTATGCGCGGCTACTACCGCGGCCGCTTTCGCGACAATTACCTCACGGCCTTTCAAACCGAATACCGGATGCCCGTTTATAAACGATTGGGTATGGTGGCCTTTGCCGGGGTAGGCAAGGTGTACGACCCCACCTCAGTTAATTTCGATGACGTTCATATTTCGTATGGTGGAGGCTTGCGGTACACTATAAACAAACGCGAAAAACTAAATGTGCGCATAGACTATGCCCGGGGCGACCCCAAATATTTAGGGTATTTGTACCTGGGGTTAGCCGAAAGTTTTTAGAAGCCATCTCCTCCGTTCATTCTTTCCACACAAAAAAATAAAAAAACAGGTTTTGCATAAACGAGATTGTAACTTTCCGCTATGAGTTTTGGTTATCCTCTGTTTTTATGGGCGTGGTTGGCATTGGCTATACCGGTTCTCATCCATTTATTCAATTTTCGCAAAACCATCCGGGTTTATTTCAGTAACACCAAATTCTTAAAGCAAGTACAAGAAGAAACCACACAAAAAAGAAAACTGAAGCAATGGTTGGTGCTCGCTTCGCGTTTGTTGTTTTTATTTTTTCTTGTAGCCGCTTTTGCCATGCCGTTTATACCGGCTCAAGAGCAAACCGGCAGCCAGCATACGGTTACCCTGTACATAGATAATTCTTTTAGCATGGGAGTCGGCAACCAAAAAACGAGAGCATTGGATCAGGCTCTGCAGATGGCACAGGAAATAGTAAATCTTTTTCCGTCCGATACCAAATACATTTTGCTTACCAACGATTTCGCCCCGTCTTCAAATACGTACAAAACAAAAGCTGAAACAGCCGATTTACTGGCGCAAGTCCGGCTATCGCCCATATCAAGATCGGCTACCGAAATCATGAACCGGGCGGTGCGAAACCCCTCTACCTTATTCTGGGTTTCCGATTTTCAGAAATCCACCTTTGGCGAACCTCAAAAAATGGATTCGCTCACCCAGGTTCGCTTAGTGCCTGTACCCGCAGAACCCAGTGCTAACGTGTGGGTAGATACGGCTTACCTTCAAAATATTTTTGCGGTGGGAGGTGATAAAAATTCAGTTACAGTACGCTTGCGCAACCAGGGTAAAATAAAAAAAGAAGCCTTATCTGTTAAATTAACTATCAACGGAATACAAGCAGCCACCTCCACGATTGATATTGAAGCCGAAAGCACAGCCGATATCTCTTTCGACCTGATTGGCCTGAAAGGCCGTAACCAAGCCAGGATCAGTTTCAGCGATTATCCGGTTAGTTTCGACAATGAATTTTATTTCGCCCTGAATTACGCCAAGAAACTGAATATCCTCGAAATCAAATCCGACCCGGCTCCCACCTACATTGAAAAGGTTTTTGCTAACCGCAACCTTTTTTCATTTCAATCATTTGCTCTTTCTAACTTGAATTACAATTTGCTTACACGTGCTGATCTGGTAGTGATTAATGGCATTAACCGGTTAGATGAAGCCCTGATTGAATCACTTTTACTTCAGCGAAACGCAACCGGCTCTCTATTCCTCATTCCCGGAAATGACCCCGACATAGCTTCGTACAAAAAGATAATTCCATCTCCATTAATGAAAGCCGAACGGCATGATCCGGAAGAACTAGATAAGCCCGATTTTCAAAATCCTTTTTTCACCCATGTCTTTGAAGAAAAATCGGCCGCTCTGGCCATGCCCAAAGCTTCGCGCGTTATGGAATGGGGCACGGATCGGTCGGCCATCCTTCGTTTTAAAAACGGACAGCCTTTTTTGGCTCATCAGGGAAACACGTTTTGGTTAAGTTGCCCACTGGAAAAAGGGTACACCGATTTTTTTGCACAAGCTTTATTTGTGCCGGTCATGTACCGGCTCGCAGCCACCGGCAAAAAAAATGACCAACCCCTATACTATCTGCTAACCGCTGCCGAAATTATCGTACCGGCAGATAGTTTATCGAAAGAAACCCCGGTGCAGTGGAAAGGAGCAGAAGAGTTTATCCCTTCCCAACGAAAAACAAATGGCCAGGTAGTTTTTAATTTACCAAAAGATGCCGTGGCAGCCGGTTTTTACTGGGTTATAAACCCGCCCGATACCCTCAGCCTGCTGGCCCTCAACCTAGATAAGCGAGAGTCATTGCTCAGTACCCTTCCGGCCGATGATGTAAAACAAAAATTAGGAGGTAAAAATATATCGGTATTTAAAGCCGCCTCGGCCGAATCCTTTAGCCATGAAATAAAAGAGCGCTACTTGGGCACACCTTTGTGGAAATATGCCGTGATACTATCCCTCTTCTTTTTATTGGCCGAGATTCTTTTAATCCGTTTTTTGAAATGATCAAAAATAAATGAGAAATTGCGGCATTAAATGAGAGTCCTTCTTCAATCTCCGCGAATCGTTAACACTCCTTCGCTTTTTCATTTAAAAAAGAAAAATGTTTTAATCGTCAATGGCCGCATAGCCGAAATAGGCGACAAGAACTACCCGGCCGATAAAGTGATTGAGGCCGATGGCATGGTCCTCACAGCTGGATGGTTTGATATAGGCACCTTTACAGGCGACCCGGGTCTTGAGCCGCGCGAAGACCTTTTGTCCCTTGCCCACACGGCCGCAGCCGGTGGCTTCACCGAAGTGGCCGTACTCCCCAATACACACCCCGCAATTCAGACTAAAAATGAAGTAAGCTACATTACCCGCGGCAATGAAAACCGCTTAGTGCAAATTCATGCCTTGGCAGCGGTAACAAAAAACTGTCAAGGCGAAGAACTTACCGATATGATAGACCTGCACGAAGCCGGAGCTGTAGGTTTTACTGACGGATTAAAACCCCTCTGGCACACCGATATCTTCTTAAAATCATTACAATACCTGCAAAAATTTAATGGTGTATTGATTGATCACGCGGAAGATATTTGGCTCGATCTGTTTGGACAAATGCACGAAGGCCACCAAAGCACCTCCTTAGGCCTGAAAGGGATGCCCGCCATAGCTGAAGAAGTGGCCGTAAGCAAAAGCCTGAAATTGTTGGAATATGCCGGAGGCAAACTTCATTTTGCTAAAATTTCTACTGCCCGTAGTGTAAACCTGATTAGGGCAGCTAAGAAAAAAGGATTACAAGTTAGTTGCGACTGCACTACCTATCAGCCTTTGTATCTCGATACAGAGCTGAGCCGCTTTGATACCAACTTTAAAGTAAAACCACCCTTGCGTGAAAAACGAGATGCCGATGCTTTGCTAAAAGGACTGGAAGACGGAACCATAGACGTGCTATGCAGCGGGCACCTGCCGGTTGAGGATGAAAATAAATCGTTGGAATTTGATCAGGCAGACTTTGGCCTGATCAACCTATGTACGTTTGGCTCGCAACTAACATCCCTCTCTAAAGAAATAAAGTTAGAAGAACTACTCTTGAAGGTAGCCGAAAACCCACGCTTAATGTTGGGGCATAAAGTACCTTTGGTAGAGGTCGATCAGAAAGCGAACCTTACCTTGTTTGATCCGAATGCCGAATGGGAATTTAATACCGAAACCAATTTCTCAAAATCAAAAAACTCACCCTGGCTGGGTAAAAAATTAAAAGGCAAAGCGGTTGCCGTTTTCAATAATGGCAAAGTAAGGTTGGAAGAATAGTTTAGCCCGACCCTTACAGTCCAAATAATCCCTCATTCAGCAGGGAGAGCACTTTTTCTTTTTGTTTGGTATCGACCAACAACGAAATATTGTTACGGCTGCCTCCGTAGCTTACCATGCGTATCGGCACTTGCGCCAGCGACTGAAATACATCTCTCAGCACACCCTCCTTTTCTTCCAGCCGGTTGCCTACAATGCAAATAATGGTTTGGTTTTTATCTACTTCTATGGTGCCGAAGGTTTTTAAGTCGCTTACGATTAAATCCAACTGTTTGCTGTCGTCTATCGTGATGGAAACGGCTACCTCCGAGGTGGAGATCATATCAATAGAAGTTTTGTGCTTCTCAAATACCTCAAATACTCGTCTTAAAAATCCATAGGCCAGCAACATGCGCGAGGATTTAATGTTGACAGCCGTAATTCCGTCTTTGGCGGCAATCGCCTTAAACTGACCGCTGGTGCCTTTCTCGCTGATCAGCGTACCAAAAGCTTTTTCGTCCATCGTATTTTTTAAACGCACCGGCACGTTGTATTTCTGTGCCGGAACAATGGTAGAAGGGTGCAGAATCTTGGCTCCGAAATAAGCCAACTCCGAAGCTTCATCGAATGTAAGTTCAGCTATCGGTATTGTTTTCTTTACTACACGCGGGTCGTTATTGTGCATACCGTCTATGTCTGTCCATATCTGTATTTCTTCGGCCCGTATGGCCGCCCCTATCAGCGAAGCGGTGTAATCGCTCCCGCCACGTTTCAGGTTATCTATTTCATTGCGGTGGTTGCGGCAAATGTAGCCCTGGGTAATGAGCAGGTTGGCCGAACTCATCGTTTCTAAAATAGGTTTCAACCGTTCGCTTATTTTTTCCAACTCCGGCTCCTGATTTTCATCAATCGACATAAAATGTAAAGCCGGTAAGAGGCGTGCATTTATTTTTCGTTCCTGGCAGTGGTGATAAAACAATTCGGTGGATATCAATTCGCCCTGTGCCAACAACTCACGGTAGCTGCGGTCGTCAAATTTTCCGGCCGCTAACAGGCGGAACAAACTAAAATAGCGGCTCACAATTTCTTCGCCAATAGCCCGGTAAGCAGCCGACTCGAATAACTCCTTAACAAAGGTTAAATAATGTTTTTCGAGAGTGGCGATTTCAGTTTCGGCCGCCATTGGCTGGCTGGCCGATAGAGCCTCTCCGATCTTTACCAGCGTATTAGTGGTGCCGCTCAAGGCCGAGAGCACCACAATCTTCTGGCCCGGCATTCCGGTAACCAGATTGGCAATTTTTTTCATCCGCTCGGGCTTGCCTACCGAGGTGCCCCCAAATTTTACTACCAGCATATCTATAAAATTAAGCCGACAAAGATATTGGCTGAAAAGAAAATGAAAAATAGAGCCGCCATTAAAAATGATAAATCTCTTTCTTTTTGAAGTTTGCAGATGATAAATTGCCGCCCGTTAATAACCCGTAAATTCTAATCTCATGAAAATAACCGTTGTAGGAGCTGGCAATGTAGGTGCCACGTGTGCCGATGTGCTGGCATACCGCGAAGTAGCCAATGAAATTGTTTTGGTTGACATCAAAGAAGGTTTGGCCGAAGGAAAAGCCCTGGATATATGGCAAAAGGCTCCGATCAATTTATACGACAGCCGTACGGTAGGATCAACCAACGACTATGCTAAAAGTGCCAACTCAAACGTGGTTGTGATTACCTCCGGGCTTCCCCGCAAACCCGGTATGACACGCGATGATTTGATCAGCACCAATGCCGGAATTGTAAAGACCGTAACTGAAAATGTAATAAAACATTCGCCCAACGCCATTATTGTCGTAGTGAGCAACCCGCTGGATGTAATGACTTATCAGGCGCACCTCATCTCTAAGTTTCCCCGCACCCGCGTAATGGGTATGGCTGGCATTTTAGATACCGCCCGCTACCGGGCTTTTCTGGCCGAAGCACTAAACGTATCGCCTAAAGACATTCAGGCCATGATTTTAGGCGGCCATGGCGACACCATGGTGCCTTTGCCCCGCTACACTACCGTGGGCGGAATACCCGTAACAGAATTAATTGCCAAAGACAAACTGGATGCCATTATTGAGCGCACCAAAATGGGGGGCGGTGAATTGGTGAAACTGATGGGCACTTCGGCTTGGTATGCGCCCGGCTCAGCCGCAGCCCAGATGGTGGAAGCCATTGTAAAAGACCAACGCAGAGTATTGCCGGTATGTGTACGCCTGGATGGCGAGTATGGTATTAAGAATTGCTACCTGGGGGTGCCGGTAATACTGGGCAAAAATGGTATAGAACAAATTATAGAACTGCAACTGAACAGCGAGGAAAAAGCCCTGCTCGAAACCAGCCACCACCACGTAAAGGAAGTAATGGATGTGCTGGACAAACTACCCAAGTAATGACGTTACTCTTTCCCTTAAAAAAAGCTGCCTTGTGGGCGGCTTTTTTTATGCTCTCAATTTCTTAAACACGGCCGTAGCATTATGCCCGCCAAAACCGAAGGTATTACTCATGGCTACATTTACCGTTTTATGTGCAGCCTTACCCAGCGTTAGGTTGAGCGATGCCGGAATGGCCTCATCTACATTTTGTGTGTTGATGGTGGGCGGAATGATATCATTCTTCACGGCCAGAACAGACGCAATGCCTTCAATAGCGCCTGCCGCTCCGAGCAAATGCCCGGTAGCCGATTTAGTGGCACTAATAGATAAGTGAGTCGGGTTTTCTCCAAACAACCGCACAATGGCTTTGGTCTCGCTCAGGTCTCCCACCGGGGTAGAGGTAGCATGCACATTCAGGTAATCAATATCGCTTGGTTGCAACCCGGCATCATCTAAAGCTTCTTGCATTCCTAATAATGCACCTTCGCCCTCAGGGTGTGTACCTGTAAGGTGGTAAGCATCGGCACTCATGCCTCCGCCCGCTACTTCGGCATATATTTTTGCCCCGCGGGCCAGGGCATGTTCGTATTCTTCTAACACTAAAGCACCGGCTCCTTCGCCCATCACAAAACCATCGCGGTCTTTATCGAACGGGCGCGAAGCATGTGCCGGGTCTGCATTGTTTTGCGAAAGTGCTTTGCTGGCATTGAACCCGCCAATACCGGCTTCATTGATGGCCGCTTCCGAGCCTCCGGTTATAATGATATTGGCTTTGCCCCACTTAATGTAATTATAGGCATCAATAATGGCCGTAGTGGAAGTGGCGCAGGCAGAAATAGTGGTATAGTTTAATCCCATAAAACCATACTTAATGGATATCCAGCCCGAGGCGATGTCGGCAATTACTTTGGGAATAAAAAAAGGATTAAAACGCGGAGTGCCATCGCCATGGGCAAACTCCATCACCTGTTCCTGAAAGGTCTGAAACCCGCCATTGCCCGAACCCCAGATTACACCTACTTTTCGTTTGTTGATCGTCTGGAGGTCTAAGGCGGCATCACGAATGGCTTCATCGGCCGCTACCATCGCATACTGGGTAAACTTATCCATCTTGCGCAATTCGGGGCGATCAAAATATTGATTAAAATCGAAGCCTTTTATTTCGCACGCAAATTTGGTTTTGAATTTACCCGCATCGAAGTGTGTGATGGGAGCCGCCCCGCTTCGGCCGGCCACCAGGTGGTTCCAAAAATCAGAAACGGTATTGCCAATGGGCGTAATGGCTCCCAGGCCGGTAACGACTACTCTTTTTGTGGAGATCATTTTCATTAAACTAGTGTTAAATTAGTAGCTGATCTTGAAAATAGGATTACACAAAGTAGCAGCTTTTTTCAGTTAAACCGAAACCTGCTTTTTTTATGGGGTCAATGTGCCGTTTGGCTCAAAGCTATGTTCGTTTTCACGGGTTTAAGCATAAGCACAAATGGTACGCAGAGCAAAAAGAAAATACCGATGTAGAGGAACACATCCATGTAGGTTAGCAACATTGCTTGCTTGGTGGCCATGCCATCCATCAATTGATTGGCTTGCTGTGTCGCCCGCTCAACCGTGGAACCTTGCGCTAGAAAATTCGCTTTCATGCCCTCGAGGCGTTGCTGCACATTGGCATCGTAAGGTGAAATGTGATTAATTAAATTTGCACGATGCAGAGTCGATTGCCGGCTGATAAATGTACTGATCAACGCAATACCAAACGATCCACCCAATTGTCGCACCATCCCTGTAAACGCTGCGCCTTGCCCCACTTCTTTTCCTTTCAACGTTGACAATGCCATCGTGGTAGTTGGTACAAACAAAAAACCAAGACCAATGCCTCGCAACATCAATATAAAAAAGAAATCGCGTTCGCCCGTAAAGGGTGTGATAATCGTGTATGCCCACAAACTATAACCGAAGAAGATAGAGAAACCCAACGAAATCAAATATTTTGATGGCACTCCCTTTTGTACAGCCGTACCAACAAATGGCATCATAAAACCGGTAGCCAATGAACTGGGCACAAGCAGTAAGCCTGCTTGCAAGGCCGTCCATCCTAATGAGTTTTGCGTGAACAGTGGAATAACAAAGGTTGATCCATACAAACCAAACCCAAGTATGAATGAAAGCATCGTGCCTATGGCAAGGTTTTTATTTTTCAACACGCGCAAATCAACAATAGGGTATTTAGCCACCAACTCGCGCCATATAAAAAAATAAATTCCAAAAAATGAAATAATAGCAAACGCAATAATGGTGTTGTCTTCAAACCAATCGTGCTCTTGTCCTTTCTCCAGTACATATTGCAAGGATCCTACGGCCATGATAAGAAAAGCTATTCCCCACCAGTCTACTTGCGAGGCCTTTCTTTTCTCTCCATAATTCGGACTCTTCACATATTGCAACGTGAGAAACGTAGCAATGATACCGATGGGGATATTGATATAGAAAATATAAGGCCATGAAAAATTATCAACAATATAGCCACCCAGCGGAGGACCCAATGTTGGCCCAACAATAACCCCCATACCATACAATGCCTGCGCCATACCGCGTTTTTCCTGAGGATAAACTTCTGTTATAATGGTTTGAGAAGTTACGAGCAACGCACCACCGCCCATACCCTGAATAAACCGAAAGATGATTAGCTCCCAAATAGAAGTTGCATTCCCGCAGAGAAACGATGCCACGGTAAATACAATAATGGAGGCGGCAAAATAATTTCTTCTGCCAAACTGCTGTGTGAGCCAGCTCGTCATCGGTACAATAATTACATTGGCAATGGCATACGAAGTAATTACCCAACTTACATCATTAAGTGTTGCCCCTAAGTTTCCTTTCATTTCATTAAGTGCCACATTTACAATGGTGGTGTCTATGATTTCGAGCAGGGCGCACATAATTGCAGTAACGGTAATAATCGCGCGATTAAATCCATACTCAACTAATGATTCTTGTTGTGCCATAATTGTTTTTGAAAAAAATAGTCGTCCGACTACTTGGAATAAACAGATGCTGTGTTTAACTATTTCAGTTGTACGTCTACAATCACGTTCATTCCGGCACGCAACAGTTTGTTGTTATCGTTTTTATCCAGCACAATTTTTACCGGAATACGCTGTACTATTTTCACAAAGTTCCCGGATGAATTGTCGGGTGGAAGTAATGAGAATTTGGCCCCTGTGACGGGCGAAATACTTTGTATTTTTCCCATAAACATTATATCCGAAAAAGCATCTGCTTCCAGTTCTACGGTTTGGCCCACTTTCATTTTCTCTACTTGCGTCTCTTTGTAGTTGGCAATTACCCATTTGTCTTGATCATCAACCAACGCATAAAGCGATTGGCCCGCTTGTACCAATTGCCCCACTTGTACATTCTTCTTAGATACCGTACCTGAAATAGGCGCAATAATGTAGCAATAAGATAATTGCAATTTTGCGTAAGCCAAATCAGCTTCTCGCTCTTTCACCAACGCTTCCGCCAATGAAACTCCTTTTTGGCTCATCACCGCCTGCGATTTTCTGGCCGAAGTTTCTCTTGTCATTGCTTCATATTGACGCTTGGCCACTTCGAGTTGGCTGGCCGCAGCATCGCGGTCGGCTTTCGCCTGCTCAAACTGTTGGTCGGTAATTGATTTTGTTTTAATCAGCTCGGCATAACGTTTATAATCACTTTCGGTTCTTTCATACCTTACTTTTGCCAATTCAATGTTGCCCTCAGCCGCCTGTGTGTTATAAGTTGTACTTTGAACATTCGCTTCGGCCGTTTGTAAATTTGCTCCACTCGATTGCACATTTGATTTGGCATAAGCCAATACCGTTTCAGCTTGCTTTACTTTGATAATAAAATCGCTGTCGTCAAGCACCACCAGGGTATCGCCCGCATTTACATGTTGGTTATCTTCCGCATAATATTTTTTCACAAATCCCGAAACTTTTGGCGTAATGGGGCTGATGTTCGCTTCTACCTGGGCATCGTCTGTTTCTACATGTCGTTGTCCTTGAATGTATTTATAAACCCCAAAAGAGGCACCCACCATAATGATGGCTATCAGCACAATAGCAAATGTTTTATTTTTCTTTTTGGCTTTTTTTTGTCTTTCTTGTTCCATGATTTTAATAATTCTTTGTTAAAAACTTTTTATTCGATCGTACCCGCTGCTTGTTGAAGTTCATACCAAGCGATCCGATTCTCAGATTTGGCCGAAGTGTAATTGATTTGTGTTTGAAGCAGCAACACGTATGCTTCAAGGTAATCGGAGGTAATCATAAGGCCGTTGTTAAATTTATTTTTAGAAATTTGATAATTCTCTTCGGCTTGTATGATTGATTTTTCAGTTAATGCAATTTTTTCTAAACTCTTTTGGTAATCGAGGTATTTTCTGTGCACGTCTACTTTGATTTGATCGGTTACCGTTTCAGACGATGCCTGTATTTGATGTTGCCGTGCTTTGTATTCTAGTATGTGATGTCTGTTATAAATCAATCCTGTTATATTATAATTCAACGACAATCCCCCATTCAATACGTTGGTAACGTTGGCTACATTGGGAATAAAAATATTGGCATACCCCCCCATCAATGCAATGGATGGGTAATAATCTGCCTTTGCCATTTTCAATGCCGCATCCGATGCCTTCATTTGCAAAAAAGCTGCTTTCACTTCGCTCCTTTTATCTAAAGCGATTGTTTCATAATTCTCAGCCGTTTCATACGCAGGGTGAGGAAACATTCCCGTGGTGTCAAGCACAAAGGCTTTATCAGTAGGTAAGCCCAACAAAATTTGAATTGTAAACTCAGCTACTTTAA
Organism: Bacteroidota bacterium; assembly: GCA_018267195.1. Lineage (GTDB taxonomy): Bacteria > Bacteroidota > Bacteroidia > Cytophagales > Cyclobacteriaceae > ELB16-189. The sequence continues at coordinate 10,201 of JAFDYY010000042.1, read as the reverse complement.
TGTTGTTGTTTACATCGGTAAGTGTGAGCAATACGTTGTTAAGCTGAAGTTCGGCTTTTAATACATCGTTTTTAGCCAGCACTCCTTGTTTTTCTTTGTTCGTAAATTCATCAACCAATTGTCTGACTTGCTCTTCGTTTTTCTCAATCAATTTTTTGTTTTCGAGCAACTCATAGTATTGATATAGCGCGCGTACCGTGTTGGTCATTATTTTACTGCGCGTAGTGTGATCATCGTACTGTGCGGCTTCAGCAAGATAGCCCTGCATAATGCGGTTGTTGCGGATTTTAAAGCCAGAAAAAATGGGCTCCGTCAATTGCAACATGGCCAGTCCGGCACTGTTCATCTGGCTAAATATGGCCATTGGATTGGAACCACTTCCTCCACCGCTTCCACTGCCGGCATCAGCATGGGCCGGAGTTACGGTGGGTTTGTTCAATCGCAAGTACATACCGCTGGCTTTGAGTGTGGGCAACGCCTGATCTTTAGCTTGTGCCAGTTTAGCTTGTGCCATCTCAATATTGGCTTTTGATATCTTTAACTCTTTACTGTTTTTTACAGCCAGATCAATGGCCTCTTTCATTGTAAGCGGTCTATTCTGAGCCACCGTTACGAAACTACTGATGACGAATAATGGTGTTAAAAATTTTATTCTTCTCATAATTTTACTTCTTAGATAAAAAACTGCTCATCAAGTCTTGTGTGTGAAGCCGCAGTCTGTTTTTTAGTTTTGTATCCGTTTCTTTTAATATGTGTGCTTTGTTCGTAACCTGATGCAACAAGCAAAACAGAGTAGAGACCGTAAGTTCCATGTCTATGTCGGTTCTAAATATTTTTTTGTGTTGCCCTTCTTCAATAATGCTTTTTAACTCGGTGCGGTTGCGCTTCATGCTCTTGACCAGTTGTTCTTTAAGTTCCGGGCGATTCAGTGTGGAAAGTTCCCGGTGCAGCATTTGGTAATACTTTTTATTATCCACTATTTTATCTACCATCACATCAATGGCCTTAAACAGTTTTTGCAGGGGAGAGATGCCGGATTTATTTATATCGGCCAGTTTAATAAATGAAGTGTTGGCCATTTCTTCAATAAGGGTAGCAATCAGGGCATCTTTCGAGCCAAAGTGATAATTAATTAATGCCACATTTACTTCGGCATGGGTGGCAATATCGCGCACGGAAGTATTGTCAAATCCCCGTTCCTCAAACAATTCTTGTGCTGCCGATAATATCTTTTCTTTGGTCATGGTTAATGAACGCGCAATATTAAACAATCGTTTAATATTTTTTAAACAAATGTTTAAAAAGGATGAATTGACCGGAAACGATTGCAGATAAATCGTCTTAACCCAAATCATACAATAGAAAACCTATTGCATGATTGACGAGGGAATCAAATACGTTTGGCAGCACAACCGGAAAAGAATGTATGATGAGGGGCTTTTTGTCTGTTAAAAATAAAATAAAGAAAACAAAGTACTCTTAGTTCTTAAACGGACCACGTACTGGCGATGGTGGGGTATTTGAAAAACGTCAGCCTAACCTACGCACAAAAGTTGATAGTAGCACAACTGTTCAATTACTTCCTTCAGCCCCGCTTTTGGCAATACCTTGTTAGCAGCAGGCATATTTTCTATTCAGTATAATTTTAAGTCGTGTCAAGTTTACATTTTTAAAATATTTTCCCCTGTCAAACGCTTAAACGCAAGATTCATTTTTTCCCAAGTTTTAGGATATTGGTTGCTACCATCAATGTGTTTTACCGTTCCATCGTGAAAGGCAATCATAATGCTCCATTTATGACCACCGTCAATATTCAGATTGTTATATTTTTCTTCCCAACTGACAAAGCCGTTTTTATCAGCATCTGATATAAATGAAACGATCTTGTCATCAGTGAAAGTCTCCACAAAATCATAGCCTTCATTTTTTGTAGATCCATTACGCTCTTTGGCGCTAATACCAGCATCGTACTTCCAGAATGATTTATTTTTCAAATCTATCTTATACTCAAGCCATGGCCGGAAAATATGATAATGACAAACGTAGATAGCATCTATTCTAACTTTCTCTTCTTTCTGAGTATTAGCACGAGTGAATAGCATAGCACATGTTATAAATATTGATAATAAATAGTGCATTTTTATAATTTTTTGCAAGAGCGCAAATTTTACATTCTTGCTCGTATTTTATTGTCTAAATACACACGCTCTTAAAGTTGGTTTCCATTCCCACTACGATGTTCTGCTTGCCGCTAACAAGGTCTATAGCCCACTCCCGTGCGTTTATGCCATTTGCAACTTATCCTTGTCAAAAAAATCATTTTCCGGTAGTTATTCGGGTGGTAAAAAAAATTATGCTGTTCATCATTTGTAGGCATAAGCAAGCAACAACTATAGTGAGATAAAAAAGCACAAGATAGTCATGCTTCTTTGTTCATCTTAGTTCAACTATTTACTTGCCTTATATAAAACTTCAGCAACACTCCATGAGTCACCAAAATGTTTGCCGTAGTTAAGTTCTTTAATAGTTCCGTGTTCATCTAACAGAAAATCTGCAGGAATACCAATTACTCCACCCTCAAACCTAGTAAACTGAGGAAAGTAACCTTTAAAGATAGAAGCAAATGTTATTCTCCATGTTGAAAAAGTAAAAAGTTTTTTTAATGAAAATTCCACTTGAAATTTTTTGAAGAGTAGTTTTTGTTTATCTGCTATAATATGTAAGCCTTCGGTCTCATTAAAAGTGCTCAGAATATTTTTTTTATTACTATGCAATAATACAATTGTCTCAATCCCTGCGTCTCGTAATATTTGTTGCTCCTTTATCACTTTATGTATTTGTAATTGACAAACCGGACATCCGCTAAAGCGATGAAATTTAACAAACACCTTCTTGCCTCTTAGTGCATGAAGTGAAATAGATTGATTACTCACCGAATTTACTAAGATTTCCGGAGCGGGATCTCCAATGTTTAGCATTTTAATTAGGATTAATAGTTTTTATAAATGATTGGTTCCACAACTACATTTTTTTACAAACTTATAAGAAGTACTCCTCACAACTTGTACGAGGTAATTTGTACCATATCTCAAAGTATTTTAAAAAAGTAAACCTATAACAAAAGATCTTTTTGAAACGGTAACAATGTTACTTTTCTATGTAACAAATGTTACAAATCTTTTAATAGCTTAACCTGGTTGCGGAATAGAAGCAATCGTTTTTCATTTTCCATCTTTTTAAGCAAACGCGAGACCACAACCCGGTTTGTGCTCAGTTCGTCTGCAATTTGTTGGTGTGATAGATTAACTAGCGAAGAGCGCGATAGTTTAGATTTAGTTTTCAGAAAATTTATCAATCGTTCATCCATTTTTTTAAAGGTAACATCTTCTACACTTTTTATAATCCCAATGTATTCTGTTACGATCGTTCCCATTACAAATTTTTTCCAAGATGGGTATTTTAACATCCATTCTTCCATTATCGGTACCGGAACACAGAGCATGCTCAGGTCTTCTTCGGCTGTTCCTTTTACCTGGCTCGGCTGCGACATCATACCGCATGACAATGTCATTGCGCAACTTTCACCTGCTTTTAAATAGTACAAAATAAGGTCTTGCCCTTCTTCATTTTCCCGGCTTACCTTAAGTATGCCACTTAGCATTAACGGAACAACAGTAATGGGTTGATGCATTTTTATCAATCCCTGCCCCGCACTGGCTGTAAAAATCATAGATTTTTCTTCAATTTCCTTCAGTAGGGCGAGTTCAAACATTGCGGAATATATTTTCCTCAATTCAGGTAATTCGTTTGTCATATTTTTAATACGGGTTTTCTATTCTATTTAATCTTGGTTTGATTTTTTTGAGTAAATAAACTGTTTAGCTAATCTTTTTCTAATGGGCAAATCGTAAACTTTCCACGATGCATAGGCCAAGATAATAGTTCCGAGTATTAGTAAACCACCGATGAGTACGCCCTGTGTAAAATTGCCGTTTCGAGTCTAATTTATCCGTTTACAAACGTATAAAAACGTAAGTAAATGTTTCTTATACGACTCCCCATTCTCTCCTCCCCCACCTTTGCCTCGGCATTTCGGGCTACCAACCCGGCAACTAAAAAAGTAAATCAATTTCTAACAATTAAATTTTACCATTATGAAAAGCGTAAGAAACAGTGTGCAACTCATCGGTCGGTTAGGCAAAGACCCGGAAGTAAAAACATTTGGCGACAAGAAAAAAGCGGCTTTTTCCATTGCTACGAGTGATTCGTACAAAAATGCCAAAGGCGAGAAAGTAGAGGATACCCAGTGGCACAACTTGGTCATTTGGGGCAAGCTGGCCGAAGTGGCGGGCAAGTACCTGAAAAAAGGAAGTGAAGTGGCCATAGAGGGCAAGCTCGTACACCGGACGTACGAAACAGACAAAGGCGAAAAACGGTTTATTACCGAGATCAACGTAAATGATCTGGTTATGCTGGGAGCCAAAAGCAGTTAACCCAAATGGCACTTTAGGATTGCATGATCTGCCAAAAAAATGGCTGCCGAAAAAAGGCAGCCATTTTTTTTTAATCCAACAAGAGGCACATCAGTATCTACTCTGCTCCTGCCTCTTCTTTTTCTTAATGTCTTTAATAAATTTCACCCAGTTAAGCGGATTGAGAAACGGGTTGTAGATGGGATGAAATTTATCTCCAAAAGAGTTGCTGTATTGGTTAATGTAATAACGGTAGTTAGCATTCCCATCCATGGGAGTAGTGCGCACCATCAGAGCGAGTAATTCCGAATTCAGGTTTTTAGGATCAATGCCGGTGTTGTCCAACGGAACGTTCAGTGCTAATATTGCTTCTTTAAATAATTCTTCGGTGGGCATGGTAATTACCACCTCTTTTAAAAAAGTAACATCGGGGTTCATTTCAAAAATAACGGAAGTAAATTCTTTGGCATCCATCGGCACCACATACGTCTGTTTTTTAAACCCTACGGAAGTAATCAGTACGGTGTCGCCAATCAGCACCGGCATAGAAAAAAATCCATTTCCAAGAGAGGTGGTTCCCCGTCCTGCTTTGGGTACATAAAAATTAACTCCCGGCAAAAAATTACCGGTAGTGTCGGTTACCAAACCTGATAATTGCACTACCCGCCTACGGGCTTGTGCCTCTGTTTTATGGCTGAATGCCATCCCGCAAAACACCACGGCAGTAAGTAAGAAAAGATGTTTTTTCACACAAGTTATTAAGGTGGGCAAAGGTAGCGAATCAAACCGAACATCACTAAATGAATTTCTATGTTACACAAGATGTTTAATCTCCTAAAAAAGTTTTACTGCCCCGCCAACCCCAAAAAATAGTTTGCAAATTGGTTGTTGAAATTTGAGATTTGGGGTATGCGGCTAAAACATTTTAATCTTGACCTGGGGGCACAGATCTTTCTGGCCTGCAGTGATCCTTCTCGCCTGCGCATTTTGCATCTGATTATGATGAATGGCGAAATGTGTATTACCGATCTGGAAACGATTTTAGAATTTACACAAACCAAAACTTCGCGGCACCTGATCTATTTGAAAAACTCGGGCATCCTTACTTCCCGGAAACACAACCAATGGATGTTCTATCAGATAAAAGATGAAGTATTTGATATGGTGCAGCAAGTAATGCAGTTCCTGAAACGCGACACCCAACTGCTGCGCGATCAATCGGTATTTCAAACCATGTACTCTAACCGCGAACTGGCCTTAAACAAATTGAAGATAAAACCACTGGGTCTGTAAATTGTTTACTTCCAATTGCCCTCTTAAAAAAATTATCTTTGTTTCTTGAAGAACCCAGGCATGAAATACAAATGCATATTGTTTGATCTCGACCATACCCTGTGGGACTACGAAACCAACGCACGTGAAACGCTGACCGAATTGCACACTCAATTCAGGTTAAACAATAAAGGAATTTCGGAAGTTGAATTTTTCAATACCTTTTATCGGGTAAACAATGAATTGTGGAATCTTTATGACCAAGGCCTGCTGCACCGCGATGTTATCCGCCTCGAGCGTTTCCACCGGATTTTCCTCTTCTTCGGCCTAAACGATTATGCTCTGTCGCTTAAGTTATCGGATGCGTACATCAGCGAGTCGCCCAAGAAAAGTAATTTGATGGAAGATTGTTTGGAAACACTGGAATATCTGCATCCCCATTACAACATGGTAATTGTAACCAACGGGTTTGATGAAATTCAATCTACCAAACTTCATTCTTCGGGTATCCATCGTTTTTTTAAAAGTATTGTTACTTCGGCTCGTGCCGGGCATAAAAAACCGGCCAAAGAAATTTTTGAATTTGCGCTGGCAGAAAATAATTTCGGCCCACACGAAGCCATCATGGTAGGCGATAACCTGCTAACCGATATTGCCGGAGCCGCCAATGCCCGGGTAGATGCTGTGTTTTTCAATCCTAATAAAATTAAACACACCACCCCGGTTGCCTATGAAATAGAAAAGTTAGCCGGGTTGAAGGATATCCTGTAAACTCCTTTTGTTACCTTTGTAACCACTTCGTTTGAAACCCCAGACCTTATTTTCAGGAACAATTTTCAAACAGGTAAACATTAATCAGTTACTAAAATAATCAACCAATATGTCAACCGGATTTTTTAAAGTTCCCACACCTAAAAACGAAACTGTACTATCCTATGCACCGGGCTCAAAAGAAAGAGCTGCCTTGAAAAAGGCCTTGGAAGAAGCGCGGGCGAAAGAACTGGATATACCCATGTACATCGGTGCCGAAGAAGTGCGTACGGGTAATAAAAAGAAACTCTCTCCTCCACACGACCACCGCCACACCCTTGGGTATTTTCATCAAGGCGACAAAAGCCATGTATCTCAAGCCATTCAAGCGGCCATGGCTGCAAAAGAATTATGGAGCAGCCTGAGTTGGGAAAACCGCGCTAGCATTTTTTTAAAAGCTGCTGATCTGATGGCCGGCCCTTACCGCTACAAAATCAATGCCGCCACCATGCTGGGGCAATCAAAAAATGCATTTCAGGCTGAAATTGATTCGGCTTGCGAGTTAATTGATTTTTTGAGGTTTAACGTAGCGTTTATGAGCGAGATCTATAACGATCAGCCCATTTCATCGCCCGGCATTTGGAACCGGATAGAATACCGGCCACTGGAAGGCTTTACGTTTGCTCTTACCCCATTTAATTTTACCGCCATTGCCGGCAACCTGCCTACCAGCATGGCCATGATGGGCAACACCGTGGTGTGGAAACCCAGCAACACACAGATTTATGCGGCCAACGTAATCATGGAAATCCTGAAAGAGGCTGGCCTGCCAGACGGGGTAATCAATTTGATTTATGTAAGTGGCCCTGATGCTGCCGATGTTATTTTTTCGCATAAAGATTTTGGAGGCATTCAGTTTACCGGCAGCACGGGCGTATTTAACGGCATGTGGAAAACCATTGGTGAAAATATTGCCAAATACAAATCATATCCGCGCATTGTGGGCGAAACCGGTGGCAAAGATTTTGTTATCGCCCATAAAAGTGCTGATGCCAAACAACTGGCCACGGGTCTGGTGCGTGGCGCTTTTGAGTACCAGGGGCAAAAATGCTCAGCCGCATCGCGTGCTTATATTCCCTCTAATTTATGGGAGGAAACTAAAAAACAAATGGTGAGCGACCTCAAAAGCATGAGCGTAGGAGGTGTAGAAGATTTTGGAAACTTTGTAAATGCCGTCATTGATGAGAAAGCATTTGATTCCATTTCAAATTACATTGAGAAAGCAAGACAAAACCCGTTGAACGAAATTATAGCTGGTGGCCAATACGATAAAACGAAGGGATACTTTATAGAGCCTACTGTTATTGTCACCAAAGACCCTTCTTCCCTTACCATGTGCGAAGAAATTTTCGGTCCCGTACTAACGATTTATGTTTACCACCAAGAAAATTTTGAGCAAACACTGGAGTTGGTCGATCAAACCTCTCCGTATGCCCTCACGGGCTCTGTGTTTGCACGCGACCGCTATGCCGTAGAATTGGCCACTAAAAAACTAGCCAACAGTGCCGGGAATTTTTACATTAACGATAAGCCCACTGGTGCCGTGGTAGGCCAGCAACCGTTTGGCGGGGCTCGCGGAAGCGGCACCAACGACAAAGCTGGCGCCAAAGTAAACCTGCTGCGCTGGGTTTCCCTGCGCACCATTAAAGAAACATTTGTTACCCCCACCGACTACCGGTATCCATTTTTGGAAAAAGAATGAAATAATTATACCGGCAAACTATAAAAACGGGTAAGCTTTATTACCTTATGCGAAATTGTTTCACTTGGTTGGTTGATGTTGAAAAAAATTCTAAAGCACCTATTTTTATTGTTGATGTGGGGAGGTGGTTGGGCCGTGCCGGCACTATCACAATCAGACCAGATCGACAGCCTGCGTGCACAAATAGATAAAACATCCGGCAAAGACCAAGTTGATGCCCTGAATGAATATGCCCGGGTTATTTTTTCGTATAACTATAAGCAAGCCCGGGAGCATGTGCAAAAAGCCTATGACTTAGCTCAACAACTAAAATACCTTCCGGGAATGGCTCAAGCCGTATTAGGGATGGGCATTATAGAATATACCATCGGCAACGATACATTAGCCCGAAAAAAATTCCGCCAGTGTATGGCGCTGAGTACCCAAATAAAAGATGAGCACCTCAAAGCGTATGCCCTTGCTTTCATAGGGCTTACCTACCAAAACGTAGATCAGTTAGATTCTGCCGAAGCCTGCTACACCAGCGCCTACAAAATCTTAAAAGACAGCCTCAACTCCGACCATCTTTCATTTTTGTATTTGGCACAGGCTAAGTTATACGAATCTAAAAATAACCCCTCCCTACAATTGAGTTATTTAAAAAGAAGCTGGGAAATTAGAAAACGGATGAACGACAAGCGCCTGTTAACGAATGCCGGGAAAGAACTGGTAGTGTATTACACCGAGCGTAGCGAATACAAGAAAAGTATTTCCATCTTAGACGAAATACAATCTGCCTTGGGCAAAGACACGGTAGATAGTGAAGAAATAACCCGTGTCAACAAAGAGCGTGCAATTATCTATGCCGACTTGGGCAATTACCGCGCCTCGCTTTCTCTATTCGATAAAGTAAAAAAATTCTATGAACGAAATGCCTCGGCCATTGAATTGGTAAATTTATTTACCGACATGGGGAATGCGCTATCGTACAGCTCGAGCAATTATGAAACCAGTCTGAAATATTTCTTCAAAGCCGTTGCCATTGCCGAGGCTAAGCAATTTTACCGGGAAGGCACCCTCTTGTATGCCCGCGTAGCATGGGTGTACTACCTGATGGAGCAAAATAAATTGGCCGAAGAATTCGGCCTGAAGGCATTGAAGTTGGCCGAAGAGAAATATCTGTATGAAGAAGCCACTGCCTCCAATGTGTTAGGGTTGTTAGCTATCCGAAAACAAAACTACAAAGAAGCGTTAACCTACCTGAGCAGGGCTCTTTTAATACGGGAAAAAAATAATTTTCGCGATGATGCCACTAGTAGCTTGCTCAACCTGGGAATACTTTTTGAGAAAACCGGAGATTTAACAAAAGCAGAAGAGTACAATTTAAAAAGTCTGGCCATGGCCCGGGAACTGGGTAGCCCAGTTAATATATCCTACGCCTACCAAACCCTGGGACAACTCTACACTAAGATGAAACGGTTTGATAAAGCCCTCGTTAACTTAAACCAGGCCGAAGCCTTATCGAAGAAAATAAACGCACAAGATATATTAAAAGATGTGTACCGAAATAAAAGAGATTTATACCGGGCTCAATCAAAACTTACAGATGCCCTCCGGTATTCTCTTTTATACGAAGCCCTGCACGATTCGCTCTTTAACCAAAATCTGAGCAACCGGATATCGTCCATGCAATACGATTTTGAACTCGACCAAAAAGACAATCAGATAAAAATATTAAACCAGCAGCAACAAATTCAGCAGAACCAGTTAGGCCGGCAGCGAGCCGAAATTCGCCAACAACGAACCATCATTGCAGTAGGGGTTATTATCCTGCTACTGATTTCTATTACCTCCATTATCGTGTTCCGGTTTTATAGAAAAGTAAAACAATTGAACCGGGCCGTGTCTGAGCAGAATGAAGAGATCACCGCCCAATCGGAAGAACTGATCGAAGCTAATGAAGCGC
>JAFDYY010000041.1 GCA_018267195.1 Bacteroidota bacterium | reverse complement strand
ATACCCAAAGCGGTTACCACTACCTCTTGCAGTTGCGAGGCATCGTCTTTGAGAACGACATCAACAACCGATCGGGAGTCAATAGAAACTTCCTGAGTGGCATAGCCCACAAACGAGAATACCAACACGGCATTATTGCCTGATACTTCGATGGAGTATTTTCCATCCCCATCAGTAGCCGTGCCCGAGCTCGTTCCCTTGACCGTAATGTTTGCCCCGGGAATGGCTGTTCCCGAAGGATCCTTCACTGCCCCGGTCACAACTCTTGATTGTGCCGAGACCACTACCGACAGCCATGTGTTCATGACTAATATCAGCAGTAGTTTTTTGTAGAGTTTTACCTGCATTTTTTAAGTGATTAAGTTGAAAATTATTTAAGGTGCTGTAAACGTACTGGTATGGAATTAGAAAACAAAGAAAAATTTGAAAATGTGTGCGTACACACTAAATATGTGTGCGCACACAATGAAAGTCCAAATAAAATACCCCCGCTGGTTTTAGAGTCCTAAAAGATCGATTGAATGAAATACAGAAGAGTTTTGTTTCTGTATCTATTTGATAATCAGACTTATTGTGAAAAAGAAACCTATTTCAATCGTTTGAAAGGGCAAAATTATGGGGGCAGGGGTAATCGAAGGGGTCGCTTAACTATACCCTGAATTGTCATTATTTTTGGGTTTACCTTCTCCATTAATTATGAACCGATTATTATTTGTTTTTTTTCTTTTGCCCTTGTTTTGGGGTTGCCAAAAAAACACGGGAGAAAAAAGAAGAATTGATCGGTATAGAAAATGAGCAAAAAAACCTTCTGGTTTACAAGATTAGCCTTACAGAAGAATAAATACCCTAAAATTTGGAAATGTGTACGTACACACTATTTTTGTGCTCGCACACAGTCATACAAAAATAAAAATTGGCTAACCCTAAAAATTTTGGAATAAAAGACATTGCCCGGGCGGCCGGTGTTTCAGTGGGCACGGTGGACCGTGTTTTGCACAACCGGGGAAAGGTTTCGGAAATAGCCCTGAAGAAGGTAAACGAAGTGCTTCAAAAAAATGAGTACCGCCCGAACCTGTTTGCCCGTACGTTAGGCTCAAACAAAAATTATAAAATCGTGGTTTTGCAGCCCGAGCCGGCAGACGATCCGTATTGGTCTTTGGTTAATCAGGGTATTGAGCAATCTATGAAAGAATGGATTCATTATGGCGTAACCATTAGCTGTTGCTATTTTAGCCTGCACCGCAAAAGCTCGTTTGAAAGTGTTGCCGCCAAAGCTTTGAAACTGAAACCGGACGCTATATTATTGGCGCCCATTTTATACGTTGAAACTATTTCTTTTTTCCGGGTATTAAAAGAGAAACAAATTCCCTTCGCGCTTTTTAATACCAACATTACTGAAACCGATGCCCTCTCGTTTATCGGCCAGGATCTGTACAGCAGTGGCCGTTTGGCCGGTGAGCTTATTTGCTTGGGGCAGACCGGAACCGGGCGGTTTGGTGTGTTGCACGTGGATGAAGACCTTAACGACTCCATCCACTTAGTGCAAAAGGAAAAAGGGTTTCGGGATTTTATAGCCGGGTTTTACCCCTTTCGCCATACGGTAGAATCGCTTAACCGCACCAGTTCTACCGATTCGTCATTCCGGAAAAAACTGGGTCAACTGCTTAGCCAGCCTGATTTGAAGGGAATATTTGTCAGTTCATCGCGTGGTACCGAAACGGCTGCTTCCATTTTAAAAGGTCATGGCAAGGGCAACATCCGATTAGTGGGATATGATCTCCTGAAAAAAAATATTGTCTATCTAAAGGAAGGTGTGATTGATTTTCTAATCCACCAAAATCCTCAGCAACAAGCGGTGGAAGGAATTAATTGCCTGGCCAATCATTTAATATTTAAAAGAGAAGCAAAACGAGTAAATTTATTCCCATTAGAGGTAATTACCAGTCAAAATTTAGAATCATACATTCAAGATCAGGCTGAATTCACTTCTGTAAATTCTTAATTTAATAATTGTAAATACCTATGTCGAACGGAACCCTTCACATCAATTTTGAAAAAATACCGATTTCAATTTTTGGGTCGGCTGACGAGGCTTCCAAATCCGTAGCCCGCGAAATTGCCGATCTGATCAAACAAAAACAGAAGGAGGGTAAGAAGGCTATCTTGGGATTGGCCACGGGCTCATCGCCCAAAAAAGTTTATGCCGAGCTGATACGCCTTCATCAGAAGGAGGGGCTCAGTTTTAAAAACGTGATCTCATTTAACTTAGATGAGTACTACCCCATGCAGCCCTCTTCCCCGCAGAGCTACCACTGGTTTATGAAAGAAAATCTGTTCGACCACGTGGATATTCCGAAAGGAAATTTTTTTGTGCCCGATGGCACCATCAGTATGGAGGCGGTAAAATCGTATTGTGCCGAATACGAAAAAAAAATTAACGACTTAGGCGGATTAGATTTTCAGTTGCTCGGTATTGGCCGAAATGGCCATGTTGGGTTTAACGAACCCGGCTCGCACATTGACTCGCTAACGCGGCTGATTACTTTAGATTTTACTACCCGTTCGGATGCCGGGTTAGATTTTGGCGGGTTGGCCAATGTACCCCGCAAGGCTATTACGCTGGGGGTAAAAAAAATTATGCAAGCCAGGCGCATTGTGCTGATTGCCTGGGGCGAGCACAAATCGCCCATCATACGCCAGTCGGTAGAAGGCCCGGTGGTAGAACAAATCCCGGCTTCGTATTTACAGGGCCACCCCAACGCCCAAATTGTAATGGACGAATCGTGTGCAGCCGGCCTCAGCCGCAGAAAAACGCCCTGGCTGTTTGATTCGGTAGAGTGGGATAAGCAAATGATTAAAAAAGCCGTAACCTCTTTGGCGTTGTCGTTGCAGAAATCCATTTTAATGCTGACGAATGAAGACTATAATGAAAACGGACTGAGCGAACTACTGGCTCGCTACGGCCAGGCGTATGATATCAACATAGAAGTGTTTAACTGGGTGCAACACACCATTACCGGCTGGCCGGGCGGCAAGCCCAATGCAGACGATACACATCGCCCCGAGCGGGCTACCCCGGCTCGTAAGCGGGTACTTATTTTTAGTCCGCACCCCGATGACGACATCATTTCGATGGGCGGTACTTTTCAGCGGTTGGTAGATCAGGGGCACGAAGTGCACGTGGCCTACCAAACTTCGGGCAACATTGCCGTGGCCGATGATGAAGCCTTGCGTTTTATGGAATTTGTACGCGACTTTAATACCCAATTTGCTTTCCATAACGAGGCTACCGAGAAAATGTATTTTGAAGCCAATGGGTTTTTAGAAAAGAAAAAGAAAGGCGAAAAAGATAGCGATGCGGTTCGGTCTATTAAAGGCTTGATCCGCGTAAGCGAGGCAAAAAATACCTGCCGCTTTGTGGGCGTGCCGCAAGAAAACATCCATTTCTTAAACATGCCCTTTTATGAAACCGGCATGGTACAAAAAAAACCGCTGGCCGAAGAAGATTACACCATTGTGGCCAACGTTATCCGTGAAGTAAAGCCGCATCAGGTTTACGCAGCCGGAGACCTGGCCGATCCGCATGGCACACACAAAGTTTGCTTAGACGCAGTAATTGAAGCATTACACCGGCTGAAGAGAGAATCTTTTATGAAAGACTGCTGGATATGGCTTTATAAAGGAGCGTGGGCCGAGTGGGATATCGATCTGATCGAAATGGCCGTGCCGATGAGCCCCGATCAGGTAATCGGTAAGCGAATGGGGATTTTTAAACACCAATCGCAAAAAGACGGGGTGGTGTATCAGGGCACAGATGCCCGCGAGTTTTGGCAACGTGCCGAAGACCGCAACCGGGCTACGGCATTGCTCTACAATAAATTAGGGTTGGCAGAATATGCCGCCATGGAAGCTTTTGTGCGGTTGCGGATTGAAGGCTAAACAGATTTTTTAGAATAAGCGCCAATTTTGATTTAGCCCTTTGCGGCCAGACTAAAGAAAGGATGAGGCTGGCCGTTCAAAAATTTTTTGGGAGAAATTAATCAGCAGACCTATTTTGGATAGGAAAAATATGCTAAACTTGAAAAAGTTTTAATCCTCAAACCCTATGAAACTGTCCTCATTTGGAATTTTAACATTTATTTTCCTGCTCACGATAGGTCTGTCGTCATGCGGATCAAAAAAAGGAGACCAAGCCAACGGTGACGAATTTAAACAAGCCGAAGAATCTTTAAAAGATGAGATTGAAGATGTGGTGTATAACATTCCATCACCGTCCGAGATTCCGTACATGCTTCAGGCCACCGGTGCCGAATTTAACCAAAACCTTCTCAGCGACCGAAAAAAAGCCGATCAATACCTGAGCCGAAACGATAAAGCCGCCTTAAATCTGGGCGTGTATGCGGCCGACATCGGGTATTTAGTGTCGTACGATAAAACACAGGATGCCATTAACTATATGAATGCGGCTAAAAAACTGGCCGACAATCTGGGCATACTCGGCTCGTTCGATGCCGACCTGTTGAAACGATTTGAAGCCAACGTGGCCAAAAAAGATTCATTAGCCAACATGGTAAACAAAGCCATTCATGAAACTGAAAAATACCTGAAGAACGACAACCGCAATAAACCGGCTGCCCTGATGCTGACGGGAAGTTTTGTGGAAGGCCTTTACATCTCTACCGGCCTGATTAAAACCTACCCCAAAAACCTGCTGAAAGAAGATGACCGTAATCTGATCTTGACACCGATTATCCGCGTGGTGTTGCAACAAAAAGAATCAGTTAATGAATTGCTGAAGATGTTGAGCGCGGTGGATCAAAGCGAACCCGTAGGTGGTTTGGTAGCCGATTTAACTTCGCTGCAATCCAGCTATAAGGCACTGAACATAGAAGAGCAAATAAAAAATAACCGGGCCGATTTGTTGCTCAGCGATAAAAACCTGACCGAGATTACATCCATTGTAGAGAAAATCAGAAAATCGATTGTAGAGTAAGTACTCCCGCCATTAAAAATAAAAAAGCCCTGATTACGCAGGGCTTTTTTTATATTTAAACAATAATAAACCTATGAGTGAGCCTGTATTAAAGTCCATTATTCGCCTGTTTGCTTTTGTAGCAGCCGAAGACAGTGTTACAGCCCAGGAGCGCATACACATTGCTAATTTTTTGGAAGATCACCTGAGCCAGCCCTCGGTAGATAAACACATCCGGCTATTCGATCAATATGCGCGCGAATTTTCTGAAAAACTCAGCAGCGTTAAGGAAGATGAACTGATTGACCAGATTGGCGATACCATTAATCTGGAAGTAACCCAAAAGCAAAAAATGGTGGTGTTGCTCGAGTTGATGAATATTGTGTTGGCGGATGGAACCATTTCTACCCGCGAAGAAAATCTTTCTAAAAGAATAAGTGAACAGTTTAATATTAGTGCCAGCGATCTCAATCTGATTAAACAGTTTGTGTCGCTTCAAAATTCGACTCAGGCAGCCGGAGCGGAGCATATTTTAATAATCGACAGCCAAAAATTGCCCTCCCAGCCCCGTCATTTTTCCCGCCCCGACCTTGATGGGTTTATCGCTATCCTTCACCTTCCGGCCGTGGAATTATATTTTCTGAAATACCTCGGCAAGACAGACGTACTACTGAATGGCGTACAACAAAAATCAGGAAAAGTGAGTGTGTTGGCCACGGGCAGTTCCATACGCTGGGGGGCGAGCGAGCCGGTGTATTATGGCTCGGTTTTAGCTGCCTTTAAAAAACAGGGGAACCAACCCAAAACCAGTTTTGAAGCAAAGAATATTTCGTACGTTTTTAAGAACGGTCGCCTTGGACTGAGAAATGTAACCGTGGTGGAGGAATCAGGCAACCTCATTGCCTTAATGGGGGCCAGCGGAGCCGGCAAAAGCACGTTGCTGCATGTACTGAACGGAAATGAAAAACCATCGGAAGGGCAAGTGCTGATCAATGGCATTGATATCCACCGCGACCCGGATCAAATCAAAGGCGTAATCGGCTTTGTGCCGCAAGATGACCTGCTTATCGAAGACCTCACCGTTTATCAGAATTTATATTTTGCGGCCAAGTTGTGCTTCAGTCATTTAAGTGAAGAAGAAACCGACTGGCTGGTATTAAAAACACTGGATGACCTGGGGCTGAATGAAGCTAAGGATTTGAAAGTAGGCTCGCCTCTGCAGAAAACAATTAGCGGAGGGCAGCGTAAGAGGGTAAACATCGGACTGGAATTGTTGCGCGAGCCGGCCGTACTTTTTGTGGACGAACCCACCTCGGGGCTGTCTTCGCGCGATTCAGAAAATATTATTGATTTACTAAAAGAATTGTCGCTGAAAGGCAAATTGGTATTTGCTGTAATCCATCAGCCTTCGTCTGATATTTTTAAAATGTTTGATCGCTTAGTCATCCTCGATACGGGCGGCTATCAGATTTACTACGGAAACCCGGTCGATGCTGTGATCTATTTTAAACGCAGCATCAATATGATAAACAGCGAAGAAGGAGAATGTTTAGCCTGCGGCAATGTAAACCCCGAACTGATTTTTAACATTATTGAAACCAAGGTGATAGATGAGTTTGGCAATTTTACCAACGAACGAAAATTTTCTCCCGAGCAGTGGAATCATACATTTGATGAACGGGTAAAGTGGCCGCAGGTAGAGAGAAAAGACGAACCGCCCCACTCTACACTGCGCATCCCTACGTGGGTAAAACAGACCCACTTATTTTCTATGCGCGATATTTTGTCGAAGCTGAGCAACACACAATACCTGGTTATTAATTTTCTGGAAGCCCCCACGCTGGCCTTTATCCTGGCCTTTATTGTGCGCTATTACAACCCTGACGATCCGTTTAACCCAGGTTATATTTTTAGTAAAAACCTGAATATGCCAGCCTATCTTTTTATGAGCGTAATCGTAGCCTTGTTTATGGGGCTTACCGTGAGTGCCGAAGAAATTATACGTGACCGGAAAATTTTAAAACGAGAAAAATTTCTCCACCTGTACCGCAGCAGCTACTTAGTTTCTAAAATTTCCATCTTGTTTGCTATATCGGCTATTCAAACTTTTCTTTTTGTGTTGGTGGGCAACTACGTACTCGAAATTAAAGGGATGTTTTTAAACCACTGGGCTATTTTATTCACCACGTCTTGCTTTGCCAATTTACTGGGGCTGAACATTTCATCCGCCTTTAATTCGGCCGTTACGATCTATATTTTGATTCCTATTTTGCTGATCCCTCAATTGATACTAAGCGGGGTGGTAGTGAAATTTGATAAACTCAATCCGGTTATTGGCAACACCGCCACGGTGCCGGCCGTTGGCGATATGATGGCTTCGCGCTGGGCGTTTGAGGCAGGTATGGTTTCGCAGTTTAAAGACAATGAATTTGAACGGCAATTTTACTTGTACGACAAAATCATGGCCGAATCTGATTATAAAAAAATATACTACATCCCGGAGTTGGAGAGCCGGCTCGACTTCGTTAGGCTGAACAACCAAAATCAGCAACCCGAAATAAAAAAAGTAGTAGCTAAAAATTTACAAGTTGTTCAAAATGAAATCCGAGAAGAGTTGGAGATCATTGGAAAAAATAATTTTAAACATCTCGATAAGTTGACGCCTGCCCAATACGATTCCCTAACCTTTGTTGAGGTAACTTCTTTTTTCGGTACGTTGAAAAAATTTTACAATAACCGGTACACCAAAGCCGATAAGGAAAAAGATAAATTGATAAGCCGGCTTACCCAAAATGCGGCTAAAGAAAAAAAATTTGAAAAAGACCGGAACGCCTACCAAAACGAGGCGATTACTTTGTTGGTAAAAAATCAGGATGAGTTTAACCGTATTATCGAACAAAACGGACAGCTCATACAAAAGATTTACCCCATCTACAAAGATCCCGACCCCGAACATATAGTTGATTTTGATGCTCAATTTTATATGCCCTCCAAGTATTTTCTGGGGCGCAACATTGATACTTTTTATTTTAATCTTGGGGTAATCTGGTTTATGACTACTGTAATGGCCATCGCCCTTTATTTTGAAGTGCTGTTGAAAATAATAGATGGCATAGGCAATGTGTACAGCAAAATCCCTAAGCGGATGTAGCCATGTTTTTTATACTTTCTAAAATTCTGGTTTATGCTATTATGCCGATGACCATCATCTGTGGCTTGTTTGTGTGGTCGGCCTTCACCAAAAAGCAACCTCGCAAAACCAGATTATTTTATGCTGCACTTGTGCTACTGCTTTTCTTTTCCAATGATTTTATTGCCAATGAAATGATGCGCCAGTGGGAAATTCCATTTACCCCGTATTCGCAAATCAAAAAAAAATATACCTATGCCGTGGTGCTAACGGGGGTAACCAAACATGAGCCGGGTTTTCACGACCGTGTTTTTTTTAATCGCGGGGCAGACCGGGTTACGCATACGGTTCAGTTATATAAACTGGGCATCATTAAAAAAATTTTAGTGAGTGGTGGAAGTGGCCGGCTAACAAGCCTGGATAGGAAAGAAGCCGATGAGGTAGAAGAAGCACTGTTGCTGATGGGTGTAAAGAGTGAAGATATTTTAAAAGAAGGGCTATCGCGCAACACGCACGAGTCGGCCGTGGCCGTAAAAAAAATGCTGCAAGGCCTTACCACTCCGGCCGATTGCTTGTTGGTTACTTCCAGTTACCACATGCGCAGAGCCGCTGCCTGCTTTGTAAAAGCGGGGTGGCCGGTAGATACCTTCACCGTTGACTTTTTATCGCACCCACGCAATTTTTATTTCGATACACTCTTTATTCCTAAAACAGAGGCCATCGGAAACTGGCAGATGATAATCCGCGAACTGGTGGGCTTGCTTTCGTATAAATTGGCCGGCTATGCCTGATTACTTAATCAAGTTAGAGTTCATCCTAAAATATTCCACTCTTCGTTTAATACCGGAATAGACTGGTGTGCCGTGAGGTCGAACTGACAAGGCACGACTGAAACATAGTTGTTGGCAATGGCCCATTCATCGTTATCTTCTCCTTTATCGAAATTGACAAAGTTTCCGGTCATCCAAAAATAACTGCGGCCGTTGGGGTCGAAGCGCTGCACAAACTCTTCTACCCATTTGGCGTTAGCCTGCCGGCAGATGCGCACGCCTTTTACCGGCTCGTAGCGTTTGGGTGGAATATTTACATTGAGGGCAGTGCCTTTCGGCAATCCTTTTTGCAACACTTGCTGTGTTATTTTTTTTACGGCATCGTACGTGTGCGAAAAATCGGCTTGGTGGCTGTAGTCGCATAACGAAAACCCGATGGCCGGGGTGCCTTCGATGGCCCCTTCGATAGCGGCCGACATCGTGCCCGAATACAACACGCTAATGGATGTATTACTGCCGTGGTTGATGCCGCTTACTACCACATCGGGTTGTCGCTGATCTTTTAATACGAAGTGTCGGGCCATCTTTACACAATCGGCCGGTGTGCCGCTGCATTCGTAAGCCCGTACGCCTTCAAAAATAGAAGACTCGTTTAGGCGCAAGGTATCGCCTACGGTAATGGCATGCCCCATGCCGGATTGCGGGCGGTTAGGTGCTACCACCAGTACTTCGCCCAGTTCTTTCATTATACTGACCAGATGGAAAATACCCGGAGAAGTAATTCCGTCATCATTAGAAACGAGGATTAAAGGTTTGTTCATATTATCGGGGAAAAAAGGAATTGTAGTAATCAATAATTTGCTTGATGTCGTATTTGCGCTCCCAGTCCAGGCGGTTGTTCCGGGTAAACTGGCGAACTTCATTTTCGCGGGATTGCATCAACTCATACCAATCATTTTTTTTACCCGGAAAGGGTTCGATGTTTCCGGTTTCTTTCAATAAAAAATAGGTGTTGACGAGCACCATTCGGTTTACGTAGCCGCCATAAAAAAAAGGCGAATAGGAGTAAGAGCGATACTCTATTTTTTCTCTCGACAGCACCGTTATTTTTCCTTCGGTCAGCAACTCAAAAAGGGTAGGAGTTTTGTAGCCACTGGTGGCCGAATAAGGTAAAGAATAAAACTGTCGGTATCGTTTATAGTATTGATCGAAAATTTCAAAATATAAAATTTTTCGGGCGCTGAAACTCTCCAACCGGTTGTGGTGGCGCACTTGCAATAAATCCTGCAGGTTGTATTTAATACTTCCGCGCAGGGTATCGCCTGTATCTAAAACTAATTTTCCATCGTGCCACAGATCAAACGGAAAAGTTTGTGCCTGAGCGGATGAAAAGCAAAACCCAAAAAACAAAATTGAAAACCACCTCATTATTTTTGCAGAATCAAATGCCCCAGTTTATCGCGCTTGGTAAGTAAATATTTTTCGTTGTGTGGGTTGGGCGAAATCTCGATGGGTATGTTTTCCACAATTTCCAGGCCATAGCCCATTAAGCCAATTCGCTTTTTGGGGTTGTTGGTAATCAGTTTTATTTTTTGAATGCCCAGGTCGTGAAGGATCTGAGCTCCAATGCCATAGTCGCGGTGATCCATTTCAAAACCAAGTTGGAGGTTAGCTTCCACGGTATCAAGTCCCTGCTCCTGAAGTTTATAAGCTTTTAGCTTATTGAGAAGCCCAATGCCGCGCCCTTCTTGTTTCATATACAACACAATGCCTTTGCCTTCTTTTTCTACCATCATCATGGCATTGTGTAGTTGTGAGCCGCAATCGCACCGGCACGATCCAAAAATATCGCCCGTTACACAAGACGAGTGAACACGCACCATTACCGGTTCGCCTTTTTTCCATTCGCCTTTAGTCAGTGCCAGATGAACTTCTTGTGTGGCCGGTTCTTCATAAGCTACCAGATTAAAGTCGCCATAGGCCGTGGGCATTTTTACTTCGATCTGTCTTTTTATCTGGCTTTCCGTTTTCATGCGGAAGGCGATCAGGTCTTTAATGGTAATCAACTTCAGATTGAATTTATTGGCCACGATGCGCAAGTCGGGCAGGCGCGCCATGGTGCCATCTTCATTCATGATTTCGACCAACACACCGGCCGGGCGGAAGCCGGCCAGCTTGGCCAGATCAATAGCCGCTTCGGTATGGCCACTTCTGCGCAGCACACCTTCTTTTTTTGCCTTCAGCGGAAAAATGTGCCCGGGGCGGCCAAGTTCTTCGGGCTTGGTTTCGGGATCGGCCAAGGCTTTAATGGTTTTGAAACGATCGTGTGCAGAAATACCCGTGGTGCAGCCATGCCCGATCAGGTCTACCGACACGGTAAAAGGGGTTTCATGTACGGCTGTATTTTGGCCTACCATTAAGGTGAGTTTCAGTTCATCGCAGCGGCTCTCTACCAAGGGGGCACAGATTAACCCACGCCCTTCTTTCGACATGAAGTTGATGATTTCGGGAGTAATGCATTCGGCTGCGCAAATAAAATCGCCTTCGTTTTCGCGGTCTTCATCATCCACTACAATGACCATTTTGCCGTTGCGTATGTCGTCAATGGCCGACTCGATCGTATCTATTTTTATTTTGTCAAAATTCATTTCTTGCTGCTTATGTCTAACATCTATTATCTACTTTGCTATTACAATTCCTAAGCTGCCAGCCAGTTCGCTTTCCGCTTTCTTTAAACCAGTTTGAGTTTCCAAGGTGCGTTCCAGCAATTCCCAGTTTCCCGCTTCTTCGGCTTGCTTGATTTGTTGCAGGTTATCCTCCATCATTTTTTGCACAATTCTGAATTTTAATCTTAAAACGTTTGCCAGAGCCATTTCGTTTAGCACATCTTTTTCTTGCGGAACAAAAATGTGGTATTTGTCTTTCCAGTGCGGACTGATGTCGTATCGTGTAGTTATTAAATTGGAAACTGCGGCTTTAATGGCATCGTTTTCTTGGTTTAAAAAAAACTGACTGGTAATAGGCTGATGGCGATCGGCAGCGGATTTGAACTGCGCATAGATTTCTTTGAACACCTCGTTGGTAAATTCCACATCGTCCAACTCGTGCACAATAAAATCGGCCAACTTGTAGCCTTCCACATCCTGATCGGCATAATTTAGCAACAACCTGATCGTTTCCTGTTCCTGATAATAGATTTGGCTAAGAGGATCTGCTTTAAACGGAGATCCAATATCTTCTATCGGTACAATGGGCTCAGGTACCTCTTGTTCGCGCAGTTTTTCTTTCTCGTTCTTTCTCCGTTCTTGAATTAATACTTTGTTTAATTCCGCCAGCAAAACGGGTTCACTGATTTTTAGAAGCGTACTGGTTTCCTGGATGTAAACCGACCGTTTGATGGGGTCGGGGATGAGGGCAATGCTCGATACAATTTCTTTAATAGATTCGGCTTTGCGTAGGGGGTCGCCTGCGGCATCTTTGGCAAACAGACCGGCTTTAAACGAAACAAAATCCTGGGTATGCTCTTTTAAATATTTCTGAAACTCGGCCGTGCCTACTTTTCTGGAAAAACTATCAGGGTCTTCGCCATCCGGAAAGAGGAGCACGCGCACGTTCAGGCCTCCGCGCAAGATCATGTCAATGCCCCGCAGCGCGGCTTTGATCCCAGCGTTGTCGCCATCAAAAAGTACGGTGATATTTTCTGTGAACCGGCGGATGAGTTTGATCTGGTTTTCGGTGAGGGCGGTGCCGCTGGAGGCCACTACATTTTCTACATCGGCCTGATGCAACGAGATAACATCAGTGTAGCCTTCTACCAGATAGCACTCATCGTGCTGGCGGATGGCGTTCTTAGCCTGGAATAAGCCGTAGAGCACATCGCTCTTGTGGTAAATATCGGTTTCGGGCGAGTTGATGTATTTCGGTTGGTTCTTGTCTTTGCCCAACATCCGCGCCCCAAAGGCCACCACTTTTCCGGCCAGCCCGTGAACGGGAAAAATAACACGACCGCGGAAGCGATCGTAGCTGCTGCCGTCTTCTTTTTTTACAACCAGTCCGGTTTTTTCTAACAACATTTGGTTGTAGCCTTTGGCTACGGCCTCTTTACTGAAATTCTCCCAGCCATCCAACGCATAACCTAATTCAAATTTTTCGATGGTGCGGTCGTTAAACCCACGCTCGCGAAAATAACTTAGCCCGATGCTGCGGCCTTCGTCTGTATGGAGCAATTTGTTTTGATAAAACTCTTTGGCAAAGTTCATGAAAATGTAAAGCGAATCGCGTTCGCTTTGCTGCTCTTGTGTTTCGGAAGAATGGTGGTCTTCTTTAATTTCGATGCCGTATTTTTTAGCTAAATATCGAATGGTTTCTGCGTAGCTCAGCTTCTCATGTTCCATGACAAACGTAAAGGCATCTCCGCCTTTACCGCTGCTGAAATCTTTGAAGATACCTTTGCCCGGCACCACAAAAAAGGAAGGTGTTTTTTCGTTATTAAAAGGGCTGAGGCCTTTATAATTCTGCCCTGATTTTTTTAACGACACAAAATCGCTTACCACATCGTAAATATCGAGGCGGTTTTTAATTTCGTCTATCGTTTCGCGGGAGATCAAAATGAATGCTATCGAGCGGCAAAGATAGTTGTTGGCCGGGCGACCAACAACTGCGATTGGGCTTTGCCCGTCAATAGGCTTTTTCGCCTACATAATTGCCGGGCGGATCGTAATTAGCCACTATGATGAGGGCTCCGTTTTTACAAACAACCTTCCCCAGGCCTACCCGGGCTGTATTTTTCCAAACCATTTGTGTATAGTGGCCTGCTATGCGAAAATTAGTTTGACTGATGGGCTCATGATGATAATCTTTTATCTCACTATACCACCCCTGGCAGGCATCGGTTATGGAATATTGGGTAGCGTCACTTCCCCAGTAAATATTTTCTCCGTGTATCTGTTTCCACTTGCCTTCGTCCGGGCGGTGCATCATTTCGCAATCGCTCCCGGCCAGATGATCGGCCCAGGCCTGAGCGTAGGCAGCTAATTCGGCCGACCATTGCAATGGGGGCGACCCTACCTCGTGGCGAACCCGGTTGTGAAAATCGAGCGCAGCCTGTGCTTCTTTCGGAGACAGTTTAGACCCTGTAACCGTGGGAACTGATTGCCCCCGCATGAGTTGGGTTGAAAAGAAGAAGACCAGAAACAAGAATGAGGTTTTAGATTCCATATTTTTTGTTTTCCCTCAATTTCAGAAAGCTTTTTTGATTACCTCGAAAATACATTGCCTCCGTTAACTAATAACCGGATGGCATTTTGGGTGATGCGGGCAATCTTATTTTTGTCGGCTCCACCCATTCCGCTGGGCGAACACCAGTTGGTCGATGCCATATTAACAATTACCCCGGAACTCCGGTTTCTGCGCAAAGCAAAGAAACCGGCTACGGTAGCCTGGCCGGCATACTTAGCTTGATCAAACCCGATGATTTCAAATTTTAAAAAACCCGATGTATCGGGAATGGGATATCCGTTTTGATAGCCTACTACCGAGATGCCATCATACTCGTTAGTAGGCACACGGAGAATGTCGTCTTGTTTCAATCCGGTTCCGTCTAATAAAGGAGATTGCGGGGTTATGATTTTATACCCTTTCCAGCCAAAATCGCCATGCCCTCCGTGTTCGAAGTCAGCGCCTATGCTCGGCACTACCGGGTAGTTAAGAGATGGATCTACCCAATTAATTGTTTTTAATAACGGATTAGAAATTGGGTCGGGCATGTCTTTATAACAAATGAGTTGGGTTCGGTCGTCCGAGTACCGTACTTGCCACCACATGGTGTTGCCCGATAAAATAAGGGCATGGTTTCCGCTTTCTATAAACCGGTCAAAATTCCTTCGGGCTTTTAGTGTCCAGTATTCGCTGTGCCCGGGTATAATAATCAGTTTAGCGCTATTGATAACGTTGTAATTATCTAAGTCCATATCCGAGATGTAGCCAATGCTGAGCCCTTTCTGATCGTGCAAAAACTGTAACCCATTTTCCAGGAAATTCAAATTTTTGTTGGCATGAGGAAAGGGGATGGGGCGCAGAAAAGAAATGATGGGTGCTTTATCGCCCACGGGTCTGTAAAAACTTTTTCCGCCCGTTTGGCAATAAGCATTCTCGGTGTTGGTAGGAAAAACGACTACCACATCAGGTGTTTGCCGGGATTTAACAATTAAAGGAATCTTATTATCAATGAGGTAAACACCGCTTGCCAGGGTAGGGGGAAGTGTAAGGGTGCTGGTAAGGGCGTAGCCGAAACCATTCTTCCAGGGCTCGTTGCTGGCCACCGGCTGATGCCGCACCGGAATTTTTACCTGAAGAACAGAATCGTGGTGGATATTGTAAATTTTAAGCAGGCAGTTAGTCGTTTCATTATCGGTAGAGAGATAAAGGCTTACAGACTCGCCCGGATAATAACTGAGCTTGTCGGTATAACCCGTTAAGTTAACCGGAGGCTGAGGGGGATTGATAACCGGAGGAGGTACCGGTTTTACTTCGGGTTTACTACATGCTGCTACGAATAAAATAATAAAGATTAAAAGCCGGGAATAGACGGGTGTGTTGACAGATTGCATCAGGGGTTAAATTGAACATTAAAAAAGGGTTATTGGCTTTATGAAAAAATCTTTGAACGTACCGTTCAATTTGTGTTGGTGTTGGTTTCGAAAAATAGATCAAACGCCAGGCGCTTCCAAATATTGCCCATTAAGAAATTGTAAAATATAAACCGGAACAGGCTAAGCAACTGGCATTGATGTTTACATGATTTGTGGGAGAGTTGTTACATCCGTATAAATACATTCGGATTTACATTTTCTCCCTACCTTGCGAACGATTTTTTTAAAAAAAGTTTTTTATAGATATGAATCTTTCGCCAGCCGACATTTTACAGGCCCTATCCACCGTGCCAGACCCCGATTTAAAAAAAGACCTCGTTTCGCTGGGGATGATTAAAGACGTAGCCGTTTCAGCCGATACGATTTCTTTTACCGTAGTACTGACAACACCGGCCTGCCCCCTCAAAGAAAAAATCCGGAAAGATTGCGAAGTAGCAGTACAGAAAATAGCCGGAAAAGATATACGGATCGATATTAAGATGACCTCTTCCGTTACTTCGCAGCGAAACAACGCGCAACTGCTGGCGGGCGTAAAAAATATTATCGCCATTGCTTCAGGTAAAGGAGGTGTGGGCAAATCTACCGTTACCACCAACCTGGCCGTGGCTTTAGCCAAAGCAGGGGCGAAGGTGGGGTTGATTGATGCTGATATTTACGGGCCGTCTATTCCGGTTATGTTTAACTGCGAGCGTGAGCAGCCCGAAGTGAAAAATGTAAATGGAAAAAATATAATTATACCGCTTGAGCAGT
The DNA here is from genome assembly GCA_018267195.1 of Bacteroidota bacterium. GTDB lineage: Bacteria > Bacteroidota > Bacteroidia > Cytophagales > Cyclobacteriaceae > ELB16-189. The sequence goes on along the minus strand of JAFDYY010000041.1, from coordinate 11,120 downwards.
ATGGGGTAAAATTACTTTCCATTGGGTTTCTTACGCCACCCGAAAACGCCATTGTCTGGCGCGGCCCTATGGCCAGTTCTGCCTTGAAACAATTTATTGGCGATGCCGATTGGGGCCAGCTCGATTATTTGTTGATAGACCTTCCGCCCGGCACCAGCGATATTCACTTAACACTGGTACAAACCGTACCGGTTACCGGAGCCGTGATAGTTACCACCCCGCAAAAAGTAGCGTTGGCCGATGCCATGAAAGGATTGGCCATGTTCCGGCAGCCACAAATTAATGTGCCGGTGCTGGGGGTCGTGGAAAATATGGCCTACTTTACACCCGAAGAATTGCCGGATAATAAATATTTTATTTTTGGCAAGGATGGCGGAAAAAATTTGGCTGATAAATTTAATACTCCTTTGCTCGGCCAGATTCCGTTAGTGCAGAGCATCCGCGAAAGCGGAGACAGTGGGCTGCCGGCCGTACTGAAAGAAGGCCCTACGGCCAATGCATTTAATGAGTTGGCCGAAAATCTGGCGCGCCAGGTTGCCATTAGAAATGCTACCTTTGTAGCCACATCAAAAGTAGAAGTAGCAGCCGGATGAATGCCCTCATCACCAATAAAGAAGACCTGATTGCCAAAGTAGAGGCATCGCTCAATACGATTCGCCCGTACCTTGAGGCAGACGGAGGCAACATCCGGATATTGGAGGTTACCGAAAGCAACATATTGAAATTAGAATTTGAGGGCAATTGCAGTTCTTGCCCGATGTCGTCTATGACTTTCAAAGCCGGAGTAGAAGAAGCCATCAAACGCTTGGTGCCGGAAATAGAATCAATAGAAGTTATTAATCTGGGGTGACGTAAAGTAGGGTAGGATTCTATTTTTAAAGCTGAGTTTAAACTTACCTTTTTAACCGAACTCTAATTTAATCCAACGGTTAAGTATCTTGCGAGCTATGCTGAGAGGGTTTGTTATCTTATTTTTTTTATTTGGTTTTTATTTTGTTTCAGCGCAAGATCGGTGCGGTACGGTAGAATATGATAAAATCCGTCAACTTAGAAATCCGAATAAAGAATCCACCTCTCAGTTTGAGCAATGGATGCAAAATAAACTTATTCAGAAGGCGGCCGCCAAAGCCAATGTGCAAGCGCAGCGTGTTCAGAGCGGAAGCTACACCATTCCGGTGGTGGTGCATGTTATTTATAATCCGGGCGATGCCATTCCCGGAGTTCGTACCAATATTTCCGATGCACAAATACTCTCGCAGATACCGGTAATCAATGCCGATTTTCAAAGACTCAATACCGACTTAACTAAAACACCGGCCGAGTTTACCGGAGTAGCCGCCAAATTTCCCATTACGTTTGTCATGGCAAAGCAAGACCCCAACGGCCAGGCTACCAATGGTATTGTGCGGGTGCAGGGAACACAAACTTCGTGGGGTATTTCCGATAACTACGCACTGAAAGCCATGAGCTATTGGCCGGCTGAAGACTATCTGAATATTTGGGTGGTGAACCTTTCGGGCGGATTGCTCGGCTATACACAACTTCCGGTGTCGAATACTTTGGCCGGTTTGGCAGATGCCTCGAATGATCGCCTGACGGATGGCGTGGTGGTAGATTACCAGGCATTTGGCACAGCACAGGCTATAGGTGGCTCAAGTTTTAATTTGCTGAGTCGTTATAATCTGGGTAGAACGGCTACTCATGAAATCGGTCATTTTTTGGGGTTGCGGCATGTGTGGGGCGATTGCAACCCGTTTTCGTGTAGTTGTACCGATTATGTGAACGATACCCCTCCGCAAGACACCAACTTTAACGGGCAGTGTCCGGGCGGTAGCCAGACGGATTGCAGTGGTCAGGTAATGTACAGCAACTATATGAACTACACAGACGATGCCTGCATGAACATTTTTTCGAAAGGACAGGCCGCGCGTATGGATGTAATTATCAACAACAGTCCCAGAAGAGTAAGCTTGCTTACCTCGCAAGGGCTGGTAGCGCCAGTTCCCGTAGCCAACGATGCGGGGATCAAACAAATTTTGTCGCCCGATGTTACAGTTTGTGGCGGAACGGCTACGCCCTCGTTGCTTCTGCGTAACTACGGCACTAACCTTATTGATTCTTGCCGCATTACATTTTTATTAAATGGAAGTGCCGTTCAAACCGTAATGTTTAAATCACTTGGCCTTTTACCCAATACAGAAACACCGCTAAATTTTTCGGGGGTGCCCATCAGCTTCGGAGTGAATTATAATTTTTCGTTTCAAATTGTGCAGACCAACGCAGGCACGGATGGCAATCCTGCCAATGATACTTTGTCGGTATCCACGGTATCGCCCGCCTTGGCTACCTTGCCGCTCTTCGAAAATTTCTCTGTTACGCCTTCTGCCTGGCGCATTGAAAACCCGGATGGCCTCATTACCTGGGCCAACATGGCTTTGCCGGGCTCATCGCATGCCATGTACATGGACTTTTACGACTATGATAATTATGGCGCGCGCGATCGGCTCATTACACCCGTTATTGATCTGACTACAGCTACGGTGGCTTCCATCAGTTTTAACTGGGCGTATGCGGTTTATTCCGGAAGCAGCGACCGCCTTCGTGTATTGGTTTCAACCACCTGCGATTTTAATACTTCGCCTACCGTTATTTTTGATAAGGCAGGTACAGCTCTTGCCACTACGCCAGCTACCGGCTCTTCATTTACACCCACCGCTGCCCAATGGGCCAGTACCCTTATTTCGTTAAGCCCATTTATCGGGCAAAAAATCCAGATTGCTTTTGAAGGAATCAATGATTGGGGAAATAACTTGTATATAGATAATGTATCCATTTTAAATCAACCGGTTACAGCTTTTGCTTTGAGCCGGTTAGTAAGCCCCTCACCCGTAAGTTGCCAAGGCTCTGTGCAGCCGGTTATCAACGTAAAAAATTTGGGCAACAATACTATTCACTCTTTCCAGGCGGCTGTTACGGTTAACGGGAGCACGCTTACGCAATTGGTAAGTACCCCGCTGCCGATAGGCGCTTCAACCAATGTAACACTACCCACTGTTCTTTTAAACCCAGGAAATAATTTAGTGCAAATAAAAATCAGTCAACCCAACAATATTATGACGGGCGCTTCCACCACGGATAGTTTACAAACTCAGGTGGTTGTAAATAATTCGACTGACGTAATCCCGCTGCGCGAAAATTTTGATCAATCATTTACCCCCACCTGGACAACCATGAGCCCCACACAAGGATCGGTTTGGTATCCGGCAGCTACTACGGCTTCTAAAAAACTATCGTTGCTTTTTGATGCGTACACAAACACTTCATTGGGCGAACAAGCCTGGCTGGTTTCGCCTGTGCTTGATTTTTCTTCCGCCACAACGGCCAGTGTTTTTTTTCAGACCAGCTATGCGTACCGCTCTCCCTTTCCCGATGGGCTGCAGGTATTGGCATCTACCGATTGTGGCGAAACATTTAATAAGTTGCTGTTTTCTGCGGCCGGAAATTCGCTGGCCGATACTACTTCCACGGCCAGTTGGAAACCTAAAACCGATGTATCGTGGACTACGCGCTATCTAAACTTAGACAGCCTGGCCGGTCTGCAAAATGTGCGCCTGGCTTTTGTGGCGGTAAACGGCAACGGAAACAATCTCTACCTCGATAACATTGAATTTTATGTAAGCGATGCACAAAACCCTCCGAATGTTTCGGGTATGTACTTTGTGTATGGCGGCATTAACCAACCGGTAATGGTTACTTTTAATTTGCCCGAGCGCCAGTCGGTCCGATTACAGGTGTACGACATAATGGGGCATATTTTTGCAGACGAGTGGCTGGACGAGGTATTGAACCAAACCTATACTGTTAATTCTAATAACCTGTCGGCCGGGCTGTACATCGTTCGTATTCAAACCAAGGCGGGGATTACGTCAACGAAAGTGCTGATCGGCTATTAATCGAAAAATTTTCATCATCACAAGGAAAAGCCCCAAAATCAAAACATCTTTGAAGGAAAATCGAATGGAAATTCATGCGTAAAACAGTTATTATTTTATATGGCGGGCGTTCGGTAGAACATGCCGTTTCCGTTAACTCGGCCCGAAATATCTTTCAATTTATAGACCGTAAAAAATATAATCCGGTAGCGATTGGTATTTCCGAAAGCGGAGGGTGGTATCATACCGCGGAGGTAACGGCTGAAATTAAAAAAAAAGGAGAGCCGTTGCGGCTTTCGCTGAATGCCGCCAAGCCTATTTTTGAAACCCAAAAGAAAAAAATTGTGGCGGATATTATTTTCCCGGTGCTGCACGGAACTGATGGGGAAGACGGGAGTATTCAGGGGTTAATTAAAGCGATGAACTTGCCGATGGTGGGCACCGGTGTGTTGGGCTCGGCCATGTCTATGAGTAAACTGGTAGCTAAAAAAATACTGAAGGATGCCGGTATTCCGGTGTCGGATTATATATCCTTCTTTTTTCAGGAAAAAAAGACAATCGCTTTCAATGCCCTCGAAAAAAAACTGGGATTACCGTTTATGGTAAAATCAGCCAACCTTGGTTCCTCGGTGGGGGTATCGAAAGTAAAATCAGAAAAAGATTTTACAAAGGCCTTGAACGAAGCGTTTCGTTACGATGATTGTATATTGGTTGAAAAATTTATTGAAGGACGTGAGATAGAGTGCGCGGTGTTGGGCAACAATCCGCCCCGAGCTTCGCGTCCGGGTGAAATCATTGTAAGTAAGGAATATGAATTTTATACGTACGATGCCAAGTACGTAGATAGCCAGGCGGTGCAAATAAAAGTACCTGCTAAGCTTGAGAAGGCCACGGAAAAAAGAATTCAGGAGTTGTCAGTGCAGGCATACCGGGCATTGCAATGCGAAGATTTTGCGCGGGTAGATTTGTTTGTAACCAACGATGGGCAGATCTATGTAAATGAGATTAACACGATTCCGGGATTCACCAATTTCAGTATGTTTCCCATGATGTGGAAAGAACGAGGCATCTCTTTTCCCAACCTGATCAGCCGACTGATTGAGTTAGCGGAAAAAAGATTTGAAAAATCGCTCCGTATAAACAGGGGTTATCTATCATCTTTGAAATATTGAATGGAACTAAAAAAATTTTTTCGTGATAACTCGGTAAAGACCTTGCTCAAGCACCTCGGCATAGTGGCGGGCATTCTTTTTATTTCTACTGTATTTTATTTTTATATCTATTTGCCCAACGTAACCAAACATGGCGAAACAGTACAGGTGCCGTTGCTGCGTGGAAAAAATATTGGCGAACTGGAAAAGGAGCTGAAACCCTACCATCTCAGGTTTACGGTAAATGATTCTTCCTACTCCGATTCGCTTCCCTCGCTGAGCGTAATCCGTCAGTTTCCTTTTGCCGGATCGGTAGTAAAGCCCAACCGCATTATTTATGTGTCGCTAAACCGGGTGGCTCCGCCCACCGTGCCGGTACCGGATTTAATAGACGGCTCGGTAATCAACGCTCAGGCGGTTTTGAAAAGCAACGAACTGAAATTGGGCCATGTACTTTACATTCCCGATCCCTTCCGGTTAGTGAAGGAATTGCGTTTTCAACATAAACCCGTTACCGCGGGAACACGCCTGCCGAAGGGTTCGGTAATAGACGTGATTGTGGGCGATGGACACGGCCCGGCCGATTATGTAGTGGGCAATCTGGTGGGCGATGAATACCGGATGGCACTAAAAAAACTGCTGGCATGGAATCTTCACCTGGGGCAGGTTGAAATTATGGAAGGAGCAGATACTACCGGGATGGCGGCCTTCGTTTTTAGACAACATCCGGCTGCGGGCGACTCGGTAAGGGTGGGCGACCCCGTAGCCTTGTGGCTCGCCCCCAAGGGTTACAAAGAGCCTGAAAAAAAGGATGAAGAGAATCCCTGATATGCGCTACCTACTGCTTTTAATGGTCTTCTGTTTTACCAGAAGTTATTCGCAATTGCAGCAGGTGTCTATTGTCCGGTCTCCTGAAAAAATAAAAAAAAATAGTTCGGCCAGAACCCAGGCGGTAATTCCGCTAACACTTCCTTTCTGGGACGACTTTTCGTTTAACAATGCCAGTGCAGGCACCCCCAAGTTCAGCCATCCGTCTGATAGTTTATGGTATGGGCGGTCGGTGTGGGTAAATAATGGTATGGGCATTAATACGCCTACTTATAATGTAGCCACGTTTGACGGAATTGATTCGCTGGGTATGCCCTATAGCATTAACATACCGACAGCCAAAGGACTTGCCGACCGGCTGTTGTCGCGGCCGCTGCGTCTGGATTTAATCAACCCTTCGGTACGCGATTCCGTTTTTATTTTCTTTTATTATCAGTGGAAAGGACGAGGCGAAGCGCCCGACCCTACGGATGAATTTTCGCTGTGGTTTAAAGGAGGTACGCATGCCTGGACTAAAATTTGGGCCGACACCATAAAAAACCATAAAGACTCCCTTTTTATCCCGGTCAAAATTTTTATTTCGGATACCAGTTATTTTCATAGCAATTTTCAATTCAAGTTTCAAAACTATGCACGCTTGTCGGGGCCTTTCGATACGTGGAATCTGGATTATGTGTATGTAAGTAACGGGCAACCTAAGTATTTCCCGGCCCTCCAGTATAAAGATTTTCCGGACCGCGCTTTTACGGGGCCTATTTCATCACCCTTCCGCCAGTATCAGTCAATTCCTATCAAACATTTGCTGGCCAGCGGAAAGTCAGCTTTAACCAAACCCTCGGTGTGGGTAAATAATCTAAGGGCCGACAAAACGCCAACACAAAATGGAGCGGAACCTCGAAATCTGGCGGCTCATCTTACCACCACAACACGCCTGAACAAGGTAGTAACATCAGCCACCATTAAGTTAGACAGTGTTTCATCGGCCAGCGAGTTGCTTTTCAGGGTGCCGGTATTATTTACGTTCGATTCCCTGCTCAACCTTTCGGGAGTGAACCCGCACACCGATTCGTTGGCATTTACTTTTATGGCCAACATACACGAAGGCGATAACAGTATTAAAAAATCAATCTTGGTAAATGGAAACCCCACCACGGTGGGCGATTACGATACGATAGTTTATAAAGGAATAGATTTTCGCCACAACGACACCGTGCGCACCCGCTACACCGTAAAAGATTATTATGCGTATGATGATGGCGTGGCCGAATATGCCGTTACACTAACCCAACCCGGAGCGTATGCTGCCTATCAGTTTGATATGTTTTATCCTCAGACCGATACCCTCCGGGCATTTGATATTTATTTTCCGCATGTAGGCGATGAAACCAGCCAGGTGATTAAGGTACTGGTTTATGATACGCTCACCGTTGGTGGAGCATCGCTGGCCGGCACTAACAAAAAAGGAATACTGACCCAGCAGAGCCTGATTGTAACCCGAACCGCCAACGACAGCTTGATCCGAGTAGCTTTAGATACGGCCGTGCTGGTAAACAACAAATTTTTTATGGGCTGGAAACAAAATTCGTTTGCCACGATTGGTATCGGGCTGGATAAAGACACCGACTCAGGGCAAAAGATTTTTTACAACACCATTGGCACGTGGCAGCAAAATACACTGATTAAGGGCAACCTGATGATCAGACCTATTTTTGGAAAGGGAACCGTGAATGTAACGACCGGAATAAAAGAGAATAGTTTTGCGGTTTATCCTAACCCTAACCAAGGTATTTTTTATTTACCACCACTCGTTAGCGGAGTGCAGGTAGTGGATATAGCCGGAAGAGTGATGCCACATGACGGGGTCAGCCAACTCGATAAAACCCAGATCAGATTGCTCAATCCAACCAGTGGTATCTACCTCGTGCGTTTTTTTGACGGCACCCGCTGGCAGGTGCAAAAGCTCATGGTGTTGCCATAGCAGTTAAGGGCACCAGATCAATGGGGTTGGGGGCAATGCACAAAATAAAGATAACCAACGCAAGCCATCCTAAAATTTTTCGTGTACGGTTTAACGGTTCTTCAATAGGCGAGGGCGGGTGTTGCACTCCGGCCATAGCACCTACGATCAGCACAAACAACAGCCACGTGGTGTAGCCGTGCAGTGAAGGGTAGAGCCAGCTTATTAAGTACTGCGAAGTAAAAATCAGCAAAGCGTACATCAGCCGATCGCGCTTCTGCGAAAAAAAATTGTACATAACCCGGTAAAGAGCAAACAGGTAAGCTGCCGAAAAAATAAAAAGGTTTTCCAACGACCAACTCATGTCAATAAAGCCGAGGCCGCAATAAAACAGCAACGGAACATAAATGGCGGTAGCAATTAGTTTATGCCTGCGGTAGCCCACCAGGCCATACAACACATGCCCGCCATCCAGTTGCCCAATGGGCAGCAGGTTTAAACTGGTAAACACTAACGATAAAAAGCCGGCAAATAAAAACGGGTAATGAATAATTTCGTGTGGGTTGGGCATGCGGGCCGGGTCGGCAAATATTTTTTCTAACAAACTAAAGAGCAGGTTCTTCCCGATCACCACATCGGTTACTCCGGGCGGCATGGTGGCAGGGTTATAAACGTGGGCGGCATACGCCAGCCCGTATTGTTGATAGTCGGGGTGAAATTGAAAAATATATTCGGGCGGGGGCAGAGTAACAAAACCATAGATTAAAAATAGCAGGGCGGCCACAAACCCGGCCAGTGGGCCGGCAATCCCGACATCAAACTGTTGCTTGTTAGAAAGGATCCGTTGTTTAATCCGGATGAGTGCGCCAAAGGTGCCCAACGAAAAAACAATCGGAGGAATGGGGATGTAATACGGCAATGTGGTTTTGATACGGTAGTAAATCGCGGTGAAGTAATGCCCAAATTCATGGCAAGTGAGGATGGTGAGAAAACAAATGGAATACGGGAGGCCGCTGGCAAAATCGCTCCACGAATAGTTTTCAGAATAAAAAATAGATTTGCCGTATGTCCACTCGGCCCCCGCCAGCGTAGTAGTAATGAAGGTAATAATAAAAAGAGATGCGTAAATAAGAACACTTTTAATACGGGGGGTCATGGTACAGAGAAGGTAAAGATGAAGCGAATAAAAATTGTACGATCAAACGCAAATATGTAACATTGCACTCCTTTTTCAAATGAGCTTGTTAGCAAGCTTTTTTTGACCGGGCCCTTAGCTCAGTTGGTTAGAGCATCAGACTCATAATCTGAGGGTCGCTGGATCGTTCCCAGCAGGGCCCACTTATTTTTTATTTTTTTGCCGGAGAAGGATCGTAGATGGCGGTTGGTATGAAGCGTTTACGAAGTATGGTCGTACACAATTACCCAAATTCCTTTTTTCTTTTTGAAGAGCAGCGTAAAAATTCCGGAAGGGTTATCTTTTTCCCGTTTTAAAAAATAATGGCCGGTAACCAGGCAGCTGGTAGCCGAAGCAAAATCCAGTTGAAGTACCTCAAATCGCAATTCGCCCATGGCCTTTCGGTCGGGGTACGAATGTTGGTACCGCAGCAGGGTGCTGTCCCACCCTTTAGAAATTTTTTTCCCGATAAAAAGCAGTGAGTCGGATTTCCAATATCCTTCCATAAAGGCCGTTAGATTACCTTGGTTCCAGGCCTCTACCTGGCGGTTCAATGTTTGCCTGATGGCTTGATCATCGGCTGTCAGGCCGGTGGTGGAAGTTTTGGCGCATCCTGCAACAGACAGTATGAGCAGAAGTATTTTTTTCATGGAAGTTCTTGTGTGAGGTCAAATCTCCCGATAAAATTCATCAATAAAAAAACTGTTCAAGAAAAGCCGGGGATTTGACTAATTTGGCGGCTTATTTTCTGATTCATGAAAAAAATTAATTTTCAAAAAGAGGTATTGCCGCATGTAGTAGCGGTAGGGGTGTTTTTACTGGTGACTATTATTTTTTTTAGTCCCTTTTTCTTTGAATATAAGACCATCGAACAACACGATATCCAACAGGGGCAAGGTCAAAGTAAATCGTTGGCCGATTACCGAGCTGCTACCGGCAAAGAAGGTTTGTGGTCGCCTTCGGCTTTTAGCGGGATGCCTGCTTATCTGGTAAGCCTGCGGTGGAGCGATGCCCCGATTGGTATTGCCAAAAAAGTTATGGCATTGTTTATACATCATCCGGTGGCCAATATTTTTCTGGCTTTTGTGTGTTACTATATCTTGTTGCTCTCGTTCCGGGTTCGTCCTTATCTGGCTATAGCCGGGGCACTGGCTTTTGGGTTGTCATCGTACGTCATCATCGGTATGGGGGCCGGGCACAATGCCCGCTTGGGGGCCATTGCCTTTATGCCGCTGGTAATGGCGGGCATCCATTTAGTCTTTACCCAAAGACGTGTGCTGGGCTTTGCCGTAACAGCACTGGGTTTGGCTCTTCACTTTCGTGAAAACCATTTGCAGATAACGTACTATTTATTAATGATTGTTTTGGTGTATGGGTTGATTCAGTTTATATGGGCATACCGCGAAAAACAATTGAAAGATTTTTTTATTAATCTGAGTTTGTTGGTACCGGCTGCCGTGCTGGGGTTGGCTACTTATTTCGGGCAGCTATGGGCCATCAACGAATACTCTCAGTACACCATTCGCGGCAAGTCGGAGTTGGTCAGTTCTAAAATTCCGGCCAGTGGGTTATCGCGAAGTTATGCGTTTGATTACAGCAACGGTATTTGGGAGCCGATGACGTTGCTTATCCCTAACTTTTATGGAGGCAGTTCGTCCGAGTACCTGGTACAAGATGCGCGCAGCGAAACCTACCGCGCGCTGGCATCGTCATCGGATAATCAGTTGGCCAATCAACTGGTAAGTTATACATCGGCTTATTGGGGGCCGCAAAGTCTAACGGCCCCGTACTATGCCGGTGCTATTATCGTGTTCTTGTTTGTGGTGGGAATACTTTTGGTAGAAAAAAAATGGCTGTGGTGGATACTGCCGCTGAGCATACTGAGTATTGTAATGAGCTGGGGCGAGAGTTTTTCGTCTTTTAATTACTTGTTGTTCGATTACCTGCCAGGGTACAACAAATTCCGGTCGGTTACTTTTGCGCTGATCATGATACTTTTTTTAATGCCATTGCTGGGCATGCTGGGAGTTGAAAAATTTATGAGCCAGCCGTTAACAAAAGAGATCAAGAAAAAAATT
>JAFDYY010000040.1 GCA_018267195.1 Bacteroidota bacterium | reverse complement strand
CATTGCTTTGGTAGAAGATAGTGTTTTGGTTTCCGGAAGCTATTATACCCATGTGGTGCGCAAGTTATTGTATTCGGGCAGTGGCAGCACTCCTTCCCTGCAAACACTTACTCCGGGTGGGTTAGATTCGCTGGTGTTAACCAATCCCATTAATAATGGCGTAACGACACTTAATTGCCAAATAAATGACCCCACTAAACTTCGCTTAGTAGCTTGGGTGCAAAACATTGATCCGCTTAAGCGGGGCAGGCAAGAAATTATTCAGAGTTATGTGTTACGGGTTAAACCAAATTCTAAAACCGGGCAGGTGATTACCGGGGTAGAGAGCACAACGGGAATTTTGGATGATATTGTGTTGTACCCCAACCCGGCCGAATCCAAGTTTTACTTGTCGTTGTCGGGCGATTACCCGCCCGGCAGTGTCTGGAAAATTGCCGATCAGCGTGGCATCTATGTGTTGTCGGGCAATTTTAACGATGCCTTTAGTGGGAAGAAAACGATTGATATTTCTTCACTGATTAACGGTGTGTATATTGTAGCTATTGGAGCACCCGGACAAAACCCGGTGTATCGGAAATTGATTGTGCTGAACTAACCGTTTGACGAAATCAAAATATTGTTTTAAGTTCTTCCGCTGCTGCCGTCAGATCATAGCAAAAACCTTCGATTAGTTTGGTGATTTGTTGATCGTTGGTTTGTCCTTTAATCAATTCCTCAATACGAACAGCCTTCTCGTGTGTAGATTTCAGGCCAATCATGGTAAGGGAGGGTTTTATTTTATGAACGATTTTCCGCAACGAATCCCAGTTATTTTGTTGTGTTAGTTGTTGGATTTGAGTAACCGTTTCAGGAAATGTTTTTAAAAGCGCCTGCAAAATGTCGCGGATAAATTTTTCATCGTTATTCGAAATTTTCTTTAAATGACTTAGGTTTATCCGGGTGTGCTCTCTCTTTTGTTTAGGGAGAACCTTAATAGACGAAAGCTTGTGATAGAGGTCTTCAGGTGTGAATGGTTTGATTACCCAGTCATTCATGCCGGCAGCTAAACATTCTTCAATATCTTTTCGGGTGGCGTTGGCGGTCAGAGCTATAATTGGAATTTTATTTTTGGGAGGAACTCCATTTCGTATCACTTTGGTTGCCTCTAATCCATCCATTATCGGCATTTGTATATCCATCAATACAATGTCGTAGTCTGTGTTTTTTATTTTCTCTACAGCTACTAATCCGTTTTCGGCCCAATCTATTTGGCAATCCCAAATTTTTAAAATACTGCTGGCATACAACCGGTTAATATCGTTGTCTTCGGCCAGCAATACAGATAAGTGCCGCAAGGATTTTTTTCGAATCATTAATTTGTTTTCCGGGCTCACTATTTCTTTGGAGTCGGCTACCCGATAGAGAATTTTTACGGTGAATGTAGAGCCTGCTCCTTCTTTACTTTTTACGGAAATAGTCCCTTTTTGTAAGGTGACCAACTGCTTAACGATGGTGAGGCCCAACCCGGTGCCGCCATATTTGCGGGTAATGCTGGCATCGGCCTGGCTGAAGCTTTCAAAGATAGAACCTAATTTTTCTTTTGGGATTCCAATGCCGGTATCAGTTACTTCAAAGGAAAGAAACCAGTAATCTTTTTTTCTATTTAGGATGCGGCAATTGAGTGAGATGCTGCCATGTTGTGTAAACTTGAGGGCATTGCCAATCAGGTTTAATAAAATCTGGTTTAACCGAACCGGGTCGCCCAGAAAAATACGGTTAGCCTCAGGTTGTAAGGAGTAGAGCAGACGAATTTCTTTTTCTGCGGCCTGAAGAGAAAACGTATCAATCAGCGATTGGAGTAAGTCGTTCAGGTTGAACCCGATTTGTTCAAATTTTAATTTCCCCGATTCAATCGAAGCTAGATCCAGAATGTCGTTGATAATTACTTTCAGATTATCGGCTGCACTTTGTATGGCGTGCAGATAGGTAGCTTGCTCTGCGGCATTGGGATTTTGGTGCAGCAGCGAGGCCATTCCGGCAATGCCATTAATAGGCGTACGAATTTCGTGACTGATGTTGGCCAGAAAAAGATCTTTTGCTTTCTGGGCACGAAGCAACTCATCGGCATCTTTTTTACGTTGCTCAATATCCCGGCAGTCTAAAATCAGTCCTTTTATTTTCTCTTTCTGCAGCAGATTAATAGAGTTAAATTCCAGGTAACGGTAAGTGCCGTCTTTGCACTGGAACTGAAATTCTACCGATTCGTTAAATTTTTTTTGGGTGCTGCGCGCATAGGCTTTTTTAAATGCTGGCAGGGTAGGAGGATAAATAAAATCAAAAAATGTTTTCCCGATCAGGGCGTTGGCTCCATACCCCAGTGTTTCTTTTACCGACCGATTGTGGTATAGAATCCGACCGGCATAGTCCACAATAAAAATAATGTCTGAGCCATCTTCTACTACAGCTTTAAAGAACCCCCCTTTTTTTACGTACGTTACCAGTGATTTATCCATCAGATTCCTTTTTGCTCCATCTCTTTGAGGTAGCGATAGACAGAAGATTTGCCCACGCCCAGTTTTTGAGCTACCTCTACTACGTTGTTATCATACTTATTGAGGTAGCTGCGGATGATGCGGTAGGTATATTCTTCCAGAGTCATGTCAGTACGAACCAATAAAGGGTCTTCGCTCAGGGCATTTTGAAGGTTAATGTCGTTTTCCTGTAATTCGTTTTTCTCAGCCATTACCGCAGCCAGGTCAATCACCGATTTTAATTCGCGTACATTTCCGGGAAAGGGATACTTTATTAGTTTGGCTTGAGCTTCGGCCGAGATTTTATATTTCGGCAACTGATTTTCTTTACAAAACTGATCGAGAAAATGCCGTGCCAGAATGATGATGTCATTTCCGCGTTCGCGGAGGGGAGGTAAATGAATGGGCAACCCCAGCAGGCGGTAGTACAAGTCTTCTCTGAATTTTCCGTCTTTGGTTTCATCGGCCAGGTTGCGGTGAGTAGCCACAATAACACGCACATCTAATTTAATTACCTGGTTGCTGCCGATACGCGAAATTTCTTTTTCCTGTAATACACGGAGCAGCTTAGCCTGAAGGCTCAGATCCATTTCGCCAATTTCATCGAGAAAAATAGTGCCGCCTTCCGCCTCTTCAAACTTTCCTATCCGCCGGGTGGCCGCTCCGGTAAAGGCACCTTTCTCGTACCCAAACAGTTCACTCTCAATCAGCTCTTTGGGAATAGCCGCAATATTTACGGCTACAAATGGTTTATTTTTTCTTTTTGAATTATAGTGTACAGCTTTGGCTACGAGTTCTTTTCCGGTTCCGGTTTCTCCGGTAACGGTAACCGTAATTTGTGTCTTCACGGCTTTTTCTAACAGGGCAAAAACTTTTTTAATGGCTTCACTGTTGCCCACAATACTTTTTTCGAACTCATACTTGGCACTAATCTCTTCTTTAAGCCGATCTATTTCTTTGATGAGCGATGTTTTCTTACGGGCATTTTTGATGGCATTTAAAATCCGGTCTTTGGCTTCTTCATCTTTGGGGATGTAATCAAAAGCCCCGAGCTTTAGTAAGTCAACGGCCGTGCCGATTTTCTCTTGGGCCGAGATGATGATGACACTAATGTCGGGATTGTATTCGCGTAGGGCTTTTAGCACCTTTTCGCCCGGCATATCGGGCAGGGAGTAATCTAACGTAATAACGGCCGGTTTTTTGTGAAGATGGTTGAGGCAATCCTGGCCGGTAGTAAAAAATTCGGTTTCAAAATCGGGATCTAATCCCAGCACGTATTGTAAATATTTAGTGTAGGTAGGGTCATCTTCTACCACAAATATCTTAATCGGGTCTTTTTCGTACATCGGTGCGAATTGAATTAATAGCGTGAAAAACGAAAATAAATAAAATTCAAGATTTACATCAAAAATAGAAGATAACTGTATTACTTTTAACCTATGGCCATGTCATTAAACAGACTTTCGGAAGAAGATCAGGAGTTTTTGATGAAAGCGCCTATTTTAGTGGCAATCCTGATTGCCGGTGCCGATGGCAACATAGACCGCAATGAAATTACAGAGGGGATAAAACAGGCCAAGCGTAGTCAAAAATCATCTAACTCCGAACTAACAGAGTTGTATGATGAAGTGAGTACCGATTTTGAAGATAAATTGAAGATGGTATTGCAAGGCTACCCAACCAAGGGGCACCTGCGAAATGAAGCAATAAATAAGGAGTTGGTTTTGATGAATGAGTTGTGGCCTAAGTTAGATCCTAACTTTGCTAAACTGTATTACCAGAGCATGAAAGACTTAGCGTTAAGTGTGGCTCAATCTTCAGGCGGTATTTTGGGGATGAACTCTATTGGCTCGGATGAAGCAAAATACATTAACTTGCCGATGATAAAAGATCCATCGGTTAATGCCCAATAGAGAAAACCAAATCTTCAGCAGTTCAGCTGTTCCTTTTCGTTTAGTCTTTTTAATGTGGCTGGTATTTACGATTGAATATTCGTACCAAATTGATTTGGGTATTTTAGGGATTTATCCCCGCACGCTACACGGGTTGCTCGGTATCTTATTTGCCCCGATACTACACGGTAGTTTGGCGCATCTTCTCTCTAACACATTTCCACTGCTTTTTCTGGGTACGTTGCTTTATTTTTTTTACGATCACATTGGCGGGATAGTTTTTTTTAGGTGTTATTTCGTTACCAATTTTTTGGTATGGCTTCTAAGCCCCCGGCTTTCGTATCATATTGGGGCCAGCGGCCTGATCTATGGGCTCGCTTCCTTTTTAATTTTATACGGCATTTTGCGGCAAGACTTTTTGTCGCTTACTATTTCCATTATTATTTTGTTTGTCTATGGCGGAGCTATTTTGTCGGGTATCTTGCCTACGGATCCGCATATTTCATGGGAAGCTCATTTGTTTGGCGCTATTACGGGAGCTGCCACCGCCTTCGATCTGGCTAATAAAAAAAGAATCAGATAATGGACGCATCGGCTAAAAAAATTTTTGAAAGACTGAATAAAGGCAAGTACGATTCCGTGTACCTGCTGCAAGGAGAAGAAACGTATTACATAGATTTGATTTCTAACTTTATTGAAACGAATGCGCTGACAGAAACGGAGAAGGGATTTAATCAGGTGATTTTGTACGGAAAAGACACTCCGATGGCAACCATTCTTACCCATGCCAAACGGTTTCCGATGATGGCCGAGCGGCAAGTGGTAATTGTACGCGAGGCACAAGATATACCAGACCTTAACAAAGAAACTGGCGCCAAACTGTTGCTCGATTATATGGCAAAGCCGGTACCTTCTACCGTGCTGGTGCTATGCCACAAACACAAAACCTTAGACAAGCGCAGGGAGTTGGGCAAGAAAGCCGAACAGTTGGCCACTACGGCTACATTTAAAAAACCTTACGATAACCAATTAGTAGAGTTTGTAATGGAGTACATGACGGCCAAAAAATATTGGCTCGATGAAGAGGCCGCCCGTATGCTAACCGAGTATGTAGGCAACGACTTAAACCGATTGGTTAATGAAATTGACAAAATATTAATTGACCATAATCCGAACGAGCCCATTCGGGTTACTGAAGTCATGGCCAAGGTGGGCATCAGCCGCGAGTACAATATTTTTGAGTTACAGCGTGCATTAATAAGTAAAGACGGGTTGCAAGCCGCCAAAATTGTAAACTATTTTGAAGCGAACCCGAAGAAAAACCCGGCTATTCCCACCGTGGCTTTTTTGTATTCCTTTTTCAGTAAAGTATTGGCAGCCCACCACGCGCCAGACCGCTCTCCGCAAGGACTGGCCACCGCTCTGAAGATCAGCCCGTATGCAGCGAAGGATTATGCGGCTGCCGTGCAACGGTACCCGCAACAAAAAGCAATGGAGATCGTTTCCCTTTTAAGCCAAACCGATTTGAAGCTGAAAGGCGTTAACTCGGGCAACGAAGGCGAAGGACAGATTTTGAAAGAACTGGTGTTCCGAATTTTGGTGTAGAAAACATCGTATCAATTTTTTTACATAGAGCGCAGAAGCAATGATATAAAGAGAATGGCCAGATAGCAAAAAGAGGGTTTGTTATCACTTTTTTGCTACCTTTGATTTTGTGTTTTTCATGCTTCACTTATTTTTTGCATGGATTTATTTTTTAAACTGAAACCCGCAATAAAACCTTCCGTAAAAAGTTTTAATAAAAAACTGATTCGAACACCCTTTGTTTGTTCTTTAGCTTCTTTATTCCCAATGAATTTTACTATTCGTTTTTTTATACTTCTGTTATCGGTTACGGCAGTGCAGGCACAAGATGTATTGCTCCAGCAAAAAAGTGAACGGCTTTATAAAAGAGGGGTGGAACTGCTGGCACAAAATCAATTTTCGGCTGCCCGCGAAAATTTTAATCAGTATTTGGGTATATCCGGCAGCCACCACACACAACGGCAAGATGCCGAATACTACCGGGCTATTTGCTCGCTGAATCTCTACCACAGCGATGCCGAAAAACAAGTGCAAGATTTTATAGATAACAACCCTTCTTCGCCACGCACGTGGATGGCTTATAACGAGCTGGCACATTTTTTCTATTCAGGAAAAAATTATAAAAAGGCGGCTGCCTATTTCTCCAAAGTTGATTTTACGGCACTTTCCATGGTTCAACAAAATGCCTCTCATTTTCATTGGGGATATAGCTTGTTTAGCCAAAAACTATTAAAGGAAGCCCTCGATCAGTTTAATTTCATTAAAACGCAGGGCGGTCAGTATGGCCCGGCAGCCAGCTATTATGCCGGTTTTGCCGAGTATAGTTTGGGCGATTACGCTAATGCCCTTACTGATTTAAAGAGGGCGGAGCAGGCCGAGGCTTATACGGGTATTGTACCTTACCTCATAGCTAATGTTTATTACAAACAAAAGGAATACAATCTGTTGATAGAGTATGCGCGGTCAGTCAGTAATAGAAATAACCTGGTCAATGCCGATGAAATTTCGTTGCTCTCGGCCGAAGCACTTTATAAAAAATCAGATTATAAAAATGCACTGACCGGTTACGACAAATATTTAGCCGGCAAGGAAGATAAAGCAGGTAAAACTATTTTGTACCGGGCAGGTTACTCGGCTTATGTCATTGGGCAGGATGCTAAAGCTATATCGTACCTGAAAAATTCTTTTGCCGATAATGACTCCATTGGGTACTACTCGGCTTTTTACCTGGGTCAGTTATATTTAAGAGGCAATCAAAAACCTTTGGCGCTCACTTCGTTTGAGGTAGCCAAACGCTACAAGGCAGACGCTCTTTTGGCAGAAGAATCGGCTTTTCAGTTTGCTAAAATAGCGTATGAACTGGGGCACCCCGATCAGGCGATTAACGAGTTTGAACGGATTTTAAAAAGTTATCCGGCCAGCACTCACAGTATAGAAATAAAGGAATTGCTCTCGCAAGCTTATGTTAACGCCAATAATTTTAACAAAGCCATTGAATACATTGAAGCGTTGCCAAACCGAAGCACAGCAGTGGAGCGGGCATACCAAAAGGCCACGATGCTGAAAGGGATGGAGTTGTTTAATCAGGAAGATTATCCGCAAGCTGTTCAGTATTTCGAAAAATCATTAGCCCACCCGCAAGAAAGTGAGTATGTGGCAGAGGCAAGCTTTTGGAACGGAGAAGCATACTCAGTGGGCAGAAAATATGATCAGGCGGCAGCTCAATATCTGAAAGCGCTGGATGAAACGAATAATGCAACCTTAAAACTGAAATGCCGGTATGGGTTGGGGTACGCCTATTTTAATATTCAGCAATACGACCGAGCCTTGTTCAGTTTTAAAGAGTTTGTGGCCAAGTCGCCTGCGAATCAGCCTAACTTGGCCGATGGTGCGCTTCGGTTGGCCGATTGTTCCTATGTATCTAAATCGTATAATGATGCGTTAAGTTTCTACCGGAGAGCATTGACGCTAAAAACATCAGACGAAGACTATGCTCACTTTCAGTTGGGTATTATCTTAGGTATTCTTCAGAAATACGGAGAAGCCAAAGCTGAACTGGGGCGTGTGGTGCGCGATTACCCTCACTCGCGTTTTATTGATGAGGCAATATTTCAATTGGCACAACAAGAATTTGAGCAAGGCCATTATGCGGAGGCTGTTAGTGGTTATACTAATCTGATCGATAACAATCTATCGTCACGGTTTGTGCCGTATGCGTATGTGCGCAGGGCAGCCGCCAATTATAATCTAAAAGAATATAACAAAACAGCACAGGATTACATTACAGCCATAGAAAAATACGGGAGCCACCCGGCTACGAAGGATGTATTGCTGCCCTTGCAGGAAGCCTTGAATTTGGCGGGCCGGTCGGCCGAGTTTAATAAATACCTGGCGGCTTACAAAAAAATAAATCCGGATGCCAAAGGAATAGAAACCGTAGAGTTTGAAGCCGCCAAGAATTTATACTTCAGCCAGGACTACACGAATGCTATAAAAAATTTAGATAATTATATTTCTACCTATCCACAAAGTTCAAAACTTACGGAAGCCAAATACTATCAGGCCGAATCATATTACCGTACTAAAGATTTAGTAAAGGCACTGGGTATATATAATGAGATAGCCAGCGACAAAACATTTGCATCGGCCAGTAAAGTTACGGCACGGGTGGCCGAGTTGGAGTTTAGGCAAGGCCACTTTGAATCGGCTCTTCCCTTTTACCGTGCATTGGCTAAACAGGCGGCTAATAAAAAAGAACAATATACCGCATGGAATGGCCTGATGGAATCTTTTTATGCCATTGCACAATATGATTCCACTATGGTGTATGCAAAAATCATTTTGCAAAATGGCAGCGTTAATGCAGGGGCTCAAAACAAAGCCGGTTTGTTTCTCGGAAAGGCCGCGATGGGCAAAGGAGATTATGAAACGGCCAAAGACGAATTTTTAACCACCATTAACGCAGCGCAAGATGAGTTTGGCGCAGAAGCTAAATATCGCTTGGCTGAAATTTTTTATCTCACCAAAGATTACAAACAATGCAACGAAACACTCTTTGGGTTAAATGCCGACTTTTCGTCCTACCCCGAATGGGTGGGCAAATCGTATCTTTTGCTGGCCGATAGTTATTTAAAAATGGATAATGCCTATCAGGCTAAAGCAACGCTCATTTCACTGGTAGATAATTTTCCGGTAGAAGAAATTAAAAAGAAAGCATCCGAAAAATTAAAACGAATGGATGAAGGAGATACCAAGAAGAAACAAAGTTTACAGGGCGACAGTACGAAAAATCGAAAATGAAAAAATTACTACCTGTGAAAAACGTAAGAGATAAAATAGCGGTGTACGATCGTGCAATAACCTGCAGTTTGATCGGCCTGTGGATGTTTTTGTCTTTTACAGGGAAAGCACAAGACCAGAATGAAAAATGGGGGGGAGAAGGTGAAATTGAAAAAGTTGAAATCCAGATCACCAAAGACCGGAAAATTATTCTGCCGCAGGCTTCTCGCAATTTTGAAAAAGTACCGCCACGGTCGGTCGAGCCCATTAAGCCGGCTATTACATATCAATATAAAAATATCCTTTTTGATGTACCCGATTACACACCCTCTATCCGCCCGCTAAAACTGAAAGAAGAACCGATTTCCAAAATCTATGGTAACTACATTAGCCTCGGGTTAGGAAACTACACTTCACCGTATGCCGAAGCGTATGTTACCAACAAGCGGGATAAGAACAAATACTATGGAGCCAAGTTTTATCACCGTAGTTTTATGACGGGCCCCGTAGATGGCAAAAACTCGGCCAGTGGAAACACGGAGCTTCGTGTGTTTGGCAAAAGCATGAATAACTATGTGGCCTTAAGCGGGTTTGCCGGGTATGAAAACATCACTACTCATTTTTATGGATATCAGCCGGGATTAGCAGTTGATAGAAACACCATTCTCCAAAGCTATAATATTTTCAGTGCCGGAGGAGAATTAGAAAATTCTAAGTTATCGGATTTTAAATACAGCCTGAAAGGAGGATACAGCTATCTTTCGGATCATTACGAAGCCAGCGAAAATGAAGTAAATCTTAATTTTTCAAGCCAGTATAAAATTGATTCAAAGAAAAGGGTAGTAGTAGAGGCTGATTATTTTTTAATGAACAGAAAAGATCAACTGTACCCTTCTAAAATCAGAAATATTTTGAAGGTAAGACCATCCTATCAATTCGAACCACTTGAAAATTTATCATTACAGGCTGGCTTTAATGCAGCTGTAGAAAACGATACCATTGGTAAACAAAACGGAATACATATTTATCCTGATTTACGCGCCAACTATGTGCTGAGCGATGCCGTGCAGGCGTATGCGGCTCTTACCGGAGATGTTGATCGGGTATCGCTGCATACACTAGCGCGTGAAAACATTTGGATTAATTCTAATATCGGATTATTCAATACCAACCGAACAATTGAGTTTTTGGCTGGTCTTCGCGGAAAGCTCGGTGGAAAGGTTTCGTATGGAGCAGGGTTTTCTTTTGCCAATTTAAAAAACTTGTATTTTTATCAAGCCGATACAGCTCAAAAGAGCCGAAATAAATTCAATACCTTTTATGACAAAGGAGCTACGCAGCGCACTTCCTTTTTTGGTGAGTTAAATTATGTTACAGACAAAGCTACTGTAGGCTTGCGCGGAGATTATTTTTCCTATGCCACATCGGTGGCCGATCAGGTAGCTGTTTATTATGGTATCGCTAATACATTTAGCAATACAGCCCTGCAGCGGCCCACCTACCGGGTAGCTTTCCGTTCATCTTTCAATATTTATGAGAAAATTATTTTGAGTGCTGATTTTATTGCACAAGGTGGAATTAAAGCCCTGGATGCAAAAGCCAAGAAAATGGTAATGCTCAACCCGGCCGTTGACCTGAATTTCAAAATAGATTACAGGGTATCTAAACAATTTGTAGTGTTCTTGAATTTTAATAACATGCTGGCAAGCGACTACCAGTTGTACATGGGGTATCCCGTACGAGGGTTTCAGGTATTGGGCGGGGCTAGTTGGAGTTTTTAGAGTGCCTCACAAATCTGAACCTGCGATAGATTATTTCAAGGAAAATGCTTTATTTTTGTAATAGCATCAGTAAACCTTAACATTAATACAATGGCAAACGAATCAGACGATATTCAGAAAAACCAACAAGACGAAGAGAATTTTGGCCTTCCTGAAATTGAATACAAGCCATTGGATCAGCTTGAAGAAAAAAAGACGGAAGAAACTACAGGCGAAGAACACGAGGAGCCACGCGAAGAGGAATTTCATCAGGATGAACATGCTCAGCAAAAACCCGAAGATGTTTATGAATTTGAAGAAGAAACTACTTCTTCTAAAGCCCCTCTTGTGATTGGTATTATTATAGCATTAGTAGTAGGTGTTGCCGGCTTTATGATATATAAATTTGTTTACCTGCCAAAGAAGGCCAAGCAAGAACAATTGGCTAAAGACAAGGCCGAGGCTGAACGGAAGGCTGAAGCAGATCGTAAAGCAAAAGAAGCCGAAGAGTTGAGATTGAAACAAGAAGCCGAAGCAAAAGCTAACGCTAAACCGGCCGATGGAACCATCGAGACACTCGCTCAACGCACCGGGCATTACTTTGTTATTGTCTCTAGTTCGATTGATGGCGATTTAGCAATGGATCGTGCTAAAATATTGAGTGCGAAAGGGATTAGCAGCAAAATTATTCCACCTTTTGGCAAATGGAAATATTACCGATTGGGTATTGGCGATTTTGATTCGTATGCCAGCGCGCAATCCAGTGCCGATGCTTCAAAGACGGAGTACGGTAATACACTTTGGGTAATGAAATATTAATCTATTTATCTCCCATGCTGGAGAGTGCAAACGATAAAAAAAATAAACGAATAGCATTTGCCTTCTCGGCAAGCATTCATGCTTGTCTTTTCCTTACCTTTTTTTTCTTGATTTCCTGGCGGGCTCCATATCCGCCCGCTCCGGAGTATGGGGTTGTGCTTAACTATGGAGTTGATGACCAGGGAGGAGGAGAAATACAACCGGAAACCACCGTAGGTAACGCGGCTACAGACGATAAAAGCGGAGGAATTAAAGCGGATGAACAAAAAACAGAGCCTGACCCCATAAAGGAAGAAGTACAAAAATCGGAAGCGAAAGTAGAAGAAAAGCCGGGTATTGTTTCGGATGAAACGAGTGATGTGTTGGTAAAAGAAAATGCCAAGAAAACAGAAGTAAAACCCAAGGAAAAAAAAGTTGAAACGGTGGTGGAGAAAAAAACACCTGTAGAAAAGAAACCGGTTTTAAATAAAGAAGCTGTTTATACGGGCGATAAGGGTTTGAAGAAAGGTGAGAGCACCCTAAGCCAGGGAGATGATCAAGGTAAAATAGGCGATAAAGGTAATCCGCAAGGAAAATTAGATGCCAAAGCACTATATGGAAAACCGGGTGGCGGTGGCGGGGGAGATGGATTTGGATTAGCGATGGCGGGGTGGGAGTGGGCTTCTAAACCAAAAACACCAGATCTGCCGGACAATGAGGACGGGCGAATTGTATTTGAAATTGAGTGTGATGAGGATGGAGACATTGTGGGGATTACTACCTTAGAAAGAGGACTAAGCCCCAAGGCCGAACAATTATTGAAAGAGGAGATCAGAAAAAATTCGTTGATTCGCACCTCCAACGGAAAAGCGCCCGAAAAATCTAAAGGCAAGGTGGTTTTCCTATTAAAAACGAAATGATCATCTTTGCGCCCAGTTTTTTTATACGTTGAGTAACCTGCTGCGCCTTCTGGTTTTTTCCATAGCATTTGCATATGCAAGCGCTTCTTCGGCACAGGTAAACCTGGAAAAAGATTCCGTTACTAAAAAAGGTAAAAAGAAAAAGCTATTTGCTTTCCCGGCTGTGATCTATTCGCCCGAAACAACACTGGCTTTTGGGGGCGCTGGAAATTTTTACTTCAAATTAGGTCGCGACTCCGTTGTGCGCACTTCCTATATTCAGGCATTGGGGCTGTACACGTTGCGTAAACAGGCGGTGCTGGGCATGGAGAGTATTATTTTTTTCCATAATGAAAATTTCATTTTAAAAACAAAAGCCTCGGCCAGTTACTTTCCCGATCGCTTTTGGGGATTAGGCGATAATTCGACCAATGATTTTGAACGATATACCGTGGGACAATTTTATTTGTTTCCTCAGCTTTTACGCAAAACTTATAAAAAACTTTTTTTAGGACCTGCTTTCGAAATCCAAAATGTATTTTCGTTTGAATATGGATCGGGGATGCCACCCGGCACCAGCAAATTTGATCTGCAGAACGTGCCCGGCAGAAAAGGAAGTTACATTGCCGGGCTAGGGGCCGTGGCTTCGTGGGATAGCCGGGATAATGCGTTTAGCCCCAGCAAAGGATTTTATTTCTCTTATTATTTTGGTGACTTTAGCCCTGCTTTTGGAAGTAAGTATAGGTACACCTCGCACACACTTGATGTGCGAAAATATTTCCCCGTCAAGAAAAATAGTGTTATTGCCATGCAACTTGTAATGTTGATTAATAACGGCACCGTGCCCGTACGGAGTATGGCCAATATCGGAAGCAACAGCATTATGCGCGGCTATTACGAAGGCCGCTACACCGACAATAATCTTGTGGCGTTGCAAAGCGAATACCGGTTTCCTGTTTACAAACGCTTCGGAATGGTGTTTTTTGCCGCTGCCGGAAGAGTGGCGAGTACAGCCGATAATTTGATAACCCTTAGTAGCCTGAAACCTTCTTTGGGTACAGGTTTGCGCTATGCCATTGACCCTAAAGAAAAATTAAATTTTAGATTTGACGTGGGCTTTGGGCAACAGTCTAACGGATTTTATTTTTATATAACTGAAGCTTTTTAAGATTTGCTTCGGTACAGGCTTTCGGCAATCTTCTCAGGAATAAATTTTGGCAATAAATAGGTGAGTTGAACGCTTAACCAATTGGCAAAACCGGTAATCACTTCTGCTTTTCGCCTGAACATTCCGCGAATAGCAATTTTAGCAACGGCATCCGGTTTCATACTGAATTTTTCTGCGCGTTCTTTCATGCTGTCTAAGCCGGCCCGGCTGATGAAGTTGGTGGAGGTAGCTCCGGGGCTTACACAAGTAACGGAAATGGAAGTGCTTTTAAGTTCTCTTCTTAGCCCTCGCGTAAAAAGTACTACAAACGATTTGCTGGCAGCATAAACAGACAAGGTAGGTACAGCCTGATAAGAGGCTGTGCTGGCTACATTCAGGATGTACGATTGTGGTTGTTTTTTAAGTTGGGGTAGGAAAACATGGCACAACTCCACCAGAGTAATCATATTAAGCTGCATCATGTTGGTCAGTTTCTCCAAAGGGGTTTTTGCCACTTCGCCCCAGGTGCCGTAGCCGGCATTGTTGATAAGAGCAAGTACGGAAAAATTATTTTTTATGGTCCAGTCTAAAACAGCATGGGCACTACCGGCTAAGGAAAGGTCAATACTCAGACACTCAATTCGTACACCATACTTTTCGGTAAGTTCTTTTTGCGTTTGAAAAAGTTTTTCTGCTGACCGGGCTACTAAAAGTAAATCAATTTTTCGGTGAGCCAGTTCATGAGCCATGGCCAAGCCAATGCCCCCACTGGCTCCGGTAATCAATGCGTAAGGCATTATTTATTGGTAATAGAAATTAGACGTTGGTAAAATAAAGGCTTGCTGTGTTTATCGCGCGGAATAAATTTTCCGGTAATGATAGGTACATACATCACGCGTCTGCGGCTCTTCTCTCCGGTAAAAGGAGAGCGTGCCACGCGGTGCCACAACCGGCCATCGTGCACGGTAAGGTCGCCCGCCTCTACATTTAAGCCCACTTCTTTCTTGTCGGGTTTGTGGCTGATAAAATACATTTTTTTAAACAGCATGGTGCCCAAACCTTTATTGTGGGTGCCGGGAATGATTCGCAAACCGCCATTGTCGGTGGTCGAATTATCGAGATGGATACCCACATTCAGCATGGGCATTACTTTTTGTCCCTGAAAAATATCGCGCAAGGCATCGGTGTGCCAGCCTAATTGACTGTAATTGCTTTCCTCTGTATTGATGTAATGGTTCAATACTAACCCATCTTTTTCAGTTTCGCCAATGCGGCAATCGTCTGCTCCAATTAAATCGAACAAGCTTTTTAATCGAGTGTCGCGCAGCAGTTCGGCAAACTGTTCATTGTGCTGGTTTATGAAAGCAAACCGTTGTACGATGCGTTCGCCATTGATATCGGTACCGTATTTAATGGGTACGCCATTGATCGATTTTAACCCTTTACGGATCCATTCATTTTGAAGATCCTGAGAGGCATTGAGGAGTTGAGCGACCTGATCTTGTGAGATGAAGCGCTTAAAATGCAGAAAACCGTTCTTATCAAAAAAAGCTTTCTGCTCGGCTGTTAATTTATCGCCAAACTGAAAAACAGGGTAGTTGTTTTTATAAGGATCTTTACCTTTGGGCTGACCGTTTCCGGTATTGTTACCGTTTAGATGGCCATCTCCATTCCTATTCGCCCCAGACATCGTATTCAGATCCATGTGTTTATTTGAATGTAATTGCAAAATTAATAGAATTTTAGATAAAACGTTGCGATTGCTTAGGTTAATAGCAGAGATCACAAATGCCGGTTAACATACCGGAATATCCGCACTACTATAAATGAAAAAAAGTAGGCCCCGATTATGTCTATGGAATAGTGCACTCGTTGCCAAATCAAAAACAGGCTCATGAATAGAGAGGCGCAAAAAATAAACCATTTAATAAACCTTCTTTCCTCAATTAAAAATAAAACAGCCAGTGTGGAGGCATGCCCCGAAAAAAACAAATCTTTAACATAGACCTCTTGCCCGTAGGCAAATATAGACAGGAAAGGGTCGGCCAGCGGAATAATGCCTTCGGGGGCCTCTAACGTAAAGAGATACAAACTCGTTAGCCTCATAAAATTTACCAGTACATAGCTTTGAAGCCCGAGTAAAAGTATTTTAGGTTTATACAGGTTGCTGATGATAGAAATGATGGCACTGAAATAGATCAGAATGAAAATTTCGACAGACCAGTTTCTCGGAATAAAAAAATTTAAGACAGGGTCTGTTAGTTGTTGGCCAGGTTTAGGAAGCAGAATATGGTTGAAGAAATAGGGTAGAAAAAGGGCGAAGGCGATCAAGCCTGCCAGCGATATAAGAAAATAAATAAGGAAGCGTTTGTTTTGAAAAGCTTCTCTCCAGGAAGCGATCATACCTTAGTCTGCCATTTCAATTAAAAAATAATTTTTCTTTCCTTTCTGCACTAACAGGTATTTGTTATGAAGCAGACCAAAAGAAGGCTTCAGGGTGCCATCTTCTATCTTTTGTTTGTTGATGCTTACGCCACCACCGGCAATCATTTTGCGGGCTTCGCTTTTAGATGGAAATATTTTTCCTTCAGTAATTTCGGAAAGTAAATCAATTCCGTTGGTACAGTTGTGGTATGCGGATGAGGGAATGGTAATTTGAGGCACCCCTTCAAAAACAGCTAAAAAAGTTTTTTTATCTAATGCGGCCAGATCTTCGGCTACCGATTGTCCGAATAAAATACCGGAAGCTTTAATAGCTTGATTTAATTCGGCAGTAGAGTGAACACGCTCAGTTATACTTTTGGCTAATTCTGTTTGCAGTAAACGAAGATGTGGAGCTTTGCTGTGTTCGGTGATAAGGGTTTCAATTTCTTCCTGAATTTTTTGGGTGAATATACGTATGAAATTGGCGGCATCTTCATCGGAGGTATTGAGCCAGTATTGATAAAATTTGTAAGGCGATGTTTTTTGGGGATCGAGCCATATATTTCCCGATTCCGATTTTCCAAATTTTGTACCGTCTGCTTTTTTAATAAGCGGGGTAGTAAGCGCAAAGGCTTCACCGCCTGCCTTCCTGCGGATGAGTTCTGTGCCGGTTACAATATTTCCCCATTGGTCGGAGCCCCCCATTTGAAGTTTACAGTTTTTATTTTGGTAGAGCCAGTAAAAATCATAGCCTTGCACTAACTGATAGGTAAACTCAGTAAACGAAAGGCCTGTTTCTAATCTTTTCTGAACCGAATCCTTTGCCATCATGTAGTTAACCGTTATGTGTTTTCCTACATCACGAATAAATTCCAGGAAATTCATGGATTTAAACCAATCGTAGTTGTTCACCATTTCGGCCCGGTTGCTGCCCGAGAAATCAATAAATTTTTCTAACTGCTTTTTTACACACGATTCATTATGGCGAAGTACTTCCTCCGAGAGCAAATTGCGCTCAGCCGATTTGCCCGAGGGGTCGCCTACCATGCCGGTGGCTCCGCCCACCAGAGCTACAGGTTTATGGCCTGCCTGCTGAAAATGAACCAGTGTCATAATCTGCACCAGGTTGCCGATGTGCAGCGAGTCGGCAGTAGGGTCGAACCCGATATAGCCCGCAGTAACTTCTTTCGTCAACTGCTCTTCGGTGCCCGGCATGACATCGTGCAACATGCCACGCCACTTAAGTTCCTGAATAAAATTCCGTTTCATGAAATAGAAATAAGGCGCAAATATAAATCTTAAATGCACACCTGCCGAACGAGTCATGCCCCGGAAATTTTATCTTTGTGGATTGAGAGGTTAACTCCCTTTCCTATGCATAATAAAACTGAGGTTATTCTTTCTCCTGAAGAGGCTTTTGACGAAACCCGGCTTAACTCTGCGCTTTATGAGAAACTGAAACTCGATGCCCACGAGGTGTACATTCGCCCCGTGCGGAGATCGGTTGATGCCCGTGGAAAAAAAACGGTGGTAAGAATTCAAGTTGAAATTCACCCACACGGATATGCCCCGGCTACCTATACGGCAGCCTACCCGGAGGTGCATAAAAAGGAACCGGTAATTATAGTAGGAGCCGGCCCGGCCGGTATGTTTGCGGCCATTCGGCTGATGGAGTTAGGGATTAAACCGATTGTATTAGAGCGTGGAAAAGACGTGCAGGTACGCAGGCGCGATTTGGCAGCAATAAATAAAGAACATATTGTTAATCCTGATTCTAACTACTGTTTTGGTGAAGGCGGAGCGGGCACGTATTCGGATGGAAAACTTTATACTCGCTCCACCAAAAGGGGAGATGTAAATCGTATTCTGCAAATATTAATAGCACATGGAGCCTCCGAAGAAATTTTATTCGATGCCCATCCGCATATCGGTACCAATAAACTGCCTAAAATAGTAGCTGCCCTGCGCGAGAGTATTCGCCAAGCTGGAGGCGAAATTTGGTTTGAGAAAAAAGTAACGGACTTTATTTTAAAAGAAGACGAAATAAAAGGCGTGATAGCAGCCGATGGAACAGAGTATAAAGGCAAAAGTGTAATCTTGGCTACAGGCCACTCGGCTCGCGATATTTTTGAACTTCTTCATCGTAAACAAATGGTAATTGAACCCAAACCATTTGCACTGGGGGTGCGGGTAGAGCATCAGCAAAACCTGATTGATAAAATTCAATACCATTGTACTACTGACCGCGGCCCGTTTTTGCCGGCTTCTCCGTATGCATTAGTTCATCAGGCAAAGTGGAACGGTATAGAGCGGGGCGTTTTCTCCTTTTGCATGTGTCCGGGTGGCTTCATAGTGCCAGCCGCCACCCACTCAGGCGAAATAGTTGTTAATGGGATGAGCCCTTCGCGCAGAGACTCGCATTTTGCCAACTCCGGTATTGTAGTGACGGTTAACGAAAAAGATTTTACAGCGTATTCAAATCAGGGGCCCTTGGCCGGAATGTATTTTCAGCAAGAAATAGAACAGAAGGCTTGCCGTGTGGCGGGGGGTGGACAAACAGCACCTGCCCAACGTCTGATTGATTTTGTGAGCAATAAAATATCGCCTTCCCTGTTAGACACTTCATACCAACCCGGATTGGCCAGTGTGGATATGAAATCCATCCTTCCTGATTTTCTTGCCGAAAGTTTAATTGTGGGATTCAGGAACTTTGGCACCCGGATGAAGGGTTATCTTACCAACGAAGCTCAGGTGGTAGGTGTGGAAAGCCGCACCTCTTCGCCTGTACGTATTCCGCGCCACAAAGAAACGTTGGAGCATGTTCAGGTAAAGCGGTTATTTCCTTGTGCCGAAGGGGCCGGCTATGCCGGTGGAATTGTATCGGCTGCCATGGATGGTGAGCGGTGTGCCGAGGCAGTTGCTAAAAAATATTTTTGAATAGAAGCGATACTATGGACGAGATAAAAAAAACAGTAATAATCGGAGCCACCAACAACCCCACAAGGTATGCTTACCTGGCTGCCGAACGACTTTCAGAAAAAGGAATTGAGTTTGTACCAGTGGGGATAAAAAAGGGAACGGTGTTGGGAAAAGAAATTTTAGATCTAAAGAAAAAACCGGCAGTAGATGAGGTGCACACCATTACCTTATACATTAATCCATCGCACCAACCGGAATGGTACGAATACCTTCTGTCGTTAAAGCCCAAGCGGATTATATTTAATCCCGGCACAGAAAACCCGGAGTTTGAAAAACTGACTCAGAGGCAGCAAATAGAAACAACAGAAGCCTGCACTTTAGTACTGCTGGCCACACATCAGTACTGATATTATTGTTTAGGATAAAAAGCAACAGCCGATACACAAACCACTTTCCATTTGCCGTTCTTCTTTTCCATAACCCGTACCTGCGAGGTGTCGTCATGGTCTATCTGGTCTTTTACTTTTTGCACAAACCGAACATAGGCGCTGTTGCCATAAATTTTTATATAGCTCCATTCATTGGTAATTTCAGCTCGCGAAGGTTTTGCTGTTTTAAAGTAATTATCAAAATTTTTATCGATGGCATCCCACCCATCAACAAAACTGGCCCAGGTAGAATCTGAATACGACCAATAGGCATATGGAACTTTTAGCCAGCAATCTTCCCAGCTTTTCCGGTTTACCGTAAAGTAAGAATACGTTTCTTGTGCAATCACTTCTTTAATGGCTGCTTCATCAGTTTGGGCAAATGCCTGAGGTATTGTTGCTGCAACAATAACCCAAAATAGAGTAAGAGATGCCTTCATGATTTTGAATTGGTTGGTTTACTAAATGTAATCAATAGACACGAAAAGAAAAGATGTTTTTTGTCAGAAACCTCACATGACATAAATCATGAGTAGATTGTGTGGTCTTTCAGAGATTGAGAGATATTAAACCCACACCACCATGAAAATTGACGAATATTTAGTGCCCATTAAAAAAATGACTGTGCGCCCCGGTAAAAAAGTAAAATTGAAAGACTTTGAAACCGGCTACAAAGGCAAAGTATTAAACAAACAAGAATCGGAGTTAAGACTCCAGTCGAGCCGCAAGTACCTGGCCGATGTGCAGGATAAATTGTATGCTCATAACCGGTATAGTGTACTTATTATTTTACAAGCAATGGATGCAGCCGGCAAAGACGGTGCTGTAAAACATATTATGTCCGGGTTTAATCCATTGGGTGTTAAAGTGTATAGTTTTAAAGCGCCCAATGCACAAGAACTTGATCATGATTATTTCTGGCGGCATGAGGTTGCCTTACCGGCCCGCGGAGAAATAGCTATCCATAACCGCTCGCATTATGAAAACGTGCTGGCTACCAAAATTCACCCTGAGTGGATTTTAAACGAAAATATTCCCGGCATAGAAACAGTAGATAAAGTAGACGATAAGTTTTGGAAAAAAAGATACAAACAGATATGCCGGTTTGAAAAAAACCTGGCTGATAACGGCATGGTGATTATGAAATTTTTCCTGCATGTATCAAAGAAAGAACAGAAAAAAAGATTTCTCGAGCGCATCGAAGACCCCGGAAAAAACTGGAAATTTTCACTCTCCGATCTGAAAGAAAGAGCCTTTTGGGATAAATATCAACATGCCTATGAAGAGGCTTTTGAGGCCACTTCTACCGATTACGCCCCGTGGTTTATCATCCCGGCAGACGATAAATGGTTTGCCCGGTTGGCCATTGCTACGGTTATATCTCAACAATTTGATAAATTGGAGCTCAGTTATCCGGTCGTCAGCCAGGCGCAGAAACAAGAGCTTCAAAAAGCCAAACTTGTACTGCTGGGTGAGGAGGATCAAAAAAAAGATTCTAACAAGAAAAAGAAAAAAGACAAAGCGTGAAGAGAAAACTAAGAATGGGGATGGTAGGCGGTGGGCTTACCTCCTTTATTGGTCCGGTGCATCGCAAGGCATTGGCTATTGATGGGCAAATAGAACTGGTGTGCGGAGCATTCAGTATAGACCCGAAAGAATCTAAAGAAACAGGCGAATCGCTCTACTTAGACCCAGCCCGTGTCTATGCCACCTATCAGGAAATGTTTGAGAAAGAAAAAAATATGCCGCCCGATAAGCGCATAGATTTTGTAAGTGTGGTAACCCCGAATCACGTGCATTATGGTCCCTCTAAAATGGCGCTGGAGTCGGGCTTTCATGTTGTGGTAGAAAAACCCATTGCCTTTTCACTGGCCGAAGCCAAATCGCTCGAAAAACTGGTAGCTAAAACAGGGTTGATCCTTGCGTTAACCCACACCTACACCGGCTACCCCATGGTGAAAGAAGCCCGGCAGATAATAAAATCAGGAAAACTCGGCAAGGTGAGAAAAGTATTTGTAGAATATCCGCAGGGTTGGCTTTCCGGGCCGTTGGAAAAAACGGGCAACCTGCAAGCTTCCTGGCGAACCGACCCCAAGCAATCGGGGCGGGGTGGAGCCATTGGCGATATTGGTACGCATGCAGCTAATCTGGCGGAATATATTACGGGCTCCGAGATTTCGGAGGTATGCAGTATGCTGAATGCCGTGGTGGAAGGAAGACAGTTAGATGATGATTGCTCGATGCTGGTGAAGTTTGATAACGGAGCTTCGGGCGTATTGCTGGCTACACAAGTGGCGGCAGGCGATGAGAATAATTTAAACATTCGCATTTATGGTGAAAAGGGAGGCTTGGAGTGGCGGCAGGAAGAACCCAACACATTGGTTTTAAAATGGCTCGACCAGCCCAAAGAAATTTTACGGGCCGGCTGGAAATATTTATCGGATGAAGCAAAGGCCTACATACGTACACCGGCCGGCCACCCGGAAGGCTACCTCGAAGCGTTTGCCAATATTTACCGCTCATTTACCAACGCTATGCGCGATTATAAGCCCGGCAAAAAAATCAATGCCGAGAAATATGATTTTCCGGATGTAAAGCACGGAGTGCACGGAATGAGGTTTGTAGAAACGGTAGTAAAATCGGCCGGCTCCGCTAAAAAGTGGGTGAAAATGCCAAAGTAAATAAACTCATATTTTTTTAAAATTTTAATCTATCAAGTATGAACGGTTTTTTCGAACACCAATATTTATCGTACAAAAAAAATCATATTAAAAACCTGCTAGCGTTAGCCAAAGCCGATGGGTTTGTGCATGAAAAAGAACAGCAGATGCTGTATAAAATAGGGAAGCGGTATGGGCTAAAAGACCGACAGGTAAAAGAGCTGATGGATAGTAATGAGAAATTTTCCGTTAATGTGCCCGATAATTTTCACGATCAAATGAATGTACTCTACGATTTAATGCTGATGGTGTGGGCCGATGGGGTAGTAGAAAAAAAAGAAATTGCTTTCTGCGAAGCGTTAGTTAAGAAATTCGGCCTGAAAAAAGAGATAGTGAAATGGCTGTTGCACGAAGTATTTGAGAAAGGCCGTACCCCCCGTGCCGATGAGTGGGAAGAATTAAAAATTGAAGCCAAGCAAAGTTTTGCCCGGTAGGGCGAAGGCTTCAAGGTATAATCAAAAAAAATATTTTTATATACAAGGTAGCGCTAAGGGCAACAGTAGCGTGTATAGATCTTTTTGTTGATTTATTGAGCAGTAATAGTTAAGACTTGATCTGACAGTTGAGCTTTTTTAGTTGGCATTCCTTCCTCACAGGCAAAGCCTCCGCTCCAAAAAAGTCAAGGCTACGCGAGAGGCAGCGCAAGTTCAGCCGCACATCCAAAGCCACCTTTGACTTTTTTGGGTTTGTAATGATGCATGGCGAGAGGAAGAAATGAAAAAGTGTGCCCATGTGGCAGTCAATGAATTTTATTACTTTTGCTACAAAATTGTTGGCTTTAAACTAAGATTTTATGTATTTGAAACTTATTGGAGTCGCAGTTTTTGTTTGCGTTGGGGTTATTATAGGTTATGCCCAAGCTACACACGTGCAAACTAATTGGACTTGGAACTCAGGAACTATAGTAAATGCTTCTTCTTCAATTTCTCAGACTAATACATTTGCAGCAAACAATACCACGGGCAATCTTGTTGTTGTGCATATTTCGTATTCAGGTCAGGTAAAAAATGTATCCACAATTACCGACAATAAGTCTAATACCTATACTAAAATTAATGGCCCGACTAACTGGGGTGGAGTAAACTATTACAGATCAGAACTTTGGTATGCCTATAATATAACGGGTGGAGTAAAACTTACACTAACTGTAACCATGTCGGGTGCCGCACCTATGACAATAGGCGGTGGTCTTCAGTTTATACAGATCTTTGCCAGCGAGTTTTCCGGAATAGGCTCTTCCGATCCGCTAGATCAAAAAGCGGCTGCAATTACTGCAGTAACTCCGTTTAACAGCGGTTCTGCGATTGTCAATTATACTAATGAGCTTATTTATGGTGCAGCCATCGGAGGCACCATGGGTGCAATAGTCAAAGGCACAACATTTACCTCTGCGGCTAACAATAATAGCAACCAAGTTGAATATAAAAACGTAACTACAGCCGGAACTTATAATGCTGATTTTAGTTCGGGAGGCAATGGTACGGCTGTGGCTGATATGGCCACGTTCCGCACCACAACTTCTGTTTTGCCAATCAAGCTTCTCAATTTTTACGCATTTAAAAATAATGGAATGATTGATTTGCAATGGGAAACAGCCACCGAAATCAATAATGACTATTTTGAAGTACTCCGGTCTGCAGATGGAATGAATTGGGTGGTCATTTCCAAAATAAAAGGGGCTGGGAATTCGAAAGAAATAAAAAAGTATTCATATTTGGATACCTCACCTAATTTTGGCCAAAATTATTATCGGTTAAAACAAACGGACTTTGATGGCAATAGCACACTATCCTTTGTAGTTGATGCCCAAATTTCAGATACACACCAACCTCAATTGACAGTTAGTCCCAACCCAACGGAAGATTGGATTACAATTAAAAACTATCAATCAGGAGCATATCCGGTGAGTATTTTTAATATGATTGGAGAAAATGTGAGTAGCCTTATTTCAGAACAAGCTGAAACAAATGCAGGAGTCAGTTTGAATTTAAGCTCTTTGCCAAGCGGAATTTACATTGTAAAAACCGGTCTGATTTCTACACGCATTGCTAAAAAATAAATTTATTTTACCTCCAACTTAAAGCTTTTCGTCTTTGTAGGTGCTGCACAAACAGGTAGTAATTAATTGCTGAGGTTTATTAGGATTTTTTTATCAATACTAAAATTATGATTAAACACCCATGGCACGAAACTCCGGTGGGAAAGAATCCGCCCGAACTCATTAATGGCATAGTAGAAATTTCGGCCGGCATGCGCACTAAATATGAGGTGGATAAAGAAACAGGCCTGCTTAGGTTGGACCGGGTGCTGTATTCGGCCGTTTATTATCCGGCCAACTACGGCTTTATACCTCAAACGCTGGGCGATGACCACGATCCGTTGGATATTATGATTTTATGCCGCGAGCCTATTCAGCCCTTGTGCTTAGTGCCCGCACGGGTAATAGGTGTGATGCGCATGATAGATCAGGGATTGGGCGATGAAAAAATTTTAGCCGTAGCCGAAAATGATGCTAACACTCAACACCTGAATGATATTAGTGAATTGCAAACTCATTTTAAACTGGAACTCAAAGAATTTTTTGAGAGTTACAAAAAATTAGAAAATAAAATTGTAACGGTTCCTGATTTTCAAAATAAGGAAACAGCCATGAAAATTATTGAAAGGGCTATGGTGCAGTACAAAACTCAATTTAACCGGTAAAGCCTTTGCACCCCAGGTCATTTCTTATTATTCAAACTGCATTTATAGGGGATGTGGTTTTAGCCACCGGACTGATCGAAAAACTTCATCAGCATTATCCGGAATCAAAAATAGATTTTCTTTTGCGTAAAGGAAATGAAGGGTTGCTGGTCGGGCATCCGTTTGTGCGCGAGGTGCTGATTTGGGATAAAAAGCAATCGAAAATAAAAAACCTTTTTATGTTAATCCGGTGTATCCGTACCAAGCGATACAATGTTGTGGTAAATGTTCACCGGTTTGCCAGTTCGGGGATGATAACCGTTTTTTCCGGAGCTGAAATTAAAATAGGCTTCAGTAAAAATCCCTTGTCCTTTTTGTTTACTCAACGATTGGCTCATTCTATTAATAATATTCATGAAGCGGCCCGTAATCATAAACTGATTGAAAAGCTTACCGACAGCCAATATGCCAACCCCAAACTTTACCCTTCCCAGAATGACTTTGAAAAAGTTAATCTATTTAAAAAGGGAAAATATATTTGCTTAGCACCCACTTCGGTTTGGTTTACTAAACAATTACCGGCCGAAAAATGGATTGACTTACTTGTTTTATTACGAGACCGGTATGCTCATTATTATTTACTGGGAGCCCCGGGCGATTTTAATACTTGTGAATCTATCCGGTTGGCCTCGGCCAACGAAAATGTTATTAACCTGGCAGGCAAACTTTCTTTCTTAGAATCGGCTGCCTTGATGAAAGATGCTGAAATGAATTTTGTAAACGACTCAGCCCCTATGCACATAGCCTCGGCCATGAATGCCCCGGTAACAGCCGTGTTTTGTTCTACAGTGCCGGCTTTTGGTTTTGGGCCGCTGTCTAAGCAATCATTTATTGTAGAGACCAATGAAAAATTAGTGTGCCGCCCGTGTGGCTTACACGGTTATAAAGATTGCCCGAAAGGACATTTTAAGTGTGCATACACGATTACGGCTGAACAATTAATGAGTGTATTAAAATGATTGAAGCCGTTCGTACACTTTGTGAATGGGCAAACCCATTACCGTAAAATACGACCCTACTATTTTTTCTATCGCGATCATACCGATAAAATCCTGGGCACCGTAGGCGCCAGCTTTGTCGTAAGGGCGATAGTTATCTACGTAATAATTTATTTCTTCGGTTGTTAATTTTTTGAATGTTACTTCAGTGCGGTCGTCAAAGCACTCGCATTTTTCTGTGCTCAGTAAACATACGGCCGTAACAACCGTGTGGGTGTTCCCACTCAGATTGCCCAGCATTTGCAAGGCTTCGTTTCTGTTTTGAGGTTTATTTAAAATTTGATTTTTTAGAATCACTACCGTATCGGAGGCCAACACTATTTCATTCTTAATTTTAGAAAGCAATGCCCTCGCTTTTTTTTCGGCCAGGTAGGAGGGGACTTTTTCAAGGGGCATATCATCCGGAAAAGATTCGTCAATGTGTGGAGGATCTGTAGAAAAAGTAAGGCCAATCTCTTTCAGTAAAAACTGCCTGCGAGGTGAAGCGGAGGCAAGAATGAGTTTTCTTTTTTGGGTAAGCATCCGGGATTTATTTATTGATATACCCGTACGTAGTCCACTTCCATACGCTGCGGCCAGATGGCCGGATCAATTCCTTTCATGCCACCCCAATTTCCGCCCACGGCAATATTCAGGATGAGGTGAAACCGTTGGTCGAACGGCCAGCCGGTATAATTGTCGCTGGGGCTTTTAGTTACCGAGTGGTAGTTCTTGTTGTCCACAAAAAAATCTATTCGGGTTTCGCTCCATTCAATGGCATACACATGAAAAACATCCTGGCAATCGGGAATGGTAATCATGCCTTCTTGCTGGGTTCGTTTAATGTGATTGTATTTTTCGGAGTGCAAGGTGCCGTGAATTACACCCGGGTTAAACCCCACGTGTTCCATAATATCAATTTCTCCGCTGGCAGGCCAGCCCCCGTATTTCCAGTCGGTAGGCAGCATCCATAGGGCGGGCCAGGTGCCGTTGCCGCTGGGTAATTTAGCGCGTACCTCTATGCGGCCATACTTCCAATCGCCTTTATTTTTAGTAATCATTCGGGCGCTGGTAAATTCCTTGTCTCCATAATTTTCTTTAATGGCTTCAATCGTTAAAATTCCATTTTCAACGTGTGCGTTTTTAATACGATGGGTATAATACTGAGCTTCATTATTGCCCCAACCGCTGCCACCGAGGTCGTATCCCCACCGGGTAGAATCGGGCAAGCCGGTATAATCGAATTCATCCTGCCAAACCAACTTTTTTTTAGCTGTATCGAAGTGGTAGAAACAAGAACTGATTCCGATCAGCAGAAGAGCGACTCCTGTGTTTTTCATTCATTTATAAATTGATGTACAAACCAAAGCTACATAGTTTATTGTTCACACATAATTCATATTTGGAATTTGAACTGCGAATGTTCAATTTTGAGCCTACAGTTTAATCGAATTTTTTTGATTAAAACAAGCGGGAGTAGCTCAGTTGGTAGAGCATCAGCTTCCCAAGCTGAGGGTCGCGAGTTCGAGCCTCGTTTCCCGCTCAAGAGGAAGTGCTTAAATCAGGTTTGGCGAGTCCCGTGCGGCAGCACGAGGATGCCCGGCAAGGCCGGCATTCGAGCCTCGTTTCCCGCTCAAGAGGTAGTGATTAAATCAGGTTTGGCGAGTCCCGTGCGGCAGTACGAGGATGCTCGGCAAGGCCGGCATTCGAGCCTCGTTTCCCGCTCAAGTTTTGGAACAACTACCAAAACCCACAAAAGTTGAAACTATAATCGCCAATAAGCATCACGCTTGTGCTTCTTTTGCGGGCACGGCCTCTTCGGCACTGAACACGTGGGGCGGCATCGAAGCAAGCGGCA